>DATNFA010000001.1:0-81260 GCA_035606615.1 Steroidobacteraceae bacterium
GCAGTTCGCGATCAGCAGGTCCGAGGTCGAGCTCTTGACCCCGACGCCGATGACGAACTTGTTGTTCTCGCGCAGCTTGCTGACCAGCGGCGAGAAATCCGAGTCGCCGCTGATGATCACGAACGTGTCGACGTGCGCCTTGGTGTAGCACAGGTCGAGCGCGTCGACGACCATGCGGATGTCGGCGGAGTTCTTGCCCGACATGCGCACGTGCGGAATCTCGATCATCTCGAACGAGGCCTCGTGCATCGGCGCCTTGAAATCGCGATAGCGTTCCCAGTCGCAGTACGCCTTCTTCACGACGATGCTGCCTTTCAGCAGCAGGCGCTCCAGCACGCGGTCGATGTCGAACTTCGCGTACTTGGCGTCGCGCGCGCCGAGCGCGATGTTCTCGAAATCGCAGAACAGCGCCATGCTGGTGATCGTGTGTGGCATCTACAACCAGCCTCGGCGACGGAAGAACAGGTAAGGGATCAGCCCCGACACGAGCATCAGCAGCAGCGCCCACGGGTAGCCGAGATGCCAGCCGATCTCGGGCATGAAATGAAAATTCATGCCGTAGATGCTCGCGACCAGCGTCGGCGGCATCAGCATCACGGCGACGACCGAGAAGATCTTGATGATGTTGTTCTGCTCGATGTTGATCAGGCCCAGCGTCGCCTCCAGCAGGAACGAGGTCTTCGTTCCCAGGAAGCTCGCATGGTCGGACAGGGACGTGACGTCGCGGCTGATGGAATGAAAGCGGTCGCGCTGCTCGCCGGTCATCGGCGCGGATTGTTGCACGAACATCAGCATTCGTCCCAAGCTCACCAGGCTCTCGCGCGACTTGGAGTTGAGCTCGCCATTGAACCCGATGCGCTCGATCATGCGGCGCAGATTGCGGCTGTCCGGCGTGCCGTTGCCACGCTGCGCGAAAATGTTGCCCGACAGATTGTCCAGGTCGGCGCCGACGCGCTCCAGCACGTCTGCGATGCGCTCGGTGAACGCTTCCACCAGGCCCGCGAGCAGCGCCAGCGGGCTGGTGCACGCGGCCGGATGCTTTTCGGCATAGGCGATGAATTGCTGGAACGGCTTGGTGTCGAGGTAGCGGTTCGTCACCAGGCGCGAGCCCGTGTAGATGAACGTCACCGCCGTGGCCACCGGGCGATCGGTGTCGAGCTGTGCGGCGACCGTCGTGGTCATGTACAGCGCGCCGTTATCCTCGTACAGCCGGTTCGAGGTCTCGATCTCCTTCATTTCCTCGCGCGTCGGCACGTCGATGCCGAGCTCGCGTTCGACCAGCTTTTCCTCGTCCTGCGTCGGCTCGAGCAGGTCGAGCCAGAGCGCTTCGTCGGGAATCTTCGGCGGCGAGCCCGGCGTGGTGCGCGCCAGGCCCTGCGGCTGCTGTATGAAGATGTTCAGCATGCCGCGCGACGTCGCGATCGGTTGTCAGCCGCCGTGCTCATGCGCGGCGAGCTCTTGAACGACCTGGAACAGCTCCGGCTCGCCGCCCGCCAGCCCCTCGTCGGTGACGTACTTGCCGTTGACGGCCAGCTGCGGCACGGAGTTGATCTGGTAGCGCCGGTTGAGGAAGTCGGCGCGCTGCAGCTTCGATTCCACCGCGAAGGAAGCGAACGCTTTCTGGAACTCGTCCGCGCTGACGCCCTGCTTTTTGAAGAACGCCGTCATCAGCTCGACCGTGTTCAGCGGATCGTTGTTGACGTGAATCTCGCGGAAGATCGTCGAGTGCAGAGCATCCAGCTTGCCGAGCGCTTCGGCGGTGTAGAACAGCCGCGCATGCATGCGCAACGTGTCGTTCCACATTGCCGGCACGCGCACGAATTCCACGTATTGCGGCTTGCCCTTGCCGCGCCATGCCTCGATCGCGGGATCGAGCTTGAAGCAGTGGCCGCAGCCGTACCAGAAGAACTCCACGACTTCGACTTTGCCGGGCGCTACGGTCGTGGGCTGAGCGGGCACCACCTTGCGATAGTTCGCGCCCTCCTTGAAGTGTTCCGTCGCTGGCGCGTTCGGCGCTGTGGCGAGCCGCAGCGACGGTTGCACACCTGACGGGGCTTGATCCGCAGGCGCCTGCGCATCATCGGTCTCAGTGACCGTCTCGGCGGGCGCTGCCGGCGCCGATTCCTCGGCGGTCGCCGGCACTGCAGCGGCATCGGCAGGTGCGGCCGTGGAAGGCTGACCCTGTGCGGGCCCCGACGCCGCCGGTTGCCCGGGGGCGGCCGGCTGCGGCTGCTTGCTGCACGCGACGCAAACCAGCGCCAGGAATGCAGCGAGGCAGAGCTTGTTCGTGCGTGAGCTCATTACGAGAGTTCCAGTTTCAGCGCAGGCCCTGAACATACGAAGCGACGGCATCGATCTGGTCGTCGGACATCGTGCCCGCGACGTCGCGCATCATCTTGTTCTGATCCGTCTGGCGAGTGCCGGCGCGGTACGCACGCAGTTGCGCGGCCACATACGTTCCATACTGAGAGCGCAGCAGCGGATAAGCCGCCGCGGGATTGCCGGCACCGTCGGGCCCGTGGCACGAGGCGCAGGCGGGAACACCGCTCTTCGGATCGCCGCTGCGGAAGATGCGCTGGCCCAGCGCCAACTTGCCCGGATCGGCTTCCAGGCCCGCCGGCTTCTGCGAGGAGAAGAAGGCGCCGAGATCGTCCATGTCGTCGTCCGACAGCGACATCGCCATCGGCGTCATCAACGGATTCTTGCGGGCGCCGCTCTTGAAAGCCTGCAGCTGCTTGCGGATGTACTGCTCGTGCTGGCCGGCGAGGTTCGGCCATTCCGGATTCGCGCTGTTGCCGTTCGGGCCGTGACAGGCGGTGCACGCAGTGGACTTGGACTGCCCTTCATCGGCCGAGCCGGCACCGAGCGCAACGGCGCTGGCACCGAGGGCCCCCATCGAAAACGAGAGCATGAAGAGCGGGGCAAGCGAACGCTTCATCTGGCGAAACTCCAAGGCAGCTGGCCGCTTAAAAGGCGCGGAATTGTACACTAGCGGCCCCGCGGCGCCCCGAACCGAACCGATGCCCCAGTTCCCCGAAGCCCGATTCATCAGCAGCGCCTGGCAGCCGCGGCAATTTCCGGCCGACGACGGCACCGAGGTGGCCTTCGCGGGCCGCTCCAACGCCGGCAAATCCAGCGCGCTGAACGCCATCGCCGGCCGCAAGGATCTGGCGCGCACCAGCAAGACCCCGGGCCGCACGCAGCTCATCAATTTCTTCGGGCTGGACGGCGCGCAGCGGCTGGTCGACCTGCCCGGCTACGGCTTCGCGAAAGTGCCGGAGCGCATCAAGGATCATTGGCAGGAGCTGCTGACGCGTTACATCGAGGTGCGCGCCTCGCTGGTCGGCCTCGTGATCGTGATGGATGCGCGCCGGCCGCTCACGGACTTCGACGTGCAGATGCTCGATTGGAGCCAGGCTCACGGTCTCGCGACGCACATTCTGCTGACCAAGGCGGACAAGCTCAGCCGCAGCGAGTCGACCGTGCTGTTGAAGCAGGTGCGGGCAGAGGTCGAGGGCGTCGCGACGGTGCAGCTGTTTTCGGCAGTCGCAAAAACCGGCGTCGACGACGCGCGCCGCGAAGTTCTGGCGCTGCTGCGAAGTCGTGACGCAAAAAAAAGCCCGGTGGCTCGTTAGAGCCACCGGGACAGTGTTACCCGGCATGGGGATGGACCGGGTTGCCGTTCACTCAGGGAGGTCAGCGAACGGGAGCGTCCTGGCCGACGCTCGTAGATTGAGACGCCTGCGCTTCCCTAAAGTTCCGCTGCCGGGATCCCGCGCGAACGTGAAGAAAGATTCATGATTTCAGTCGTTTGATCGCGACGCGGCGAAGCACTGCAGCGTTGCGGCGAGGTCGCGGCAAAAGCGAGCAATCGCGCCGAATCCGGCGCCGCCGTTGTACATCGACAACAGCGGTGCCGGCATCAGAGCATCACAGGAACGTATAAGTGAGGCCGACCGAAATCATGTCGAGGTCGACGTCGCTGATGTCGTACTTCTCGTATTCGGCCCGGATCGACAGCCCGAGCACGCGGAACTGCGCGCCAACACCGTACGCGAGGTCGGTGCCGTCGTCGTCGAAAGTGCCGCCGATCTTGCTGTCCCAGGAAATCAGGCCGACTTTTGCGAACAGATCCACCGGACCCGTTGGCAGGAAACCGACCGCAAAAGCCGAAATGCCGTCGCCGTCGGCCTTCAATTTCTGGCCGAGCACGGTGTCTTCGGGCTCGCCGAAATTGACGTAGGCCGCTTCGATGCCGAGCCAGTCGAGCGGGCGCATGCCGGCGATCAGCTTGAAGGCCGTGTCGTCGGCATCGAAATCCGCGGTCGATATCCCGTCGGAGAGATCGTCGATCTTCAGGTTCGCCTGGCCGACCGAGCCGCCGAGATAGAAGCCGTTGTCGGCGGCGACAGCAGGCAACACCGGCAAGGTCAGCAGCGCTGCTGCGAACAGGATTGCTTTACGCATGCAATGAATCTCCGTGTCTGAAGAAGGGTGCGGGGGCAGAGAATGCCGGACTGAGCTGAACGGCAATTGAACCTGGACGATTCGATTCCTTTACGCTCCGTAATCAGTGAGCTTCGTCCCAATTGGCGCCGGAGCCGACGTCGACTTTCAGCGACGTCCGCAATTGCGCCGCGGCGCCCATCAACTCGCGGGCGCGGCCCATCAGCTCGTCGGCAGCATCCTGCTGGACTTCGAAAACCAGCTCGTCGTGAACCTGCAGCAACAGCCGGGCCGGGAGATTCGAAGCGCTCAGCCAGCGATCGACCTGGATCATGGCGCGCTTGATGATGTCGGCGGCTGTGCCCTGCATGGGCGCGTTGATCGCCTGTCGCTCCGCGCCCTGTCGCAGGGCTGCGTTGCGCGAGGCGATGTCGTTTAGATAAAGCCGCCGGCCGAAGACTGTTTCGACGTACCCGCGCTCGCGCGCTTGCTGGCGCGTCTCGTCCATATAGCGCCGCACGCCCGGATACCGCTCGAAATACAGGTCCACATAGCGCCGCGCTTCGCTGCGCTCGATGCCGAGTCGCGACGCGAGTCCGAACGCGGACATGCCGTAGATGAGACCGAAGTTGATCATCTTCGCCGTGCGCCGCTGGTCCGCGCTGACCTGGTCGAGTGCCATGCCGAACACTTCCGCAGCCGTGGCCTGGTGAATGTCGCGCTCTTCGGCGAACGCGTTCAGCAGACCCTCGTCGCCCGACAGGTGCGCCATGATGCGCAGCTCGATCTGCGAATAGTCGGCGGCGACGATGCACCAGCCCGGCGGCGCGACGAAGGCCTGGCGGATGCGGCGGCCTTCCGGCGTGCGAATCGGAATGTTCTGCAGATTCGGCTCCATCGAGGAGAGCCGGCCGGTCGCGGCGACTGCCTGGTGATAGCAGGTGTGCACGCGCTGTGAAGTGCGGTTGATCTGCAGCGGCAGCTTGTCCGTGTACGTCGACTTGAGCTTGGCGAAACCACGATAGTCGAGGATCAGCCGCGGCAACTCGTACTTATCTGCGAGCTCTTCCAGCACGCTCTCTGCGGTCGACGGTTGGCCGGTCGCCGTCTTGCCCAGCACCGGTAACCCGAGCTTGCCGTACAGCACGTCTTGCAGCTGTTTTGGCGAATCGAGCGAGAACGGGCCGCCCGCCGCAGCGTGCGCGCGGGCTTCGATCTCGCGCATGTTCCGCGCCAGCTCCAGGCTCTGCTGCCGCAGCAGCTCGCCGTCAATCAGCACGCCGGCCTGCTCCATCCGGTACAGCACCGGCACGAGCGGCTGCTCGATCTCTTCGTAGAGCGAGCGCAGTTCCGGCACTCCAGAGATGTTGGTCCACAGCACGCGATGCAGTTGCAGGACGAGGTCGGCGTTTTCAGCCGCGTACTTCGTTGCGACGTCGATCGCGACCTGGCCGAACGGGATCTGTTTCGCGCCGCGGCCTGCCAGGTCTTCATAGTTGATCGGATCGAAGCCGAGATAGCGCCGCACGACCGCGTCGATTTCATGGCGCGTCGCCGTGCTGTTCCACACGTACGACTCCAGCATCGAGTCGAAGCGCACGCCGCGCAGCTCGATGCCTTTGCGCTTGAGTGCGTGCTGGCCGTACTTGAGGTGATGTCCGATCTTCGGCAGCTGCTCGTTTTCGAGCAGTGGCCGCAGAGCTTCCAGCACGGTTGCAGCCGCGAGCTGCTGAGGCGCGCCCGCGTAGTCGTGTGCAAACGGGACGTACGCGGCGCTGCCGGGCTCGATGCTGAATGCGAGGCCGACGATCTCCGCTTCCATGTAGTCGAGAGAAACGGCCTCGACGTGCACTGCCATCAACTCGGCCGATTGCAGCCGATCGATCCAGCGCTGCAGATCCGCCGTCGTCAGCACGGTCTCGTAGTTCGTCGGCGGTCGAGCTGCGGCGGCCGCCGATTCCACCGCGGGCGGCGGGGTTGGCGCGGTGCCGGGAGCAGCACCGCCGTCGATCTGACGCAGCAGCTGACGGAATTCGAGGCGCGTGTACAGCTCGCGCAGACGATCCTTGTTCGGCTCGCGACGCACGAGCGATTCGAGATCGCAATCGAGCTCGAGGTTCGAGTCGATCGTGGCGAGCTTGCGCGACAGCTCCAGCGTCTGCAGGCCGGCGCGCAGGTTGTCGCCCACCTTGCCGCCGATCGCCGCCGCATTCGCCACCAGCTGGTCGAGCGTGCCGTATTCGTTCAGCCATTTCGCGGCGGTTTTCGGCCCGACTTTGTCGATGCCCGGAATGTTGTCGATGCTGTCGCCGATCAGCGCGAGATAATCCATGATCTGCTCGGGCCACACGTCGAACTTGGTTCTAACGCCGGCGCGATCGAGACGCGAGTCGGTCATCGTGTTCACGAGCGTGATGCGCTCGCCGACGATCTGCGCGATGTCCTTGTCGCCGGTCGAGATCAGCACGTCCATGTCCTTGGCAGCCGCCTGCTTCGCGAGCGTGCCGATCACGTCGTCGGCTTCCACGCCAGCGATCCGCAGCAGCGGCAATCCCAGCGCCTCGACGCAATCGAGCAGCGGCTGCAGCTGCGCGCGCAGATCGTCGGGCATCGGCGTGCGCGTTGCCATGTATTGCTCGAACAGCTCGTCGCGGAACGTGCGTCCGGGCGCATCGAAGACCACCGCGATCAAATCCGGCGATTCTTCCCGGCACAGCTTGTTGAGCATGTTGACCACGCCGAGGACGGCGCCGGTCGGCTCGTTGCGCGAGTTCTGCAGCGGTGGCAGCGCGTGGAATGCGCGATACAAATAGCCGGAACCGTCGACGAGGACGAGCTTGCGCCGCGCGTTCATCAATTGCCCGGAGGGACGGCCGGTCTGTCGGGATCGGGCGGCTGCACGCTGGGCTCGCCCTTCTTCTTGGTGGTGCCGGCGGAGTCGTCGGTGGGCGTGACGGTGTCGCTGCGCTGCTCGTCAGGACGGTACAGCGGACCTTTCAGGCCGCACGACGACGCAAGCAGCGCGACGAGAATGAGCAGCAGGAATTTCGGCCGCGAGAACATGGCCGAAGTATAGCAGTCGGGGCTGTCAGCTTTTTTCCAACACGAACATTGTGAGCCTGGAAATGCACACCAGCCGCTCCTGCTCGTCGGTAATGCGGATCTCCCAGACGTGACTGCGCCGGCCGACATGGTGCGGCCGCGCGGTGCCGATGACGAAGCCGTCGCTGATAGCGCGCACGTGATTGGCGTTGATCTCCTGACCGACGACCCGGTATTTGTCGGGGTCGACGACCAGGCCGGCCGCGGTGCTGCCGAGCGTTTCGGCGAGGGCTACCGAGGCGCCGCCGTGCAGGATGCCGAAGGGCTGCCGCGTGCGCTCGTCGACGGGCATGCGACCGCGCAGAAAATCTGCGCCGATCTCGGTGAACTCGATGCCGAGGTGCTTCGGCAGGCTGTCCCGGAAGAAGCTGATCTGCTCCAGCGTGTAAGGACGAAACCAGATCGTTGCGCTCATTTCTTCGTTAGTTTCTCGGCAATCTTGCGGTAGGCGTCGCGGAAGGAGATGCCTTCCTTCACCACCAGCTCGTTCGCGGCTTCGGCGGCATGGATCGCCGGATCGAGCACAATGTGCTCGGGACGGAATTTCACGCCGGGCAGTGCGGCCGCGACAATCGCGAGCGTATCGAGGCACACGTCGATCGCGCGAAACAGCGGCGCCTTGATCAGTTGCAGATCGCGCTGATAGCCGGACGGCAGTTTCGCGACGATGCCGAGGACTTCGTTCAGTGCGGCAGCGGCCGTGGCCGTGCGGCCGCGGATCAGCTCGAAGACGTCCGGGTTGCGCTTCTGCGGCATGATCGAAGAACCCGTCGTGAACGCGTCCGGCAGCTCCACGAAGGAAAATTCCTGCGTGTAGAACAGCAGCAGGTCGGCCGCGAGGCGGCCGGCGTCCTGCATCACCAGCGCGATTTCGAACAGCACCTGCGCTTCGGCCTTGCCGCGCGAAAGCTGCACGGCCGTGACAGGTTGCTGCACTTCTGCGAAGTCGAGCGCTGCCCGCGTGCGCTCGCGATCGAGCGGTACGTTGGTCACGCCGTAGCCGGCGGCGGAACCGAGCGGATTCTTGTCGAGGCGGCGACGGCAGTGGCGCAGGCCTACCGCATCGTCGCGCAATTCGGCAGCGAAGCCGCCGGCCCACAATGCCACGGAGCTGGGCATCGCCTGCTGCATGTGGGTGTAGCCGGGGAGCTTGATCGAGCCCTGGCGCGCGACGAGATCGTCCAGAGCCTTCGCGACCGTAGTAACGCCTGCTTCGAGGTCCGTTACAGCATCCTTCAAGTACAGCCGCAGCGCCGTCAGCACCTGGTCGTTGCGCGATCGGCCGAGATGCACGCGCTTGCCGGCTTCGCCGAGGCGCGCGACCAGGAGATTCTCGAGCGCCGTCTGGCCGTCCTCATGCTCCAGCTGCACCCGCCATTCGCCGCGCGCGTGCTCCGCGGCGATGTCGTTCAGACCCCGCGTGATCGCAGCGAGATCCTCAGCGCTCAGCAGGCGCTGGGCATGGAGCATTTCCGCATGCGCGATCGAAGCACGCACATCGTAGGCGACGAGCCGGTTGTCGAGGGCATGATCCTCGCCGGCCGTGTAACGCAACACACGCTCGTCCAGACTCGTACCCTTGTCCCACAGCCGGCTCATGTCAGCCGTGCTGCTCGGCCGGCGACAGCGCGCTGATGTTCTCGACAATCAGCGTCCCCGTGCCTTCGTTCGTGAACACTTCCGCGAGCAGGCTGTCCGGCGACTTGTACGACGTGACGTGCACGCGACGCACGCCGCCGCGGATCGCGTCTTCGATCGCCTTGGCCTTCGGCAGCATCCCGTCTTTCAGGCTGCCTTGCGCCTTCAGGCGCGCGAGACCCGCGAGATCCGTGTAAGAAACGATGGAGCGCGGATCGTCGACCGACTCGAGAATGCCCGGCGCGCCGGTGCACAGCATCAGCTTCTCGGCTTTCAGACCCGCACCGATACCGGCGGCGACCGTGTCGGCATTGATGTTCAGCAATTGGCCTTTGTCGTCCGCGGAGACCGGGCTCACGACCGGCATCAAGCCGTCGTCGAGCAACTGCTGCAGCACTTTCACGTCGATCAGATCGATGTCGCCGACGAAGCCGTAATCGACCATCTGACCCTCGACGCTGACCGGCGGCCGCTTGTGAGCGCGCACCAGGCCCGCGTCCACGCCGCTGACGCCGACCGCGGCAATGTCGAGCTCGCGACACATCCCGAGGATCTGCGTGTTGACCAGCCCGTTCAGCACCATGCTGGTGACTTCCATCGACTTGCCGTCGGTGACGCGTCGGCCCGCGACCAGGCGCGGCGTCAGGCCGAGCGACTCCTGCACCTGCGTGAGCTGCGGACCGCCGCCGTGCACGAGCACGACGCGGATGCCGACCTGATGCAGGATCGCGACCTGCTCGATCAGCCCGCGCGTCGCGGCAGCATCGCCGAACACCCCGCCGCTCGCCTTGATGACGAACACTTTGCCCTTGTACATGCGAATGTAGGGCGCGGCGCCGCGCAGCGCGCGAATGGCAACCGAAGGATCGGAACGGAGCACTGTGTAGTTACCTCTTAGCCTCTGAGCAGTCTATACAACACGGCCATCTGCACGACCATGCGATTGAACGCTTCGTGCACCACGACGCTGCGTGGCCCGTCGAGCACTTCGTCTGCGACGGCAACATTACGACGCACGGGCAGGCAATGCATGAAGTGGCAGCCCGCGGCGGCGGTCTTGAACCAGCTGTCCTTCACGCACCAGTCGCCGAGATATTCGCGCAAGCGCGCGTCGGCCTCGTTATCGCCGTAGTGCTGCGGCGAGCCCCATTCTTTCGCATAGATCACGTGTGCGCCGCTGAGCGCTTCGGCGCGATCCGTCGTTTCGTGAACTGCGCCGCCTGACGCCTTCGCAGCCTGGCGCGCCTTCTCCATGATCTGTTCCGGTAGCGCAAAGCCGTCTGGACGCAGCACGACCACTTCCATACCGCGCATCGCAGCCATGTGCACAGTGGAGGAGGGGACTGCGAGCGGCAATGCGCGCGGATGATTGGTCCAGCTGAGCACGAACTTGCCGCGTTCCGGCACGCGCAGCTCGTCCAGCGTGTGCCAGTCGGCGAGCGCCTGGCACGGATGACTCATCGCGGATTCCATGTTGACCAGCGGCTTCTCGCACAGGTCCGCCATCATGCGAAAGCCGGTCTCGGCGAGATCCGCTGCCAGATTGCGGCCCTCGGCGAACATGCGAATGCCCATGGCGTCGCAATACGACGCGAGCACCGGCACCGCTTCGCGCACGTGCTCCGCAGCGGCGCCGTTCATGATTGCGCCCGAGCGCGTCTCCATCTGCCACGTGCCTTGGCCCGGCGTAATGACCACCGCAGTGCCGCCGAGCCGCATCACCGCGCTCTGAAAGGAAGCGAGCGTGCGCAGCGACGGATTGAGGAACAGCAGGCCCAGAACCTTGCCGGCAAGCGCCTGCGGCTGCGGATGCTGCTGCAGCCTCGCAGCTAGACCGAGGAGATCCTTGATCTGCTCGCGCGGGAAGTCGGCCAGGTCGAGGAAGCGGTTCATGATGCGATCTTCTTCAGTGCGTCGCGTAGTTGTTCCACATGCTCGCTGCCGAGGACGAACGGTGCGAGGATGCGCACGACGTTCGGATCGGCGCTGGTGCCGGTCAGGATGTCCTGCTTCAGCAGTTCCGCCTGCACATCTTTCGCCGGCCGCGACGTGCGCAGGCCGAGCAGCAGGCCCGCACCCTGGGTCGCGACCACCGGTCCGACGACGCATTCGCGGCGGATCTGCGCCGAGCGCTGTCGCACGTTCTCCAGCAGGTTTTCCGATTCGATGATATCGATGACGGTCTCGACGATGGTGCAAGCCATCGGCCCGCCGCCGAATGTGGTGCCGAGCGTGTCGGTCTTGAGATAGGACGCGACGTGATCCGCCATCAGCAGCGCCGATACCGGGAAGCCGGCGCCGAGCGCCTTGGCCGTCGTGATGATGTCGGGCGTAACACCGTACATGTTCGCCGCGAACGGGTAACCGGTGCGGCCGACGCCGCATTGCACTTCGTCGAAGATGAGGATCGAGCCGTTCTCGCTGCAGCGGAAACGCAGCGCCGCGAGAAAATCCTTCGGCATGTCGACCGCGCCGGCGACGCCTTGCACCGGCTCAACGATCACTGCGGCCGTTTTGTCGTCGATCAGCGTGCCGAGCTTGTCGAGGTCCGTCGGCTTGATGAACTTGACGTCGAACGGCGCGCGCGGAAAGCCGAACCACTTCTGCTGCGCGCCCCACGTGATTGCACCGGCCGCCGCCGTGCGTCCGTGAAAGCTGCCTTCGACCGCAACCACCTGCGTGCCGCCGGTCATCTTGAACGCGAGCTTCAGCGCGTTCTCGTTCGCTTCCGCGCCCGAGTTCACGAAGAAAATGGTGTCGAGGCCGAGGCCGCAAAACGCCGCGAGACGAGTTGCGGCGCGCCGGCGCACGTCGAGCGGCACGGCATTGCTCTGGAAGCATAGCGAGCGCGCCTGCTCCGAAAGCGCCTCGACCCAGCGAGGATGACCATAGCCCAGCGCGGCCACCGCATGACCGCCGTACAGATCGAGCACCTTGCGGCCACTCGGCGTGTGCAAATAAACGCCGCTCGCGTCGCGCACTTCGAGGTTGAACTGCGCGAAGACGGGTGCCAGGTGATCCGGCAACCCTTTGGTAATCGACACAACCTTTTCGGATGCCATGCTCATGTCCAACCCGTTGCGGGCGCAATCAGGCCCGTCGTCTCATCGAAACCGAACAGCCGGTTCAGCCATTGCATTGCGCCGCCCGCTGCGCCCTTCACCAGATTGTCGATGACGCACATCACCGCGATGGTCGAGCCGTTCGCCACGCCGCTGACGAAGGCGTAGTTGCTGCCGGCGACGTCCTTCACGTGCGGCATCTCGGCTGCCACTCGCACGAAGGGCCGCCCGCGATAGAACTCGCGCAGCGCCTCGAGCAACTCCGGCGTCTTGATCGGACGTTGCGCATGCCCTTGCACGGTGACGTGAATGCCGCGCGCGAACGGACCCGAGTGCGGCACGAAGTTGAACTCTGCCTGCGTGCCGCTGGCGGCCTGCGCGAGCGCCGTGATCTCCGGCGTGTGCCGATGCGAAAGCGGGTTGTACGCGTACAGATCGCTGTGACGCTGCGGATGATGAGTGCCAGGACCCGGCGTGCGGCCGGAGCCGGTGCTGCCGGTGACGCCCGCAGCGAACAGGCGAGGCTCAGTCAGCTGCAGTTTCAGCAGCGGCACGCTCGCGAGCAGCACGGCCGTCGCAAAGCATCCGGGATGCGCGACGTGTCGCGTCGTCAGCCGATCGAGATGCTCGGGCACGGCGCAGGTGAACTGCGCGATGCGGCCCGGTGCACCATGTGCGTGCTTGTAGACGGCTTCGTACGCGCCGGCCGTCGTGTAGCGAAAGTCGGCCGAGATATCGATCACCCGCGGTGCCGCACCCTTGGCTTCCGCCGCTGCAAGCAGGTCGTCGATCAGCTTCGCGGCGACGCCATGCGGCGCCGCCGAGAGAATCGCCGACTGCGGCAGCGACGCCGCGAGCTCCGTGATCGTCGCCAGGTCCGCGAACTTCAGCTCCGGATAGATCGGCGCCAGGTGCACGAACGACTTCGCGATCGGCTCGCCGGGCTGGCTGTCGGACAGCACGCCCTTGAGATCGAGCTGCGGATGCGCTGCGATCAGGCGCAGCAGGTCACCGGCCACGTAGCCGGTGCCGCCCAGGACGATGACGGGTGTCTTCTGCATTTCCTGTGGGTCAGACTTCAGTCTGACTCCTCGGTCTCCGGTTGCTTGGTCTTCAAGCCCAGCTTGTCGATGAGGCAGTCGCCGAGCTTCGCGCCGTCGGTGATCGCATTGAACGCGGGCACGTTGAACTGATCGCGAATGATGTTCACGCCGACCGCATTGTCCGTCGCCGGCCCCGTAACGACCGCGGGCTCGATGCCGAACTTCTCGCGCAGCAGCTTCACGCCGCCCCACGCCGCGACCGGGTCGTTCGCCGACAGCACGACGCACGAGAGCGCCTCCTTGATGTCGGGCGAGGACAGGATCGCCTCGACGCCGTACGCGCCGAGAATGCCGTCGCCGAGCTCGAACACGATCACGTCGGGCTCGCCCTGTGACATTTCACTGAGCAACGCGCGCGTGATTGCGGGGCCGGTCTTGGCAGTGGTGGTGACCACACCGAGATCCGTGAAGATCATGGTGCGATGGGCACCGGCGTCTTCCATCGCCAGGATGTCACGGCGCAGCGACACGCCCGTCGCCTTGAACGCATGCACGTTCAGGCCGCGATGACGCATGCGCGCGACGATCGCGCAGGCTGCCGCCGTCTTGCCGGCTTCCATGCACGTACCGGCGAGCGCGACGACCGGCACGCCTCGCGTATTCACTGTCGCGTTGTAGTCGAGGCGCTGATAACCGATTCGCGCGGGCACGCCGATGCGCTCGCCGAGATACGGGAATTGCAGCACCACGCCGATGACGCGCGCGTCGAACGGCCGGCCCTTTTCCGGATTCACCGAATCGACGATGCCGAGCACGCCGCCGATGTTCAGCACCTGGATCACGTCGCCTGTCTTCACCGACTCCGGCAGGTGGCCCGAATAGCCGAACAGCGCCTGGCGATGCCCGAGCGCGCCGACGATGACGTCGCCCTTGGCGAGCTTCGCCATGCGGCCGCTGGTCAGCTCCAGCGTGTTGTACGTGGACTTGTTGTTGAGGATCTCGACGACCAGCACGACGCCTTCCTCGCACGGGATGTCCGCGGTGGCGACGCGTAGCTCGTGGCCCAGGTTCAGCGCCTGGGTGATGGAAGCGATCTTGTCGACCAGTACCGTCTTCATGGTTGCAACCTGCGGAAACGCGACTACTGCGTTCATTGCTGCTTTCCTGCCCTCGCCCAGAACATTCCGGGCAAACCGACCATCTTGGAAAAACCGAGCGCATCGGCCGCGGTCCATTCGCCCGCCGCTTCGCCATACACGCCCTTCGATACCGTCATCAGCGAGAAGGGCGAGACGACTCCAGCGACGAAAGCGCTGCCGGGCCGATACTGCACGGTCACTTCGCCCGTCACGCGCGCCTGCGAAGCGCTGAACAACGCTTCGATGTCGCGACAGACGGGATCCAGGTGCTGGCCCTCGTGGACGAGATCGCCATAAGGGCCGGCCAGCATTTCCTTGATGCGCTGCTGACGACCGGTCATCACCAGCTTCTCGAGCTCGCGATGCGCGCTGATCAGCACTTCGGCGGCGGGCGCTTCGAACGCGACGCGGCCCTTCGTGCCGATGATCGTGTCGCCGAGGTGAATGCCGCGGCCGACGCCGTAACGCGCGCCGATCTCCTCGACATGCTCGATCAAACGCACCGGGTCGAGCCGCGCCCCATTCAGACTCACGGGCACGCCGCGCTCGAAGCCGATGGTGTGTGTCGTCGGCTCCTGCGGCTCGCTGAACGCGCTCTTCGAGAGCACCCAGGCGTGATCCGGGATGCTGCCGGTCGAAGTCAGCGTCTCTTTGCCGCCGATCGTCACGCCCCACAGCCCGCGATTCACGGAATAGGCGGCACCGTACGGCGGGATCGGGAGCTTGCGCTCTTCCAGGTATTTCAGCTGCTCGGGGCGCTTGAACGCGCGGTCGCGCACGGGCGCGAGGATCGTCAGCTCCGGCGCGAGCGTGCGCAGCGCGACTTCGAACCGCACTTGATCGTTGCCGGCGGCGGTGCAGCCGTGAGCCACGACCTTGGTGCCGAGCTTGCGTGCGTATTCGGCGATCGTCTGCGCCTGCATCACGCGCTCAGCGCCGACGCACAGCGGATACATCTGGCCGCGCTTCACGTTGCCCATGATCAGGAACTTGATCACCTGGTCGAAGTACGCCTGCTTGGCCTCGACCAGGATGTGATCCTGGGCGCCGAGCGCGCGAGCGCGCTGCTCCAGCACCTTGGCGGCCGGCGCGTCGATGCCGCCGGTGTCGACCGTGACCGTGATGATCGGGCGGTTGTACGTCGCGCTGAGCCACGGCACCAGGAACGACGTGTCCAGGCCGCCGGAGAAAGCAAGGAGAATCGGCTCGTCGCCGGCCGGCAGGGCTGCTTCGCTCATGGTCAGATTCCGAAGATGACGCGCAGGCGCTCGCGCAGCTTGCGCTGCTCGCGGCCGCCTTCAGTGGCGATGAATATGGTGTCGTCGCCGGAGATCGTGCCGACGACCTCCGACCAGCTCGAGTCGTCGATGGCGACCGCGACGCTCTGCGCCGTGCCGGTCGTGGTCTTGACGACCGTCAGCGACGGACCGGCGGTCCGCACTTCCATGACGAAGTTGGAAACCGCGGCGAACGGCGTGCCGGCTGCCGCGCCGGCGTCGCCGCCGGGCAGGATGTAGTGGTCGCCGGCCTTGGCGACGCCGAGCTCGCGCAGGTCGCGGCTGACGCTCGACTGCGTGGCGTCGAACCCCTGCTTGCGCAGGAGCCTCGCCAGCTCGTCCTGGTTGTGCACGGTCGACTCGCGGATGATCCGGAGGATCGCCGCGCGCCGCGCCACAGATTGATGAATCTCAGCTGCCACCTGATTGCACTCGGAGCGGTCTGCATAAAAACGCGCGCATGTTGCATAAATATGCAGACGCTGTCAAGGATTCATGCGGGCATTTTCCGCGCCCGCCACAGCCCGTCGGCCGCATATAGCGCCAGCGCCGTCCAGATCAGCACGAACCCCGCGACCCGCGGCCCCTTGAACGGCTCGCCGAACGCGAACACTGCCAGCATCAGCTGGATCGTAGGACCGATGTATTGCAGGAGTCCGACGGTCGAGTAAGGAATGCGCCGGGCGCCGAAGGCGAACAGCACCAGCGGCACCGCCGTGAGCGGGCCGCCGACCATCAGCAGCGCGTACAGGCCGACGCTGCCGTTCGTCATGACGCCGCTCCCGGCCAGCTCACACCAGATCAGATAGGACAGGGCGACCGGCGCCAGCAGCAGCGCCTCGCTGGCGAAACCGGCGAGCGCATCGACGCGGATGACCTTGCGCACGAAGCCATAGAGGCCGAACGAGAACGCCAGCATGAGCGAGATCCACGGCGGATGTCCGGCCGACCAGGTCAGCCAGCCGACGCCTGCTGTGGCGATCGCCACAGCAGTCCACTGTGCGGCATTGAGCCGTTCCGACAGGATCACGACGCCGAGCAGCACGTTGAACAGTGGATTGATGAAGTAGCCGAGACTCGTCTCCACGACGCGATGCGCGGCGATGCCGTAAACGTAGGTGATCCAGTTGGCGCTGATCAGCGTCGCACTCACGCAGAGCCGCCAGCGCGTCGTCGGGTCGCGCAGTGCGGCCCAAACCTGCCCTGTTTCCCCGCGCACGCGCAACCACAGGAAAGCGAGCACGCAGCCCCACACGATGCGATGCGCGGTGACCTGCAGAATCGGTACGGCCTGCAGCGCTTTCAGGTACAGCGGCAGCAGGCCCCAGATGAAGAACGCCGTGGCGGCAGCGGCGAGGCCGCGTGGATCGGTGCGTGTGGCGACAGGGGACGTCGGCTGCGACGCCGGAGCGGTGTCGTTCATAGGCAGGCAAGCTCGTCCTCTGGTCGAAAGCGGCCAAGGCCCTTTCGACGACGCCGTCAAAAGGCGCGACTTTTGCCGGCTGATCGCGGGCGCGAATGATACCCTTCTCGCATGTCTTCAGTGCTCGATCTTTCCCGCCGCCTGCTCGCGTTGTCGCAGACCGGGCTGCACTTCAGTGCCGAGGAATACGACCGCGAGCGGTATCGCGAGATCGGCGACATCGCGGCGAAGCTGCTCGAGCTGCAAGGCGCGAGCGCGGCGGCTGTCACCGGCGCCTGGTTCGTCGACACCGGTTACTCGACGCCCAAATGCGAGGTGCGCGGCGCGATCTTCCGCGACGACCGCGTGCTGCTGGTGCGGGAACGCGCGGACGGCAAATGGACAGTTCCGGGCGGCTGGGCCGACGTCAACGACTCGCCGAGCTCGGCGGTTCTCAAGGAGATCGAGCAGGAGTCCGGCTTCACCGCCCGCATCCTCAAGCTGGGGGCCGTCTACGATCGCAACAAGCACAACGCGCCGCCGTCGCTGTTCCATGCCTGGAAATTGTTCTTCGTCTGCGAGATCACCGGCGGCGAGGCGCGGACCAGTTATGAGACGACAGCCGTCGAGTTCTTTCCGCTCGACGGCCTGCCGGAGCTGTCGACCGGCCGCGCGACCGCCGAGCAGATCCGCCGCATGCATCAGCACCACCGGAATCTTCAGCTGCCGACCGAGTTCGATTGAGCATGTCCGAACAGAGCGACGTACCCGAGTGGTTCGCGCGGGCGATCGCCGCGCCTGTCGAATCCCGTTTCGTGGAAGTGGACGGCACGCCGATCCATTACTTGGCCTGGAACGCCGGCGATACCAGCAAGCCGCCGCTGCTGTTCGCGCACGGCTTCCGCGCGCACGCGCGCTGGTGGAGCTTCATCGCGCCGTTCTTCCTCAGCCGGTTCCGCATCCTCTCGATGGACTTCGCCGGCATGGGCGACAGCGGCAGCCGGCCCGAGTACACGCCGCTTGGTTTCGTCCGCGACATCACCGGCGTGCTCGACGATGCAGGTTGCGACAAGGCGACGCTGGTGGGGCACAGCTTCGGCGGCGGGCGCGTCGCGCGCGCCTGCGCCGAGTTTCCAGATCGTGTGTCGCGTGCGGTGATCATCGACAGTCACATGCGGCTGACGGATGAAAAGCGCTCGACGCGGCCGTTCGAGATCGGCCCGCGACGCGTGTACCCGACGCTCGAAGCGGCGCGCGCGCGGTTTCGCCTGGTGCCGCCGGAGAACCGCACGGCGCCGTATATCCTCGACTACGTGGCGCGCCACTCGCTCAAGGAAGTGGCAGGCGGCTGGACCTGGAAGTTCGACGCGGAGCTGATTCCGAAACACGACGACGCGAAGGCGACGGACATTCTGGCGAAGATCAAGGCGCCCGTGGCGTTCATCTACGGCGACGCGAGCGCGATCGTGTCGCGCAAGCACGCGTACGAGATCGTGCAGCATATTCCGAACGCTCGCGGACCGATCGCGATCCCGCAGTCGCATCACCATGTGTTGTTGGATCAGCCGCTGTCGCTGGTTTCTGCGCTGCGCGCGGTGTTGTACTGAGCTGTCTATCTCTCGGTGGCGTATTCGATGTCGGCGCTCGAGTTCTCGCCTGACTCCGTCTTGAACACCCACTTGTCGCTGATCGTGTAGCGCAGCTTCAGCGTGTTGAACGCTTCCGTCAGCGAGATGCCGTAGCTGACGAACAGGCGGGGCGACAGGAATTTGCCGAGCACCAGCGAGGTGTTCGCTTCGCCCGCGCTGTTCACAGTGCTTTCCACGCCCACTTCCTCGATGCCGATGCGCCGGCCCAGCTGCGACGCCAGGAAGCCGCCGCCCTGCACTGCGAGCTGATCGCGTGCCGCGCTGAAGCTCTTGGTTTCGGAGCCGGTGATCGAGTCCACCGACTTTCCCGTCAACAGGTACGACATGATCTGCGACTGCGGCATCGACGGATCCGAGAAGAAGGTCAGGCGCGGCTCCTGCAGCGTGCCGCGCACGTTGAGACCGACCTCGGTGGTCTCGATGCGGCGGCGTGCCTCGATGTCGAGGCCAGGGTCGTCGAGCGGCGAGGCGTCGAACAGCAGCCGGCCGCGATTGATGTCCAGCTTCTGACCGAAGGCTTCGTAGCGGCCATCGTCGACGCTCAGCTCGCCGCGGCCGATGGGCGCTTCGCCGGTGGTCGCCGTGGTGCCGACGCCGCCGACGATGCGGCCCTGCAGACCGAAGGCATCGACGCGCACGTCGTCGCCCATGTCGATGCGGACTTCGCTGTGCACTACGAAAAGGCCGGCGCGCTCTGCGGGATGCTCGCCGACATAGCGCGCATCGTCCGATAGCTTGACTGCACCGGTCAGCTTGGCGGGCTGAACGCGGGCGCTCGGAATCTTCACCTCGCCGGCGACGTCCATGCGCTTGCCATCGACTATGAAGTGCAGGTCCGGCGAAGCGACGACGCGATACTCGGGCAGATCGGCGACCAGGAGATTCTGCCCGCGGATGTTCAGCTCGCCTTTGGAGCTGCCGCCGCGCCACGCCAGGTGGCCGTCGGCTTCCAGCTGCCCGTCGCCGGCGCGCCCCTGGCCGCGAAAGCGCAGCCCGGTATTTTCCAGGTCCGCGACCACAGCCAGCTCCCGCATCGCCAGATTGACGCGATACGAATCGAACTCGCCGCGCGCCAGCTCGATGCGGCCGTTGAGCTCCGGCAGCGCCAGCGTCCCGCCGATCGTCGCATTCGCCGTGAGCAGGCCTGCTGCATGATCGATCTCCGGGAACAGCAGCGGCAGGATATTCGCGTCCGCGGCGCGCGCGCGCAGGTCGCCGGTCAACGGCAGGCTCAGGATGTCGTTGCGGCCGTCGCGCTGCAGCCGGGCGTTCGCATATAAGAAGGTGTCGGTGAACGCCTGGATACCGAACGACATCTCGATGCGCTGAGGCGTGGCGCTCGCGCCGAGACCACCGGTGCCTAGGTTGAGTGTCTCCGGCTCGGCGCCGGGCGGCCGGTAGATGATCGCGGCGTCGATGATGCGGGCGCCGGCCTCGCCTTGCCACGGCTGACCCGCTGCCCCGAACGCGTGCACCCGGCCCTCGATGCGTCCCGCGATCTCCGCCTCGGGGCCGCTCTGCGGCAGCACGGATGCGAGCGGAATTTCGTAACCCGATACTGTGCCCTGCCAAGCACCGTCGCGTTGCCACTTGCCTTCGGCACACATGCGGCCGGCGCCGATCACGAGACAGAAGTTGTCGAGCTGCGCCCGGTCACGCGATGCCATCGCCGTCGCCGGTTCCGGAATCTTCAGCTGTTGATTCGGTGCGCCGGTCGACAGCTCGGTCGTGGTGATGGTCGCGTTCCAGACTTCCTTGTCGTAGCGGCCCGAGATTTCCATTGCAGCGTGCGGCGCGCCCAGCTGCGGTCCAGGCGGAAAGCCGGTGACGTCGAGAGCAATGCGATGATCCGTCGCGACGCCGGTGCCGGTCACTTGCAGCCGATCGATGAGCGGACTGCCGCGCCCGAGCTGGCGAGCTTGCACGGTCAGCCGCGAAGGATTGTCGCGGGCGGCGTCCACATCCGCGTCGATCTCGAGCTGCCGCGCGACCCAGCCTGCGTAGCGCAGATTCTCGCCGTGCACCTGCGCGACCACGTGCGGAGACTTCAGCGCGCCGCTCGCGGTGCCCGTCGATTGAATCGAACCGGCAGCTTCGGGCAGCAACCGATCGAGCGCCGGTGCGTTGATCGACCACTTGGCTTCGATCGTGTCGCGCAAGGTGCCGTCGAGCGTGACGCGCGCGCCGCCGAACGCGAGATGGGCATCGCTGACCTGCCACGTCTTGCCGTCACGCTGTACCGTTCCGCGCGCACGCACCGGCTCGTTGCGCAGCGTCCCGCGCAGATTCGTTAGCGCGAGCCGGAAGCTCGCTCGCTTGTCGAATCCCTTGCCTGCCGCCTCGGCGCGCACGTCGATGCGCCCCGGGAATTCCTCGTTCAGCTCGACCGGATTGACGTCGTCGGCGCGTGCCGTGAGTTTCCAGGCACGCGGCTGTGCGAATTGCAGCTGCGCGCTGCCGGTGACGGCGCCGTCGAAAGCTTTCACGTCGTATTGCGTGACCGTGAGTTGCTCCTTGGAGAGGACGCCCTGCGCCGAGCCCTGCGCATGCGGAAGATTCGGGCCGTCGACCTGAGCGGTCGTCGTGAAGTCGTAGGGCATCGGCCCGCGCAGCGTTCCTTCGCCCGCCGTGCTGGTTACCACTGCCGCGCCGTGGAGCGGCCACTGCAGGTTTTGCCATTGAGCTGCGAGATCGAGCGTCGGCGAGTCGCCATCGAACACAACCGTGCCCTTCGTATGCACCTTGATGGGGCTGTCGTTGAGCGCGATGTCTGCGGACGCGAGGGTGAGCACGCGCTTGGCGAAGTTGCCGCTGGCCTCGACCGTCAGGTCCTTGCTGTCCAGCTCGGGGATGCCGACGTTGCCGGCAATGCCGATGCGATCCGGATTGGCTTGCACGTCCAACGAGATATTGCGCAGCGAGAACGGCGGCTTTGGCAGCCATGGATCGAGCGCGAAGGCTGCGGCGTCGACGTGGCCGGCGATGTTCCAGCGCTCGTCGGGTCGCGTGAGAACTGCCGTGGCACTCGCGCGCTGCGGTTGCTGCAGCTGTGCCGCGAACTCCAGGCGATCGAAGTCGCCTTTGGCTGTGCCGTCGAGCGCAAGCACGACACCGTCGCTCATCTTCAAGTGACCCGTCGCATTTCCCTCCATGCGGAATGGCTTGCCGGCGCGCAACGTGAGATCGCCGGCTGCGTCCAATGGCAGTGCATCGAGGCGCCCTTCGACGACGCGGCCCTGGAGAACACGTAGCGTTCGCGCCGTGATCGTCGCGCGCCCCTCGGCGCGGCCTGCTTCGATCACCATGCCGTTGGTGTGCTCGTAACGCACGTGGTTCAGCACGACTTTTTCTACATCGATGCGCAGGAACTGCGGCAGAAACCGCGGCGGCCGCGTGCTCGGCGGCATCACCGCGTCGCGCAGAGTCACGACGGCATCGCCCGCCGTGACCGACGAAGCTTGCAGCGTCTGCAGCAGTAATCCGCGCAGCTGAGTTTCTATGACGATGTCATGGACGACGATGTGCACGCGCGGATGATCGAGCTCGAACACCGCGACGCGCAGCGGGCCCGAGAGCGTTCCGGAAACACCGGTGATGTGTACGCCGGCTCGTTCCAGCCGCCAGAGTTGCCCGGCGACCAGCGCGAGGCCGGCCGGCGTGTAGAGCACGAAGCCGAGCAGGATGAAAGGCGCCAGGAGCAGCAGCAGAATGGCAGCGATGAGAAGGCGTCGCCGCATTCAGAATTGCGTCGAGATGTAGAGGTGGAACTTCGGGTCGCGGCCCGACTCCGACAACGGCTGTGCAACGTCGATGCCGAAGCTCGCTACCGCGATGTTGTAGCGCACGCCCAGGCCTACCGAGTACTCGAATTCCGGCGCCTTGAAGTCGTTGAACGCGTTGCCGATGTCGTAGAACGCCGCGATACCGAAGTTGCGCGGCAGGTCGCGCGTCACTTCGACCGTGCCGGTCGCCAGGTGCTTGCCACCGAGGGTGTCGCCGGTAACTTTGTCGCGCGGCGCCAGCTCGTTGAGGTCGAAGCCGCGCACGCTGCGGTCGCCACCGGCGAAGAAGCGTTGCGAGGCGGGCAGGTCGAGAATCTGTTCGTCCTGCGGGCGGTTCGATTCGACGCGGGTCACGCCCAGCTCGCCACGCAGGTCGAGATGCCAACGCTGCCAGAAATTGAAGACCCGCTCGCCCTGGAAGCGGAACTGCACGAACGAGGCGTCGGAGCCGAGCGTGGTCGGCGAGCCGCGCAGCTCGAAGTACATCCGGTACGGCCGCGGCTTGCCGCCGGTGATGTAGCTGGGCAGCGTCGCGTAGCTGATTCCCGGGAAGACGTAGAAGGCAGTGTTGCGCGTGCCGTCGCCTTCCGTCGTGGTCTCGTTCGACAAACGTACGAACAGCACGCGTTGCCAGCGGCCCTGCACCTGCGTCAGGCCGGTGCCGACTTCGTTACGCCGGCTGAGGGTGTCGCCGATCTCTTCCTCGACCAGGTCGCCGGTGAACTCGACCTTCTCCAGCGCGACGTCCATCACCGGGATGACGTAGCGCGCCGAGATCTCCTTGATGACGGCCGAGCCCAGCAGCTCCATCTTGAAGCGGTGGCCGTCGCGATTGACGCGGCGGTTGTCCCAGGTGAATTTGCCGCGCGCCTCCGTGTCGGTGCCGTAGCCCAGGCTCGTAGCGAAACGATGCCGGCGGTTCGGCTGGGCGGTGATCGTCACCGGAACCGTGAGCGCCTCGCGATCGGCGGTGCCGCTTTCGATGCTCACCTGCGAAAAATACTGACTGTCGTCGAGCGTGTACTGCGTGCGCAGCAACGAGTCGAGCGTGTATGGATCGCCCTGTTGCATGCGCAGCAGGCGGCGCATCGGCTCGTCCTTGATCACATCCTGCGCGATCTTGATCTCGCCGTAGCTGTAGCGCTTGCCGGTCTCGACTTCGATCGTCGCCGTCGCCCGTCGCTCCTGGCGGTCGATGATCAGCTCGTTCTTGGTCAAACGCGCATCGAGATAGCCTTCATTCTTCGCTGCGCGCAGCAAAGTTCCTTTCACGCGCTCATACGTGCCGTGGTTGAGCCGCGTTCCGGCCTTGAGGTCATGCGCTTCGATGATTTCGCGGACCTCACGCTCATTCGCACCCGGACCTGTCGCCGTGACGCTGACTTCCGACAGACGCACGGGTCGCCCTGGCGTCACGTGAATCGTAACGCGCCACTTGTCGCCCTCGTGCGAGGCCTCGTACGTCACTTGCGGCTCGTAGTAGCCGAGCGGCTCGAGCGCGGCGCGCGTCTCGGAGACGATGCGCCGTTGCAGGCGCGACATCGTTTCCGGCGTGAGGTCGTTGCGCTCGGCGTAACGCGTCAGGCTGAGGAATGCCCGGATGTTGGTCTGGATCGCTTCGGTCGCTTCCGGAATGACGATCTCGATGCTGGCGTGCGCTGCCGCGAGCGGCAGCAGCGCCAGCAACGTGGCCACGGCGCGGGTGAAGCGGCGGGCGGAGATTCGGGACATGGTGAGCGACCCCGTCTCCTGGCGCGCTATTCCGGCGAAGAATCGAAGGAGGGGTCGGTCGCGGCCGCCGTCCCGGGATCGTTCGCTTCGAGCCAGACCTCCGGGACTTCGACGCTCTTGAACTCGAAGCGCGACGTGCCGCTCTGCACGCCGGAGGCGTCGAAGCGGCGTTCCTGCAGCTCCGTGCGGCCGTTGCGCTCCACGAACAGCACGGTGGAGCAGCGTGTGCCGTAGCGCTCGTTGACGATGAACGGTGCGGAGACCACACGCTCCCAGTCGGGCGGCAGGCCGGTCGAAGGCAAATGATCGTCCAGTGCCGGCTCGCGGTCCGCCAGCATCGCGAACAGGTCATCCGGCGCGACGTCGGCGCCGGTCAGCAGCTCTTCGAAGCGCTTGCGCGTGCGCGCCAGCTTCGGCCACGGCGTATCGAGCAAGTGGTTGCTCAGGCCGTAGACGCCGGGCGCGAGGGCAGCTGGACCGTTCGGCCCGCGGTTGGAAGAGTAGTAGAGCGCGCGGGCGCCGCCGACCAGCAGGTTGAAGCCGGAGTAGCGCGGCGCGGCGCCGCGCAGGTCGTCGAGGAATTCCTTCGGCGACGTCGCGCCCGTGAGGAATCGCGGCACCAGCTGCCCGCGCGAGGGCGCGCCCTCCACGGGAGCCTGCAGGTCGCGATAGTTGGTGACGACGCCGAACCGCCCGGAGCGCGCCACGCCGAGCCAGGTGCCGCCCGCCTTGAGATCGCGACCGCCGAGGATGCGCGGATCGTCCTGCCACCAGCCGAGCGGCGCGGCGGGACGTTCGTGAAACTCATCGCGATTGCCGGCGAGGATCAGCCGATAGCGCGGGTGGTGTTTCCAGGCGAGAACGAGCAGGCACATGGGGGTGATTGTAGAGCACACCGTTAGTAGTGAGATGCACTCTGCGGACTGAACGAGGACTGAAGAAAGGCTTCGTCACCTTCTTGGCGCCTGCCACATCTTCACACCCGGCTCGGCCCGCAGCGGTCGCTCGGCCCCGCTGTCATACCAGTCCTCGATCAGCCGGAACGAGATCGAATGCGTCGTCGGCAATGCGATCTCGCCGGCCGCGAGCTGTGCGCGGGTGAACCAGCGGGCGTCCTCCAGCTCTTCGTCGCTCAGGTCGATGTCCGTCAGGCGGGCGCGGGCGGTGAAGCCGAGCATCAGCGACGACGGGAACGGCCACGGTTGCGAGGAGTGATACTCGACTTCGTCGACGATCACGCCGGTTTCCTCGCGGACCTCGCGCGCGACTGCGTCCTCGAGGCTTTCCCCGGGCTCGACGAAGCCGGCGACGGTCGAATACCGACCGGGCGGCCAGGCCGCCTGGCGTCCGAGCAGCGCGCGCTCGCCGTCCGTGACCAGCACGATCACGGCCGGATCGAGTCTCGGGAATTGCTGGTGCGCGCAAGTCGGGTTGGAGCACTGCATGACGTGACCGCCCTGCACAGCGTTCATGGGTAAGCTGCAGCGTCCGCAGTAACGATTGTGCTCGCGCCAGTGGACCATCGCTCGCGCGTACGCGAGCAGGGCCGCCTCTTCCACAGACAACTCGCCGGCGATCAACCGCAGGTCATGCAGTTCCGCGCCGCTGGCGAGTGCCGGCGGCGCCTCGCCCGCCACTGCGACCGCGAACACGACGCGCTCGTGAAACTCGCCGAGCAGGATGAAGCCGCTCGTGTCGAGTCCCGCGAGCGCCTGGGTGCCGTTCGCGAAATAGGCCGATGCTCGTCCGTCGGACGAAGTCACGACGGCGCTGCGCGCGTGCCAGACCGGCACGAACAAGGTCGCGGGATCCTCGAGCGCCGCGCGCAGGCGCTCCTCGTCCTTGCGCCAGTGCGCGACGCGTGCGAGATACGGTCCGGCGAGTACGTTGGGATGAGAGCGCGGCAACGCCATGCGCGCAATTGTATCAGCGTCGTTCCGTGCCCGTTCCCTTCAACGCGCAGACCGGGCACGCGCGGCGGCACACGTTGACGCGATCCCGCAGGTACTGACTGTCGCAATGTCGGCAGCGAACCGCGTGCAGGTCCGCGTTACGCGTCAGCAGCTGCAGGAGAAACCATGCGTGCTCGAACGAGATGTCGCCGTTGCGCAGCAGCTGGCGATGCGTCTCGTAGGCGTCGCAGAACAGGCGGCCGAATTCGATCGACCCGGCCTGGATCATTCCGAGCTGCGCGTTCGATTGCGCGCGCCACAGCCCGAAGGCGGCGAACACGCTGGCAAGCGTCGACGATTCGAGTTGCGCGCGTGCGTTGCGCACGAAGAACCCGACCTGTCGCGGCGATTTGCCGCGACGCCGGCGCACGGGCGCGCTCGGCATGTGGCTCGCGTACGTTTTGTAGAGACGGCGGATGCGATCGTCGGTCAACCCGGTGCACGAGCGGATCGTGCAGGTGCGGGCTTCGTGGCGGATCATGCGCAGCGCGAGATCGTGACGCTGGCGCTCGTGGAAGTAGCGCTCGTTACTGATGTGCATGGAGGTCCCTCCCTGTGCAGCGCTCCTTCACGCGTAGTGTGCACCTGATTGACGAGGGGGTGAAGCCAATGTTTAATCGCGGCCCGATTTACGTCATGCAAGGAAGCATCGATGTCACTCACCGTCACGGAAGAGTTGCCGGGCGCCAGTGCGCCGGTCTTGAGCGCCGCAGTGCTGGCGCGCATTCACGAGCTCAATCTCGATTACATCGAGCTGCTGGCCGCCGAGCACAACGCCGGAGATGCAAGCGATGGTCAGCTGCAGCACTTGCCTTGCAGGTTGCACGCAGCAATCGCAGAGCTTCCGTCGAGTGCGCGCTCGGCATTGGCAACGTTGCCGTACACGCTCTACTCGCTCGGCTTCGAAGACGAGAAGCTCTGGCGCTCGCTAGCGGAGCCCTCTGCCTTGGCTGCATCGCTGTCGATGACTGAGCGCTACGCGCAGCTGCACAGCGCGTCGCCGCAAGCGTCGCTGTGCGAAGTCGCGCTGCTGTACGCGTGGCATGTGACGACATGGAGTCCGCTCGCCGCGCGCCTCATCTACGCCATGCCAGAGGCTGTCGCAGGGCGGTTGGCGGCTGCGCCGCCGTGGTACGTCAGACGTCTCGCCGTGCATCACGCGTCGCTGATGTTGCCGCGCTGGCCGACGAACCCCGGTTTCTGGCCCGACCTCGTCCGCTTCGCGAGTGCTGGCGATCAACAGCGGCTCGCGACAGCCAAGGTTCTCGGCAGTCAGCTGATTGCAGCAGAGTTGCAGGGATCGGCAGTGCAGTCGCCGCGACTGCGAGCGCGCTATCGAGGATGACGGTTGCGCAGCGAGCTGCCGCGCGCGACGGCATCGCTGCCGAACTTCGCGCGGATATCGTCGAGAGCGCTATCCAGGTGCTCGTTACGGCTGGCTTCGGGCGCCGTGAACAGCTCGAGCTGCGGCGTGCTCGTCAGGTCCCTCGCGCCGACGCCTAGCAGACGCACTGCGGCGCGCGGTTGCTCGCGCAGCCATTCGTCTAGGAGCTTCGTCGCTGCTTCAAGCAGCGGCCGCGTCTGCTGAGTCGCGGGCCGGATCGAGCACTGACGCGTGTACGTCTTGAAGTCCTTGCGGCGGATTTTCACGACGACGGTTTCGGCCAGCCACTCTTGCGAGCGCAGGCGCGCGGCTGTGCGATCGGCCAGTCGCGCAAGCTCGGCGTGCAGCTGGCCGCGGTCGCTGATGTCCGTGTCGAACGTCTCTTCGGAAGAGATCTGCTTCTCGTCCCAGTCGGCGATCACCGGCCGCTCATCGATACCGGCCGCGCGCGCTTTGACCTCCGCCACATAGCGGCCGAATACCGGCCGCAGCACCGCATCGCTCGCGAGCCGCAAGTCACGCAACGTCCGGATGCCGATCCGCTCCAGATGCGGCGCCGTCTTCTTGCCGATGCCATGAAGCTTGCTGATCGGCAGCGGATCGAGCAGCGCCGTGACTTCGTCCTCGCGTACGACGACGAGTCCATCGGGCTTGCGCAGGTCCGAGGCGATCTTTGCCACCAGCCGGTTCGGTGCCACACCGACCGATGCGGTCACACCGGTGCGCGCGAAAATCTTCTTCTTGATCGCCACCGCTATCGTCGCCGCGTCGCCGAGCGCAGCCTGGCTTTCGGTCACGTCGAGGAACGCTTCGTCGAGCGACAGACCCTGCACGAGCGGCGTGTACTCGTGGAAGACGCCGAACACCGTGCGTGAGACTTCCTTGTAGCGGTCGAATCGCGGTCGCACGCAGATTGCATGCGGGCAGCGGCGCAGCGCTTCGGTCATCGGCATCGCGGAATGCACGCCGTACTTGCGCACTTCGTAGCTGGCTGCGGCGACGACACCGCGCCCGCCGGTGCCGCCGACGATCAACGGCTTGCCGCGCAGCTCGGGATTGTCGAGTGCTTCAACGGACGCGTAGAACGCGTCCATGTCGACGTGGAGGATCGCCCTCACGCGTTGCTGACGCGCGCCGGGCGCACGTCGAGCTGCTGCTCACCTGCGGCCATCTCCTCCGTCGTGAAGTCGTCGACGTGGATGAGCTCCATGACGCGACGATCGTAGTCGCGCAGCATTGCAGCTTCGGTTTCGGTGAGGATGCCGGCAGCGAGCGCTTGCTGGACCTGGCCGGGCATGTCGAGCGCTGTGACGCGGCCGGTCTTCACGCCCTCGACGCGCACGCGTTTCTCGAGCGGCTCTGCCGCATCGGCGAGCACCAGCGCTTCCTGCAGCATGCCGAGCGGATTGCCGGGCTCGATCGTGCGATACACACCGTTGGTCAGACGATCGCGCGGCATGCTCGTGTGCAGCATCTGTTCGACGATGTCCAGCCCGAGCCGGTCCGACGCCGCGTGATAGGTCTGGCCGCGCGGGAAGATGAAGAAGCGCATGAACCCTGCGAGGAAACGGTTCGGGAAATTGCGCAGGAAGCTGTGCAGCTGTTCCTGGGCCTTGTACAGCAGCGTGCGGCACGCCCACTCGACCAATGGCAGATCTTCCTCGGGTCGGCCCTGGTTCTCGTAGTGCTTGAGCACCATCGATGCCAGATACATGCACGACAGCACGTCGCCGAGGCGCGCCGACAGGCTCTCCTTCTTCTTCAGATAGCCGCCGAGCGTGAGCATCGCGACGTCGGTGGCGAACGCGAACGATGCGCTGAAACGATTGATGTGCTGATAGAAGCGCTCGGTCGAGCCGGTGGCCGGGACGTGCGAGAAGCGGGCCAGCGTCAATGCCATCACCAGCGAGCGCACGGCATTGCTGATCGTGAAGCCGATGTGACCGAACAGCGCGACGTCGAATTCGCGCAGGGCCTTGCGCTTGTCCTTCTCGCGCGCGGCATTCATCTCGCGCAGGACGAACGGATGGCAGCGAATCGCGCCCTGGCCGAAGATGATCAGGCTGCGCGTCAGCATGTTCGCACCTTCCACCGTGATCGCGACCGGCACCAGATCGTAGCCGCGCGCCAGATAGTTGCGTGGGCCGAGCATGATGCCCTTGCCGCCGTGGACATCCATCGCGTCGTTGGCGACCGAGCGGCCGTATTCGGTGAGGTGATACTTCAGCATCGCCGATGGCACGGATGGTTTCTCGCCGCCGTCGATCGCGCCGGCGGTGACGGAGCGCGCCGCGTCCATGATGTACGTGGTGCCAGTCATGCGGGCGATCGCTTCTGCGACGCCTTCGAACTGACCGACCGGAACGTTGAACTGACGGCGGATGCGTGCGTATGCGCCGGTTGCGAACACAGCCGCCTTCGACGCACCGGTCGCGCTCGACGGCAGCGAGATGCAACGGCCCACCGACAGCTGCTCGACGAGCATCCGCCAGCCCTGGCCGGCCATCTTCACGCCGCCGATCAGGAAATCGAGCGGCACGAACACGTCTTTGCCCTGGATCGGCCCGTTCTGGAACGGTGCGTTCAGCGGGAAGTGCCGGCGACCGATCGTGATGCCCGGCGTGTGACGCGGAATGAGCGCGCAGGTGATGCCGTAGTCAGTGCGCTCGTCGCCGAGCAGGCGATCCGGATCGAACAGCTTGAAGGCCAGGCCGATCACGGTCGCGACCGGCGCCAGCGTGATGTAGCGCTTCGAGAAGTTCAGCCGCACGCCGAGGACCTCGCGGCCCTCGTACATACCCTTGCACACGATGCCGGTATCGGGAATCGATGCCGCATCGGAGCCGGCACGCGGGCCGGTGAGCCCGAAGCATGGAATCTCTTCGCCGCGAGCGAGGCGCGGCAGGTAGTAGTTGCGCTGCTCGTCGGTGCCGTAGTGAAGCAGCAGCTCACCGGGGCCGAGCGAATTCGGCACGGCGACGGTCGATGCGACGACGCCGGAGCGGCTGGAGAGCTTCACCAGCACGCACGAGTGTGCGTAAGCAGAGAATTCGAGGCCGCCGTACTTCTTCGGGATGATCATCGCGAAGAAGCCCTTGCTCTTGATGTAGTCCCATAGATGCGGCGGGAGATCGGCACGCCGGTGCGTGATGTCCCAGTCGTCGATCATCCGGCACAGCTCTTCGCACGGTCCGTCGATGAATGCCTGCTCTTCCGGGGTCAGTCGCGGCGGCGTCGCAGACAGCAGCTTGTCCCAATCGGGACCGCCGGTGAACAGCTCGCCGTCCCACCACACCGTGCCGGCTTCGAGCGCATCTTTCTCCGTCTGCGACATCGACGGCAGCATGCGGCGGTAGGTGCGCAGGAAGGGACGGCTGATGAAGCGCAGGCGGAACGCGTCGATGTTGAGGAGCACGAGCACGGCGAGCACTGCGACGAGTAGCAGCGTGGAAATCGGCGCAGCGGTGGTGAACGCGTAGATCAGCAGCGCTCCGCCGTAAGCGAGCGTCGCAGTGAGGAGGCTGACGCGCTGGTAAGCGAGCACCAGCGCACCGATCAGGAAAACGAAGAACCAGATGATGCCGGTCATGGGCTGACACTAGCTCGCGACCGTGACGGCAGCAAGCGTAGGAACCGGCCTGACATCCTCAAATCAGTTCTTTGACGCCGTCGCGCTCTTCGAGCAGTTCCTTGAGCGTGGCGTCCATGCGCTGGCGGCTGAACTCGTTGACCGCGAGGCCCTGCACGATCTGGTATTCGCCGTTACGGCAGGTCACGGGATAGCCGTAAATCACGCCCGCGGGAATGCCGTAGCTGCCGTCGGACGGCACGGCCATGCTGACCAAGTCGCCGTCCGGCGTGCCTTTCACCCAATCGCGCACGTGATCGATCGCGGCCGATGCGGCGGAGGCGGCAGACGACTGGCCGCGTGCCTTGATGATCGCCGCGCCACGCTGCTGGACCGTCGGAATATATGTTTCCGCATACCACTTGTGATCGACCAGCGACATCGCCGGCTTGCCGTCGACGAGCGCGTGATGCAGATCCGGATACTGGGTCGCGGAGTGGTTGCCCCAGATGATCGGCTTGCGGATGCGCGTGATGTGCGTGCCGGTCTTTTCCGCGAGCTGCGCCAGCGCGCGGTTGTGATCGAGGCGGACCATCGCGGTGAAATTGCGCTGGTTCAGCCCGGGCGCGTTGCGCTGGGCGATCAGTGCATTCGTGTTCGCAGGATTGCCGACGACCAGCACGCGCACATCGCGCTTCGCGACTGCATCGAGCGCCTTGCCCTGCACCGAGAAGATCTGCGCGTTGGCCAGCAGCAGATCCTTGCGCTCCATGCCCGGGCCGCGCGGGCGCGCGCCGACGAGCAGCGCGACCTCGCAGTCCTTGAATGCGATTTTGGGATCGTCGCTCGCGACGATCTTATTGAGCGTGCCGAATGCGCAGTCATTGAGCTCCATCACCACGCCCTGCAGCGCCGGCAGCGCCGGCGTGATCTCGAGCAGATGCAGGTTGATCGGCTGATCGGCGCCGAGCATCTGGCCGGAAGCAACACGGAAGGCGAGGGCGTAACCGATCTGGCCGGCGGCGCCGGTGATCGCGACGTTGACGGGACTCTTCATGGAGCGCGCTCTGCTTGGAAGGCGAAAGGGGCGCGAATTCTAACAAGGTGAGCGCAGCGCCCGGGCCGGGCCGCGGCGCCAAACCGCCCCTCGACAAACTTTTTTCAGAAACCCCTTGCCTTCGATCTAGTGTTGTAGTTAACTACAACACCATAGAGCTACACCACTTCACAGAGCAGATCAGAGTCGAGTTGCACAGAGGAGTTAAGGCCATGAATACGCGAGCAAAATTGACGGTCGTTACGCTGTTTTCAGTGTTTGCGCTGGCCTCCAACCCGGCCCGCGCCGACGTGCTGGGCTTCTCGGCCGCGCTTCCGAGCGTCGGCTCGGTGACGGCGGAGATCGGCAAGATGGTTGCCGCCGACGTGACCGCCTATCTGCGCAATGCGCTCCTCGCGCCCCGCGTGACGCGCAAGCATCAGTCGCCGACGGTTACGGTCTCCCAGATCGACACGGCCACGATCGAGACGGTCACGGTGGTCGCCAGCCGGCTGGCACCCACGATCGAGACGGTCACTGTCGTCGCCAGCCGGTTGCCGGCCCTGTCGAGCGAGTCGCTCGCGCAGGTCAGCACGCCGACGCGGCTGTGAGCTCACACCATGTCGGGCGGCGATGAGGAAGGGGCTGAGGGGTGGTCTGGTACAGTAAACCAGAGTCACACCTCTCAACCCTCCGACTTAGATAGAGGCTTCTTGGACTCCACCATGGATCGCGATTTCAACGACAGTCAGCCGATTTACCGGCAGCTGCGCGATCGCGTGGTCGCGATGATCCTGGACGGTGTGCTCAACGAAGGCGATCCGCTGCCGTCGGTGCGCAACGTCGCAGCCGAGTACCGGGTCAATCCGTTGACCGTGCTCAAAGGTTATCAGCAACTCGTCGACGAGCAGCTCGTCGAGAAGAAACGGGGTCGGGGCATGTTCATCAACAGCGGTGCGCGCAACTTGCTGCTCCAGGGCGAGCGGCAGAAATTTCTCGCCGACGAGTGGCCGAAGATTCGCGCCACGATCCAGCGCCTGGGCCTGGAGCCCGCGGCGCTGTTGAGCGCCGAGCCCGTGAAGAGGGAGGAGCGCTGATCATGTCTGCTAATACCACTACACCGGATTCGGCACCCGTCTACGCGATCGAAGCGCGCGGCGTGCGCAAGGCGTTCGGCAAGACCGTCGCGCTCGACAATCTCGAGCTGCGCGTCGCCGAAGGCCGCATCGTCGGCCTGATCGGCCCGAACGGCGCCGGCAAGACCACGGCGCTCAAAGCGATCCTCGGTCTCACTCCTTATGAAGGCGAGCTGCGAGTGCTCGGCCGCAATCCTTACCTGGAGCGCAATGCGGTGATGCAGGAAGTCTGCTTCATCGCCGACGTCGCCGTGCTGCCGCCGTGGCTGAAAGTGTCGCAGGCGCTGGATTTCGTGGGCGGCGTGCATCCGCGCTTCGACCGCGCGAAGGCGGAAGCCTTCCTCGCGAAGACCAACATTCCGCGCGACAGCCGCGTTCACAAGCTTTCCAAAGGCATGATCACGCAGCAGCACCTGGCGCTGGTGATGGCCATCGACGCGCGGCTGCTCGTGCTCGACGAGCCGACGCTCGGCCTGGACATTCTGTATCGCAAGGCGTTCTACGACACGCTGCTCAACGACTACTTCGACCACAACCGCACGATTCTCGTGACGACGCATCAGGTCGAGGAAATCCAGCACGTGCTCACCGATGTCATGTTCATCAACAAAGGACGGCTCGTGCTCGACTGCAGCATGGAGGATTTCGAAAGCCGCTATGTCGAAGTGCTGGTCCGGCCGGAGCAGACCGCCGCGGCGCGCGCGCTCAAGCCGCTGCACGAGCGACAGGTGTTCGGCCGCAGCGTGTTCCTGTTCGATCGCCCCGATCGCGACAAGATCTCCGGGCTCGGCGAGGCGCGCACCCCCAGCATTGCAGACCTGTTCGTCGCGATGATCGGCGGACAGCAAGGAGCCGCGGCATGAACGCAGCAACCGAAACGTCCGAAAGCTTCGTGGCGCCAGCCACCGCGCCGCGTCCGGTGCGGCCGTTCTACTGGTCGGTGATGCGCGAGCTGTGGGAGCACCGCTCGCTGACGATCGTGCCGCTGGTCCCCGCCGGCATCGCGCTGGCAGCGGTGCTCTACGCCTCGATCTTCAGCTCACACGACGTGGCGCTCCTCGGGCAAGTCCCGCCGGAGAAGCTCGGGCAGGTCGCGACGGTCGCTTACGGCTTCATCGCCTGGGCGATCTCGCTGGCCATGCACATCGCCGTGTTCTTCTATTTGCTGGATGCATTGCAGGGCGAGCGCAAGGATCGCAGCGTGCTGTTCTGGAAGTCGATGCCGGTTTCCGACTCGACGACAGTCTTGAGCAAGTTGTTCACAGCGCTGGTCGTCTCGGGTGCGATAGTCGTCGTGGTGTCGGTTGCCGCGGTGCTCGCGGTCCTGTTGCTGGCGAGCGTGGTGATGTTGATCGGCGGCGTAAACCCAGTGCCGCTCTGGACCGGCAGCCAGCTGCTGCAGACGACCGTTGCGATCACGTATTGGCAGATCTCAATTGCCCTGTGGTACGCGCCGGTCGCTGCGTGGCTGCTGCTGGTCTCGTCGTGGGCGACGCGAGGCACGTTCCTCTGGGCCGTGGGCACGCCGATTGCGCTCGCGGTGTTCGAGCGCGTGGCGATCCGCACCAGCTACCTGCAGACCCTGATCAACGCACGCCTGGCCGACCCGGTGCTCGCAAGATTCGAAACTGTCACGCGAGGTGCCCAGCTCACGATCCGCACCGACGAAGGGGTCAAGGCGCACGGCATTCCGGGCAACGTGCTCGACGGCCTCGACCCGGTCGCTTTCTTCGGCAATCCCTGGCTGTGGGTCGGGCTGGTCGTGGCCGCGGCCTTCGTCGCCGCCGCCATCTGGATGCGCCGTTACCGCGAGCCGATCTGACGCGTTCCCCTAAAGGAACAATCCTGACTGTGTAAGGGTTACTCCCAGCGGCATACCACCTTGCCGCTGAGGGGGACCCGCAGGATGAGTCGACTGGTATGCGTCTCGAACCGGATTTCGCTGCCGCGTAAATCAGCCGCGCCTGGCGGGCTCGCGATCGGCATCCTGGGCGCGCTGAAGCGTACCGGCGGTCTGTGGTTCGGCTGGGGCGGCGAGACGATCGACCATGAGCCCGGCGATCCGGATATCCACATCCGCGAGGGCGTCACCTACGCGACGATCGACCTGAAGAAGGACGAGTTCGAGCTCTACTACAACGGCTACGCCAACGAAGTGCTGTGGCCGCTGTTCCACTACTTCCAGCGCAGCGTGCGCTACGCGGCCGAGCAAGGCGAGGCGTACGAGAGCGTGAACCGCACGTTCGCGCAGAAGCTCGCGCCGCTCCTCAAGCCCGACGATGTGATCTGGGTGCACGACTATCACCTGATCCCGCTCGGCCGGCGTCTGCGCGAGCTCGGCGTGCGACAGCCTCTCGGCTTCTTCCTGCACATCCCGTTTCCGAACATCGAGATGCTGCGCGTGCTGCCTGCCTACGCGGAATTGCTGCGCGACCTGACCAGCTACGACGTCGTGGGTTTCCAGACGTCGAACGATCTGCGCTCGTTTCATTCCGGCATCGAGCACCTGTGCGGGCCGGAAGCGCTGCGCGGCGAGGGTCGCATTCGCGTCGGCGATCGCACGATGCGCGCCGACGTATTCCCGATCGGCATCGACGTGACTTCAGCGGTGAGCGAAGCCGCCGAGGCGTCGCAAGCGGAAGTCGTGAAGCGCATGACGGACAGTCTGATGGGTCGCGCGCTGATGATCGGCGTCGACCGCCTCGACTACAGCAAGGGCCTGGTCGAGCGTTTCCACGCCTACCAGCAGTTCCTGGAAACGTTTCCCGACAACCTCGGGCGCATCACGTACCTGCAGATCGCGCCGTTGTCGCGTACCGACGTGCGTGCGTACTCCGAGATCCGCGAGCTGCTGGAGCAGGCGGCGGGCCGGACCAACGGCCGCTTTGCCGATACGGACTGGACGCCTATCCGCTATCTGAATCGTAATTTTCCGCACGCCACCTTGATGGGACTGCTGCGCGCAGCGAACGTCGGTATCGTCACACCGCTGCGGGACGGGATGAACCTGGTGGCCAAGGAATACGTGGCTGCGCAGAACCCGGAAGATCCTGGAGTGCTGATTCTGTCGAACCTGGCGGGTGCTGCGCGCGAGCTCTCGGCAGCACTGCAGGTGAATCCATACGACACGCGCGCAGTGAGCCACGCAATCCAGGCGGCGCTGTCGATGTCGTTGCAGGAACGGCGTGAGCGTCACGCCGCGATGCTGCAGATTCTCAAGCGCAACGATATCGCCACCTGGACGCGACGCTTCGTCGAGGCGCTCGAACAGTCTCAGTCGCCCGAGAGCGCGCGCGTGCGCGTCGTCAACCGCTAGACCAGAAAACTAGATCTGCTTGTTGGCGACGTTCGAGTTGGTGCTTTCCGCGCCCTGGCTGTTGATGGCCGTGACCGCGAAGTACCAGGTCGCAGGCGAGAGATCTTCCACGATGTAGGTCGTCACGCTCGCGTTGTCGATGACGATGGTATTCGTCAGCGAGGCAGCGCTCGTGCCGTAGCGGATGCGGTAACCAGCGAGATTCGACAGCGTGCTGCCGTCTGTGTTGGCGGTCGGTGCGGTCCACGACAACGTGGCGCGGCCGTTCGAGACTGACGTCACCGCAATAGCGAAGGCGCTCAGCCCAGCGCTCTGCGCGCCGTCGCTTACCGTGATCGAGATGTTCGAATACGTGCCGACATCCGCAGGCGCGGGTGTGCCGGAGAGGCGGCCGGTGGTCGTGTTGAACGCCGCCCACGCCGGCTTGTTCTGAATGCTGAAGGCGAGTGTGTCGCCGTCGGCGTCGGCTGCCGTCGGCGTGAAGGTATAGGGGACCGATGCGTTCACGGCCGCCGTCGGCGTGCCGGAGATCGTCGGTGCGTGATTGGTGGAGCCGGGCGGCGGAGCAGGAGCGGGCGGCTGTGCCGTTCCGGACGCGGGCGTCGAACCCTCGTCGCCGCCGCCACCACAGCCGCTCAGCGCAGCCGCGCTCAATGCGATCAATACGAATCCAGGACCGAGCCTGCGCATGACGATAACTCCCGTCGGAGGCGGCCCCGCTATCCTGGAACTGGGGTTCCGTCGGACCGGAGGCTTTGCGTCCCCGCCTCTCGGCGGGTTTGCCGTTGATTGAGATTTACAGTGCTTGCTAGTGTCGGCCCCGGACTCGCCTTTCCATAGCGGGCGAATACCCAACCGACCGCCGGAAACCCGGCAGGGGCGGTTGAGGCGAACCCTCATTTCACGCTATTGATGGCGCAATGTGACGCGGAGCCTGGACTGATGCTCATCAATGGCACCTGCCACTGCGGCAACATTTCCTTCGCGCTCGACTGGCTGCCGAGCCCCACGGAAATTCCCGCCCGCGCCTGCGGCTGCTCGTTCTGCACCAAGCACGGCGGCGTGTGGACCTCGACGCCGAACGGCGCGCTGAAAATCAAAGTGAAGGATCCGGCGGCGGTTGCGCGCTACGCATTCGGCACGCGCACGGCGGAATTTCACGTGTGCGTGAGATGCGGCGTCGTGCCGGTTGTCACGAGTGAGATCGCCGGACGCCTCTACGCCGTAGTGAACGTGAATACCTTCGATGGAGTCGACGCGGCGCTGCTGCGTCGCTCGCCGGCAAATTTCGACGGTGAGGGCACGGATTCGCGACTCGAGCGCCGCGCCCGCAACTGGATAGGACGCGTGCAGTTCACCGCGTGACCAGAAACTCATTGATGAGGCGGTAATAGTCCGCGTGGGTCTCGATGTCGTTGTGGCCCGTGCGCGCGAGAACGTGAATCTGCTTCGGCCCTGCCCAGACCTCGAATAGCTGCTGCGCGTGCCTCGCGGGAACGACGTCATCGTGCTCGGCCGCGAGGAACAGCGCCGGCGCATGCGTGCGCTGAGCCCAGTCTGTCGATGGGAACGGATGCCGCAGGAGCAGCCGCACGGGTAGAAACGGATAGTGTCCGGCAGCGACAGCAGCGAGGCTGTCGTACGGCGTGATCAGGATCGCAGCACCAACGGGTCGCGAGCCCGCGATCATCGATGCGACGCCGGAGCCGAGACTTCTTCCCATGACGACGATGTGTTCCGCTGGCACAGCGCGCTCGATCGCGTAGTCGTAGAGTGCGAGGCCGCCTTCGTATAGCGCCTGCTGCCCGGGTTTGCCCGAGCTGCCGCCGTACCCTGCGTAGTTGGCTACGACTACTGCACGCGCGTTGATGTTCGACGCCTCGCTCGCGGTGTAAAGCACATCCTCGGCGTTGCCGCCGAAGTAGAGAATCACCGCCGGCGTCGTCGCCTGAGTGTTCTCGATCCACCACCCTTCGAGTGTCGTCTCCGCTGTCTTGATCTCGATGCGCTCTGCTGCGTATCGCTGTCGCAGCTGTGCATCGTTCGGCCGCGGGAAGAATATCGACCGTTCCTGACCGAAGTAGAGCAGCGCGCAGATCAGCACGAATCCGCCGCCGGCGACGATCAGTAAGGTGATCAGAGTGGTCAGCACGACCCGCATGGTGAGACGGCATTCTATACAGGGACTTGACCAAACCCTCGTCCGGGCGCATCAATGACCGCAAAACGACCCGTTCATTGCAGGGAATCGACGTGAGCACGCAAGCCCGCCTGGCCTGGGTACCGATCCTCTTCCTGTCTGCTGCCGTCACGGCCCGAGCCGATACTCAAGCAGCTGCGGCCGCGCCGCCGAACAAGATCACCGTCGGCGAGCTCTCGTTGAAGTTTTGCAATTCCGACTACAACGGTTATTGCGGCAAGCTCAGGCGGCCGCTCGATCCGAAGGGCGGGATCAAGGGCACGATCACGATCGGCTTCGAGTACTACCCGCGCTTCGATCAAAGCACGCCGTCGCGCGGCACGCTGCTGCCGCAGGAAGGCGGGCCGGGTTATTCCAGCACTGGCACTCGCGATGCGTATCTCAACATCTTCGGTACGCTGCGCGAGCATCGCGACGTGCTCATCATCGACAAGCGCGGCACCGGTACCTCCGGCGCGATCGATTGTCCGGAGATTCAGACGGGCGATCCGAGCGACCCCGACGCGTTGAAGGCCTGTGCCGATCAACTCGGCGCCAAGGCATATTTATATGGCACGCATCTCGCCGTCGACGACATCGCCGCGGTGCTGGATGCCCTGCAGATCGACGAGGTCGATTTCTACGGCGACAGTTATGGGACGTTCGTCGGACAGACGTTCGCGGCCTGGCATCCGGAGCGGCTGCGCAGCTTGATTCTCGACAGCGCGTATCCCGTGCGTCCGCCGGATATCTGGTTCCCGACTGATTGGACAACCGGCCGCGACGGGCTCGATCTCGTCTGCGAGCGCTCGCCCTCGTGTCGCGCGCTCGGCGGCGAGGCAACGGCGCGAATCGAGCGGTTGCTGCGCGAGGTGCGTCGCGAGCCGATCAGCGGCACCGCGCCGGATGCGGATGGAATCCCGTTGGAGGTCAGCGTCGACGTTTCGATGCTGTTCCTGCTGATGACGAACCTCGGCAACTCGCCCATCACGTATCGCGACCTCGACGCAGCGGCGCGCGCCTGGTTCGGCAATCACGACAAGTTGCCGCTGCTGCGACTGGCCGCCGAATACAACACGCCGTTCGTGAGCGATGCGGTCGATTTCAGCTACGGCCAGTACCAAGCGGTGATCTGCCAGGAATATCCGCTGCACTACGACCTGGATGACTCGCCGGCCCAGCGGCGCAGGCAGTACGCGCGGGGCATCGAGGCTGCGCGTCAGAACCGTCCGGATCTGTTCGCGCCGTTCACGATCGACGAAGCGCTGGAGTCGCAAGCCAACTTCACGCCGCTCGCTACCTGTCTCGACTGGCCGAAGCCGCTGCCTGCCTACCCGCAGGGCGATCCGCTGCCGGCGAAGCCGAAGTTTCCGAACGTGCCGACGCTCGTGCTCTCGGGCGATCTGGACTCGGTGACCTCGCCGCAGGACGCGACGCAAGCGGCGGCGCAATTCCCGAACGTCACTCACTTGCTCATTCCAAATCTCACGCACGTCACTTCGTATTTCTATAGCGACGTCGGCTACCTGCCGGATGGCGGCGACACGACTCACTGCGTGCAGCGGATCTTGCGCCGCTTCATCGCGCAACTGTCGCCGGGCGATACGAGCTGCATTCCGAACGTGCGGCCGATCCGCACGGTGCCGAAGTTCGCCTCTTCCGCAGAGCAACTCGCGCCGGCGCAAGCGACGGGCGGCAACGAAGCGACCACGCGCGACTTGAAAGTCGCGGCCGCGGCGCTGGAAACCGTCGGCGACGTTTTCGCGCGCTTCCTGGTCACGTTCGGCATCGGCAGCGGCCTGCGCGGCGGCGAGTTCACATACACCCTGCAGCCGTTCGGCTACGAGTTCGAGTTGAACCGCGTGCAATGGACCGACGATCTGCAGGTCAGCGGCCGCATGCGCTGGGACGTGAGCACCGGCAAAGTGACCGCGGACGTTCGTTTGCGACGCGGCGGATCACAAGCCGGCACGTTGAACATCGAATGGAACGACGTGCAGAAGAACGCCATTGCGACCCTGACCGGCGCAATCGGCAACAGGACCGTCAAGGCGAAGCGGATCGCGCCGTAGACAACGGCGCGCCGGCTACTTCAGTTTCGCGAACATCGCTTTGAAGCGCGGGTGCTCGCGCACGCAATCGTAGTCGGGATCGTGCTCGACCCAGTCGCGTTTGCCCCAACCGCGTCCGAAGAACCGCTCGAGGATGTCGAGCGCTTCCTCGTAAAACCCGCAGCGTAGCTTCAGGCACGCGTTGTTGAGCAGTGCGCTCAAGTCGTCCGGATAGAGGTCGACTGCGCGTTGCGACCATTCGAGTGCGCGATCCACATCGCCTTCCGAGAACAGTGCGAGCGCGCCGACTGCGAGTGCTCGGCCGTCGAGCGGATTGAGCGCCACGATCCGCTCCGCGCGTGCGATGGATTCGCGTGTCGCCGCGCGTGCCTCGTCCTCTCGGCCGAGCATGCGCAGCGACTGTGCCTGGAACGTCGGGGCCTGAAAATCTTCCTGGCGCACTTCGGCGGCCTTGCGGAACAGCTCCACCGAATGCTCGATCTCGCCCTGCGCGAAAGCAGCGCGTCCGTAGTAGTAATAAGCATCGAACAGATGCGGGTTGATGCGGGCCGCGAGCTCGAAATGCACCTGTGCCTCGTCGTAGCGACGGTGCAGCGAAAGAGCAAACCCGCGCGAGAAATGCGCGTCTGCCAGATCCGGCGCGAGCTCCAGCGCGATCTGGCTGGCGCGATCGCTCCGCTGCAGATCCTCGTCCTTCGAGCCCCACCACTCGTAGAGCAGCGCGTGCACCGTCGCGAGGCCGGCCCAGGCGGGTGCGTAGTCCGCGTCGAGCTCGATGGCGCCTTCGAACATCCGGCGGCTTTGCTCGAGGTCGGGCTCGCGCATCCGGTGCAGCGACTGACGGCCGCGCAGATAGTATTCGTACGGTTCGGCCGACGTGTGCGGCCGGCGCAACCCGCGTTGCTCGCGCTGCGAGAGCGCCGCTCCGCCGCGCAGAGTCATCGCAACGCTCGCGGCGATTTCATCCTGGATGGCGAAGACATCGCCGACCTTGCGCTCGAAGCGTTGCGACCATTTGTGATAGCCGCTGGCGACGTCGATGAGCTGTACCGTCACGCGCAGCTGATCGCCCGCGCGGCGCACGCTGCCTTCGACGACAGAGTCGACGCCCAGCACGCGTCCCACTTCGCGCAGATCGACTCCACCATTGCGGAACTGGAAAGACGAGCTGCGCGAGGCGACTCGCAACCCGTCGATGTGCGTGAGCGCATCGATCAGCTCTTCCGCAAGGCCCTCGCAGAAGTGGTCCTGATCCCGCTCCGGGCTCATGTCCATGAATGGCAGCACGGCGATCGCAGGCAAATTCTGTACAGCGGGGGCCGGCTCGGGTGTTCCGGCCGGCGCACTCTGCGTCAGCTCGGCAACGAAGCAGTAGCCGTAGCGATGCCGCGTCTCGATGTACCGCGGCTGCTTGGCATCGTCGCCGAGGGCTTTGCGCAGCTCCTGGATGCAAGTAGTCAGGGCGTCGTCGCTGACGACGGTGTTGCTCCAGACCGAGGCGAACAGCTCCTGCTTGGTGACCGGCTGGCCGGCCCGCTCCAGCAGCAGGCCCAGGACCGAGGCGGCCTTGCGCGTCAACCTGAGCTCGCGCTGGTCGGCCCATAGGCGGCCGCTCGCGGGCTCGAAGCGGTGATGTCCGAAGCTGACCTGCTGACTCATAACTGCGGGGCGCAACAATCCCGGAAAAATCCCGGCGTTCGCCCGGGACTCGCCGGCCGCGCCTTCGTAACCTTTTGGCACATCACCGGTGCGCCCACAAGTCGCGCTGGCGTTCATTTCCGGGGAGGCTCCTTATCATGACCAAGCGTCTGTCGATCTTCATCTACGGCGTAGTCAGCTACGCCATCTTCTTCGTCACTTACCTCTACGCCATCGGCTTTGTCGGCAACCTCTGGGTCCCGAAATCGATGGACTCGGCTCGCGAGGTGCCGTTTCTGACGGCGCTGTTCACCGACCTGGCCCTGCTCGGCCTGTTCGCCATCCAGCACAGCGTGATGGCGCGTCCGGCATTCAAGCGCTGGTGGACGAGCATCGTGCCGGCGGCAGCGGAGCGCAGCACTTATGTCCTGTTCTCCAGCGTCGCGCTGATCCTGTTGTTCGCGTACTGGCAGCCGCTGGGCGGCGCGGTGTGGGCCGTCACGTCGCCGCTCGGTCAGGCTGCCGTGTACGCGGCCTTCGCCTTCGGTTGGCTGCTGGTACTGGTCTCGACGTTCCTGATCAATCACTTCGACCTCTTCGGCCTGCGGCAGGTCTGGCTGCAGCTGCTCGGCAAGCCTTACACGCAACTCAAGTTCGGCACGCCGCTGTTCTATCGCTACGTGCGCCATCCGCTGTATCTCGGCTGGTTCTTCGCCTTCTGGGCGACGCCGACCATGACGGTCACGCATCTGGTGTTTGCGGTCGCCACCACGGCCTACATCCTGATCGCGATCCAGCTCGAGGAGCGCGACCTGGTCGATGCGCACCCCGAGTACGAGAGCTACCGGCGCAGCGTGCCGATGCTCGTGCCGTTCACGAAGCGCCGGCGGCAGGCCTCGCAGCGGCCTCTTTCGGCCGTGCAGCGCTGAGCTGTTGGACGAAAGCGATGCTCACTCAGCGCGTCGACCTGTTCGATAGCACTTACGGGCACTTCACCGAGGACGTGCTCGCGGCGATCCGCCGCGAGACGTTCGGCCAGGACATCGGCCAGAACAGCTGGCTGACGGTCGAGGAGTACGACCGCTTCATCGACTGGCTGCAGCTGCGGCCCGATCAGCACGTGCTCGAAGTGGCCAGCGGCTCGGGCGGCCCCGCGCTGTACCTGGCTGACCGGGCGAGCTGTCACGTCACCGGTATAGACAGCAACGAAAACGGCGTCGCAGAGGCGACACGAGCGGTATTCGATTCGCACCTGTCGCACCAGCTCAACTTCCGGGTCGCGGATGCGACGGCACCGCTGCCGTTCGCCAACGCCACCTTCGATGCGCTGGTGTGCATCGATTCCATGAACCATTTTCCCGATCGACTGCGTGTGTTCCAGGAGTGGCAGCGCGTCTTGCGCCCCGGCAGCCGCGCTGTTTTCACCGACCCGGTGGTGATAACGAGGCCGGTGACCAATGACGACCTGGCCCTGCGCAGCTCGATCGGCCTGTTCGTGTTCACGCCGCCCGGCGTGAACGAGAGCTTCATCGAGACAGCGGGCTTCAACCTGCTGTGCAAGGAGGATGCAACGATGAACGCTGCGCTCGTCGCCGGTCGCTGGCAACGGGCGCGTCATCGCCATCGCGAGGCATTGCTGCGGATCGAAGGCGAGGAGCGCTTCGAGGGCCTGCAGAAGTTCTTCGGCGCCGTGCACCGCCTGACGTCGGAGCGGCGGCTGTCGCGAATCGTGTATCTCGTAGAGAAACCGACCGACTAGCACGCAACAATAATGCGCGCAGCGATGGCAGTTCGCTGCGAACATGGCGCAGCTTCATGCCTAGAATTCCGGCATGAAGCTGCTTTATCAGACTCACTCTCCGTATGCCCGCAAGGCGCTCGTGTTCGCGCACGAGGTCGGACTTGCGCCGCAGATCGAAGTCGTGCATCACGAGACCAGCCCGACGCGGCGCAACGAGGACGTGTTCGCCGAGAACCCGCTGGGCAAAGTGCCGGTGCTGCTGCGCCCGGGGCTGCCGCCGATATTCGACTCGGATGTGATCTGCGCGTACCTCGATACGCTGCATCCAGGAACCAAGCTCATTCCATCGCAAGGCGAAGCTCGCTGGCATGCGTTGCGTCTGCAGGCCGTTGCGCAGGGGCTCGCAGATGCAGGGATCGCGATCCGTTGGGAAACGGTGCGCCGCCCGGAACCGCTGCGTTACCCGCCGCTGCGCGATGGGTACATCCAGAAGCTCGTCACGAGCTACGACTGGCTGGAACACGAGCTGGACGTCGACTCGCCGCTCCACGTCGGCCACGTTGCGCTGGCGACGTGCCTCGCGTGGCTGGAGTTTCGCGAGCTGCCGGGATTTCGCGAGCGCCGGCCGCGGCTCGCCGCATGGTTCGACGAGTTCGCCACGCGGCCGTCGATGCGGTCGACGCCCCTGTCCGGCGAAACGCAGGATTGATGCGGCTACCGTCTCTACGGTTCCGCAGTCATCACCTTCTGAACGATCTTCCAGGTTCCGTTCACCTTCAGACAGGACAGCATGTCCGTGAAGCGACGTGGCGGAACCTGCAATTTCAACTGCAGCAGCGCCATGTCTCTGGTCACGTCTACTGACAAGACCTGATCGTGGCGCTGCGCGCCCTGTTGTTGCGGAGCTTTCATGTTCCGGACGACGGCCAGCCAGTTCCCGAGCGGCGTCACGCTCACGTTGCCGTCGTCGCCCACTCGGGTGACACAGCTCGCGGGATCGAAGATCGACGCGAACTTTTCGGCATCCATTTCATAAGCAGCGTCGAAATAAACCTGCGCCAGGCCGAGCAGAGCACGAATATCGGTATCCATGGGCGCGGCAATCTAGGGCAAGGCAGTCCATGAATCCAGGCTTTCAGGCGGCATGGACTCATGAGTAGTATTCATGATCATGAGAACCGAACTGAACGAGCTCGCGACCTTCGCCGTCGTTGCCAATGAACGAAGCTTCACGCGAGCTGCGGTGCGGCTGGGTGTGTCTCAGTCGGCGCTGAGTCACGCGATCCGCGGACTCGAGCAGCGACTCGAACTGCAACTGCTTGCTCGAACAACCAAGAGCGTTGCACCCACCGCTGCCGGGGCGGCGCTCTTGAAAGAGTTATCGCCGGCACTGGAGCAGATCGATCGCGCTCTCGACAAAGTCCGCAGCGTTCGACACCGACCTGCGGGACGCCTGCGGCTCGTCATGTCGCGGTCGGCAGCGGTGATGGTGCTGATGCCACGGCTCACCGCGTTTGCCCGAGCCTACCCTGACATGGTTCTCGACATTGTTACCGTCACCGGCCCGGTCGACCTCGTTGCGGGCGAGTTCGATGCCGGCATTCAACTGGGTGAGTTCATTCAAAAGGACATGATCGCTGTGCGAGTCTCGCAGCAGCTGCGATTGGCAGTGGTGGGATCGCCCGGCTATTTCGCCTCACGCAGCATTCCCCGCAAACCAAAGGATCTGCATGATCATCAATGCATCAGCCTGCGTCTTCCGGGCGGTCCGTATCGGTGGGAGTTCGAGCAAGGACGCAAGGCGGTCACGGTCGGCGTGAACGGTCCGCTCATCGTCGACGATACCAATCTGGTTATTCGGGCGGCACTCGCCGGAGCTGGTCTGGGACTCGCCTACGAAGAGCAGGTCGCCGAGCACGTGGCGAAGCGCCGTCTGATCCGCGTGCTGGAGGACTGGTCGACGCCATTTCCCGGCTTCTTCATGTATTACCCCAGCCGCAGGCATCAGCCGGCAGCGCTCGCTGCATTGGTGCAGGCGCTGCGTCTGCCGTAACTCTTGGCCGCAAAGGACTACTTGTCCGAGACGAGTTGCGACTGAACCGCCTGCTGCTGCTCCAGATACAGCCGCTGCACCGGATACGCGAATGCGATGCCCTGCTTCTCGAACGCCTCGACCAGCTTGAGGTTGATCTCCTGCACGATGTCCATGTGGCGCGCGTAGTCGGTCGTCTTGACCACGTACACCGCCTCGAAGTCGAACGACGCCGCCGAGATCTTCGCGAAGTGCGAGCGGTCGAAGCGCACGTCAGGATACGCCTCGATCAGCGAGCGGATCAGCCCGGGAATCTTCCGAACCTCCGCGAGCGGCGTCTCCGGGCCGACGCTGATCGAGAACACGACCCGGCGCTCGGTCGCGCGTGTGAGATTGCGGATGTTGCTGGCGAGCAGTTTCGAGTTCGGCATGATGATCTGCTCGCCGTCGGGACTGCGCAGGCGCGTGCTCTTGATGCCGATGTACTCGACGGTTCCGGAGAAGGTTTCGACCTGCAGCGAGTCGCCGAGGACGAACGGCCGATCGAGCGTGATCGACAGCGAAGCGAACAGGTCGCCGAGGATGTTCTGCGCGGCCAGGGCGACCGCGATGCCGCCGATGCCGAGGCCGGCGAGCAGCGGCTTGATCTGGATGCCGAGATTGTCGAGCGTCAGCAGCAGCACGAGCGCCCAGATCGTCAGCCGCACCATGAACCCGATGATGGTGAGCGAGCCGGCGGCAGCGCGGTCCACCGCCAGCGTCTTGCGCTGCTTGCGTTCGAGTACGGCGACGAGAGCAGTCGTTGCCCACAGACCGATCTGCCAGAAGCTCGCGATGGTGATGAGCGTGAGCACGACTCGCGCGAGTTTGGGCGGCAGCTCCAGTGTCTGCAGGCCGAGGAACAGCGACGCAATCAGCAGGAACAGGGCCGACGTGTGACTCACGACGTGCAGCGGCAATTCCAGGAACTCGTCTTGCGGGGTAGCCGCGAGGCGCTTGTACTGCTTGTGCGCGAGGCGCCGCAGGAGCAGCAGCACGAAGAAGATGCCGAACGCGACAGCACCGGCCACCAGCCAGCGCCACGGCGAATTGCCCAGGAAGTTATCGAACCACTGATCCACGCGTTCCCCCTGCTTAGCCCATCAGCAGGCGCGCTTCGCCATGCTCCAGCGCTTCCGGCGTGCCGGCGAGAATCACCACGTCGCCTTCGCGCAGCACCGTCGAAGCTTCAGGCTGCTGACCGAGAATACCGTCGCGGCGAATTGCGGTGATGGTCACTTCGCCGCGATCCAGCTCCAGGTCGGCAAGCGACTTGCCGACGCTGTACGCGCCCGGCGGCAGTACTACGGTATGCAACTCCTCGTTGTCCGCGCCGCCATCGCCGACCATTCGCGAGTCGTCGCGACGTAACAGACGTCGCAGCATCGAGTAACGATTGTTACGGATGTCACCGACAGTTTTTACGACGCGCGACACGGGCACGTTGAGCAACAGTAGTACGTGCGAGACGAGCATGAGGCTCGCTTCGAGTGTCTCGGGCACGATCTCCGTGGCGCCGGCCTGCTGCAGATCCTCGAGCTTCGAGTCGTCCTGTGTGCGCACCAGGATCGGCAGCTCCGGCCGTAGCTCCCGCACCGCCTTGACGATCTTCATCGAAGCATTGATCTCCGCGAACGTCAGCACCAGCACGCGGCAACGTTCCAGGCCGATGGCTTCCAGCATTTCGATCGCGGTGCCGTCGCCGTAGATCACCGCGTCGCCCGCGCGCCGCGCCAGCTCGACCGCGCGCGGATCTGAATCCAGCGCGACGTATGTGAAGCCCTGCCGCTCCAGCACCCGCGCGAGGTTCTGGCCGACGCGGCCGAAGCCGCAGACGATGACGTGATCGCGCTGCCCGCTCACGTTGTCCTGGTTCGGGATCGGCGCCAGCGTCGAGCGCGGGAAGATCAGCTCCGCCAAGCGGCCGTTGTGCCGGATCAGGAGCGGGCTCAAGACCATGCTCACGACCGTCGCGGCGAGCAGCGGTTGAATGAGCGCCGAATCGGCGAGCCTGTCGCCCAACACCAGGGTGAGCAACGCGAAGCCGAACTCGCCGCCCTGGGCCATGACGATGCCGACGCGCAACGCCTTGCGCGAGTTGTCGGTTTCGAGCCGCGCGACGATGGTCACGATGATCATCTTGGTGAGCTGCATGCCGACCACCAGCAGCAGCACCAGCCACAATTGGCCGAATAGCAGCTGCAGATCGAGCAGCGTGCCGATCGTGATGAAGAACAGGCCGATCAGCACGTCGCGGAACGGACGGATGACGGTCTCCAGCTGGTGCCTGTATTCCGTTTCCGCGAGCAGCATGCCCGCGAGAAATCCGCCGAGGGCCAGCGACAGGCCCACAGCGTGCGTTGCCCACGCCGCGCCGACCGCCACCATCAGTGTTGCCAGCGTGAACAGCTCGGTGCTGCGCGCACGGCCGATCTCATGGAACAGCGGGCGGACGAGCCAGCGCAGGAACGTGAGCACCAGCGCGAGTGCGATCGCCGCCTGCAGAATCGACTCGCCGACTTCCCACATGCCGCGGTCGGGCGTGGCGTCAGCGAGTGCGCTTTCCAGCGCCAGCAGCGGCACGAACGCCAGGTCCTGGAACAACAGGATGCCGATTGCGATCCGGCTGTGCGTGCGATTGAGCTCGGCCTGTTCGCCGAGCTGGCGGATCACGATTGCGGTCGAGGACATGGCCAGCGCACCGCCGACCATGACGGCGGTCAACGGCGGCACCTTCAGCGCCCAGAGAATCGCGGCGAACGCGGCCGTGGTCAGCACGACCTGCAAGCCGCCGATCAGGAACGCCTCGCGGCGCATGGCGATCATGCGCGGCAGCGAGAATTCCAGCCCGAGCGTGAAGACGAGGAACACGACGCCGAGGTCGGCGAGGATCGGCGCCGCGCGGCCGGACGTGTAGTTGAGCGCGTACGGACCGAGCAGCATGCCGACTGCCAGGTAGCCGAGGATCGGCGGCAGTCGCAGGCGGCGGAACAGCAGCACGACCAGGACCGACGAAGCGAGCAGCATCAGCAGCTGCGGCAGGATGGAAAGATCCGGGTGGTCGGCCATGACGACAAAGTACGTGCGCGATGCGCCGCTGCGCAAGATGGAATGCTAATCTCCGCGCGATGGCTCGCGAGCTGCTCGAACAGGCACGGACCGGGGACGCCCTGACGGTACGCCTCAACGGCGCGTGGCGCATCGAGAACATCGCTGCCATCGAGGCCGCGCTGGCTCAGTTGTCGCAGGCCGGAGCGCAGCGGATCATCGTGGACGCTCGGTCGCTCGAGGAGCTCGATCTCTCCGGAGCGTGGCTCCTGCGCGAGCACCTGCAGAGCCTGCAGGGCGCGGGCGGCCAGGTCGAGTTCACGGGCGAGCCGCCCTCGCAGTTCGCATTCCTAGAAGAGATCAGCGCGCAGCAGCTGGAGGAGACCGCGGCGGTCGAGCGGCGCTCCGGTTGGCGCAACCCGCTTGGCTGGCTCGGCCGCGTTTCTGTGCAGCAGTGGCACCATGCCATTGACGGGGTCGGCTATCTCGGCCGCGTCGCCGTGACGGGACTGCGCTCGCTGCGACCGCGCCACCTGCGGCTCGCATCCATCACGCGCCATATATATGAAACAGGTATTCAGGCGATTCCGATCGTTTCGCTGATCGCCTTCCTGATCAGCGTGATCATCGCCTATCTCAGCGCGCAGCAATTGCGCCAGTTCGGCGCGGAGATCTTCACGGTCGATCTCGTGGCCATCGCGGTGCTGCGCGAGATGGGCGTGCTGTTGACGGCAATCATCGTGGCCGGCCGCTCGGGCAGCGCGTTCGCCGCCGAGATCGGCGTGATGCGTCTCAACGATGAGATCGATGCGCTGCATTCGATGGGTGTCGACCCGTGGGAAGTGCTGGTGCTGCCGCGGCTCATCGGCTTGTTGATTGCGCTGCCGCTGCTGACCGTCGTCGCCGACGCGATGGGCCTGGCCGGCGGTGCGCTGCTGTCCTCGCTGCTGCTCGACATCTCGCTGACGCAGTTCATCCCGCGACTGCAGGACGCACTCGCGCCGACGACTTTCTGGGCGGGCCTCATCAAGGCGCCGGTGTTTGCGGCGCTGATCGCGATGGTGGGCACGTATCGCGGCATGCAGGTGCGGGACTCCTCGCGCGAGCTGGGCCGGCTGACGACGGTTGCAGTGGTGGAATCGATCTTCCTGGTGATCTTCGCGGACGCGATATTCGCGATCGTGTTCGTCGAGCTGGATTTTTGATGAATCAGCCGGCCCCGATCATCTCCGTGCGCAACGTGGTCAACCGCTTCGGTGCGCAGACCGTGCACGATGGCGTCAGTCTCGACGTGCTGCCGGGCGAAGTGCTGGGCATCGTCGGCGGCTCGGGGACCGGCAAGTCGGTGTTGCTGAGGACGATGCTCGGCTTGCACCGGCCGGTGTCCGGTGAAGTGCTGGTCGAGGGTCGGAATGTCTGCGGCGCCAGCGACGAAGAGCTGCTCGAGGTCAAGCGCCGCTACGGCGTCACGTTTCAGCACGGTGCGCTGTTCAGCTCGTTGACGGTCGCGCAGAACATCCAGTTGCCCATCCGGGAATACTTCGACGCCTCGCCGGCAACGCTCGCCGCGTTGACCGAGCTGCGGCTGCGCATGGTCGGGTTGTCGCCCGATGCTGCCGCGAAACTGCCCTCGCAGCTGTCAGGCGGCATGATCAAACGTGCCGCGCTCGCTCGCGCGCTCGCCCTCGACCCGACGCTGCTGTTTCTCGACGAGCCGACAGCCGGCCTCGATCCGATCTCGGCCGCCAGCTTCGACGAGCTCGTCTCCTACCTGCACCGGGAATTGCAGCTGACGATCGTGATGATTACGCACGATCTGGATACACTGCTCGCCACCTGCAACCGGGTGGCTGTGATCATTGACAGCAAAATCGTGGTCGATACGCTCGACGGCATCATGAAGAACCCGCATCCCTGGATTCAGGAGTATTTCCACGGCCCGCGCGCCCGGGCGGCCGTCGCGGGCGCGCGCCCGGGCAAAGGCAAGTAGCGAATGGAACGCGAAGCCAACTACGTTGCGGTCGGCGCCTTCATCCTGCTGGTGACGGCGATGGCCGTCGGCTTCGTGCTCTGGTACACGGACGCGAACGACAAGCAGGACTACGACTTGTACGAGATCTACTTCACCGGCAGCGTCAGCGGCCTGGATCGCGGCAGCCCGGTGCGCTACCTCGGTGTCGACGTCGGCCGTGTGCGGCGCTTGTCCATCGACAAGCGCGATGCCAGCCGCATCGTCGCAATCGCCGAAATCGATCGCGAGGCGCCGATCAGCGCGGCGACGCGCGCCAGCCTCGGTCTGCAAGGCGTCACCGGACTGCTGTTCATCAACTTGAAGGAAGTACCGAACATCGACAAGTCGGTGCCGCTGGCACCCGGCGAGCGCTATCCGGTCATTCCGTCGATCGCGTCGGACTTCGATGTGTTCCTGTCGACCCTGCCGGAACTCATGGGCCGCGCCAACGATCTCCTCACGCGCGTCAGCCGTGTGTTCTCGGACGAGAATTTGAACGGGCTGGCCGAGACAGTGAAGAGCTTGCGCGCTGCAACCACCGGCTTGCCGCAGACCGCGCAGAACATCACGAAGCTGGTCGATGAGCTGCGCGGCACAGTGAAGGAGATCGACGGTGCGGCGCAGTCGCTGCGCGCCATCTCGGAGGACGCGCGTCCGGAGGTGAAGAATGCGCTCGCGCGTCTGACGGAGACAGCGAACAACCTGGCGCAAGCATCGGCTCGCATGGATCGCTTCACGCAGAACAGCGAGGCGCAGCTCGGGCATTTCAGCAATCAAGGCTTGTTCGAGCTGGAACGCCTGGTGCGCGAGACGCGTGCCGCGGCGCGCGAATTCCGCGACCTGTCGCGGAGCCTGCGCGAGAACCCGTCACAGATTCTCTATGAACCGCCAGAGAGCGGAGTGGAGATACAGAAATGAGAAGGGCAGTGCTCGCCGTTGCGATGCTCGCCTGCGGCGGTTGCGGATCGTTGCTCAAAACCGAGCTGCCGCCGAGCACCAGCTACGTGCTCGCCTCGGCGCCAGCGGGGTCGAGCGGCGTGACGCGCTCCGATGCGGATCTGTCGATCGGGCGGCCGGACCTCGCACCGGGCTTGGATACGGAGCGCATCGCGGTACTGAAAGGCCGGCAACTCGACTACTACCGGGGTGCGCAGTGGGGCGGACGCGCGACTGAAATCGTGCAGACGCTGATGGTTGAATCGTTCGAGGACCAGCAGCTGTTTCGCAGCGTGACCACGGAGCAATCGCGTGTGTCGAGCGACTACGTGCTCGACGTCAGCGTGCGGGATTTCCAGGCCGAATACGTGAGCGACAACGACGCGCCGACAGCGCACGTGACGATCGTCGGCCGTTTGATCCGCGTCAAGGACCGACAGCTGGTCGAGACGTTCGCAGCGACAGCGCAGAGCAAGGCGTCGGACAATCGCCTGTCCGAAGTCGCCGCCGCATTCGAAACCGCCGCCCAGAAAGTCGTGTTGGAGCTTGCGCAGAAAACCTCGACCGCGATCTCAGCGGACGCGCAATCGAAGCGGGAAGGTACCAACCTGTAAGAGTCGGGCTAAAGCCCGATCTACAAGTCTCTTACCAGGTGCTGAGACCGGTCGCCTCCATCAACCTGTACCTCCAGTACTTCCCACTATCCTCATCTCTATACGCCCCGAATACTGCCGTGTACTCCGTTCCCGGCGGCCCATCGTTGTTCCACATCCGGTCGAAGTATCCCAGCATCTCGATCGCCAGCGGCGAGTCGGCCGCAGTTTCCAGCGCGATGTTCGCTTCCAGGTTGTAGTTGCCTAGGTTGCGGCGGGTGAGGTTGGCCGAGCCGAGCGACGCGATGAAGTGCTTGCCGTGCTGAATCAGCGCGATCTTCGTGTGGAACTGCTCGCCGTGCGTGCGATACCAGCGCACCTGGATCTTTTCGCCGCTCTGCATGACGAGCTCGTTCGCCACCGGCCGGTTCGGCACGCCGTCCTTCTGGCGACCGAAGGCGTCGCGATTCGGATCGAGGATGATGCGCACGCGCACGCTGCGGTCTGCTGCATCCAGCAGCGCATCCATCACTTTGCGATCCGACATATAGAAGGTAGCGATGCTCACGCTGTCGCCATTGCGCGTCGTGCCGATGGCTTCGATCAAATGTCGGCGGATCGCTTCTTCAGTGATGAAGGCCAGCGTGACGCCTTGCTCATCCGTTGCGGGCGCGCCCTCGGCCTCCGCTACATAAATATGTCCGCGCCAGCCCGAGAACCGCGCGACCGCCATCTCGCTCGCGACGATGTCGCCGGCAAGCGCGCCGGTGAATCGCAGCGCGACGTTCGAGTGTGCACTGCTCGCATCATGCGGATTCGCTGACGTGACCAGCGCCGCGAGCGTGCCGTCCTCGCGATCCGCGACGATCAGCTTGCGATGGTTGGCCTTGAAGTTCAGCAGCGCAAGCCAGCTGCGCAGCGTGATCTTTGAGTCATCGCCGGTGAAGGGATTGCTCATGCTGCCGCCGGATGACGAGTTGCCCCACCACTGCAGCAGCGCACGCCATAGCGACGAGTACAGCGGATTGGAGTCGCGCAACGGCTCGAGATTGGTGACCACCACTTCGATGCCGGCCTTGCGCAGCTCGGCCAGCGCAGGCGACGGTGCGCCGCCGTACACATCGTTGATCGGATCGGTGATCAGCAGAACCGACAAGCTCGGCACGGCTTGCTTGCGCGCGATCAGGCGATCCACCAGCTCGCGGCTGAGCGCTCGATGGGCAGCACCGGCCGCGCCCATATGCTCATTGAGCAGAAAGAAGTCCGCGACGATGAACGAGCGGGCCTCGTCGATGATGCGGAACACTTCGTCGAAGATCCGCTGCTCATGCACCATCTCACCCTGCGGCGGCGAGTGCGTCAGGTCGTAGACGAACTGAACGTCCGCAGCCGGCACGACGCTGGGTGCCGTGCGGACATTGGTGCCGGCGGCCATTGGCTTCGTGACATTCCAGGCGCCGATACCGGCCCACAGCCCGAGCAGTGCCCAGGCGACCCAGCGCTTGCGGAAACGGCCGCGCGGCTCGCTTGTCTCGCTTGGAGGTTCTTCTTCTTCCATTTAGTCCCGCCAGCGACGCCGACGTGCAACGGCTTCTTCGTCGGCATCGAGTGCCTCGCCCCGCATCCGGGCCGCAATGGCCTGGACGATGGGCGCCGGCAACTGTGTGCTCGCCATTCTATAGTCGCCGCGGGATTCAGTACGAGGCGGCGTGGCAAGCATGTCGATGCGCCACACCTCGGCGTCGCGGCACGCGAAGCCGACGACCAGGTTCGAGGAGTTGGCGCCGAAGGTCCGGCAGTACTCGCCGTTCTTGGCACGGAAGCTGAGGCCGATGTCGATATCCTTGTTGTCTTCCGAGCTGAGCTGTTCCGAAAGCGCCTGCGCCAGCGGCCCGCTGGCGATGATGCGCCCATCGACTCCGCTCGCGATGATTCCGCTCACACTGTGCGGACGGTCGAGCAGCGTGCGGCCTGCCAGGACCCCGATCAGCAGGCTCGCCGCGATCGACGTCCACTCGGGCCACGACCATTGGCGCCGGGCTGGCTGATCCGTTTTCGGTGCGGTTTTCCTGGCCGCGCGCAGCAGACGGTCCGGCACCGCTTCTTCGAGCACTCCGGCGAACGCGCCGCCCACTTCTGCGCGCAGCGCGCGATGCCGCTCGATTTCCTGAGCGACCTGGGGATCGACGGCCATTTCCGCCTCGATCTCGCGCCGCGTCTGCGCGTCCAGCTCGCCGTCGGCGTAGGCCATCAACGTTTCCGGTGGGAACTTCATGATCGCTCTCCAGGACGATCGCTCAGCATGGCCTGCAGCGCTTCGCGGCCGCGGGCGAGTCGGCTCGTCAGCGTGCCGATCGGCACCTCGAGCACGTCCGCGGCCTCCTTGTAGGAGAGACCTTCGACGAGCACGAGCGCGACGGCGAGTCGCTGTTCTTCGGGTAGTTCGGCGACGGCGCGCTGCACGGCGAGCAGGCGCACCTGGCTCTCGCTGCTGTCGTGACCCACCGTCACGCCCGCTTCCTCCGGCGCGAAAATGCGGTCGCGGCGCGAGCGCGAGCGAACTTCGTCTATCCAGGCGTTACGCATGATGCCGAACATCCAGCCTTCGAACTTCAGCTCCGGTCGCCACTGGTCGTACCTGAGCAGGGCCCGCTCGACTGCGAGCTGCACCAGATCGTCGGCGTCATGCACGTTGCGGGCGACGGTGCGCGCAAAACGGCGCAGTCGCGGCAGCAGCTCGACGATCTGACGGCGCACCTGCTCCACTTGACTCATATATACGGCTGAGACCCCGGTTTTCTTCCGGACGTTTTCGTTGGGCTTGGAAGATTGCACCGGCGCGTATCGTATAGTCTACGGAGGATGAGTGGATCGGCCATGCGACGCGCGCCATTCCTATCACTGTGCCTGTTGCTCGGGGTCAGCGGATCGGCCTTCGGCCAGATCCTGCCGCCCGTGCAAGTCCCGAACCTGCCGGGCCTGCCGACAGACGAGCTCAACCGCACCGTCAACGACACGGTGAGCGGAACGCTGCGGGCGGCCGACCCGCAGCAGTTGCGCGAGGTGCGGCGCCTGCGGATTCGCGAGCTGCTGCGTAACAATCGCACCGGGCTGGAAGCGGACCCGCGGGGCGCGCCCATCGTGCGCAGCGAGGTGGTTGCTCTGTCGCCGTCGCCCGCTGCGCTCGAAAGTGCGCGAGCCGAGGGATTCAACGTCGGGCGGACGCGGACGCTGGAAGGGCTCGATGCGACCATCGTCGTCTTGCAGGCGCCCAGGGGAATGTCGACGCGCCGGGCATTGCAGCGGCTGCGGCAACTGGATCCCGGCGGCGTCTACGACTTCAATCACGTCTACCTGGACAGCGGAGTCGTCGCCGATGGCGCGGCCGAACCTCCCGCCGCGAACTCAGTCCCGCCCGGTTCGCCGGTGCGCGGCGTCCGAGTCGGGCTGATCGATGGCGGCGTGCAGCGCAATCATCCGGTCTTTCGCGACGTGTCGATTCACGAGCACGGCTGCGCGGGTGGCAACGTGCCGAGCGCGCATGGGACCGCAGTTGCGTCGCTCCTGGTCGGACATGCTGATCATTTCAGCGGCGTCGCGGTTGGCGCGGAGCTGTATTCGGCAGACGTGTACTGCGGCTTGGCGACCGGCGGTGCTGTCGACGCGGTCGCGGATGCCTTCGCGTGGATGTCGCGCGAGCGTGTGCCTGTCATCAACATCAGCCTTGTCGGTCCTGCGAATGGACTGCTCGAACAATTGGTGCGTCTCGTAACTGTACGCGGCCACATCGTCGTCGCTGCCGTTGGCAACGATGGTCCGGGCGCGCAGCCGTTGTACCCGGCCGCGTATCCCGCCGTCATTGCTGTCACCGGCGTCGACGCGCATCGCCGCGTGCTGATCGAAGCGTGTCGCGGCAGCCACGTCGACTTTGCCGCTCCAGGTGCCGATATGGCCGCGGCTGGCCTCGCGGCCGAGTTCTCGCTGGTACGCGGCACGTCGTTCGCGGCGCCGATCGCCGCAGGTCTGTTCGCGCGCGAGCTCACGGAGGTCGACCGCGCGCGTGCCGACGCAGCAGTGGCTGCGTTGACATCTCAAGCGATCGACCTCGGCACGCGCGGTCCCGACAAGGTCTACGGCAACGGACTCGTCGGCGACTCGCTGCGGCCCTCGCCGGAGCTGGCGAAGGTCACCGCGCGCTGACCTGCATTAGGTCAAATCGCACCTTGCACAGCCAAGGGAAGAAATCGCTCCGCCCGCTCGTATTCCTCTCAAAGGCCGCAGATTGGCTGCGGTCATGACTGGAGGAATGACCATGACGATGCGTAAAACTTTCAGCGCTGCTGCGATCGTTGCTGTCCTGTCTTGCTCGGCCGCGCACGCTCAGGTGCTCGGCGGTGCAGTCGGCGGCGCAGTGAACGGCGCAGCCGGTGGCGGGCTGGGCAACTCGAGCGTGTTCGGCGGCGGCAATGCAGCCGGCTCCTTCGGCGGCCAGCTCGACACGGGCTCGATGATCCAGCGCACACACGGTGCGGCCGACCGCACCCGCGGCGTGGTCGACCAGACCACTCGCCGTGCGCGCGACGCGGGCACGAACGTGCGCAATCGGACCGAGTCGACGGTCGCGACTGCTCACGACACGGGCGCGAACGTTGCGACCTCGGCGGCGAGTGCTGCCCACGCTGCCAAAGACGAGCAAATGCGCAATACGACGAGTGTCGCGGGCACCACGGCTTCGCAGCTGAACGCGACGAGCCTCTCGACTGCGACGGAAGGTGGAGCCAGCCACAGTGCTGTGATCGACTCGCCCGTCGAGCCGCAGCAGAACCCGCAAGGCCTGGACCTGCCGAAGTTCGACAGCGTCGCCGCCGACGGAAATGGCGCTGCCTCGGGCAACGCGTCGGCCTCTCGCCGCGGTGTCGCTGCGGATGCCGCCGCCGACGGTAGCGCTGCTGCGAGCTTCGACTCGAAGCAGGACGATACCCAGAAGTAATCTCCGGGAGTGGGAGTGGGAGGGGGCAGGGCTGCCCCCTTCTACTTCTTCTTCTCAGTCCCGAACGTCTGCGCCCAATAGATATCGCCCTTGTGGGCGAAGTCAGTGAAGTAGGCGAGACCCATCTCCCGGTACTGCGGACTCATGATGTTGACGCAATGGCCTGGACTCTGGAGCCAGCCCTGCACCACCACTTCGGCGTTGGCCGCGCCCTCGGCGATGTTCTCTCCAACCGCCAGCCAGTTGTATCCCGCGCGCAGCGCGCGACCCGCCGGCATGCTGCCATCGGAGCCGCGATGCTCGAAGCGCTGGTGCGCGCTCATGTCTTGCGCATGCGCGAGCGCCGCGCGCGACAGAATCGGCGAGAGTTTGAGCGGCGGGACGTTCGGAAATGAGCGCGATCCGCAGTTGCGTGGTTTTGCACGCGCCTCGTTAACGAGCTCGAGCACGCGCGCAGCAACTCGCGGCATGTCAGCCGGCTTTGGCAACGTGAGCGGCACAGCCACGACGATCCACGTCGTATTGCCATGCTCGTACACGCCGATCTCCGTGAACTCGGGATCCAGCACTGTCTCGCAATAGTTGCTGGCGACAATCTGCAGCAGTGCGCGCTCGCTCTTGGCTCCTTCGATTTGCATCGAAGACGAATTCGCGACGCGGTAATCGGTCTTGGCGATTGCCTCGTGCAGGCGGCCGCCCTTCGACCATTCGCGGGCGACCTCATCGAGGCCTCGCGAACGGCGGAGCGCCTCGCGCCCGCCCGCCTTGCCTTCGCAGCCGCGCTGGCGGATGGCGTTCACGCCTTTGTCGATGTCAGCGACAGCGACAGACGACAGCGCATAGCAAAGCAGCGCGATAGCAGTTGTTCGAAGGCGCATTTATTCTCGAGACGATCCGCTGAGCCGTGATCGTATCGGACTTTGAGCGCGCCGTTTTGGTTCAGTGGCTGCTATGCGCGGGCATGGCTCTCCGTTGAGCTCCGCGACCGCTTGGACTGCGGGCCGACGAGCTTGCGGATCGCCGGTTCCAGCGGGCGCACGGCGTCGCAGTAGTCCTCCCACGCCTTGCTCTTCGCTATCAGCGGTGGCGCCGTGCGCATCGTATAGCGCGTCGGATCCAGACCGGCCTTTACCTGCGGCCAACGCAGCGGCATCGAGACCGGTGCGCCTTCACGCAACCGTGGCGACAGCGGCGCGACTGCGGTCGACAGCCGATCGTTGCGCAGGTAGTCGAGGAAGATTTTTCCCGTACGCTGCTTCTTCGCCATGTTGAGCACATAGCGTTCGGGACTGTCTTCGACCATTTGCGCGCAAACGGCCTGCGCGAACGCTTTTGCCTCGGGCCAGCGCACTTTGCTGCGCTTCGCCGGCGCCAGCGGCGTGACGACGTGCAGTCCCTTGCCGCCCGTCGTCTTGCAGAACGTCGCCAAGCCGAGCGCTTCGAGCCGTTCTTTGAGCTCGCGCGCGGCGGCGATCACGGCGTCGAACGAGAGCTCCGGGCTGGGATCGAGATCGAAGACCAGGCGTCCCGGGACTTCGGGCTGGAACGGCTCGCAGTTCCACGGATGCAGCTCGGCCGCGGCGCTCTGCGCCAGAGCCGCCAGACCTTCGATGCGATCGATCTGCAGATACGGCTCGTGGTCGCCGGCGACCCGCGTCAGCGTCAGCAGGTTCGAAGTTCCTTTCATGGCGTGACGCTGGAAAAAGCGCTGCCCGTCGATGCCGTCCGGCGCGCGAATGATCGAGCAGGGGCGTCCCTCGATGTGCCGCATCAGCCACTCGCCGATGCTCTCGAAGTAGCGGGCGAGATCGAGCTTGGTGACGGGCTTGCCGTCGGCGGCGTCCGGCCACAGCGGCTTGTCGGGCTTGGAGATCGGTATGCCCATCACGACGTTGGGTTCGTCGCTCGCAGCCGCACTACCCGGCGCGCTGCGTGTCTTGCTTACACTCTTCGGCGCAGGCTTTTTCACTGCTGTTTCCTCCGCATCGGCGGGTCGCTCGGCGACGACCTCACGCGCCGGTTTGTCTTCGCGCAAGCCCTTGAAAGCAGCCTGGCGCACATTACCCGAGCCTGTCCAGCCCGCGAATTCGATCTCGGCGACCAGCTGCGGCTTGACCCATTGCACGTCGCGACCGCCGCGCGGTGCGTCCGGACCGGTAAACGGACTCTTGTCGCTTGCGAGCGGCTTGAGGCGCTTCATCAACATCTGCACCTTGTCGCGGCTGAAGCCAGTGCCGACGCGCCCGACAGGCACGAGATGCGAGTCGCGATGCACGCCGACGAGCAGCGAGCGCAGTTGCCCGGCCTCGCGCGTCCAACCGCCGATGACGACTTCATGGCCCAAGCGGCACTTTGCTTTCGTCCAGTCGCCGACGCGTCCCGAGCGATACGGCGCATCGACGCGCTTCGAGATGATGCCTTCGAGGTTCATGCGGCACGCCGATTCCAGCACCGCGTTCGCGGGCCCTTCGAAATGATCGACGTAGCGGATCAGACTGGTCGCGCGCAGCCGCTGCGATTCCAGCAGCTTCTTCAGCAATTCTTTGCGTTCGCGCAACGGCTGTTTGCGCAAGTCGGTGTCGACCAGATACAGCAGGTCGAACGCGAACAGTACGAGGTCGTCCACGTCGCCTTCCGACAGCGCGGCCTGCAGCGCCGCGAAGTCCGGCGCACCGTTTGCGTCGAGCGCCGCGACCTCGCCGTCGATGATGCAGTTGGGAAATTTCGCCGCGAGGTCCGCGATCGGCCGGAACTTGTCGGTCCAGTCGAGACCCTTGCGCGTCTTCAATGTCGCTTCGTTGTCCGCGACCCGTAGCTGGATGCGATAACCATCGAGCTTCGCTTCGTGCGCCCAGTCGTCGCCGCTTGGCGGTCGCTCGACCAGCTTGCACAGCTCGGGCTCGATGAAGCCCGGAATCCTGGCGGACGACTTCCTGGATTTCGGCGCGGGTTTCGCGACCTCCGCCACAGGCTCGGATTGCTTCGACTGCCACGTCGCATCGGCACGCGCGAGCTTGCGCGAAGCGAGCATGAACGGTTTCGGCGCGCGGCCTTTGCCAGCGGCGATGTCGCTCATCGCGCGGCCGGAGGCAATCGATGCATCTTCGCTGAGCATTTTCTGCGTCGCCGCTGCCTCGCGCGCGTATTCGTCGCGATGCTTGATCAGCAGCCAGTTCGTGCGCTTGCCGCCGGCGCGATCGCGCTTCATGCGCACGAGCACCCAGCTGCCTTGCAAGCGCTCGCCGGCAAGCAGGAATTTCAGCTCGCCCTTGCGCAACTGCTCTTCGGCCGAGAGGTCGCCCGCCGGCAGCCAGAAGCCGCGGTCCCAGAGCTGCACCGTTCCGCCGCCGTATTGGCCTTGCGGAATCGTGCCTTCGAAGTCGCCGTAGTCGAGGGGATGGTCCTCGACTTCGACTGCAAGTCGCTTGTCCTGCGGCGTGAGGGACGGGCCGCGCGTGACCGCCCATGACTTGAACACGCCATCGAGCTCCAAGCGCAGGTCGTAGTGCAGCCGCCGCGCCGCGTGCTTCTGAATCACGAAACGCAGCTGTTTGGACCGTTTCACCGGCAGCGTGCCGCTCGGCTCCGCGGTCTTGGTGAAATCGCGCTTGCGGCGGTAGGTAGACAGGGTCGCCACGAAAGGGCCTCGAGAGAGAGGTGAAATCGGTACTCGCGGAAAGGAACGCGGTGGCGCCGGACAGCGTTCCGTCAGGCTTTCCGCCACAATCCGTTCAGCTTGTCGCCACGAAGAAACAGCCGGGAGAATTCAATGAACACTCGTCTGCGCACGCCGATCGTCCTGCTAGCTTGCTGTTGCATAGCGCCGCTTGCGCACGCCGCTGACAAGCTCGACGTCAAGCCGGGCCTGTGGGAAATCACCTCCACGCATCAGATCAGCGGCATCCCGCCGATGCCGAAAGAGTGGCAGGAGAAGGTCACGCCCGAGCAGCGCGCCGCGATGGAAACGGCTTTCAAGAAAGAAGCCGAGAAAGGTCCGCAGACCGACACCGACCGCGAGTGCATCACGAAGCAGAAGGCGGAGCAGCCGTTCGATGTCGGCGATACCAAGGATTGCAAGCAGACCGTGGTGCGCACGACACGCACCACGCAAGAGGTCCACCTGGCGTGCAACGGCGAATACAAGGGCAACGGCGTGTTGCGCGTCACGACGCAGACGCCGGAAGCGATGACCGGAACGCTCGACCTGCAGCTCGGCGAGGGCAAGGACGCGATGAAGGTCAAATCGCAATTGAAAGGCCGCTGGCTCGGCCCGGACTGCGGCGACGAGGACGACGAGCAGAACGACAGCCGGACCGACGATGAGGACGAGGACGATCAGGGCTAAAGCCCGATCTGCATCCTGACCTCGGTTAGTTAGCCACTGCGCATTGCTCGCCTACCGTCAGGGCTTTCCAGCGAGGAAAGCTCTGCATGTCCGCCAGGCTCGCTAACGCCGTTGCCGCTCCCGTCGCGCACGCATCCGTCACCGCGCATGGGTTCGCGCGCGTTGCTTCGATCGATATCCTGCGCGGGCTCGTGATGGTCCTGATGGCGCTGGATCACGTGCGTGATTTTTTCACCGACGTGCGTTTCGATCCGCTCGACCTCTCGCAGACCACCGCCGCATTGTTCCTGACGCGCTGGATCACGCACTTCTGCGCGCCGACGTTCGTGCTGCTCGCTGGTGTCAGCGCCTACCTCACCGGCCGCAGCTGCACGCGCGCCGAGCTGAGCCGATTCCTATGGACGCGTGGCCTCTGGCTCGTGGTGCTGGAGGTCACGCTGATGAGCCTGGTCTGGACCTTCAACGTGCGCTACGACCACGGCTTGTTCCTGCAGGTGATCTGGGCGATCGGCGTTTCGATGCTCGTGCTCGCCGCGCTGGTTCACCTGCCCATGCCGCAGATCGCTGCCTTCAGCCTCCTGATCATCGGCGGACACAACCTGCTCGATGGCATCGAGCCACAGAGTTTCGGCGCGTGGGCGCCGCTGTGGTCGTTGCTGCATGTCCAGGAACCGATTCCGTATGGCTTCGTCGCATATCCGCTGATTCCCTGGATCGCTGTCATGAGCCTTGGTTACTGCATCGGCTCGCTGTTCGATCTGGAGCGTGAACGCCGCAGGCAATGGTTCGTGTATCTCGGCGCCGGCTCGCTCACGCTGTTCGTGTTGCTGAGAGCGACGAATGTGTATGGCGATCCGATTGACTGGACGTTGCAGAGCACGACGGTTCGCACGCTGTTGTCGTTCGTCGACGTGCACAAGTATCCGCCGTCGCTTCAATACGTCCTGCTCACTCTGGGCGCAGCGTTGCTGTCGTTGGCTGCCCTGGAATCGGTGCGCGGCAAGTTCGCTGAAGTGCTGCGAACGTTCGGACGCGTGCCGCTGTTCTTCTACGTGCTGCACGTCGCCCTCGCTCATCTTGCTGCTGGCATCGTCGGACTCGCGACGGGTTTCGGCACGGCGCTGCTCAGCGGTGACTTCATGCAAGTGCCGCAGCAGTGGGGCTTCGGCTTGCCGGTCGTCTATCTTGCGTGGCTGCTCGTCATCGCGACGCTCTATCCCGCGTGCCGCTGGTTCGCTGCAGTGAAGCGTCGTCGCGACGACTGGTGGCTGTCGTATCTGTAGCGCCGTATGCTCTGGCGGCAGCGAACAGACAGGGGAATGCCGCCGTGACGACACTGAATCATCAATTCCGCCTTGCAGCCCGGCCCGTCGGCCTGCCGAAGCGCACCGATTGGAACTACACCGAAGAGCCGGTGCGCGCGCCGAACGACGGCGAAGTGCTCGTCAAGATCGCTTACCTCTCGCTCGATCCGGCGATGCGCGGTTGGATGAACGACGTGAAGTCGTACATCCCGCCGGTGCAGATCGACGAGGTGATGCGCGCGGGCGGCGTCGGTGAGGTGCTCGAATCCCGGCATCCGGGGTTTCAGAAAGGCGATCACGTGTACGGCACCGTTGGCATCCAGGAATACGCGACGGTCGACGGCAAGGGGCTGACCAAAGTCGATGCGCGCATCGCGCCTCTTCCGGTGTATCTCGGCACGCTCGGCATGCCGGGGATGACGGCCTACTTCGGCCTGCTCGAGGTCGGTAAGCCGCAGCCGGGTCAGACTGTCGTCGTCTCAGGCGCGGCAGGCGCGGTCGGCATGGTGGTCGGGCAGATCGCGAAGATCAAAGGCTGTCGCGCCGTCGGCATCGCCGGCGGCCGCGAGAAGTGCGACTACCTCGTGCGCGAGCTCGGCTTCGACGCCGCGATCGACTACAAATCGGACGACGTGAAGCGCACGCTGCGCCAGCATTGCCCGCAGGGCGTCGATGTGTATTTCGATAACGTCGGCGGCGAGATTCTCGACACAGTGCTCACGCAGCTCGCGCGCCACGCGCGCATCGTGATCTGCGGCGCGATTTCTCAATACAACAGTACGACCGGCGTGCGCGGACCGGCGAACTACATGTCGCTGCTGGTGAATCGCGCGAGCATGACCGGCATGCTCGTGTTCGACTATGCGAATCGCTACCCGGAAGCGATGCGCGAGATGGCGGGCTGGCTGGCAGCGGGCAAGCTCAAGACCCGCGAGGATATCGTTGCGGGCCTCGAGACGTTTCCGGAGACGCTGCTGAAGCTGTTCAAGGGTGAGAACTTCGGCAAGCTGGTGCTGAAGGTTTAAGTCATGCAGAACACGTTGAGCTTGTTGCCGTCGGGATCGCGGAAGTAGCCGGCGTAGAAGCCAGTGCCGCGCGGGCCGGCCGGGCCCTCATCCTTCGCGCCGAGCTCGATCGCCTTCTTGTAGACCTTATCGACCTGCGCCGGCTCCTTCACCACGAGCGCGACCATCACGCCGTTGCCGACGGTCGCCGGGTTGCCGTCGAACGGCTTGGTTACCGACAGGCCTGCCTGCGTCGGGCTGTTGCCCCAGACGATGAAGGTCTCGAAGTCCATGATCCGCTTCGCGCCGATCTCGCCGAGCAGCTTGTCGTAGAACGCAGCGGAGCGCTTGATGTCGTTGGTGCCAAGCGTGACGTAGCCGATCATGACGATGCTCCTGTTCAGATTCCGGTTTTGGCGAGGATGACTGCGGACACGCCGTGAGCGGCGCGACTGCCGTCGGGATTCTTGTACGAATGCGGGACGTTGCCGGGGAATGCCAGCACGTCGCCGACCGCGAGATCGAAGCGCTCGCCCGCAACGAAGATCGTCACTGCGCCGGCCAGGCAGGTGAAGAACTCGCGCGTGCCGGGCAAGTGCGGCGAGCCGCGCATCGACGCGCCCGGCGCGAACTCCATCACGTTGAGAACTTCGTCGGGTACGCGCTCCGGGATCAGCGTTCGCAGCGTGACGCCGCGGCCAGCGCTCTGGCTCGCGAGCTCATCGCGCGTCCATTTGCGCACCTTCGCGCGCGGCGAAGCCAACAGCTCATCGAGCGGCACGCCGAGCGCGCTGGCGACCTTGACGAGCACAGTCAGCGACGGATTGCCGCTGCTCGATTCGAGATTGGAGATCGTCGAGCGCGGCACGCCGGCAGCTTTCGCCAGTGCGCCCTGCGTGAGATTGCGCACATGCCGGAGCCCAACGAGGTTGCGCGCGAGATGGGCGGCGACGAGCTCGGGTCGATCCATAAGCTGCAAGTGTCCGGGGTAGCGACATTCCGCCACTGCAGTGGACATGGCGGTTGGTTTGCTGGCGACCGTCTCTAAGATCGGTTTGCAACAGGAGACCACACATGCAAACCGACATGCAAACACCGCGCGTGCTGATTACGGGCGGTACATCCGGACTCGGGCTCGCGCTTGTGCGTGAGCTGACGGCGCGGGGCGCCAGCGTCGCATTCGTCGCGCGGACGGCGGAGCGCGTTGCGGCCGTAGCGCGTGAGCATGGCGCTCACGGCATCGTCGGCGACGTCGCGCAGAAGTACGACATTCATCGTATCGCGCTACAAACCACGGGGGCTTTAGGCGGCCTGGACGTGCTCGTCAACAACGCGTCCGCTCTCGGCCCGACGCCGCTCGCGCTGCTCGGCGATACGCAGTGCGAAGACTTCGAGCGCGCGCTCGCGACCAACGTGCTCGGCCCGTTTCGTCTGACGAAGGCGCTGCTCGGCTCGCTGGCCGCATCGGCTCGCGAGGGACGAGGCAGCGTGGTGCTGAACATTTCCAGCGACGCCGCAGTCAACGCATACGGGCGATGGGGCGCGTACGGTTCCAGCAAAGCTGCACTCGCTCACATGACTCGCATCTGGAACGAGGAAATGGCTTCGCAAGGCGTGAAGCTGCTGGCGCTCGATCCAGGCGACATGGACACGCCGATGCATGCGGTGGCGATCCCGGACGCCGATCGAACAACGCTGAAGCAGCCGGACGCGGCTGCCGTCGAGATTGCGGATGCGATTGCAGATCTGCTGCCTGCGGTGCAAGCAACAGCAATAAGGCGTGCCTCGTGATCGCCGCCGATCAACCAGTTCAACGCTCCGCCGCTTCGCAGCTTCTGCACGTAGATGGATCAGGCCGCATCCGCAGCGTGCCGCGCAGTCATTTCATCGATCTGCTCCGGCCCGGCGACGTCGTCGTCGCGAACGACGCTGCGACGTTGCCTGCCAGCCTCCGTGGCGTGCACGTGCAGACTGGCGCGGAAGTCGAGGTGCGGCTCGCAGCACGAGCTTCGCTCGCACCCGCAGACGTGTTGCGGTTTCGTGCCGTCGTCTTTGGAGCTGGAGACTATCGCACGCGCACGGAGGATCGCGCGTTGCCGCCGCCGCTCGAACCGGGTCAGAAAATCCAGCTCGGGTCGCTGACTGCCGTCGTCGAGCAGCTGCTGGGACATCCGCGGCTGATCGCCCTGCGATTCGAGAATTCCGCCGCGGAGGTCTGGGCGGGTCTGGCACGACACGGTCGACCGATCCAGTACGCGCACATGCCGCAGGCACTGCAGTTGTGGGACGTGTGGACACCGATCGCCGCGCAGCCGGTCGCTTACGAACCTCCGTCCGCAGGCTTCGCACTTGATTGGCAGCTGCTCGCAGCGTTTGCATCGAAGGGAATCGTGTTCACGACGATCACGCACGCGGCGGGGATTTCGTCGACCGGCGATGCCGAGCTCGATCGCCTGCTGCCGCTCGACGAGCCGTATCGCATTCCGTCGGCGACTGCGATGGCGATCCATCGCGCGTCTCGCGAGAAACGCCGCGTCGTGGCCATCGGCACGACCGTCGTGCGCGCGCTCGAACATTCGGCTGCGCGCTTCGGGACTGTCATCGCCGGCGATGGAATCGCCAACCAACGCATCGGCGCGCACACGCGGCTGCGCGTCGTCGACGCGATTCTGTCGGGTACGCACGAGCCTGGCACGAGCCACTACGATCTGCTGCGCGCGTTCGTCGCCGATTCGACGCTGCGTCGCGCGGATCGTGCTCTGGACGAGGGCGGTTTCCGCACCCACGAGTTCGGCGATTCCGTTCTGATTTTCGCGGCGAATGCAAGGACTGGTCGGGGCGCGCGCAGTCCGTATACTTCGCGCTTTTTGCGCGCCCCCGATGTGGTTCAAGAACCTGATCGTCTATCGCCTGCCGGCCGACTGGTCGGTTGCTCCTGCTGAGCTGGAAGAGAAACTTGCGCAGCGCGCGCTGCAGCCATGCGGCAGCTTCGACATGCAAAGTCGCGGCTGGCTGCACGCGAGCGCGGCTGAGCGTTTCGTGCACACGACGCACGGCCAGCACCTGATCGCGCTCGGCGTCGAGCAGAAGCTGCTGCCATCGTCGATCGTGCGGCAGGTTGCCTCCGATCGCGCCAAGGTGATCGAGCAACAGCAGGGATTCCCTGTAGGCAGACGCCAAATGCGCGAGCTGAGAGAGCGCGTGCTCGAGGAGTTGCGCGCGCGAGCGCTCACCCGTCGACGCGTCACCCGCGCATGGATCGATCCCGCGCACGGCTGGTTGGTCGTCGATGCCGCGGGTGCTCCGCGAGCGGACGAACTGATCGAGACATTGCGCGACACGCTCGGCAGCCTTGCGGTTCTGTTGCTCGAGACCGAGCGTTCGCCGTCGGCCGCGATGGGCGCGTGGCTGGCGCTCGGCGATGCGCCGCTGCGCTTCACCATCGACCAGGATCTGGAGCTGCAGGCCGCGGATCAGACCAAGGCGACGATTCGCTACACACGCTATCCGCTGGAAACGCGCGACGTCCGCCAGCATCTCACTGCGGGCATGTACCCGACGCGTCTCGGGCTGACCTGGAACGACCGGATCTCGTTCGTGCTGACCGAGAAGCTGCAGGTCAAGCGCGTCGAATTCCTCGCGATCGACAGGGAGTCGCAGCAGGAACAGGCGCAGCCCGATAAGGAGCTCGCGGCGCAGGAGCAGTTCGACACCGACTTCATGCTGATGGCGGGCGAGCTCAATCAGCTGCTCGCGGATCTCGGCCAGGCGTTGGGCGGACAGCCCGAGCGGCAGGCAGCGTGAGTCACTTCTGCGGCAGCAGCGGCTCGCCGGCCCAGCGCAGGATCGCGACCGAGACGTCCTGCTCGCGCGGCAGTTTCTTCATCAGCTCGATCATCTGCGCCGAGAATTTGTCGCGCTCGACCTGGGATCGCACGACCGCGCCGGCGGCCTGGCTGCGATAGCTCAGGGTCGCGCCGCGCTCTTCGAGCACCAGTGCATCGGGCGAAGCGGGCATCGCGAGCCGCTGCGCGATGCCGATCCCAATGCCTTCGGCGAGCGTCGTATCGCTGTGCTGCATCGCTTGCGCGATGCGCACACATCGTTCGCGGGTCGCGGCATCCTGCGTGCGTTCCAGTCCGCACGAGGTGCTCAGCGGTTTGAATGCCGGCACGACGGCGTTCGATAGTGCTTCGGTTGTCTGGTCCAATGCATTCGTCAGCGGATGCGGTGGAGCGCCCGGAGTACCAGCCGCAGGCGCATGCTCGTTGCGCGCCGTGGCGATTCGCCACACGAGGCCGGTCCAATACAGATCGAACTGCTGCGCGTGGCTCATGACTTCGAGAATCTGATCTTCGACACGCCTGTCGCTACGCGCCTGCGCGCGTGCGAGCGGTCCGAGCCACACGACGCCGTTGTCTGGAGCCAGCTTACGAAAGCGCGCTTCGACTGGCTCCGGCTCGCAACCCGGCGACAACATGCAGGTGCGAGCGTGCAGCCACGCAAGATCAGGTCGCTTCGGTGCAAGCACGTTGGCGCGCGCGATCGCCGCCAGCGCCTGCTGGCCATTGCCTGCCGCCAGCGCTTGCAGGGCATCGCCCGCCAACTGGTCGGGATTACCTGATGGCGTCTGCGTCGATGCGGTGGGCGTTGCAGTCCCGCGCTGCGGTCCCTGGCTGGCGCATGCGGTCAGCATCAGCAAGGCCGCCAGCAGCATGGCGCGGACGAAGCGAGTATTCGGTTCGAGGATCATGGAGCCAAGTCTAACGGTGCAGCGGCTCCAAGGGGTTCACCGGCAGGGATCCGCCGTTCACCGGTGGCCGCTGGCACGGGGATAGCGGCCTTCGTAAGGTCGGCGCATGCTCTTGAATACCGCCCGTCTGGCGGGAGTGTTTTGATGGAAGATCTGAAGCCGCACCGACACGCGGGCCGCTCGCGCCTGGTGCTTGGCCTGTTCCTGCTCGCGCTCGGCGGCGTGATGCTGGCGATCAATCTCGGCTACGACATGCCGATCGGATGGTGGCGCTATTTTCCGGTCCCGCTGATTGCGCTCGGTCTGTGGGGTCTGGTGCTGCCGACCCGCCACCTGGATCGCTCCGGCGGCATCTGGCTGCTGGCGACCGGCTTGTATTGCCTGGTCGGCGTATTCAATCTGTTCGGACTCGGCTGGGGGACGGCCTGGCCGATCTTCGTCATTGCCTCGGGACTGAGCTTCCTGGTCCGCGACACCAGTCGTGAGCGCCGGAGCCACACGCCGGGTGCCTCCGGCGGGTGAGCAGCATGGATTTCGATCACGAGCCCCCTCAGACCGACGGGCGCGACCGCCCCGTCGCACCCGGACCCGGCCACAGTCATCAGGCGCTGATCTCGGCGCGGCTCGTGGTCGGCATCGTCATCGTTTGCATCGGCGCGATCCTGCTGGCTGACAATCTCGGCTGGTTCGACGCGCGTTACGTGCTGCGCAGCCTGTGGCCGCTGGCGCTGGTTGCTGTCGGCGTCACCATGGTCCGCAGCCCGGACCACCGCCGCAGCCGGTCCTGGGGCTGGGTGCTGATCACCGTCGGCAGCTGGATATTCCTCGATCGCATCGGCTGGATCCACGTCAGCCTGTGGAATCTGCTGCTGCCCGGCCTGCTGCTGTTCGTCGGCGGCACGCTGGTCTGGCGGGCGATCAACGGTCCGCCGAAGTCGAAGCCGATCTCGAGCGCCGACGATCACGTCGAGTTCGTGCGGTCGTTCGCGCTGATGTCGGGCTGCGAGCTGCGGCCGGTCTCGCGGCCGTTTCGCGGCGCCGATCTCACCGCGGTGATGGGCGGCATCAAGCTCGACCTCGCCGACACGCGCATGGAGAGCGACAGCGCCACGGTGGAAGTCTTCGCGTTCTGGGGCGGCATCGAGATCCACGTGCCGCCCGACTGGACTGTCACGAGCAAGGTCACGACGCTACTCGGCGGCTTCGTCGATAAGCGGCGGCCGACCAGTGTCGTGCCGACCAAGACCCTGGTCGTGCAGGGCATGGTCGTGATGGGCGGCATAGAGGTGAAGAACTAGTCGCCGCCGGTCATGCACCCGATCCTCAAACGCCGCAGCCGACTGTTCCTGTACCTCGCGGTCTGGGTCGTATTCGGCCTGCTGCTCACGGTCGTGTTCATCTTCGGCGGGCGCGCGCCGCCGCTCTGGTCGGTCTACTTCGCGGTGCCGATGGCAATGCTGCTCGGGATGCAGTCGCTGTCGTTCTGGTACCTGGTGCAATCGATGCCGCCCGGCGAGACGCCGATCGTGCGCATGGTCGTCAGCTGGGTCGGCGCGGGTCTCGCCTCGCTGATCGTCTGGCTCGTGATCGGCTACATGTGGGCGCAATACCTGCTGCCCGACGACGTCGATATCGCCGACGAGGCCGCTGGCATTCTCGGCCTGATGATCTTTGCCGGCGCGATCGGCATCTCGCTCGCCGTGCTGGGGCACTACCTCGCGGGAGCGTTCGAGCGCTCGCGCAACGCCGAGCGGCGCGCGCTGGAGCTGCAAGTGCTGGCGCGCGAGGCCGAGCTGAAATCTCTGCGCGCGCAGCTCGATCCGCATTTCCTGTTCAACAGCCTGAACTCGGTCGCGGCGCTGATCGGCAACGACACGGCGGCTGCGCGCCAGATGTGCTTTCTGATGGCGCAGTTCTTTCGCAAGAGCCTGACGCTCGGGCGCGAGCAGGCGATTCCGCTGGCCGAGGAAGTAGGGCTCGCGCAAACCTTCCTCGCGATCGAGCGCGTGCGTTTCGGCGAGCGGCTGCGTTCCAAGTTCGACATTGCCGCGGATGTGTGCGACGTCGCCGTGCCGCCGCTGTTTCTGCAGCCGCTGGTAGAGAACGCCGTTCACCACGGCGTCGCGCATCTGCTCGAAGGCGGCGAAGTCTGCGTTACGGCGCGGCGTCGCGAGGGCTTCGTCGAGCTGATCGTGGAGAATCCGTGCGATCCGGACCGGCCGCCGTCGCGCGGCACCGGCGTCGGCTTGGCGAACGTGCGCTCGCGGGTGGAAACTCTGTGCGGTCACCGCGCGAGCGTCGACGTGAATGCCAATGACGAAAAGTTCCGGGTGTCGATTCTGCTCCCGTACTCGGGTGCAACTGCCGCCGCGCTGCGCGCTACTGCATGAGGGGAAGTCAACGTGCGTGTGCTGATTGTCGATGATGAAACACTGGCCCGCTCGCTCCTGCGCGAGCATCTGGCGAAGATCCCGGGGGTCGAGATCGTCGGTGAGGCCGCGAACGGCTTCGAGGCGGTGAAGCTGGCGGAGGACCTGAATCCGGAGCTGGTGTTTCTCGACATCCAGATGCCGAAGCTGTCGGGTTTCGAAGTCCTCGAGCTGCTCGGCGAGCGCGCGCCATCGGTCATCTTCACCACGGCGTACGACGAGTTCGCGTTGCGCGCCTTCGAAGTACACGCTGTCGACTATTTGTTGAAGCCGGTAGAGCCGCCGCGATTGGCGGCTGCCGTCGAACGTGCAGCGGAGCGGTTGCGCAACAAGACGCCGGCGCCGTCGGCGCACGATCTCGCCGTGTCGGCACGGCCACCCGGCAAGACGCTCGAGCGCATCCTGATTCGTCACGAAGGGCGCGTGCACGTGCTGCCGCTGGAGCGCATCGATTTCATCGAGGCGCAGGACGACTATCTGGAGTTCTCGTGCGGCGGCAAGCGCCTGCGCAAGCAGCAGACGATGGCGGATCTGGAAAGCCAGCTCGATGCGACCCGCTTCGTGCGCATCCACCGCTCGTTCATCCTCAACGTGGAGCGGCTGTCGCGAATCGATCTGTACGGCAAGGACAGCTGGCTTGCAATCCTCGGCGACGGCACCAAATTGCCGATGTCGCGCACGGGGCATGCGAAGTTGAAAGAGTTGATCGGCTAGCGAAAAGCGCCTCGGCGACTTTTCGCCATTGAAAGCGCCGCGAAAGCCACGTCTTTCGCAAGCGATTAGGAGTCAGTCATGAGCGAGTCCACTTCCCGTTCCGAAGAGTTCCAGTTCAGCGGCGACACGCTGCTGGCGAAGATCAAGGAGATCATTCGCGAGGGCAACATCCGCCGCGTCGTCATCAAGAACGAGGACGGCCGCGTGCTCATCGACATTCCGCTGACGATCGGCGTAGTCGGCACCCTGCTCGCGCCGCAGCTCGCCGCCATCGGCGCGATCGCCGCGCTGGTGCTGAAGGGCTCGATCGTCATCGAGAAAGAGGCACCGCCCGCGAGTCAGGCGACGGTCTGAGACTCCTTCGCGCATTTCTCCTGGTCGCGTTGCTGGCTACGCCGGCACTGTCGTTCGCTGCGACGGACGAGTACCTGCTCGCTGTCACGCACGATTTGTCTGCGTCGGCCAGGGACGCTCTGCAGCGCATCGACGGTGAGGCGCGGCAACTGCTCGCAGTGCGCGCCTATCTCCGCGCTGGCCAACAATTGCAGTCGCGCTGGGGCTGGTCCGCGGAGGAAATCCGCGCCTACCAGGCCAGTCAGGAGTATGCCGACCTGCTGGCCGAGATCGCCCTGGTGCGCGCGCGCTTCGCAGCGGCAAACCCTGGCTACTCGTTGTACGCCAATCCGACGGCACGAAGCCTGGATTTGCAGCTGCAGCGCTGGAACTCGAACGAGTCGGTCGGCGTCATAGCCGATCGGTTGCAAGCAGCCACCGAGCTCGAGCTCGCCCGAAGTACCTATCCCGCCCACCCGGATGCGAAAGCCACACTGCGCTTCGCAGATTTCTTGCGCGCGTGGCGGCCGGCTCCGGCGGCGCCGCCGCTAGCTGCTCCAGGATTGTCGTTGCACGGGCGCTCGCGCGCGATCGACTTTCAGATCGAGCAGGACGGGCGGATCATTGCGCCGACCGAAGTTGCAAAGGTGCGTTCGGTGTGGGAGGGGCAGGGTTGGGCGCGCCGGCTCGCGGCGGCCATGCGCGACACGCGCTTCGCCGGACCCCTGCAATCGCCGAACGAGCCCTGGCACTATGAGTACGTGCCGCGCTCACGCGAGGTCGGTGCGAAGGAGTGATGACCATGATGAATCGCATTCTGTTCTCGTGCGCCGGTGCTGCGTTGCTCGCGCTGAGCGGGTGCGCCACGCAAAGCTCCGCCGTGCGCGTCGACAAGGCCGACACGGACCTGACGTGTCGCACATTCGATTGGCGTCCTGCTTCCGCCGATGCCGCATCGCTCACGGATCAACGAGTCCGCGCCGCGGCGCTGAAGAAGCTGGAGGCGAAGGGCTACACGCTGTCCACCGACAAACCCGACTGCCAGGTCGCGTACGCGCTGTCGACACAGGATCGACCGAAGCCGAAGCCGAGTGTCGGCGTGGGCGTGGGCGGCGGCTCGGGTGGCGCCCGCGGTGGCATCGGCGTCAGCCTGCCGATCGGTGGCCACAAGCAGCAGGTCGGCACATTCACGCTCGACGTCGTCGACGTCGCGAAGAACGCGCAGGTTTGGAGCGGTTCCGTCGATGTCGGCATCCAGGCGCAGCAGATCAGCGACGAAGAGGCGGACGAAGCGGTCCGCGTCATTCTCGAGAAATTCCCGGACCGCGCCGCGAAGTGATCAGTGATCGTGATCTTCGGGCGCGCGGAAAGTGTCGTGACAGTTCTTGCACGCCTTGCCGAGATCGCCGTACGTCGACTTCACCGCGTTCAGATCGCTGGCGTTCGCAGCCGCGAGTAGCTTGGGTGCGGCGTCGCTGAACACTTTCTGTGCGGCTTTGAAGTCCTCCGGCCGCGCCCAGATCTCCGCGAGCGCGCGTGTCTTGCCGGCCTCTTGACCGGTGCCGGCCGGGAACCAGCGGCCCTGGTCGATCGACGCTTCGTTGATCACCTGTGCTGCTGCCTTGATCTTTGCCATGTTGGGCGTTCCCGCACGCGTCTGGTCGCGCACTGTCTTGAACGCGTCGCCGAGCTCGTGATAGTGGTCATGGCGTGCTTTCTGCAGATCGAGCGCGGACTGCGCAGCGATCAAGACGCCGACTGGTGCGGCGACACCCACAACGATGGACAGGGCGAAGGTCAGCTTGCGACGAGCGTGCGGCATGGATCACCGGGGAGACGAATGACGACCCGGCAGCCTAGTCGGGCAATGGCGCGTGTCGCAAGCGCGGCCACGGAACTTCACATGTGGGACGACGGCTGCTCTTTCAGCACTGGCAGCACTGGCAGCACTGGTTACTTCGCGGGCTCGGTGCACCGGCAGGCGTCGCAACCCTTGTCGAATACCACCTTCCAGCTGCCGTCGCGCTCGCGCCGCCAGATCGAGTTGAAAGTGCCGACGCGCTCACCCTTCGCGTTCAGCACCGGACCGCTGCTGTGCGCGAGCTTGCCGGAGTCGAGCACCTCGACGCTTTCGGAGCGCCACGAGAACGGCGCATTGGGCTTCTCGTACAGACCCTTCCAGCTCTCCACGACCGCCGCTTTACCTCGCGCCGGCGTGTCACCGCCGAAGAAGATCGCGTCGTCGGCGATAAAGGTTGCGAAGGCTTTGTGGTCGCGCGCCGCCATCGTCGCTGCGAAGGCGTTCTCGGCATCGCGCACCTGTTGAGTGAGTTGCTCGTGCGTCTCGGCGAGCGCAGCGAGCGCTAGCAAGCAGGTTACCGGCGCCAGTACGAATCTCGCAATTGTGAGTCGCATTGGATGCTCCGTTTTTTTACGAGGCGGGCCAGCGCCCCAGAGCAGCGAGTATGGCTACGACGAGGCCTCAATGCAGCAAGTCGGCGCGCGGCGGGCGCCAGTCCGGGACGAGGCGAGGGCACGGCCCTGGCGGATCGTGTAGCGCTACTTCGGCAAACCCCAGGCTCCTCTCGCGGTCGTAGCGCAGATCTCCGAGAACCGTGGCCGATCCAACCGTCGCGAGCCAAGGCACGCGGATGAAACGCATCGCGGCCGCAGCTTCGCAATCGGTGGCTACGCGGGACTCGAGTCGATCCAATTGCGTTGCAATCTCTCCATACCAATGAAGCTCCGCGTCATCAGCTGCCGGCACGCGCCGCAGCGGAGCGCTGCTCGGGATATTCAAGCTGCGGCTCAGGCAGCCGTCCGCGGGAATCAGCGAAGGTGCGAGCGCCAGGATCGTGCGTCGTGCAACGACGTCGGCATCCTGCGTCTGCACGAGCATCACCTCCCAGCACAGCGGATTCGCCGGCATCGGAGTCAGCACGTGGTCGATCGAGCGAGCAGCGGGGAACGCAGTCGCCGCGAGCGCTTCCACTCTGCGTGCGGCGAGCTGGGAGCCGATGGCGAATGTCGCGGTGACGGCGAGCCACAGTGCTATGCCACCTATCAACGCGACCTGCGGCCTGGCCCGTAACCCGAGCAGCAGCATCGCCGCGATGATGACGACCAAAGCGATTGCCGAGACCCGCGGCACGAGGCCGGTGAACAGCGCCAGACCGATCCCGATCGCCAGGACCGCAGCGACGATCGAGCGAGCGAGCTTCGAGCGAAACGTGAACGCGAGCGGCGCGCACGCCGCCCACAGGAGCGGCTCGGCAATGAACACTGCATCTCCATAGAACCAGCGATTGGAGAGCGGCCAGAAGGGATGCACGCCGTAGTTGTTGGTGAAATCCATTCCGATGTGCAGGAGCGGCGTGATCGCCAGCACGCCGGCGAGCCAGGTCAGATCCTGCGACGAAGGCGCGTGGCCGCGCCGGGCCAGCACCCAGCGCGCGATTGCGAATGTGGCAACGGCCAGCAGCAGCGCACCGATGATCGTGTGCGAGTAGCCGCGATGTTGCAGCAGGTAGTTGATCTTGCCGCCGATGAACGAATAGAACACGTCGACGTCCGGCAGATTGCTGCCGATGGCAGACGTCGTGACCAACAGGTTGCGGCGAACTTCGCCGGGCAGCCCGCCTGGGTCGCCCTGCGTGGTGCGCGCAATGGTTTCCCCGAGGAGTGCGCCGATGAGAGTATGCGTGATGTTGTCCATGCGGCGGTCGATGCCAAAGTGACGGATTCTACCCAGCTCGCCTCGGCGATGATCGTCGGCTCCGGCGCGGCGCACGCGATCGTGAACGCGGTCCTCAAGTCCGGCAAGGACAAGATGTCGAGTCGCGCGCTGATCGACGGCTTCAGTGCGCTGCTGATGTTTCCGGCTGCGTTCTTCCTGCCGTTCCCGCATGGCGCATGGGGTTGGCTCGCCGCATCGGCCGTCGTGCATCTGGTGTATCTGGTCTGCCTGATCAAGTCGTTCGAGGCCGCGGACATGAGCGTCGCGTACCCGATAGCCCGCGGCGCCGCCCCGGCGCTCGCGGCCGCCGCCGCCGTCGGGTTGTTCGACGAACCAATCAATGCCTGGATCGCCTGCGGCATCGGAATGGTCTCGACCGGTGTTCTGCTGATCGGGTCGGGACGCAGCGTGACCCGCTCGGCAATCGGATGGGCGACCGCCACGGGCGTGACGATCGGGGCGTACACGGTCATCGACGCGCAGGGCGTGCGCGCCGCGCCGTCCGCGCTGAGCTACATCGCCTGGATCTTCCTGATGCTCGGCGGCGTGATCGGCCTGGCCTTCGCGCTCTGGCGCGGGCCGCGCTTCATGCTGGCGGCCCGCTCGGAGTGGCGCGCGGGCCTGTTTGCCGGGGCGATGTCGATCGTGACGTACGGCCTGGCTCTGTGGGCCTACCGGCTCGGCGATACGCCGCGATTGGCGGCCTTGCGCGAGACTTCGATCGTGTTCGCGACGCTGATCGCCATTTTCATCCTGAAGGAACGGGTGACCGCCGCTCGCGGTGCAGGCATCGCCGTCATCGCGCTCGGCGCGGCCGTGTTGCTAATGTCGAGTTAAGTCGAAATCGCTATGATGCCGCTCCCGCCATGCGCGCACGACTCGACATCCGACTGCTCGCACTGCCGCTGCTGCTGCTGGCGGGCGTAGCGCTCGCGCATACCGTTGCCGAGGGCGACCAGGACTTCGTGCGCAACAGCGCCGGGGCGCAGATCGTCCCGTTCATCTATCTCGGCGCGAAGCACATGGTGACCGGTTACGACCATCTGCTGTTCCTCGCCGGCGTGATCTTCTTTCTGTATCGCCTGAAGGAAGTCGCGCTGTACGTCACGCTGTTCGCCGTCGGTCACAGCTCCACGCTCCTGCTCGGCGTGCTGACCGGTCTGCACGTCAATCCCTTTCTCATCGACGCTATCATCGGGCTGTCGGTCGTCTACAAGGCGCTCGACAACATGGACGCGTTCCGCACGATGTTCGGCTGGCAGCCGAACGCCAAGCTCGCCGTGCTGGTCTTCGGGTTTTTCCATGGCTTCGGTCTCGCCACGAAGCTGCAGGAATTGAACTTGTCGCGCGACGGTCTCGTGCCGAACATGCTTGCCTTCAACGTCGGCGTGGAGATCGGGCAGCTGCTCGCTCTGAGCGCGATCCTGCTCGTCATGAATTACTGGCGCCGCACGGCGAGCTTCGCGCGCCACGCCTATGGCGCCAACGTCGTGATACTCACCGCCGGCTTCGTGCTCACGGGTCTGCAGCTCACCGGGTACGTAGCCGGACAATGAACGCGCAACCCCAGGTATCGCGCCGCAGGCTCCTCGTGAGCACCGTCGTGGCTGCGCTCGCGGCTGCGGGCATCCTGATCGCATTCGTGCTGCCGGCGGAGTACGCGATCGATCCGCTCGGCATCGGCCGGCTGGTCGGCCTCGACGCGCTCGGCACGAGCAAAGCGAGCAAGCCGATCACCGAAGTGATGCACGCGCACCCGCGCAAGTACTACAGCGGCAACATCACGATCGACGTCTCCGGTCGCGAAGAGCTCGAGTACAAGGCGACGCTCGCGATAGGCGAGCCGATGCTGTACTCGTGGCGCGTGCAGGGCGGACCGGTGTACTTCGAGTTTCACGGCGAACCAACCGAAGGCACATGGCCCGCGGGCTACTACCGCAGTTACGAAATCCAGCAGCGCGCAAGCGAAGCGCACGGCTCGTTCATTGCGCCGTTCACCGGCCAGCACGGCTGGTATTGGCGCAACTTGAGCGACGAGCCCGCTATCATCACGTTGCAGGCGAGCGGCTATTACTCGCGGCTCGGTCGCATCGAATCGAAGAAGGCAGCAGTCGAATAGGGGATCCAGCAATGAAAACGAACACGTTCAATGTGCTGAAGTTGTTGTGCACGGTGGTGCTCGCTGCAACGCTCGCCGCGTGCGGGTCCATGCAGTCCGGCTCTTCCTCGTCGTCTGGATCGAAAGCGAGCGCCGCGGGTGGCGATCTCGCGGCGGCACTGGCCAGCGCCAATCGGCCGGCCGAGGACAAGGCACGCGACGCGGATCGCAAGCCCGCCGAGCTCGTGCAGTTCTTCGGCGTGAAGCCCGGCATGACGACCGTCGACCTCATCGCGCTCGGCGGCTACGTCACCGAAGTGTTGTCGGTGGCAGTCGGTCCGAAGGGCAAGGTGTACGCGCAGAATCCGCCGATCGCCCTGCAGATGCGCGACGGCATGTACGGAAAAGCGATCACCGAGCGGCTCGCAAACAATCGCCTGCCGAACGTCGTGCGTGTCGACGGCGATCTGCCGGCCGCCGCGCAGATCCCGCCCGGCAGCGTCGATGTCGCGATTACCGCTATGAACTATCACGACGTTCGCAACATGAATCCGGAGCTCGGCGTCGGCTTTTTGAAAGCCGTCTACTCGATGCTGAAGCCGGGTGGCGTATTCGGCGTGACCGATCACGTCGGCAACGACGGTGCGGACAACGCGCAGTTGCACCGCATTCCGAAGCACTTCCTGATCGAGGACGCGAAGGCCGCGGGCTTCGTCGTGGAGGCCGAGAGCGACATGCTCGCGCATGCCGCTGACGATCACACCAAGGTTGTGTTCGATCCGACGCTGCGCGGCAAGACCGACCAGTTCGTCGTTCGTCTACGTAAGCCGAAGTGAGGCGCCTGCGCGTCGTCGCTGCATTGACCGCGCTCGTCTGCGCGAGCGCGGTCGCGCAAGTTCAGATTGGCGTCGACAATCCGCTGCGCACTGGCGAGGGCCAGCAGGCGGCAGTGCGCGTCAACGACGCGATCCTTCTCGCCTACGGATTCGGCAACACGTTCCTGGTCACGACGTCCGCCGGCAACGTGGTCATCGACACGTCGTCGGTGGTGCGTGCGCCGCGCGCCAAGGAATTGCTCCAGCGCGAGAACGCCGGGCCGATCAAGTACATCGTCCTGACGCATGCCCACGGCGATCACACCGGCGGCGTGCCGCTGTGGAAAGCTGCGGACACGCAGGTGATCGTGCAGAAGGAGCACTACGAGTTCGTCAACTATCAGACGCGGCTCGCCGGTTTCTTCGCCGAGCGCAATGCGGCGCAGTTCAACTTCCAGCGGCCGCAGACGGGCACGTGGGCCGGCAACTACGGCGCGAAGATCGAAGCGACGGTGCAGTTCGACGACCGCTACGAGTTCACGCTCGGCGACACGAAGTTCGAGCTGATGAGCACGCCCGGCGAGACGCCCGATCACCTCACGGTGTGGATCCCGAAATACAAGGCGGCGTTCGTCGGCGACAACTACTACGAGTCGTTTCCGAATATTTATACCTTGCGCGGCACCAAGCCTCGCTGGGCGCTCGACTACGTCGCCTCGCTCGACAAGGTGCTTGCGCTGAAGCCGGAGCTGCTGCTGCCGAGCCACGGCGAGCCGGTGCGCGGCAATGCCGAGATCACGCGACGCTTGACCCAGTATCGCGATGCCATCGCGTATGTGCACGACGCCGTGGTGCGTGGCATGAACCAAGGCAAGGACGTGTTCACGTTGATGCACGAGATCAAGCTGCCGCCGCAGCTCGTCGTGGGCGAAGGCTACGGCAACCTGATCTGGTCGATCCGCGGCATCTACGAAGGTTATGCCGGCTGGTTCGACATGAAGCCAGCGACGATGTACGACGTGCCGATGGACGCCGTATTTCCTGATCTCGCGAAGCTGGCGGGCGGCACAGGGCCGATTGTGGAGCTCGCGTCGCAGTACGTCGACGCTGGACGCTACGTCGAAGCACTGCATCTCACCGAGGTTGCGCTCGCGAGCGATCCACTGTCTCGTAGCGTGCTGGCTGCGCGTCTCAAGGCGCTCGAAGGCCTGCGTGCAAAATCGCAGAACAGCAACGAGCGCGGCTGGCTCGACTACCACATCAGGATGGTGAAGAAGAAGCTGGAGTTGCGCTAAGGCCCGAGCTACTGCCCGACCGGCACGAGCGCCGACACGGTGAGCCGCGGCCTGCCGATATTGCCGAACTCCGAGCAGCTCACGCGGTCGCTCACGATCTGCACCGACATCCGCGGCAGGATGTGCCGGCGCAGCTGGAGCACGAGCTCGCAGTCGCCGGGCTCGAGGCGCATCTCGCGGCTGCGCGCGAACGAGATCGTCTTCCACACTGCCGGAAAGCGTTGCAGATCTTCCGCGCTGGCGAGCGGCTCGCCGCGCACGCGCGCGATCAGCTCGTCATGTGCATCGTAGGTGGTGAGCTCCTCGATGTTCTCCGGTGTCGCCTCGACGGGTGAAGTGAGCGCGATTTCGAAGCGCGCAAGCACCTCGTCGCACGAGTATGCGCGCAGCTCTACGCCGCCGCGTGCGCCGACGGTCGTCAGGATCTTCTCGAGCTTGTCCTGCAGGCTGCCGCACGAATAGAGCGTGCTGTAGCCACGATAGACGAAGACG
>DATNFA010000002.1:0-72188 GCA_035606615.1 Steroidobacteraceae bacterium
AGATCTACGACTATGGCAACCAAGAAGAAATCGTCGAAGAAGAAGGGCGGCAAGAAAAAGGCCGCTAAGAAGAAGTAGAACCTCTTCTAGACGATTGTGATGAAGACTGTGCCCGCGAAAGCGGGCACAGTCGTTTCCGGAGCCGCAGAAAACAAGCATTAAACAAGGTACTTCCTGCACACGCGCGACGAGGGGGATCAGATGAGCGCTGACTCGAAGAAGCGATCGGCAGCAGCGGCGGCACTGGCTTACGTGCCCGATAACGAAGTCCTCGGCGTCGGAACCGGCTCCACCGTGAACTTCTTCATCGATGCGCTGGCTGCGCGCAAAGTGCCGATCAAGGGTGCGGTGTCGAGCTCGGAGAGCTCCACCGCACGCCTCAGGCAACACGGCATCGAGGTGCTGGATCTGAACGCCGTCGGCGACTTCGACGTGTACGTCGACGGCGCCGACGAATCCGACCCGCAGCTGCACCTGATCAAGGGCGGCGGTGCGGCACTCACCCGCGAGAAGATCATCGCTGCCGCCGCGCGCCGCTTCGTGTGCATCGTCGACGATTCCAAGCTCGTACCGGTCCTCGGCCGCTTCCCGCTGCCGGTGGAAGTGATCCCGATGGGGCGCTCGTACGTCGCCCGCGAGCTGGTGCGGCTCGGCGGCCACCCCGTCTATCGCGAGGGGGTCGTGACCGACAACGGCAACCAGATTCTCGACGTCCACGGCCTGAAGATCGCGGATCCGGTCGGGCTCGAGGAGAAGATCAATCAGATCGTCGGCGTGGTGACGGTCGGCTTGTTCGCGCGTCGCCCGGCGGACGTCCTGCTGGTCGCGCGCGACAGCGGCGTCGAGACCCTCAAGCGGAAGTGATCTCCCGCACCAACCCCGGTCCCCGATAGATCAGACCCGTGTACAGCTGCACGAGGTCGGCGCCCGCGTCGAATGCATCCTGAGCGTGGCGGGCCGAGTCGATTCCGCCTGCCGCGACGATCGGCACCCCCGCACCGAGCGCCGTTCGCAGCAACTGCACCGCCTGCAGGGCAAGCGGACGTAACGGGGCACCGCTCAGCCCTCCTGCGTGTGCGCGCCAGCGCTGCGCGATCCCGCTGCGGTTCAACGTCGTGTTGGTCGCGATGATTCCGTCGATACCGGTCTCGCTCGCCAGCCGCGCACTGCGCACGAGGTCGGCCGGCGCGAGATCCGGCGATACCTTCACCAGCAATGGCACACGGCGTGCCGTAGCACCTTGCAGTTGTCGACGCGCTTCGACCAGTGCGCTGGCGATCGGCTGCAGCTGTTCGGCCTCCTCCAACTGACGCAGACCTTCAGTGTTCGGCGACGATACGTTGATCGCCACATAGTCGGCGTGCGGGGCGACGATGCGGAAGCATTCGAGATAGTCGTCGACGGCGGCGGCGATCGGAGTCGCGGCGTTCTTGCCGATGTTCACGCCGCACACACCTGCGAAACGGCGGCGTGCAAGACGCGCGGCGACAACAGCAGCACCCTCGTTCGGAAATCCCATGCGATTGATCAGCGCGCCGGACTCGGTCACGCGCAACAGACGCGGCCGCGGTTGGCCCGGCTGCGGACGCGGCGTCACGGTGCCCACTTCGATGAAGCCGAATCCGAGCGCGCCGAGCGCATCGATGCAGCGAGCGTTCTTGTCGAAGCCTGCAGCGAGCCCGACGCGATTGGGAAACTGCAGACCCATCAGCGTCACGGCTGCGAGCGGATCCGCGGCGGCAGCGCGAATGAGGCCGAGGGAATGAGCTCGCTGAAGCGCGGCGAGCGCGAGTGCGTGCGCATTCTCGGTCGGCAGCGCGAACAGCAGCGGACGCAGCAGCGGATAGATGCGCATCGCTGCGCATGATGCCCGAAAACAAAAAGGGCCCGCTTGCGCGGGCCCTGTTTTGGTTGGCTGGGGGACTAGGATTCGAACCTAGGTTGACGGAGTCAGAGTCCGTAGTCCTACCGCTAGACGATCCCCCAAGCGGATCAACGCTTCGAGAACTGCGTGCCGCGACGCGCCTTGCGGAAACCGACTTTCTTGCGCTCGACCTCGCGTGCGTCGCGGGTTACGTAGCCCGCGTCGCGCAGCGCCTTGCGCAGCGTCTCGTCGTACTCGATCAGGGCGCGGGTCAGACCGTGGCGGATCGCGCCGGCCTGGCCGGTCGTGCCGCCGCCCTTCACCGTGACTTCGACGTCGAAGTTCTTGTCGAGGCTGACGGCTTCCAGCGGCTGGCGCACGATCATGCGTGCAGTCTTGCGGCCGAAGAACTCGTCGAGCGTCCGATCGTTGACGCGGATGTTGCCGCTGCCCTTGCGCAGGAAGACTCGGGCGGTGGCGGTTTTGCGGCGGCCGGTGCCGTAGTTGGACGTAGTCGGCATGGTTGGGATGACTCTCAGATCTCGAGTGCCTTGGGCTGCTGCGCGGTGTGCGGGTGCTCGGCGCCGGCGAACACGTGCAGCTTCTTGAACATCTTGCGACCGAGCGGGTTCTTCGGAAGCATGCCTTTGACCGCGAACTCGATGGCGCGCTCGGGATGCTTGTCGAGCAGCTTCTCCAGGCTCGTGGTCTTCAGGTTGCCCAGGTACCCGGTGTGGTGGTGATAGAGCTTGTCCGTCATCTTCCGACCGGTGACGCGGATCTTGCCCGCGTTCAGAACGATGATGTGGTCGCCCGTGTCCACATGCGGCGTGTAAGCGGCCTTGTGCTTACCGCGCAGGCGCATCGCCAATTGGGTGGCGAGCCGGCCGAGCGTCTTGTCGGTCGCATCAACCACATACCAATCGCGACGTACCGTGGCCTCGTTGGCGAAGACGGTTCTCATTGAAATCTCCGGGAAAATCCGTGGGTCCGGGGCGAAAAGGCCGGCAAGTCTAAAGGACGACCCCCAGGTTTGCAAACCAGCGCGTCCCTGATGGGACAGCGCAAGGACCGCGGCTGACGACCCACTCTGACGACATATATAAATGTGCTCCTATACTGTCCTCATGAACCCCGTCCCGGCCGCCCGCCACTACAGCCCGATCGACCGCCTGGTCGGGTCCATCGACCAGGCCCTCAGGACCCTGCTCGGCGGCAATTCGGCCACCCGGCCCTACCCTGCCGAAGGCATCGCCGAGACGGTGGACACCCCGGCCGAACGCCGCCAGGCGGCGGCTCTCATGCGGGTGAATCATTCGGGTGAGGTAGCGGCCCAGGCGCTGTACCAGGGACAAGCGGCCGTTGCCGCCAGCTCATCGACCGAGTCGGCGTTGCTGGAGGCGGCCCGCGAGGAAAGCGACCATCTGGCTTGGTGCGCGACGCGCATCGAGGAGCTGGGCGGCCGGACCAGCCTCCTCAATCCGCTGTGGTACGCGGGCTCATTCGCGATCGGCTCGCTCGCCGGACTGGGCGGCGACCGCACCAGCCTCGGCTTCGTCGCCGAGACGGAGCGGCAAGTGGTCGAGCATCTCGAAGGACACTTGCATCGACTGCCGCAATCGGACGCGCGCACGCGCGCGATCGTGCAACAGATGAGCGTGGACGAAGAGCGTCATGGTCACAACGCGCTCAACGCGGGCGGCGCTACTTTGCCGCCGCTGGCGCGCGCGATGATGAAGGTGACCGCGCGAATCATGACGCGCACGGCGTACTGGCTGTAGCAGTGCCAGTCCCGCGGCGCTTGCGGTAAGGGTCCTTTCCGTATTAAAAGGCGCGGCAAGACATAGGGTCCATGCCGCTCGACGAGTCGGTCAGCAACACAAGCACTAACAACGGGGTGAGTATGGAAGAGGGCGCAAGGCCACTGAGCGATATTCCGGCGATCAACCGGTTCCTGAGCTACTGCCGGATTCGCACCGTGCCCTCCAAAACGGTCGTCATCCACGCCGGGGACCTGCCGGACGTCCTGTACTACATCGTCAGCGGCTCGGTCGAAGTCATGATCGAGGACGAGGAAGGCAACGAGATGGTCCTCGCCTACCTCAACAAGGGTCAGTTCTTCGGCGAGATGGGCCTGTTCTACGAGCAGCCGACGCGCAGCGCCTGGGTGCGCACGCGCCAGCAGTGCGAGCTCGCGGAAATGACCTATCCTCGCTTCCGCCAGCTCGCGGCCGAGAGCCCGGGACTGGTGTTCGAGCTCGCGACGCAGCTGGCCACGCGCCTGGACCGCACCAATCGCAAGCTCGGCGATCTTGCCTTCGTGGACGTTACCGGCCGCGTCGCGCACGCGATCATGGACCTGTGCAGCGAGCCGGACGCGATGACGCATCCGGAAGGCATGCAGATTAAGGTGAGCCGCCAGGAGCTGTCGCGCCTGGTCGGTTGCTCGCGCGAAATGGCGGGACGCGTGCTCAAGGTGCTCGAGGACCAGGGGCTCCTGCGTGCCACGGGCAAGACGATCGTGGTATTCGGCGCGCGGCCGAAGATGAAGACCAAGCCGCCGCTGGCGGCAGCCGCGGGGCGTGCGGGGGTCATGCAGAATCGCCGTGCGGACGATGACGAAGACGACGATTCGGACGAAGACGAAGACTAGAAGAAGAATGTCAGGCCTCAGCCTGACTCTTTTCCTTTCTTGATCCCTTCGCGCATCGCCGTGATCGTCGCGGCGTAGTCCTTCGAGCCGAAGATCGCCGAGCCGGCCACGAACGTGTCGGCGCCGGCGCGTGCGATTGCCTCGATGTTGTCGGCCTTCACGCCGCCATCGATCTCCAGGCGGATCTCCCGGCCGCTCGCGCGAATGCGCTCGCGCGCCAGCCGCAGCTTGTCGAGCGCCGTCGGGATGAACTTCTGACCGCCGAAGCCCGGGTTCACCGACATGATCAGCACCATGTCGATCTTCTGGATCGTGTGGTCGAGCCAGTCGAGCGGCGTCGCCGGATTGAACACCAGGCCGGGCTTGCAGCCGTGCTCGCGGATCAATTCGATCGTGCGATCGACGTGCTCGCTCGCCTCAGGGTGGAACGTGATCCAGCTGGCGCCGGCCTGCGCGAAGTCGGGAACGATGCGGTCGACCGGCTTCACCATCAGGTGCACGTCGATCGGCGCGGTGATGCCGTGCTTGCGCAGCGCCTCGCACACCATCGGGCCGATCGTCAGGTTCGGCACGTAGTGATTGTCCATGACGTCGAAGTGGATCAGGTCGGCGCCCGCGGCGAGCACGTTCCTGACTTCCTCGCCGAGGCGCGCGAAGTCGGCTGACAAGATCGAGGGAGCGATCCACGGTTGAACTTGCGGTTTCATCGAACGGCACCTGCCTTCATTTCATGCCACGCGCGTCGCGCAGCAGCTCGTACGCCGCGCGGATCTGACGAGTCTTCTCTTCGGCGACTTTCATCATCGATTCCGGCAAGCCCTTCGCCACCAGCTTGTCGGGGTGATTCTGGTTCATGAGACGGCGATAGGCCTTCGTGACCTCCGCGTCCGAAGCGGTGCGCGCCACGCCCAGGACTTCGTAGGCTTGCGCGACGCGATCGACCGCAGGCCGGGCCTCCGGGCGATATGAAGCCTGCTGCATGCGCAGCAGCGCCTCCATTTGCACGACTTCGTAGGCGGAAATGCCCAGCGCCGCGCAGACGCGTGCCAGAACTTCCCGGGCCGCGTTGTTCAAGCCGCCGCCCCACAACGCGGTCTGCAGTTGGATCTGCACGAACATGCGGCACAGGTCGGGACGCTGGCGACATAGCTGCCGCAGCTCGCTCAGCAACGGCTCCAGCGGGAAATCGCGGCCCTTGCCCTGCGTGAACAGCTCGATCGCGAGCTGCACTTCGCGCTCGCCGAGCCGGAACTCGCTCATCATCGCGCGTGCAGCGCGGATCTCGTCCTCGGAGACGCGGCCGTCGGCCTTGGCGAGATGACCCATCGTCTGAAAAGTCGCGCGGAAGAATGCTTCCTGCACCTGCGCGGGACTCGCCGCGGCGGCCGCATCGTTCGCGTCGTCTTGCGCGCTCTCCGCCTGCACGTCGAACAGGTGGCCGATGAACGTGCCGAACAGCGCGCCGACCGGACCGGCGGCGAACACGCCGATCAGCGCACCCAATGCTTTGCCCTGCCAGACCATCTGGGCTATGTTAGCAGCGATGCTCGAATCGCACGTTTCCAGTCTCGAACGCATCCATCAAGGCAAGGTTCGCGACATCTACGCGGTCGACGAACAGCACATGCTGATCGTCACCACGGATCGTCTGAGCGCCTTCGACGTGGTGATGCCCGACCCGATTCCCGGCAAGGGTCGCGTGCTCACGCAGATCTCGAATTTCTGGTTCCAGCGCACCCGGCACATCGTGCCGAACCATCTCGCCGACTATCCGCTCGCACGCGCGGTGCCGGACGCCGCGGAGCGCGCGCCGCTCGAAGAGCGCAGCATCGTCGTTCGTCGTCTGAAGGCGCTGCCGATCGAAGCGGTCGTGCGCGGTTACCTGATCGGCTCGGGATGGAAGGACTACCAGCAGAGCGGCGCCGTGTGCGGGATTGCCCTGCCTGCCGGATTGCGGCAGGCGGATCGATTGCCGGAGCCGATCTTCACGCCGGCGACCAAGGCTGAGATGGGCTCGCACGACGAGAACATCCCCTACGAGCGTGTCGTCGCGCTCATCGGCCGCGGCCTCGCGGAGCAGGTGCGCGCCACCGCCCTCGCGCTGTACGGCTTCGCCGTCGAGCACGCGCTCCAGCGCGGCATCATCATCGCCGATACCAAGTTCGAGTTCGGCGTCGACGACGTCGGCCACCTGACGTTGATCGACGAGGCGCTGACGCCGGATTCCTCGCGCTTCTGGCCCGCCGACACCTATCGGCCCGGCACGAGCCCGCCGAGCTTCGACAAGCAGTACGTGCGCGACTACCTGGAGACGCTGGACTGGCCGAAGCGCCCGCCCGGGCCGAAACTGCCGCCCGAAATCGTCGCGCGGACCAGCGAGAAATACGCCGAAGCCCTGCGCCGCCTCACCAGCTGAGCCTGGCCGCTCATGCCACGCACGATCGCGCTGATCTACGTCATCTTCGGCGCGGTGTGGGTGTTCTTCAGCGACCGGCTGCTCGTCTGGCTGCAGCTGCGACCGGAGCTCATCCTGCGACTGCAGACCGCGAAGGGCTGGTTGTTCGTCGCCGGCTCCGCGATCCTGCTGTACGTAGCGTTGCACCGCTACGAGCGCCGGGGCGCCGATGCCATGGCTGCATTGATCAAGTCACGCAACGAAGTGCGCGCGGCGAATGCCGATCTCGAACGGCGCGTCGCGGAACGTACGCGGCAGCTGGAATCGGCGAATCGCGAGCTCGAAGCGTTCGCATACGCCGTCTCGCACGATCTGCGCGCGCCCTTGCGCAGCATGTCGGGCTTCAGCCAGATCCTGCAGGAGAACGCGCCGCACGGTCTCGATGAGAAATCGCGTCACTACCTGCAGCGCATCCACGATGCCAGCCTGCGGATGTCCGGGCTGATCGAGGATCTGCTGAATCTGTCGCGCATCGGTCGCAGCGAGCTGACCGCGCGACCCATCAGCCTGACCCAGGTCGCCACCGAAGCCGCCGCCGCAGTGCGCGAGCGCAACCCCGGGCGCGAGGTGCAACTGGCAATCGCGCAGGACATGGAAGTCAGCGCCGATCCGCGGCTGTTGCGGATCGCACTGGAAAATCTGCTGAGCAACGCGTGGAAGTACACGTCACGTGCAGCGCAAGCGACCGTGTCCGTAGGCGCGCAAGCGGGCGAACACGGCCCGGTCTACTTCGTCCGCGATAACGGCGTCGGCTTCGACATGAAGTACGCCGACAAGCTGTTCGTGCCGTTCCAGCGGCTGCATCCCGAGGCGGAGTTTCCCGGCAGCGGCATCGGGCTGGTGACCGTCCAGCGCATCATCGCGCGGCATGGCGGGCGCGTGTGGGCAGAAGCGAAGCCCGACGAGGGCGCGACGTTCTACTTCACGCTCTGACTCTGCTCCCACCCGATCAGCACTTTCTGGATTGCCTGCACTCCGTCCGTCAGCGCCGCCGGCCCTGGCTGCAGGATGATCGACGACTTGATCTCATGCAGCTGCTGCTGCGCCACCGCCGGCACGCGCTCCCAACCCTGGCGCGCAGCCACTGCCTCAGGCCGGAACTTCTTGCCGCACCATGAGCCGAGAATGATGTCCGGCGCGCGCCGCACCACTTCGAGCGGGTCGGCGATGATGCGGTCCTTGCCGAGCGAGTGCTGCGCGTTGTCGGCGAAGCAGTCTTCGCCGCCGGCGATGCCGATCAGCTCCGAGACCCAGCGGATGCCGGAGATCATCGGCTCGTCCCACTCTTCGAAATACACGCGCGGCCGGCGCTCGAAGCGGGCCGCCGCAGCGCGCACTTGATCGAGCCCCTGCTCCAGGCGCGCGGCCAGCGCGACCGCCTTCGCCTCGCAGCCGACCATGCCGCCGAGCACGCGGATCATCTGCAGGATGCCGGCGACGTCGCGATGATTGGACACGAACACGTTCAAACCCAGCCGCACCAGCTGTGCTGCGATGTCGGCCTGCAGGTCCGAGAAGCCGAGCACGAGGTCCGGACGCAGATCGCGGATGCGATCGACCTTCGCACTGGTGAATGCCGAAACCTTCGGCTTCTCGCGCCGCGCGCGCGGCGGCCGCACCGTGAAGCCCGAGATGCCGACGATGCGCCAATCCTCTTCGAGCAGGTACAGCGTCTCGGTCGTTTCTTCCGTGAGGCAGACGATGCGGCTCGGATAGCGGTCGGACGTGGTCGTGCTGATACTCATGGCGGCGTATCTTGCCCCGGCATCGCTCGCGTGTCAGGCTCGCCGCGCATGATCCCGACGCTGCTCGGTAACCTGGAGCGCTGGCTGTTCGAGCCGCCGGAATCCATCTACGGGCGGCCCCTCTGGAAGCTGACGCGCATCCTGCGCTATCCCTACGCGCTGATCCGCGACGTCCTGCGCGACGACCTGACGCTGCGCGCGATGGGCCTGGTTTACACGACGCTACTGTCGATCGTTCCGCTGATCGCGGTCTCGTTCTCGGTCCTGAAGGGACTCGGCTATCACAAGCAGCTCGAGCCCGTGCTGTTCACTTTCCTCGAGCCGCTCGGCGACCGCGGCTTCGACCTGACCAAGCAGATCATGGACTTCGTGGACAACGTGCGCGGCGACGTGCTCGGCTCGCTCGGCGTGATTTTCCTGCTGTACACGACGCTCACGATGATCCAGAAGGTCGAGGAGTCGTTCAATTTCGTGTGGCGCGTCGCGCAGCCACGCAGCCTCGTGCGACGGGTCAGCGAGTATCTCAGCGTCATGGTCGTCGGGCCCGCGGTGATCGTCGCCGCGCTCGGCCTGATCGCCAGCTTCGCGCATACCAGCGGTGCGCAAGCCGTCGCGCAGTACGAGCCGTTCGGTACGGCGCTCGCGATCTTCGGACGCCTGACACCCTATGTGCTGGTGACCGCGGTCTTCACGTTCCTGTACGGCTTCATGCCGAACACCAAGGTGCGGTTCCGTGCGGCGCTCGCCGGCGGGGTGTTTGCCGGCGTGGTGTGGGCGGCGACCGGCATGATCTTCACCTCGTTCGTGGTCAGCTCGACGCGCAACATCGTGATCTACGCGAGCTTCGCGATCGTGATCGTGGCGCTCATCTGGCTGCACGTCTCGTGGCTGATTCTCCTGCTCGGCGCGCAGCTGTCGTTCTACGTGCAGAATCCGCAGTACCTGCGGCCCGGGCGCGGCGAGATCCAGCTCAACGCGAGCCTGCGCGAGCGCGTTGCGCTGTCGATCATGTACCTGATCGTCAGCGACTACTGCAACGCGAACCACCGCTGGAACACCAATCGGCTCGCCGAGCATCTGGACCTGCCCGGCGCGGGACTCAATTCGATCGTCGACGCGCTGGAGCGCGCCAAGCTGTTGCTGCTGGCCGAAGACGAGACCTGGGTGCCGGCACGCGACCCGCAGACGATCGAGCTCATCGAGGTGCTGGAGGCGGTCAGGCACGATATCGCAGGGCCGCTGCTCGCGAAGATCCGGGATATCGCACCGGCAGTGGCAGCTGCGCGCGCGGCAGAGGAAGCGATGGGGAAGAGCTTGAAGGGGAAGACGATGGGCGACCTGGTGAAGCAGGAGTCGGACAAGAGTCAGGCTAAAGCCTGACTCTTCACTCTCCGGCAATCGTCATCTCTTCGAGCAGCACCGATCCCGTGCGAATCCCGCCGCGCGAGTCGACGTCGCTGCCGACGGCGACCACATGCTGAAACATGTCGCGCAGATTCCCCGCGATCGTGATCTCGTGCACCGGATAGGCAATCGCGCCGTTCTCGACCCAGAAGCCGGCCGCGCCGCGCGAGTAGTCGCCGGTGACGCCGTTGACGCCCTGCCCCATCAGCTCCGTCACGACGAGCCCGCGGCCCATCCGACGCAGCAGGCCGGCGAAGTCGTCCGCGCCGCTGCCGACGATGAGGTTGTGCACGCCACCGGCGTTGCCCGTCGTCTTGAGCCCGAGCTTGCGAGCCGAATACGTGCTCAACACGTAACCCGTCAGCACGCCGCGCTCGACGATTTCCCGGTCGCGCGTCGCGACGCCTTCGCTGTCGAAGGCAGCGCTGCTCAGCGCCTTGTGCAGATGCGGACGCTCGGAGATCTGCATCCATTCCGGGAAGACCTGTTGGCCCGCGGCGTCCAGCAGGAACGACGCGCGGCGGTATTGGCTGCCGCCGCGGATCGCGCCGAGGAAGCTGCCGAACAAGCCGCGCGCGAGCTCGGGCACGAACAACACGGGAGCCGTGACAGTCGACAGCTTGCGAGCGTTGAGCCGGCGCAACGCACGCGCTGCCGCCTGCTTGCCGATGCTCACGCCGTCTTCGAGATCGCGCCAGTCGCGAACCGTGCTGTACCAGTAGTCACGCTGCATCTCGTCGCCGGATTCGGCAACGACGACGCAGCTCAAGCTGTGCAGTGTGGTCGCGGTGCTGCCGATGAAACCGAGCGAGTTGCCGAACACTCGCAGTCCGCGATGAGTCGACAGCGTCGCGCCTTCGGAATTGCCGATGCGCGGATCCGCATCGAGCGCGGCTGCCTCGCACACGATCGCCTGATCGCGCGCCGCGTCCGGATCGATCGACCACGGGTGGAACAGATCGAGATCGGGGAATTCGCGGGCGAGCGTGTCCGGCTCCGGCAGCCCAGCCGCCTCGTCCTCTGCCGTGAAGCCGGCGATGCTGAACGCTTTCGCTACGGTGTCGCGAATCGCGCTCGCACTCAGATCGCCCGTGCTGGCGGAGCCCTTGCGCTTGCCGCGATAGACCGTGACACCCATGCCGCGGTCACGCTGATACTCCAGCGTCTCGACTTCGCGCAGCCGCGCCGTCACGGAGAGGCCGGTCTCGACGCTGACTCCGGCCTCGGCTTCGCTGGCGCCGAGCCCGCGCGCCTCGGCAAGCGCGAGCGACACGACGTCTTGCAAGTCCTGCTGGGAATAACTGAGCTGCGATGGGGCGACGGCGTTGGACATGACGGCGATTGTATAGGCTGTAGACTGTCGGCTGTATATGGAAGAAGAACGCCCCAGCAAGAGCGAGCGTAAGCGCCGGAGCGACGACTTACAGTCACTCGGAGAAGCGCTCATCGACCTGCCGGACAGCGAGCTGAATGCGCTGCCGCTGCCGGAGCAGTTGCGCGACGCCGTGCTGCTGGCACGCAAAATCACTGCGCATGGCGGGCTGTATCGACAGAAACAATACATCGGCAAGCTGATGCGCAAGATCGATGCCGAGCCGATCCGCGCTGCACTGGAAGCGAAGCGCGACCGCGAGCGTGTAGAAGCGCTACGCTTCAGGCGCATCGAACAGTGGCGCGATCGTCTGCTGCAGGAAGGTGCAAGCGCCATCGAACGGCTCGCGGCGGAGGTCCCCGGCATCGATGTCGCAACTGTTACAGATCTGGTCGAGCGCGCCCGCACGGAGGAGCCGACCGGCGATTCGAGCGGAGCCAGCCGCGCCCTGTTTCGCCTGCTGCGCGAGGCGTTCAGCAAGTAGGCTACAATCGCCGCATGAAACCGCTGGTCGGCATCATCATGGGCTCGAAATCGGATTGGGATACGCTCCAGTCCGCCGCCGACACGCTGCAGCGCCTCGGCGTTCCCTTCGAGACACGCGTGGTCTCCGCGCATCGCACGCCGGATCTGCTGTTCGAATACGCCAGCACCGCTCGCTCGCGCGGGCTCGAAGTAATCATCGCTGGTGCCGGCGGTGCCGCGCATCTGCCCGGCATGACGGCTGCGAAGACCTCGCTGCCGGTGCTCGGCGTACCGGTGCAATCGAAGGTGCTCAACGGTATCGACTCCTTGCTCTCGATCGTGCAGATGCCCGCCGGCATTCCCGTCGGCACGCTCGCCATCGGCGTCGCCGGAGCGACCAACGCCGCGTTGCTCGCCGCCAGCATTCTCGCCAACAAGTACGACCACGTCCGCACTGCGCTGGATCAGTTCCGCAGCGAGCAAACCGCCGGCGTTCTTGCCCAACCGCTGCCCAGCCGCACACCGCAGACATGAGGATCGGCGTCATCGGAGCGGGCCAGCTCGGTCGCATGCTGGCGCTGGCGGGCTATCCTCTCGGCCTGCGTTTCGTGTTCCTCGATCAAAGCGCCGACGCACCGGGCGCGCAGGTCGGACGCATCGTCAACGGCGCGTTCGACGATCGCAGCAAGCTCGCGGAGCTGGCGCGCGAAGTCGACGTCATCACCTTCGATGTCGAGAACGTGCCGGTCGAGGCGGTGGCCGAGATCGCAGCGATCAAGCCCTTCCTGCCGCCGGTCGCAGCGCTCGGCGCCTCGCAGGACCGGCTGCACGAAAAGACCCTGTTCCGGCAATTGAAGATTCCGACACCCGCGTTCGCCGCGGTGGATTCGCTGGCCGATCTCGAGGCCGCGATTGCGAAAATCGGCACGCCGGGAGTTCTCAAGACGCGGCGGCTCGGCTACGACGGCCGCGGTCAATACCAGGTGCGCGAGCCGCAGGATGCCGCGGCGGCCTGGGCGGCGCTCGGCACGGTGCCGCTGATCTACGAGCAGTTCGTGAAGTTCAGCCGCGAGGTCTCGATCATCGGCGTGCGCAGCACGCGCGGCGAGACGCGCTTTTACCCGCTCGCCGCCAACACGCACAGCGCGGGCATCCTGCGCTATTCGATCGCGCCGTACCGCCACGCCTTGCTACAACAGCAAGCCGAAACGTATCTGAAGCGCCTGCTGCGCCACTTCGACTACGCCGGCGTGCTGACCATCGAATTTTTCGTTGCCGGCGGGCGGCTGATCGCCAACGAGATGGCACCGCGCGTCCACAACTCGGGCCATTGGACGATCGAGGGCGCGCAGACCAGCCAGTTCGAGAATCACGTGCGTGCCATCCTGGGGCTGCCGTTCGGCGACACGCGGGCGCTGGGCCATTGCGCCATGCTGAACTTCATCGGCACCCTGCCGGAGCTCGGGAACATTCTGCGCGTGTCGGGCGTACACTTTCACAGCTACGGCAAGGAGCCGCGGCCCAACCGCAAGCTCGGGCATTGCACGATCAATGCACCTTCCCCGGCCGCTCGCGACCGCGCCCTTAAACAGCTGCTAAGACTCAAGGTCGATTGATTGCGAGCGAGTCCTATTTTTGAATCCAGCCAGTAATGTCCGTAAACTTGCCTCGCACTCTGGAACGGCCGCGTTGACCGCCGCTTTGACTTAACGCCCCCGCCGCTGCGCTCCACCGCACGCCAGGACTTTAGGGCTCTCGATGTACCTCGAACTGTTCAAGCTGCATGAGCTGCCGTTCCGGCTGACGCCGGACCCCCAGTTCCTGTACCTGTCGAAACACCATGCGCGCGCCAAGGCGTACATGGAGTCGACGATCTGGTTCACCGACGGCTTCGTGGTGATCACGGGCGAGATCGGCTCCGGCAAGACCACGCTGATCGAGACCTTCCTCAAGGAGCTCGAGAAGGACGTGGTGGTCGCGCAGATCAACCAGACCCAGGTGTCGGCGATCGAATTCCTGCAGACGGTGCTGGTGCAGTTCGGCTTCCAGCCGTTCCGCATGAAGAAGGCCGAGCTGCTGTCGACGCTCAACGAGTTCCTGGTCGAGCAGTATGCGAACGGCCGCCGGGTGCTGCTGATCGTCGACGAGGCGCAGAACCTGTCCAACAAGGTGCTGGAGGAGATCCGCCTGCTCTCCGGAGTCGAGACGACCAAGGAGAAGGTGCTGCGGATCATCCTGGCCGGCCAGCCGGAGCTCAACGACAAGCTCAACTCGGCGATGCTGATCCAGCTGGCGCAGCGTATCCGCCTGCGCTTCCATCTGACCGCGCTGTCGAAGACCGACACGCAGCTGTACATCCAGCATCGCCTGGAAGTCGCCGGCTCGCAGGGGCGGCAGATCTTCGATCCCGAAACTTTTCCCCTGGTGTTCCGCTACACCGGCGGCATCCCGCGCCTGGTCAACACGTTGTGCGACACGTCGATGATGGCGGCGTTCGCGCAGGACCGCGACGTCGTCAAGGTCGAGGACATGAAGGCAGCGATCGAGGAGTTGCAGTGGGTCGAGTACGCGGAGCGCTCGGTCAAGCTGCAGGCGCTCGCGTCTGCCTCGGCCGCGTCGGGCGGCTCGGTCACGCCGGGTGACCGGCGCGTGGTGCTGGGCCGCATCCTGGTCGGCTTCAACGGCCAGACGATCGCCGAGCGCGAGCTGACCCCGGGACGCTTCATCATCGGCCGCACGCCCGACAACGATCTGCAGATCGACAGCAAGTACATCAGCCGCCATCACGCGCAGATCGTCACCTCGTCCAGCACCTCGGTGCTGGAGGATCTCAACAGCACCAACGGCATCTACGTGCGCGCCAAGCGCGTGCGCCGGCGGATGCTCAACGACGGCGACGTCGTGCAGATCGGTCAGCACGAGGTCATGTACTTCGACGAGCGGCTGTCGCGCACGCGCGTGCTGTCCGGCGAAGGCGAGGACGATGCAATGCCGCTGGCGCACGACGGCGGGCAGGATCGCAAGCAGCTGACCGCGGACACGGACGACGACGAGCCGGCCGAGCCGATGCCGATCAGAGCCGACCGGAAATAGGGATCAATCCTCGAGGGAGCGGCTGTTGTATTCGGACTGGCGCGTGCGGTAGTCCCGCCGGCGCAGCCACAGCACCAGGCCTGCCATGATGCTCAGCACTCCGACCAGCATGAAGACGCTGGGGAGCGTGCTCATTTCGATGAACCAGGCTGCGCCAAGCAGGCCGACGCCGACCAGCATGTACAGGTACGGCAGGAACTCGTAGATCGGACGGGCGAGCCACATAGGGCCGAATCCTAACAGAGTTAGGTTGCCGTTCCGCCGACCGTGATGCCGTCGATCCGCAGGGTCGGCTGGCCGACGCCCACCGGCACATCCTGGCCTTCCTTGCCGCACGTGCCGACGCCCTCGTCCAGCTTCAGGTCGTTGCCGACCATGGCGACGCGCCGGAGCACGTCCGGGCCATTGCCGATCAGCGTCGCGCCCCGCACCGGTGCGGTCACCTTGCCGTTCTCGATCAGATAGGCCTCGCTCGCCGAGAACACGAACTTGCCGGAGGTGATGTCGACCTGGCCGCCCCCGAAGTTCTTGCAGTACAGGCCCTTCTTCACCGAGCCGATGATCTCCTGCGGATCGTGCTTGCCAGCGAGCATGTAGGTGTTCGTCATGCGCGGCAGCGTCATGTGCGCGAACGACTCGCGCCGGCCGTTGCCGGTGGGTGCCACGCCCATCAGGCGCGCGTTGAGCTTGTCCTGCAGGTAGCCGCGCAGCACGCCGTTTTCGATCAGCGTCGTGCAGCGGGTCGGCGTGCCTTCGTCGTCGACGTTGAGCGAGCCGCGGCGCGAGCCGAGCGTGCCGTCGTCGACGACCGTGCATTCCGGCGCCGCGACCTGCTCGCCGATGCGACCCGAGAACGCAGACGTGCCCTTGCGATTGAAGTCGCCTTCCAGGCCGTGCCCGATCGCCTCGTGCAACAGAATGCCGGGCCAGCCCGGCCCGAGTACGACGGTCATCGTGCCGGCGGGCGCCGGTGCTGCGTCCAGGTTGACCAGCGCGCTGCGCACTGCTTCGTGCACCAACTCGCGCCAGCGATCGTTGTCCGTGAACCTCGCGAAGTTGTAGCGGCCGCCGCCGCCTGCATAGCCCTGCTCGCGGCGCTCGCCGTCTTGCACGATCACCGATACGTTCATGCGCACCAGCGGCCGCACGTCCGCAGCGAACGTGCCGTCGCTCGCCATCACGAGCACGACTTCATGCGCGGCCGACAGGCTGGCCATCACTTGCGTGACGCGCGGATCGACGCGACGCGCCTCGGCATCGACGCGTTCGAGCAGTTTCACTTTCTCCGCGTCGCTCAATCCTTCGAGCGGGTCGTTCGGGAGATACAGCTGATGACCAGTCGACGCGTGCCACGCCTGCACGGAGTTGGTCGCGCCGCTGCGCGCGATCGCGCGCGCAGCTTGCGTCGCTTCGGTCAACGCGGGCAGCACGATCTCGTCGGAATACGCAAAGCCGGTCTTCTCGCCCGCCAACGCACGCACGCCGACGCCCTGCTCGATGCTGTGGGTGCCGTCCTTGACGATGCTGTCCTCGAGCGACCAGGATTCCTCGCGCACGAGCTGGAAATACAGGTCGGCGTAATCGACGCTGTGTCCCATGACGTTGCCGAGCGCGCGCGCGATGCGGTCCTCATCGAGGCCCGACGGCGCCAGGATCGCGCGGCGCGCCATGTCTATCGGTTGTAGCGGTGTCTGCAGCTGCGGAAGCTCGATGTGCAACGGACTGGAGCTCTCGGTCGTGTTCGCGCTCGTCACTTCGTCACTCCGTCACTTCCGCCACTTTGAATTTTCGATGGGCGAGCGCCGGGAACCGACCCCGCAGCTCATGTTGCAATGTGCGGTCGATCTCCGCGACTGCAAGGCCGGGGCCGGCCTCCGCGACCCGCGCGATCACGTGGCCCCACGGATCGACGATCATCGAATCGCCGTACGTCTCGCGGCCATTTTCGTGGTTGCCGCTCTGCGCAGGCGCCAGCACATAGCAGAGATTCTCGACCGCGCGTGCGCGCACCAGCAGTTCCCAGTGCGCCCGGCCCGTCGGTGCAGTGAATGCCGATGGCAGGCTGAAAACCTCCGCGCCCTGCGCCTGCAAGACGCGGAACAGCTCGGGAAAGCGCACGTCGTAGCAGACAGCCATACCGAGGCGTCCGAGCGGCGTCGTCGTGACCATCGGCTGCGAGCCGGGCACGACCGTAGCTGACTCGCGATAGCGCTCTTCGCGCCCGGGGATGTCGACGTCGAACAGATGAATCTTGTCGTAGCGCGCGACGTTGCGACCGCGTTCGTCGAACACGAGGGACGCAGCTGCAACTCGTCCGGGCTCGGCCTCATCCCGGATCGGAATCGTGCCGCCGACGATCCACATGCCCAGCTCGCGCGCGCAGTGTCCGAGGAACGCCTGGATCGGGCCCTCGCCAGCGACTTCGGACACCTCGAGCTTGTCCGCCTCCTTGTGGCCCATGATCGCGAAGTTCTCCGGCAGCGCGGCTAACACAGCGCCCTGTGCATGCGCGCGCTCCAGCAGCCCGCGGGCAGTGGCGAGATTCGCCGCCACGTCCGGGCTGGTGGTCATCTGGATGACAGCTGCTACCGACGTCGTCATTACTTTCCCGTAGTGGTGCCCTGTTGCTCTGAGACTTTGATCGCCGCAGCGTCGACTCGTTCGACCGTGGGATTCTCCCAGGGTCCGGTGATCCGATAATAGCCGCGCGTGATGCCCTTGAGCGGCTCCTTGAAGACCTGCGAGAACAGCAGCACGGCCGCGCCGACCACCGGGCCGCCCGCCAGCGCGCCTGCTACGGGGAGCGAGGCACCGAGGTTGCCCGTCACGACCGCGGTCTGATCGTAATCGTGCGTCGCGAGACCGGTACGCCCGGCGATGCCGATTTCCGCAGCGGGGCCACGGAGCAGGAGATTGCTGGTAAAGGCATTGCCGTCGCGCAGCTCGAAGTCGCCCTGCACCTTGTCGAACGCGAGGCCCTTGTCGGTGAGATCCTTGAAATCGAGCGCGAGCCGCCGCGGCAGCGCGGCGACGCTGAACAGTCCGAGCACCCGGCCGGCGCCGGGTTGCACTGCGAGGATCTGACCGGTCTCGGCCTTCACGCTAATGGAGCCTGCGGCACGATCGAGCATGTCGCCGTCGAAACCGCCGGACCACTTGAGATCGCCTTGTACCTCGCCGTGCTTCGCTTCGAGCACATCGTTGTAGCCGAGCGCGCGCAGTGTCGCTGCCACATCGTCGCTGGTCACGGAAGCTTTGAGCGACGACTGCTGGCCTGCGGGCGTGACGACCCACTCGCCCTGCCCTTCGGCATGCGCCGAAGCGCCGTGGATCGAAGCGTTCTCGAAGCGAATGCCCTGCGGCACGCGCGTCGCTTGCAGATCGAACGTGCCGAGACTGCGATTGCCCAAGCTCAGCTCGCCGACGTGCACCAGCAGATTCGGCAAATTGCGCGGGTCGCGGGTGTCGGGCGCGTCCGCGGTACCGCTCGACTCCGGTTTCTCCAGCGTCAGCCGTTCGAGCGTGGCGCGCAGCACCTGCGCTCCGCGGAACTGCTCCGGAATCAAAACCTGTCCCGCCGCGCCCGGACCGTCCACATCGACGCGCCAGCCCGCCGTGGTCGCCTGCAGCACGCCACGAACGTCGTGCCATTGATAGCCAGCCAGTTCGAACGTGCCGACGCGCACGTTGGCTGCCTGCAAATAGTCGGATAACGTCTTGCCGCGGTCGCCCGCATCGCCGGCCGAGTCATCGCCGCGCAATGCCAGCCAATCGTCGAGCACGAACCGCTCGACCGCGCCTTCGATGCGCAGGCCGCGATGATTCGGCAGCGCGGGCGCATTGCCGTCCGCGCGAATGCCGCCGCGATCCAGCGACCAGCTGCCGCCTTCGCTCGACCGCGCAACCCGCACGATCGCACGAACGTTGCCGAGCCAGCTGCGTGCGAGCACTGCAGCGTCGCCGTCCGACTCCAGCGTGACCTGGAACGGCCTCTGCTCGCTCTCGCCCTTGCCGATGGGTTCGGGCAAGGCGATCCCCAGCCCGCGCAGATCGGACTCGATACGTACGCCGGACTTGCGTTCGGCCTCGGCAGTCTCGGTGTGGAAGTCCGTCGCGAGCTTCCACGCCGTCGAGCCACTGACCTTGACGGCAGATGGCAGAAACGCCTTGAGCTGTGCGGCGGCCGCGGTGCCCGTGGCGCTGAGCGTCGAGGCAGTGTTTCCCTCGGGTCGAACCACGACTTCGAGAGGACCCCCGAGCCACTCTCCACGCAGGTCCGCGGCGGCGACCAATGTGTTGCGCACAGTCAGACTGCCTTGCAGCGAGCGCACGGGCGCATCGACATCGCGCATCGACACGTTCGCATCGGCGAAGCGCGCGGTGACCTCGATCTTGCGAGCGTCGAGATTCCGGATCGGCAGATCCAGGTCGATAGCGGCATCGATCGCGCCGTGTCCGCTGAGACGCGCGAATGGCTCGCCGAGCGCCGGCGCGAGCGGACTGCTGCTCAGAAGCGTCAGGCCCTCCTGCAGATCGCCGCGCGCTGTGGCTTTGATCAGCAGATGCGTCTGCTTGAGATCCGGGATGTCGGCAGTCGCAGCGTTGAGGTGCAATCCGCCGACGGTCCCGGCGGTCGCGTGAATGTGCATGCCCTGGTTGCGGAACTCGAGATCGGCCGTGACATTGCTCGCCGGCGTCCAGCCCGGCTGATAGTCGAACAACGCATCTTCGACGTGACCGCGCACCAGGAACAGGCCTTCGTTCTTGCGGAACGGGAAGTCGCGGATCGAGCCTCGATAGGTCAGATCGGCCGAGACCACGCGCCCGCCGAGGAACGCGCGGTCGAACCATTCCATCGTTTTCGCGCCGAGCCGGCCGGCGGGAATGTACTTGTGCGTCGAGCTGACCTTCAGGTCCGTGCCCTGCGCCGAAAGGTCGAGCATGGGCGACGAGCCGTCACCGGGAACGGTCATGCTGAAGCGTGCCGCTGCACGGCCATCGGGGCTCGACATGCGGACGTCGTTGGACTCGATCGTCCACGCGCCGTTCGACTTGCTCCAGCGCACGGTGGCCGCCACGTCTTGCGCCGCGAGCGGTTCGCGAAACATGCGCGGCAGCTCGAAGCGGACGTCGTCCGCAGCGACTTTTAATTCACCTTCGTCTTGCGTCAGCCGCACGGCGCCGCTCAAGCCGGCGGCGCCCGGCGATCGTTGCACCGGTGCGAACGACAAGTCATCCAGGCGGGTCTGCAGCGAATATTTCGGCGCGCTCTCGGCACTCTCGCGCTCGAACTCGAACGAGACTTCGCTGAGAGTGCCGGTGGCATTCAGTGCGCGCAGCCGAGCTACGGCGTCGCTCTCGGGCACATACGCGAGGAGCGGCCACAAAGCGTCCAGTACGACTCGATCGGTCTTGCCGCTGGCTTTCACGTGGCCGTCGGCCGTCTGCAGCCACTCTCCCTCGATGCTGGCCGCGAGCCACGCGGCAGTGGGCCGCGCCATGTTCAGATTCGATACGGTTGCGTGCCACGTGTCGCCGGTTTTCTGCGCGCGCAGTCCGAAAGCGAGACGCGGATAGCTGAGCATTGCGACAGGCGCGACGTATCCAGCCGCACCAGGATCCTTTTCCTCGGGGTCTCGGGGCGGCGGCTCAGTCTTCGGCGCGCCGTCACCTGCATCGATGATCAACGGATCCGCGACCGGCAGTGCAGTCGCCCACGCCGGCGGTGCTGCGGCCACGCGCTCCAGATCGACATCCGCCGCGACTTGCACCAACGCCGGACCTTTCAGCGTGCCGCGCAGCTCGACGCTGCCGTGCCCCATCTCCGGCGCGGGCCATGCGTCCGGCAGCACGTCGGCCCATCCGGCCAGGTCCAGCTCGCGACCGTCGACGCTGAATGTCGAGACCAGCGCGGCCGCATCTTGCAGCGGGCCTTCGACGGTCGCGCTGAAGCGCAGCTCACGACCGAGTGTGCGCGGCAAGGAAGCATCGCCGCGCAGCTCCAGCAAGCGGGAATCGCGCGTCACGTCGAAGTTGACGCCGGACAGCGACCACGGACCGCGCCCGGTGATCGCGTCGCGGAACGTGACCACGGCATCGCGAACGTGGAAGCGACCCATCGGCAGCTCTTCGAGTGCGAATGGCTTGTCGCGATCCGGCAGCACGCTCATGCCGAGCAGCTGAATCCTGCCTTCCTGGGTGCGGATCAGACCGATCTCGGGCGACTCGAGCGAAAAGCGTCCCGCGGTGAGCCGCGCGTGGCGGATCGAGCTCCACAGGTCGAACGCGACGCTGCCGCGCTTCGCAGTCGCGAGCACGTGCGTGCCGTCCGGCGTGCGCACGATTGCCTGGTCGAACACGAGCTCCGGCCCGTAGAGCCGCAACCGTGCGCTCAGCGTCTTGAACTCGACCCGGATACCGCCGCGCTCATTGAGCCAGTTCTGCAGCTGGACGCGATACTCGGGCACGCGGCTGACCACGATGCCGAATGCACCGAAGGTGAGTCCGAGCAGCACGCAGGCGGATCCCGAGAGAATCAGGAGCCATTTGACGACCTTGCGGACGTGGACGGTCATTGCACGTCGGGACTCACATCAGCACCACGTCGTACTGGTCCTGGTTGTACAACGCTTCGGTCTGCAGCCGGATCGGCTTGCCCGTGTGCACCTCCAGCTCGGCGAGTGCCGCGGACTCCTCGTCCAGCAGCCGCTCGATCACGTCCTGGTGCGCCAGCACCATCAGCTCCTGGAACTCGAACTGACGCGCCTGGCGCAGGATCTCTCTGAAAATTTCGTAACAAACTGTTTCCGGTGTCTTGACGAAGCCGCGGCCCTCGCAGGTAGGACACGCCATGCACAGCATGTGTTCCAGGCTTTCGCGTGTGCGCTTGCGCGTCATCTCGACCAGGCCGAGCGGCGACACCGAGGAGATGTGGTTCTTGGCGTGATCGCTGGCGAGCGATTTCTCGAGCGCCTGCAGCACCTGCTTGCGATGCTCCTCCTCCTGCATGTCGATGAAGTCGACGATGATGATGCCGCCGAGGTTGCGCAGCCGCAGCTGCCGCGCGATCGCGACCGCCGCTTCGAGGTTGGTGCGGAAGATCGTCTCCTCCAGCGTGCGGTGCCCGACGTACGCGCCAGTGTTGACGTCGATCGTCGTCATCGATTCGGTCTGGTCGAAGATCAGGTAGCCGCCGGACTTGAGCGGCACCTTGCGGTCCAGCGACTTCTGGATCTCCTCCTCGATGCCGTACAGATCGAAGATCGGCCGGTCGCCGTCGTACAGCTGGATGCGCTCCGCCATGTCGGGCATGAAGGTCCGCGCAAACTCGAGCATGCGCTGGTGTGTCTCGGGGTGGTCGACGCTGACCTTGTCCACGCCGCTGGAGACGACATCACGCATCACGCGCACGGCCAGCTGCAGGTCTTCGTAGACCAGGTTGCCGGGCCGCGTAGTCGCAGCCTTCTCGCCCAGCACCGCCCAGAGTTTCTGCAGGAACATCATGTCAGCTCGCAATGCGTCCGGCGTGGCGCCCTCTGCAGCAGTACGCACGATATAGCCGCCGGTTTCATCGCTGGCCAGGAACAGATTCGCTGCATCGCGCAGCCTGAGCCGCTCCGCCTCGTCCTCGATGCGCGCCGAGATGCCGACGCCGCGACCCTTCGGCATATACACCAGGTAACGCGACGGAATCGTGATGAACGTGGTCAGCCGCGCGCCTTTGGTGCCGAGCGGATCCTTCAGCACCTGCACCAGAATTTCGCCGCCTTCGCTGACGAGCGCCTGGATGTCGGGCGTGCGGACCTCGTCGTCGACGGGCTCATCGGGCTTGCCGTTCTCGCCGACAGCCGGATGCACGATGTCCGAGGCGTGCAGGAACGCAGTGCGCTCGAGGCCGATGTCGACGAATGCCGCCTGCATGCCCGGCAGTACGCGCGACACGCGTCCTTTGTAGATATTGCTGATCAGGCCGCGGCGATTCGCCCGCTCCAGGAAAATTTCCTGCAGCACGCCGTTCTCGACCAGCGCAGCGCGCACTTCGCGCGGGCTCACGTTGACCAGGATCTCGGTCATGCGTGCGCTCCGATCGCGGTCAACAACTCGCCGGTCTCGAACAGCGGCAGGCCCATGATCCCGGAGTAACTGCCGGCGATCCGCTCGATGAACAACGCCGCGCGGCCTTGCACTGCGTACGCGCCGGCTTTGTCGGCCGGTTCGCCCGAGCGCCAGTAGCGCCGGATCTCCTCGTCGGCGAGTTTGCGGAACGTCACGTCACTGACATTCACCCGCGACTGACAACCGTCCGACGCTCGCAGCGCGACCGCAGTAAACACCTGGTGCGTGCGCGCCGACAGCAGAGTGAGCATCCGCGCGCAGTCGTCCTCATTGCGCGGCTTGCCGAGGATCTGGTCGTCCAGCACGACTGCAGTGTCGGCACCCAGCACCGGCTGACGCTGCAGAGCGGGAAGCTTCTGCCACAGCGTTTCGGCCTTGAGCACCGCGAGGCGGCGGACGTATTGCTCCGGCCCCTCGCCGCTGCGCGCAGTCTCGTCGACGTCGACCGGCTGCACGCGGTGCGCCACGCCGATCTGGTCGAGCAATGCACTGCGCCGAGGAGAGGCGGAGGCCAGAAAGATCAAAGAGTTGGAGGAACTTCCCATCCGCGGAAGGATACAAGGTCAGGAGGGCTCCGTGACATTGTTCGAGTCTCGAAATGAACTCGCCATGAACCTTAGGCGAAGCGCTGGTGCCGCTCGAAAGTAGCGCGGTCCCCATCGCTGAAAAATACCAGGTGCACGCGGCGGACCGAGTGAGCGTTGTCCAGCGCTTCGGCGATCGCCCGCGACGCCACGGCCGCGGCACGGTCCTTGGGGTATCCATACGCGCCGGTCGCGATTGCCGGGAATGACATCGACTGCAGTCCTTCGGCATCCGCCAGCTCGATAGCCTTGCGATAACACGACGCGAGCAGCTTGGCCGCGGGCTCGTCCGCTCCCCAGATCGGACCGACTGTGTGCACGACGAAGCGCGCGGGCAGGTTGCCGGCTGTCGTCAGCACGGCCTCGCCTACCGGCAGTCCGTCGGGATAGCGCGTACGCCTGAGCTCGCTGCAGGCCGCCGGGATGGCGGGGCCGCCACGCCGATGAATCTCACCGTCGACTCCGCCGCCGCCCATCAGCGCTGCATTGGCTGCGTTCACGATCACATCGACTGCGAGGGCCGTGATGTCACCGGTGCTGACGATGACCCGGCCTCCGAGATACGTCTGCGGTGTCATGCCTTTACCCTCAATCGACTTCGCGCCGGATCCAGCGCATGGCCCCCTGCGGGTCGTCGAACATGCGCATCTTGATGCGCACACCGACCGCCTCGCTGATGACTATCAGCACGTGGCCTGCTGCCGCCAGCGAGCCGGGCTTGAGCACGGCCGCCCAGCGCACCTCGCAGGGCACTTCGACCCGCAGGATATAGTCGCGCAGCTTCTGGATCTCGGAGTAGTCCCATTCGCCGTTCGCTTCGCGATAGTCGGCGATGGCGTTCATTTCAGGGCGGTAGTGCGGGTCTGCCTGGGCGCGGTTCAACAGATCGATCAACGCGTCGCAGCTCAGCTGTCCCCATGCCTGCAACCTCAGCAGGTTTTCCTGCTGGTCGATCGAATACTTCGTCTGCATGGTGTTCGGCCGTACCCCCGCTTACGCCGCCCGGACTGCGTAGCGACGCTAACACAATCTGGACGTAACGTGACGCAGTACGCGGCGTGCCCCGGCTGTGCCCCCTACCGTGGGCGGGTTTGTACCAGCCAGCGGCACGGCATGCAGAATCTCGGCGACAAGAAGTCCAGCAGCGGACGCCACACGCAGCCGGCGGCATTTCCGGTCATCCCCGGATACCGCTTCCTGCAGACGATCGCCCGCTCGCCGAAGTCCGAGATTCACGTCGCCCACTCGCAGGAGCTGGGCCACAACGTCGCCATCAAGCTGCTGCGCACCGGCCCGTTATCCGAATCGCCCGCCGGCGAGGAGGAGCGCTTCGAGCGCGAGCGCGACCTGCTGATGCGGCTCAAGCACCCCTCGGTCGTCGACGTGTACGACTGGGGCCACGGCGAAGACTTCCGCTACATCGTCACCGAATACTTCCCGAGCGGCAGCCTCGAGCTGCGTATCCGCAATCTGATGACGGTCAAGGACAGCATCGACATCTTCCTGCAGATCGCCGGCGCGCTGGTGGTCGTGCACAGCGCCGGGCTGTGCCATCGCGACCTGAAGCCGGCGAACGTGATGATGCGCCAGGACGGACGCATCGTGCTGATCGACTTCGGCCTGGCGAAGCGCCAGGACAGCGGCATCACCAACGCCGGCGAAGTGCGCGGTTCGCCGTACTACATCAGTCCCGAACAGGCCGAAGGCGCGCCGGTCGACCCGCGCAGCGACCTCTACAGTCTCGGCGTGATGTTTTACGAAATGCTGACGGGACAGCGTCCGTTCCGCGGCAGCACCGTCATTTCGATCATCCAGGCCCACCGCAACGACCCGATCCCGATGTTGCCGGCCGAGCTGAGCCCGTTTCAGCGCTTGCTCGACGCGCTGCTGGCAAAGGATCCGCGCGATCGATTTCCGAGCGCAGTGACTGCCATCGCCGAACTTGCACGGATGAAGGTGTAGCACGCTGTAGGTCGGGCTTTAGCCCGACGCTACGCTCGATGGTACGGATGCCGCTTGATGATGCTCACCGCGCGATAAAGCGCCTCCGCCACCACCACTCTCGCCAACGCATGCGGCAACGTCAGCGCTGACAACGACCAGCGCAGCTCCGCGCGTGCGTCGACGTCCGGCGCGAGGCCATCGGGTCCGCCAATGCAAAACGCAACGTCGCGGCCTTCCTGCGCGCGGCTCTCCAGAAACTTCGCGAGTTGTTCGCTCGACAGCGACCGCCCGCCGACCTGCAGCGCAACGACATAGCAGCCCGCCGGCAACGCCGACAACATGCGCTCGCCTTCGCGTGCGATTGCCTGCTGCGCAGCGCCCGCGGAGCGCTGGCCGAGCGCGATCTCTTTCAATTCGAGCCGGTATTCGCCCGCGAGCCGCCCGGCATATTCCTCGAAGCCGTGATTGACCCAGTCAGGGAGCTTGGTGCCGGCAGCGACCAGCAGCAGACGCAAACCGGGCGCCTCTAGACGGTAGCCGCTTCGCGCCGCGCCGCGCTGATGTCCCACAGACTTTCGAGTCGATAGAACTCGCGCACTCGCGGCAACATGATGTGCACGATGATGTCCTGCAGGTCGACCAGCACCCACTCGCCATCGCGCTCGCCCTCGACACCCATCGGGCGGAAGCCCGCCTTCTTGGCGTGCTCGACGATGCGATCCGCGATCGAGCGCACGTGGCGGTCGGAATTGCCGCTGGCGATGATCATCGTGTCCGCAATGTCGGTGAGCTTGTGCACGTCCAGCACGCGCACGTTCACGGCTTTCATCTCATCGAGCGCGCCCTCGACGACTTGCACGAGCGGTCGGATCCTGCGCACGTTTGCCGGCGGCGGCGCCGCCTTGCGTGGCGCAGTCTTCCGCGCGGCACTTTTGGCTTTCGGAGCGGAACCTGCACGTCGTGAAGTCTTTGCGCGCTTGACAACCATGCTCACCTCTTGGATCGATAACATCCCGTTTGCTCGATGATCTCCCGCACGCCGTCCGGCATCAGATAGCGCGGGTCGCGCCCCGCCGCGATCAGCTTGCGCACTTCCGTCGAAGAAATCTCCAGCTGCGTCACCGCGTGGATGTAGATGCAGCCCGCGCGCTTCTCGTGCAGGTCGCCGCTGCGGCCGGTGCCGCGATCCACGAGCAGCTCGCCCAGCGGACCCATGCTCGGCGCGCGCCAGCCCGGCCGGTGCGCGACCACGAGATGTGCCAGCTCGAGCAGCTCACGCCACTGGTGCCACTTCGGCAGGCCGAGAAACGCATCCATCCCGACTATCAGCGACAGCGAATGGTCGGGAAAGTCGGCGCGCAGCGTGCGCATCGTATCCACCGAATACGACAATCCTTCGCGGCGGATCTCGCGGTCGTCGACCACGAAGCCCGGTTGGCCGGCGATCGCCGCCTTGACCATCGCGTAGCGCTCCGCGGGACTCGCGACCGTCACCTCGCGGTGCGGCGGGTTGCCGGCGGGCATGAAGCGGATTTCGTTCAATCGCAGCGCCTGCAGCAACTCGAAAGCGGTGCGCAGGTGGCCGAAGTGAATCGGGTCGAAGGTGCCGCCGAAAATTCCGCTGCTCGTCATGCGACCGTCGCTACCTTCACGCCCGCAAGTCGCGCGACCAGCCGTTCCAGCGCGAGCCACGGGTCGCCCTTCTCGACGCCCTTGATCGTGCGATCGACGCGCTCTGCATCGAGCAGCAGGCTGCGCAGCGTGTGACCGTTCATGCGGCCGAGCGCTTGGCCCATCGCCGTCTGACGCGGACGCCACACGTACAAGGCGTTCATCGCGGACTCCGCGCTCTGCCCTCGCCGCATCAAACTGCGCGCACGCGCCATCCACTGCAGGTCCTTGTTCACCGCCCACAGCACGAGCGTCGGCTCGACATCTTCGCCCCGCAGGCCTTCGAGAATTCGCAGCGCACGCGCAGTCTGCCCGCGCATTGCTGCCTCGCCGAGCTGCAGCACGTCGAACCGTGCGCTGTCGGCGACTGTATCGAGCACGGTCTCGGCAGTGATCGGCCCCGGCAGCAGCAGCAGCGCGAGCTTCTCGATCTCCTGGTGCGCTGCCAGCAGATTTCCTTCGACACGCTCGGCAAGCAGCGACGCAGCCGCGGAATCAGCCTGCAGCTTGTGACGTCCGAGACGCTCGCGAATCCACGCGGGCAGTCGCGGCAGATCGACGGGCCACACCTGCACGAGCACGCCGCGCTTTTCCGCCGCGCTCACCCAGCGCGAGCCCTGCGTACGGCCGTCAAGCTTCGCCGTGATGATCAACACCAGCGTGTCGGGCGACGGTTGGTCCGCGAGCTCGACGATCGCGTCGGCGCCCTGCTCGCCCGGCGCGGCATTCGCCATGCGGATCTCGACGATCTTGCGTTGGGCGAACAGCGACATCGAGCGGCTGCCGGCAATCAGGCCCTGCCAGTCGAAACCGCGTTCGACGACGTGCAGCTCGCGCTCCTCGAATCCCTGCTTGCGCGCCGCGGCGCGGATGGCATCCGCGGCTTCGTTGACGAGCAACGGCTCGTCTCCGGACACGAGATAGATCGTCTGGAGCTGACGGGCCAGGCTGGATGCGAGGTTGTCGCCGGAAATCTTCACTTCAGGAGCGCGGGGCGTCGCGGGCGCGACGGGGCGGAAGACTTCGGAAGTGGACGGTCGAACAAGGTTGATCCGGGTAAAAGTTGGGCCGATTATGGCCCAAGCCGACCGGCGAGGCCATAGAAGGTGCCATGCTGCGCCAGTTGCTGCATTCCGTTGCATCCGCCCGCAGTACCCGTGCGTTTCGGGCGTGCCTGACGGCTCTTTCCTGCTTCGGTTGCGGAGATCAAGTGAGAGCGCTGGACGACTCGTCGTACGAGGCCGCCCGCGAAACGATGGTTCGCGAGCAGATCGTCGCGCGCGGTATCCGCGACCCGCGCGTCGTCGAAGCCATGCGCCTGGTGCCGCGCCACGCGTTCATTCCCCAGGCGGAGCGCGACCGGGCGTACATCGATGCACCCGTGCCGATCGGCCAGGGCCAGACGATCTCACAGCCCTACATCGTCGCGTTGATGACAGAGTTGGTCAGGCCGCAATCTAGCGACCACGTGCTCGAAGTGGGAACGGGCTCGGGCTATCAGGCGGCAGTGCTCGCGCGGCTCGTGGCGCACGTTTACACGATCGAGCTCGAGGAGACGCTGGGACGCCGCGCGCAGGCAGTGCTGGGCGAGCAGAAGTCCGACAACGTCACCGTGCGGGTCGGCGATGGCTACGGCGGCTGGCCCGAGCACGCGCCCTTCGACATCATCATCGTGACCGCTGCGCCCGAGCACGTTCCGCAACCGCTGATCGACCAGCTCAAGCCCGGCGGCCGGCTGATCGTGCCCGTCGGGCCGCGCTTCACGGTCCAGCAACTGCAGTTGCTCGAAAAGGACGCCGCCGGCGAGGTGCGCACCAGGAACGTGTCGCCGGTGATGTTCGTGCCCTTGCGCCGGCCGTGATTGGGTGCCGGGAGAAGAAAACAGGGGAAACTCAGCAGTGCAGCATAGCGCTGCTGCTCTGGTAGGCTTGAGGCACATACTGATACACGCGCGCGATGTAATGCTGCACCGCTGAGTTTCCCCTGTTTTCTTCTCCCGGCACCTAATCACGCATGCGCTTCGACCTCACCGATCTCAAACTCTTTCTGCACGTGGTGGAAGCCGGCAGCATCACAGCCGGTGCCGATCGCATGCACCTGGCGGTGGCCGCGGCGAGCACGCGGATCCGCAATATGGAGATCGAGCTCGGCACCGCGCTGCTGAATCGTGATCGACAGGGTGTGCAGCCAACCCCCGCAGGCCGCACACTCGTGCATCACGCACGCCTGCTGCTGCAGCAGGCCGAGCGCATGCGCGGCGAGTTGAGCGAATACGCCGATGGCTTGAAGGGCCACATCCGCTTGATGTCGAACACCAACGCGCTCACGGAATTCCTGCCGGAGCCGCTCAGTCAGTTCCTCGCCTCGCATCCCCAGGTCAACATCGATCTCGAGGAGCGCCTGAGCGATGAGATCGTCGCAGCCGTCGCCGATGGACAGGCGGATATCGGCATCGTCGCAGGCACCGAAGACGTCACCGGCTTGGAAGTATTCCCGTTTCGCGTCGATCGCTTCGTGCTCGTCACCGCCGCCGGTCATCCGCTCGCTGCCAAGGAACGCATCGCCTTTGCCGAGGCACTCGATTGCGACTTCGTAGGCCTGGATCGCACCAGCTCGCTGCAGCGATTCCTGTCGGAGAAGGCCGAGCGCACCGGGCGCAGGCTCAAGCTGCGCGTGCAGCTGCGCAGCTTCGATGCCGTGTGCCGGCTCGTCGAGTGCAACGTCGGCGTCGGCATCGTTCCGGAAACCACGGCCGTGCGCAGCATGAAGACGATGTCGCTGCGCCGGATCGACCTCACCGACGACTGGGCGCAGCGCAACCTCACCATCTGCGTACGACGGCTTGCGGACCTGCCGATCCACGCACAAGAGCTGGTGCGCAGCCTCGCCGGTCCTGCTGAAACTCCACGGAGCGTGACTCATGCTTAGTCGGATCTGCGTCGCACTGATCGCAGCCAGCACAATCGCCGGCGCCAGCGCCGAAACCATCGTCGTGCACAACGTGCAAGGCGTGACGCCGGTAGGACAGAAGGGATTGGCAGAGTTCAACACCATCATCATCGAAGACGGCCGTATCAAGCAGATCGGCGCCTATGCGGATATCGCGCACAGAGTTCCTGCGAAAGACATCGACGGCGGCGGCAAGTACGTGCTTCCCGGGCTCACCGATGCACACGGCCACGTGCTCGGCCTCGGCGAGTTGAAGCTGCAGGCAGACCTGCGCGGCACCACGAGCATCGAGGACGCACTCGCGCGTATCCGCAAGCACATGGCAGCGAACCCCAGCTCACGTTGGGTGATGGGCCGCGGTTGGAATCAGGTCCTGTGGAAGGACAAGCGCTTTCCCACTGCGCGCGAGCTCGATGCCGTCGTTGCCGATCGTCCCGCAGTCATGACCCGCGTCGATGGTCATGCAAGCTGGTTGAATACCGCTGCACTGAAGGTTGCCGGCATCACCGCATCGACTCCGGACCCACAGGGCGGACAGATCGTGCGCGACGCCTCCGGGCAACCGACGGGCGTGCTGGTCGATACGGCGGAAGCGCTGATCGAGAAGCGCATCCCGGCTGCCACCGACATGGAAGTGAAGCAGCAACTGCTAGCGGCAATGAACGAGGTGGCCTCGCTCGGCATGACGGGCGTGCACGACGCCGGCATCGACGCGCAGACGTGGGGTGCGTATCGCGACCTCGGCGCGCAAGGGCAGCTGCCGATCCGGATCTACGCGATGCTGCGCGACAGCCCCGAAGATCGGCAACTCATGCAGTCCGGGCCGCGCATGCCCCAGTTCGACGACCGCCTGCAGATGCGTGCGGTGAAGGCGTGGGCCGATGGAGCGCTGGGCAGTCGCGGCGCGGCGCTGATGCAGGACTACAGCGATCAGCCGCATCACCGCGGACTGATGATGTACACCCGCGAGCAGATGCAGGAGTTGGCGACTCTGACGGCCTCCAAAGGCTGGCAATTGAACGTGCATGCGATTGGCGACGCGGGCAATCGTCTCGTGCTCGATACGCTGGAGACGATGCTGACGAAGGAGCAACGCCACGCGCTGCGTCCGAGGATCGAGCATGCGCAGGTGATCGCGCTCGACGACATCAAGAGGTTCGCACGGCTGGAAGTGATCGCGTCGATCCAGCCGACGCATGCCACGTCCGACATGAACATGGCGGAAGACCGGCTCGGAGCGAAGCGCGTCCAGGGTGCCTATGCGTGGCGCAAGCTCATCAATGCCGGCGTGCGGCTCGCCGGCGGCAGCGACTTCCCGGTCGAGCTGCCGAACCCGTTCTACGGCTTGTATGCGGCGGTGACGCGCCAGGATCGCGAAGGTCACCCGCCGGGAGGCTGGTATCCGGAAGAGAAATTGACGCGCGAGGAAGCGCTGCGGCTGTTCACGATCGATGCTGCATACGCCGCGCATATGGAGCATGCGACCGGTTCCCTGGAGCCGGGCAAGTGGGCCGACTTCATCATCGTCGACCGCGACTATTTCAAGATTCCGGAGAGCGAGATCGACGATATCAAGGTGGTCGGCACCTACGTCGCAGGCAAGAAGGTCACACCGCCTGACTCACGGCCGGCTGCCGGCTCGTCAACCACACGCCCACCAACACCACCACTCCACCAATAATCGCTCGCAGCGACAGCGGCTCGCCGAGCATCACGCCCATGATCACGCCGACGATGGGGATCAGGTTCGTATAAACACCCGCCTCGCTCGCGTCCATGTGTTTCAACGCTGCGCTGTACATCATGTACGCGAGCCCCGAGGCGCCCGCGCCGAGATAGGCCATCCCGAGCCAGCCGCGCAGGTTCACGCTCGGCATGCCTGCGGCGGCGATCTCGAACGCTGACAGCGGCAGCAGCATTACCGCGCCCGCGCCGATGATGCCTGCGGTGACCTGTACTGCGTCGTACGTCGCCACCCGCTTCGCCATCGAGGTGTACACGCCCCACAGCACCGCGGACACGAACATCAGCACGTTACCCAGCAAACTCCCGCTGCCCGATTGCGTGTCCGCACCCGAGAAGACGATCAGGATGCCCGCCATGGACAGCGCGATGCCGGTCCAGCGCAGTGCCGAGGCGTGCTCGCGCAACCAGACGACCGCGACCAGCGCCGTCATCGCGGGAATGCAGCTCTGAACCAGCGCGCCTTGCGACGCCGACGTGTACACCAGCGAATAGTTGAAGACTGCGTAGTACAGGACGACGCCGATCAACCCCATCGTGATCATCGTGCCCCATGGCAATGTCGACCAGCGCGCGTGGGTGCCGCCGCGGGCCTGACGCACGAACGCGCAACCCAGCAGCACCAGGGCGCCGATCGCCACGCGCACGAACGCCAGCGTGAAGGGCTGCACCTGATCGTTGATACCCTTGGTGACGACGAAAGTGCTGCCCCAGATCACCATCGTGACGAGCAGCATGACAATTGAAGCGAAGTGAGACTGCATCCAGTGTTCCGGCGCGTGTTCCCGAAAGGGCGCATTGTAAAGTACGATGCGCGCCGCGTTCCAAGTTCGGAGACTCGAGATGGCGAGCAAGCGTAAAACTCCCCGTCGCAGCGTGCGCAAGCGGACGCCGAACAAGCAACGCACGCGCGCGCGCCACGCGCTCGCGAAACGCAAGCGCCCGGCGCAGCCCGTTGCCGGCCGCCGCTCCTTGTATCCAGCTATCGAGCCCTACAACAGCGGCATGCTGCGCGTGTCCGGCGTGCACGAGATCTATTACGAGGAGTGCGGCAATCCCAACGGCAAGCCGGCCCTGTTCGTGCACGGCGGTCCGGGCGCCGGCTGCGACAATCGCGCGCGACGTTTTTTCGATCCCGACGCGTATCGCATCGTGTTGTTCGACCAACGCGGCTGCGGGCGCAGCCGGCCGCACGCCAGTCTGGTCGACAACACGACCTGGCACCTGGTGTCGGACATGGAGCAGCTGCGCGGGCACCTCGGCATCGAACGCTGGCTGGTATTCGGCGGCTCGTGGGGCTCGACGCTCGCCCTCGCCTACGCGCAGAAGCATCCGGAGCGGGTCAGCGAGCTGGTCCTGCGCGGCATCTTCATGCTGTCGCAGTTCGAGCTGAGCTGGTTCTACCAGGGCGGGGCCAGCGCGATCTTCCCCGATCATTGGGAGAACTACATCGCCGCGATTCCGGTCGAGGAGCGCGCCGACCTGATCCAGGCGTTCTATAAACGCCTGACCAGCGACGATCGCGCCACGCGAGTGGCTGCCGCGCGCGCGTGGTCGATCTGGGAAGCGGCGACCAGCTATCTGCACGTCAACGAAGAGCAGCTGCACAAGTGGGGCGAAGAGGAGTTCGCGATCGCGGTCGCCCGTATCGAGTGCCACTACTTCGTCAATCGCGGCTTCCTGAAGTCGGAGGACGAGCTCTTACGCAACGTGAAGTCGATTCGCAAGATCCCGGCGGTGATCGTGCAGGGTCGCTACGACGTCGTGTGTCCGATGCAGACGGCTTGGAGCCTGCATCGCGCCTGGCCGGAAGCGGAGTTCCGGGTCGTGCCGGACGCCGGCCATTCGGCGTTCGAGCCCGGCAACACGCACGAGCTGATCAACGCGACCGACAGGTTCCGGTAACGCGGCCGCTCTCGTCGATGATCCGATGCGCGACCAGCCACTGGCGCGCATCCGCCGCGTCGCGCTCGAACCAGGCGCTGGCGGAGCCGAGTCGGAACGTATAGCCCCACGCGTCCATGTCGCTGCACATCCGCAGCGAGCTCATGCCGGGGATCTCGCCGGCCAGCAGGATCTGCAGGTAGCAGACGGCGTTTTCCTCGTCGTAGTCGCCGCCGGCATCGCGCTCGAGTTGCGTGCGGCGGGAGTCGTCCATGCAGATGAAGTGGCAAGCCTCGTGCAGTACCGAATGCAGCGGAGTGTCGTATCTGAAGTAGATGCGATCGCCAATTAGACCGGCTTCGCTCTCGCCCCAGTAGGAGCCTGGGATGGTGGCACCGGGTTCGACTGCGACCGGTTCGATGCGATAGCGGGAGAGCAGCTGAGTTACCGCAGCCAAATGCGACTCGACTCGGGTCACTGCGCTCCTCGGGCACGTATGGCCGCCTGCACCTGCTCTTCCAGCGCATCGGCACGCACCTGAAGCCTCTCGACCATCTGCGGATCGGCTGTGTCCTTCGCGACCAGCTCCAGCTCGCGCGCCTGCTCGCTGACTGCTTCGAAGCCGAACATGGAGCCGCTGCCGTAGATCTTGTGCGCGAGCTGCTCGATTTCCTTCGCCGCCGCGGTATTGCCCGCCCGCACTTTCGCGATCAGCTCGCGCAGGCCGCCGAGCTCGCCGGCGGTGCGCTGGATGTAGCGGCCGGCGATGTCGGCAATCTTCTGTTGCAGCTCGTCACGCTCGTCCATGATCGATACCCTCCCAGATCGTCACGATCTGCTGGCCGAATTGCATCGGATCGAACGGCTTGGCGATCACCGCGACCGCGCCCAGCTCGCGGAAGCGTGCAACTTCGGCCGGCATGGCCTTCGCAGTGACGAATACTACGGGAATGTTCGCGAAGCGCGGATCCGCACGCATACGTTGCAGCGTCGTCGGGCCGTCCGTTCCGGGCATCATCACGTCGAGCAACACCAGATCGGGCGTTATGTCAGGCAAACATTGCAGCGCCCGCTCGCCCGATTCGCAGGTTGCCACGCTCAGCCCGCCCACCAGGCCGAGGGCGAGCTCCACGATCTCGCGGATGTCCGGCTCGTCATCCACGTAAAGCACTGTCCGTAGCAGCGGCCGGCTCATTGCGAAGCCTCCACCTCGGTAGCGTGGCGGCGCGCGAGCCGCCGCACGGTCGCGAGCAAGTGTTCGACCGAGTCTCGCGACTTGACCAGCGCGGCCTGCACGCGCCCCGCCAGCTCGCGGCTCGGCTCGGTGGCGCTGTACAGGATGACCGGCGGCGCGTCAGCACCCGCCTCGTGCAACACCGGCAGCAAGTCGAGGCCCGAGCCGTCGCCCAGCGCCGCGTCGAGGATCACCAGATCGAAGCGCCGCGCTTCGACGTGCGCCCGCGCCTGCGCGAGCGAATGAGCGCGGACCACTTCGGCCTCGTCCGACAGCAATTCCTCGACCAGCTGCGTCAGCGACTCGTCGTCCTCCACGTGCAGAATATGGGCGCGCCGGTCGCGCAGCTCCAGCAGCACGTTGTGGATCGCGTCCAGCAGGCGGCTGGGATCGATCGGCTTCTGCAGCCAATCCGCCAGCTGCAACGTGCTGAGACGATCCGAGTCGGCGCTGATGCGCTCTTTGGCCGTCATGACGATCACCGGCAACGCTCGCGTCGCGTCATGGGTTCGCAGATCGCTGACCAGCTCGAGGCCGTCAGCATCTGCCAGGTGCAGGTCGACGAGTGCGACATCGTACCGCGCCTGTGCCACCGCAATCTTCGCCTGGCGCACGCTCGGGACCGCGGAGACCCGCATGCCGGCGCTTTCGAGCACGTCCGCCACGGCGCGCGCCAGGTCTGGATCGTCTTCGCAAAGCAGCACAGTCGGCGAGCCGATGACGTCTACGCCGGCCCGCACGGGCGTAGAAGTCTCCAGACGCGCGGGCAGCGTGATGTAAAACGTCGTGCCCTCGCCCGGCACGCTGTCGAAACCGATGGTGCCGCCGAGACGCTGCATGATCGTCTTGGCGATCGACAGCCCGAGGCCCGTACCGCCCTTGGCACGCGAGTCCGAGCTGTCGGCCTGGGCGAAGCGTTGAAAGATGCGCGAGCGGAACTCCGGCGCGATGCCCGAACCGCGATCGCGCACGCTGACACGCGCGCTGTCGAACTCGGTGCGGATGCCCACCTCCACTGCAGATCCGCGCGGCGAAAACTTCGCGGCATTCGACAGGATGTTGGTCAGCACCTGGATCAGCCGATCGCGATCGACGAGCACACTGGCGTCGTCGCTGTCGGCAGCAAGCTCGATCGACGCGCCGAACGTCTGCGCGTAGGCGCGATTCGCCTCGATCGCCTGTCGCACGATCGGCTTCAACCGCTGCGCGGCGAGGCGCAGCTCCAGTCGCCCCGACTCCGCGCGTTCCAGATCGAGAATGTCGTTGATCAATCTGACCAGCCGCTCGCAGTTGAGCTTGGCGATGTCGATGAGCCGGGCCGCTTTGGCAGGCAGCGCGCCGGCAATGCCGCCCGCGAGCAGGCCGAGCGAGCCGGAGATCGACGTCAACGGCGTGCGCAACTCGTGACTGACGGTCGAGACGAAGCCGGTCTTCAGCTGCTCGATTTCCTCGCGCGAAGACAAGTCGCGGATCACGCCGATGAACAGGCGCCGCGAGCCGATGAGCATCTCGCTGATGCCGAGATCGACGGGAATGCGCCGGCCATCCTTGTGCAACGCTTCGACCTCGCGGCGCTGGCCGACGATGCGGCGCTCGCCGGTCTGCAGGTAGCGGCGAATGTAGCCGTCGTGCGCCGACGAGTGCGGCTCGGGCATCAGCAAGCGCACGTTACGGCGCAGGACTTCGGCTGCCGTGTAGCCGAACAGCCGCTCGGCGCTGCGGCTCCACGATTCGATACTGCCGCTCTCGTTGATGGTCACGATCGCATCGAGAACGCCGTCGAGGATTGCCGACAAGCGTGCTGCCTGGTCGCGATGCGCCGTCTCGGAGAGCTTCAGCGCAGTCACGTCGCTATACGTGACGATGTAGTTGCCGTCGGACATGGGCTGGCCGCGCACCTGGAGGACCGCGCCGTCGGCGCGACTTCCTTCGACGTCGATGCTGGTACTCGCCGCCATGAGGGCCGGGGCGCCGGGCGGATCGTGTACACCGGTCTGATCCGACACCACGAACTTCGCTCCCATGGCGCGGACGTCCGTCCACGACATGCCGACGTGCATCTGCCGCGGGTTCAGTCCGCGCAGCTCGACGTAGCGCCCGTTCCAGGCGATGAGCTGCTGTTTCGAGTCGAACACCGCGACGCCCTGGCTGACGTTCTCCATCGTCGAGCGCAGCATCGAAGCGGTGTTCTCGGCGGCGCGCTCGGCGCGCAGGCGCCGCTGCATGTGCCACACGAGCAGAACGCTTGCTCCGAGCATCATCACGATAGCCGCGGACAGCGCGATCCGCACTACGCTCTCGTTGCGCTCGAAGCGATGCTCGAAGAAACTGAATCGCTGCGCCAACAGCTCACTTTCATGGGTTTCGAGCGCTGCGGTCAGCTCACGGATGCGATCCATCTGGGATTTGCTGACGCCGGCGCGAAGCAGCTGCACGGCTGCGGCCGCGTCCTGCGACCGGCGGGCGGCGACCACATCGCTCACGAACGAGAACTGTGCCCGCGCCAGGGCCGCCAGCTCCCGGGCGATCTGCCGGCTTTCACCTTCGTTCGCCAGCTGCGTCAGCCGATCGAGCTCACCTTCGAGCGAGCGCTGCGCGGCGAAATAGGGCGAGAGAACTTCCTCGCTGCCGGTCAGCACGTAACCCTGTGCGCTGGTCTCGGCATCCTGCAGCGAAGAGAAGACGACGTGCAGCTGGTCGAGCGTCGCGCGCGTATGCCGTGCTTCGAAGTAGCTGGTTCGAGCTACGTTCAGCTGATGCGAGAAGAACAGGAGCGCGGCCGCCGCCATCGCGACCAACAGCAACGCGACACCTATCGTCAGCCAGAGAACCTGGCCAGCCTTGGCCGGCGACGCCGACTGCCGCGCAACGAGAGTCGCATCGCTCACAGCGAGGCGAGTCTCCTCAGCACGAGCCCGGCGAGATCCTGCGCCAGGGCTTCCCGCAGCACCGCCTGCTCGCGTTCCTTTGCGAGTACTGCGGTGGTGTCGTAACTGTAGTCGCGCGTCAGCTCCAGCTTCTGCCGCGGTATCAGCTCGGTGCCGCCGCTCGTGACGGAGTACTCGACTGTGTAGAACACTTCGTATTCCTCAGGCGTGTTGCGCGCCGAAACCGACAGCACTCGCTGTCCGGTCTGGTCCTTGATGATCTTCACCACCGCCGTCGCGTCCCCGGCGCGCTCGGTAACTTTTGCGCCCGAGGCGCGCAGCCGGTCGCGCAGCGCGCGATTGAAGTCGGTGTAGCGATCCTCGGCATCGACGAAGGTCACCGTCATCGTCGGCGACAACTTTGCGGCTCCCTGCAAGCGCCAGCCGCACGCAGCGAGCGACACCACGGTGCACATGAGTACGACAATCGATCGACCCGGCATGGCATGACGCACGGCGAACCCTCGGGAAACGGGCCGCCATGTTCGCGGCGCGCCGGCGGGCGGTCAACCGGCCAGGGCCTGGTCCTCGTCGACACCGCGCGCGGACAAGCGCGATTTCAGGCTGCATTCGTCGTCGACGACATAACCGTGCCGGCACACGATCGAGGCGTGGCAGGCGACGCTGCGCTGGACGGCACCGAGCTGCTCGGGGCCAGTGCGCCCGGGGCAGTTGCGACACAGTCCGGCGACTTCCAGCATCGCTGCCGTGTCGACGGACGGGCTTTGCTGGCCCGTGTCTTCGAGGGCGGCGACGCCGAATGCGAACGTCAGCTGCAAGGCTTCGAAACCCTGCGCGTAACGGCGCAGTGCGGCCTGCAGCCGCTCCTTGATCCGAGGCGCTTCGCTGATGCTGGATTCGGGCAGCACGACAGCGAACGCGACACCGCGCTCGCTGTCGAGCCGGCCAGTCCAGTCGATCTGCAGGCGCACGACGCTTTCGATGGTTTGCACGATTCCGCGCACCATCTCCGGCGACGGCGTGACCTCGACCGCGGTCGCGCGCTCGGTGGCCGACACGGCCAGTGTCAGCAACGTCAGTTTGCGCCCGTACCGCTGGGCACGCCTGATCTCCCCATGCAACCTGCTGAACAGCTCGCGCAAGGCGAACGCGCCGGATTCGGCGTCGATCGCGGCGGCCTGTTCGAGCGCAGCCTGTGCTTCCTTCAATGAGCGGCGCAGTGCAAGCGTGTTGAATGCGGCCGTGATGCGCGCGAACAGCTCTGCATCCGGAACGCGCTTGGAAAGATAATCGTCGACGCCGGCGACGTAGCCGCGCTCGTAGTCGACGCTGGCTTCGCGCATCGTCAGCATGATGATGTAGGTGTCGGTGGTCCCGCGGCCGCGCAGCTCTTCGGTGAACGCGATGCCGTCCATCACCGGCATCAGCCAGTCGGTGATCACGAGGGGATACCACTGCTGCTCGATGAGCTGCAGGGCTGCTTCGCCATGGGAGGCGCACGCGACTTCGAACCCGGCAGCTTCCAGCCGATCGGCCATCAGCTCCAGCTCGAGCTCATCGTCGTCGACCAGCAGCACCCGTGATGGCAGCGCACGGCCCAGGACAGACATCCGGGTCGCTATACGCTCTGCCTTCATCCGAACTCTCCTTTCGCGTTCGTCCTTCCTAGGAATTCGCGCGCGGAGTTTGCAGGAGAGTGCGCTGCGGTGAGTATCAGTCAGCCTTGCGCCCGAACGTCAGGTAATCCCCTAGTCAGTCGCAATGCACAAGCCAGTGGGGGTCAGGCTTTAGCCTGACTCCTGCTAATTCCTGAAGCTCGTATCCAGCCGATCCATCTTCCTCAACAGCGCCGGCCACACCAACGCGCTGCCTGCGCCTTTGGTCACCATGCGCGAGAATTCCGGAACCGTATCCATCACCGACTGCGGGATATCGATCAACTCCGCGCCGTTGCCTTGTGCCAGCAGTTGGACTTCGCAGGCCCGTTGCAGGGTGTACATGCTGAGGAATGCGTCGCCGACGTTCTTGCCGACGGTCAGCAGACCGTGATTGCGCAAGATGAGATTGCGGGTGTCGCCGAGGTCCGTCTGCAGCCTGCCCTTCTCATCCGGGTTGAGCGCGAGACCTTCGTAATCGTGGTACGACAGGCTGAGCATCACGAGCGTCGACTGCTGTGAGATCGGCAGCAGCCCAGCCTTCTGCGCCGACACCGCGACACCGGCCATCGTGTGCAGGTGGAGCACGCACCACGCATCCTCGCGTGCGGCATGGATCGCGCTGTGGATGGTGTAGCCGGCGGGGTTGATGTCGTACGGACTCTCCAGCGTCTTCTTCCCATGGAGGTCGACGCGCACCAGGCTCGACGCGGTGATCTCCTCGAACATGAACCCGTACGGATTGATCAGGAAGTCATGCGTGCCGGGCACGCGCGCCGAGATGTGCGTGAACACCAGATCGTCCCAGCCGAAGTGCGCCACGAGGCGATAGCAGGCCGCGAGATCGACGCGCGTCGCCCACTCCTCCGCAGTGACCTGGTTGCGAACGTTGCTGAGCTCGCTGTCGACGACCCGCATTTGCATAAGTCACCTGTGCCCTTGGGAAAGACGAACGGCCGCGTCAAAGCGTACGGCTCCCGCCTCCGGGGAACAAGCACGGCCGGTGGGATGGGACTTGTAGGTCGGGCTTTAGCCCGACTTCCGGGCAAAAATCCGCACAGCAGGAGCGAAGAAGTCGGGTTCATCGCTTGGCGGACAGATCTATCTGGTTACCGCGGTGACACGCAACCGCGTACCGCTGTTCACGAATCTTCACCCCGGCCGCATCGTCGTACGGACGCTGCACTGTCAGGAGGTTGCGGCTCGTGCCCCGACGCTCGCGTACGTCGTCATGCCCGATCACCTCCACTGGCTTGTGCAACTTCGCCCAGGCAGCAACCTCAGCGAAGTAGTCAGATCAGTGAAGGGTAAGAGCGCATTCGATATCAATCGAGCTGTCGGGACCAGAGGTCCTCTTCACACCGTCGAGGCGCCCCTCGCTATCGTATGACGGAGACGTTGCGCAGGGCGTGTTCGGCTTCGGCGATGCCGCGGACGACGGCGCCTTGCATGCCGACGGCTTGGGCGGCTTCGACGTTCATCTGGTTGTCGTCCAGGAAGAAGACGCTGGCGGCGTCGCAGCCTAGCGAGCTGAGGACGTGCTCGAAGGCATCGCGGTCAGGCTTGATACGCCCGATCTGGTGCGAGACGAAGCGGTGCTCGAAGAGCGCGCGGAGGCCGAACTCGTCTTCGACGCGGGGCCAATGCAGCGCATTGCTGTTCGAAAGCAGCGCGCGCGTGACATGCGCGGGGATTTTCTCGATCAGCTCGCGCGTGCCGGGATACAGGCCGGTCGGCCAGCCGGCGAATGATTCGAGGAACAGCGCGGGCGCGACGCCGAGATCCAGCTCCGCAACCAGGTCAGCCGCGAAGGTCTCGGCGTCACAGCGGCCGGTCTCGAAGGCGCGCACTGCCGGCGAGTGCAACCATCTGTGCCACAGCTCCGGAGGTGTCCACCGGTCGGCGACCCAGCCGAGCACGGTCGCTACACCGCTCAGCTGCACGAGAACGCCGCCGACGTCGAAGAGGACGACTCTGACCGGTTTGCTCACACGACCACGTTGACGAGCTTGCCCCCGGGCGGAACGATCACTTTGCGCACGGGCTTGCCTTCGATCCACTTCTGGATCGTGGCGTCAGCCAGCGCCGCCGCGCTGATCTCGTCCTTGTCCGCGCTCGCGCGGACTTCCACCTTCGAGCGCAACTTGCCGTTGACCTGCACGACGACCTCGATGCTCTCCTGCACCAGCGCCTGCGGATCGGCGTGCGGCCACGGATGATCGATCAGCGGATCCCGGTGACCCAGCTCCCGCCACAGCGTGTGACAAATGTGCGGAGCGATCGGCGCGAGCAACTGGACGATCAGCTCGAGCGTCTCGTGACGCACAGCTCGCCCCTGCTCGCTGGCGTCGTCGAACTTCTGGAGCGCGTTCATCAGCTCCATCACCGCGGCAATCGCCGTGTTGAACACGCGGCGCCGGCCGTAGTCGTCCGTCACTTTGACCACGGTCGCGTGCGCCATGCGGCGCATTTCGCGCTGTGCCGGCGAAAGAGCGACGAGCTCCTGCCGCGGGCCGGTGGCCACCGGACCTTTCTCGAGATGCTCCCACACCATGCGCCACAGGCGGCGCAGGAAACGCGCCGACCCTTCGACACCGTCGTCGGACCACTCGAGCGTGTCCTCCGGCGGCGCCTTGAACATCATGAACACGCGAATCGCATCCGCGCCGAAGCGCGCGACCAGCTCAGTCGGATCGACGCCGTTGCCCTTCGACTTCGACATCGTGCGCATGCCTTGCCACTCGACCGGCTTGCCGTCCGTGCGCAGCGTTGCCTTGACCGGCACTCCATGCGCATCGAGCTCTGCAACCACGTCGTCGGGATGGAAATACTCGACATTGCCGGCCGCAGTCGACCGCGAGTAGATGTGATTGAGCACCATCCCCTGCGTGAGCAACCGCGCGAACGGCTCCTTGACCTTGATCAGGCCCATGTCGCGCATCACGCGCATCCAGAAGCGCGCGTACAGCAAGTGCAGGATCGCGTGCTCGATGCCACCGATGTACTGATCGACCGCCATCCAATAGTTGGTGCGCTCGTCGACCATCGCACGCTCGTCGTCGCTGCACGGGAAGCGCAGGAAGTACCAGGCCGAATCGATGAACGTGTCCATCGTGTCGGTCTCGCGTCGAGCGTCGCCGCCGCACTGCGGACACTTCACTCGATAGAACGACGGCGTCTTGTTGAGCGGATTGCCGGTGCCGTCCGGCACCACGTTTTCCGGCAGCACGACCGGCAGGTCCTCGTCGGGCACGGGCACGTCGCCGCATTTCGGGCACAGAATGAGCGGGATCGGGGTGCCCCAGTAGCGTTGCCGCGAGATGCCCCAATCGCGCAGACGCCATTGCACCTGCTTCTCGCCGAGGCCTTTCGCCTGCAAATCCGCGGCGATCGCATCGACCGCGGCCTGGTAGTCGAGCCCGTTGTACTTGCCGGAGTTGATGCACACGCCGTACGCCGAGTACTCCTCGCGCCATTCGGTCTTGGAGAACGTCGCCGCATCGACGCCGGCGGGCGCGATCACGAACTCGATCGGCTGCGAGTACTTCAGCGCGAAGTGAAAGTCGCGCTCGTCATGACCCGGTACGCCCATGACGGCGCCTTCGCCGTACGTCATGAGCACATAGTTGCCGACCCAGACCGGAATCCTGGCGCCGGACAACGGATGCGTCACGAACAAGCCGGTCGGCATGCCGCGCTTTTCCATTACGGCAATTTCCGCCTCTTGAGCGGTGCCGCGCTTGCACTCCTCGACGAACGCCGCGAGCGCCGCATTGTTGCGCGCAGCGTAGGTCGCAAGCGGGTGTTCGGCTGCGACGGCGCAGAACGTCGCGCCCATCAAGGTGTCTGCACGCGTCGTGAACACGCTCAGGACACGCTGCTCGCCTTCGAGTTGGTACGGAAAACCGATGCGCACGCCTTCGCTGCGGCCGATCCAGTTCGCCTGCATCGCACGCACGCGCTCCGGCCATTCGGTCATTTGCGCGAGCTCGTCGAGCAAGTCCTGCGCGTATTCCGTGATGCGCAGGTAATACATCGGAATCTCGCGCTTCTCGACGAGCGCGCCCGTGCGCCAGCCGCGGCCGTCGATCACCTGCTCGTTGGCGAGCACGGTCTGGTCGACCGGATCCCAGTTGACGATCCCCGTCTTCTTATAGGCGATGCCGCGCTCGAGCATCCGCAGGAACAGCCACTGGTTCCACTTGTAGTACTCGGGCTGGCAGGTCGCCAGCTCGCGATTCCAGTCGAGGGCGAAGCCGAGCTGCTGCAGCTGGCCCTTCATGTACGCGATGTTGTCGTAGGTCCACTTGGCCGGCGGCACGCCGTTCTTGATCGCGGCGTTCTCGGCGGGCAGGCCGAACGCGTCCCAGCCCATGGGCTGCAGGACGTTGTGACCCTGCATGCGCATGTAGCGGGTCAGCACGTCGCCCATCGTGTAGTTGCGGACGTGGCCCATGTGCAGCCGCCCGCTCGGGTACGGAAACATGCACAGGCAGTAGTACTTCGAGCGCTTCGGGTCTTCGGTGACGGCAAAGGCGCGCGTCTGCGCCCAGTTGTCCTGGACCGCGCGCTCGACGGCGGCGTGGTCGTATCGTTCCTGCATCGAGGAAGGATACAGAGAAACCTACAACCCCGCGAGAGTGAAGCGAAATTCGGCGCCCTGGTTGAGGCGCGACTCGGCCCAGATCCGGCCGCCGTGCCGCTCGATGATGCGGCTGACGGTCGCCAGGCCGATGCCGGTTCCCTCGAACTCGTCGTGCCGGTGCAGGCGCTGGAACACCCCGAACAGCTTGCGCGCGTAGCGCATGTCGAAGCCGACGCCGTTGTCCCGGACGAAGACGTATTTCTCGCCGTCCGCGACGCCGACGCCGATCTCGATCACGGCGTGCGGTCGCGGACGCGAATACTTCACGGCGTTGTCGATCAGGTTGGCGAACACCTGCAGCATCAGATCCGGATCGCTGGCAATCGAAGGCAACGATGCGAGCCGCCATTCGACGACGCGCTCGCCGCTCTCCTGCCGCACCTGATTGACCGCGCGCTTGACCAGCTCGTCGAGCGACGTGACTTCCCGCCGCATCTCCATGTGGCTGATCCGGGACAGCGCCAGCAGTCCGTCGATCAGCGCGCTCATCTCGCGTGCGCCACGCGTGATCTGATCGAGATGGATCAGCGGCTCGCGCGCCGTCGGCGAGCCACGGTAGTCGCGCAGCATCTGCACGTGTGCATGGATCAGTCGCAACGGCGCCCGCAGATCGTGCGCCACCGAATACGAAAACGCCTCCAGCTCGCGGTTCGCCACCTCGAGCTCCGCGGTGCGCTCGGCGACGCGGCGCTCGAGATCCTGATTCAGGATTCGCACTTCGTTCTCGACTTCTGCGCGCCGTGCGACTTCGCCGCGCAGTGCCTGGTAGCGCCGCGCGTTCTCGTACGCGACCGCGACCTGCGCGGCGATCGCGCGCGCGACCCCGAGGTCTTCGTCAGTGAAGCCCGGCAGGCCGATGCGATTGATGACGCACAGATAGCCATAGTGATGACTGACGGACGCGACGGGCACGCCGAGCATCGAAACGAAATCGCCTGGCTGACCCGTGCCGCCGTTCTGCCCGTTATCGCCCGGCGCCATCGGATACAGCGCGCACCCGCCCTGCTCCAGCGTCGGCAACAAATCGCGATACATCCGCGTGCCGAGCAAGCGCTCGACTTGCTCGTTTGCAAGACCGCTCGCAGTAGTTTCGTGACGCGGGCCTTCGCCGTCCGCAATGACCAGCTGCGCGCATTGCGCGAGCAAAATGTCGCGCGACGCGTGACAGGTGGATTCGACGATCGCTTCGGGCTCAGTGAGACCGAACAGTCGACGGCTGAACGCGACCAGCGCACTCAGACGTTCCTGCGCGCTGCCGACGACCGGCGCCGCAGGCGCCGCGACCGGCTCAGGCATCGGCGCATTGCTACGAGCGGCGAGCGCAGCGTCGACCGTCGTGCGAACTGTCTTGAAATCGAAAGGCTTGGCGAGCGTGCTCTGCACGCCGAGCGAGCGCGCCATCTCGCGCACTTCACGCTCGTGATAGGAAGCGGAACAGAAGATGACGGAGGTGTTCGCGGTGCGGTCGTCCTGGCGCAGGCGACGCACCAGCTCATAGCCGTCCATGCGCGGCATGACGATATCGGTGATCAGCAGATCCGGCTGCTCGGTGCGCAGAAGGTCCAGCGCTTCCATGCCGTCGGCTGCTTCGAATAGGCTGTATTCGCCGCCTTCGAGCAAAAGCAGCAGCAGCTCCCTTGCTTCCGGATCGTCTTCCGCGACGAGTATCTTGCCGCCCATGCCCGCGAACGTCCCGACAACAGTCGATCGCATGCTGCCAACACGGGCAGCCTGTGCAATCAGTACGTTTCCCCGGGGTTTCGGTTCCTAGTGGAAAGCGGGTGCGGTGACATAAGGCAATCCCTGCGTGCTTTCGGGCAGGTCAATCGCCGAGCGCAGTGCGCAGGGCAGCTATCTCGTCGCTGCAGCTCTGCATGATGTGAGCGCACTTGGCGTTGTCCAGGGACAGGCGGCTGAACGCCTTGACGCCCTGCATGTTCAGCTCGAAGTCCACTTCGTGGCCCATGAAGCCGGCCGCCATGACTGCAACCGTCAGCACGTCCGTGACATCGGCCTGGCCGACCATGCGATCGATGGTTTCGTGCTCGCCGATCGCTTCGGCGATGTGCTCGGGGAAGCCCCAGTTCTCGACGATCGCCTTGCCGATGTTGGCGTGCCAATCGCGCATGACCTGGCCCAGTGCGGCCGGCTCGCTGAACAGGCTGCCATGGCGGTTGGCGCGCGCCAGGATGTACAGCTTGCCCACGTTATGCAGCAGCCCCGCGAGCATCGACTCATCCGAGTTGAGCTGGCAGCGGGCGGCGATGGAATAAGACAGCGCGGCGACCAGCGTCGCCTCCTGCCACACGAGCTCGAGCTGAGGCGCGATGTTGCGAAGCTCGCTGGCACGGCGCAGCTGCGCAATCGCGAACGACACTGCAGCGGTGCGCACGTTGTTGTGACCGATACGATTGACCGCAGTTTTGAGGTCTCCGACCGAGCGGCCGGAGCGGTTCAGTGCTGCCGAGTTCGCGAGCGTCAGCACGCGTGCGGCGAGCCCGGCGTCGGAGCCGACGATCCGGGCGATCTGTTCGTTGGAAACCTGCTCGTCGGCCAGCACCTTGCGGACCCGGACGGCAACGTCGGGGAACGACGGCAATTCCACTTTGCCGCTCGAGACTTCCTGGGCCAGCTCGCTCACGAACGCAAATGCAGCGGCCGATTCGCTGACAGGCTGTGTCGTTGGTTCGTTCTTCATCGCGCTGGCACTCGTCATGATGCGGCTATCGGCCCGCGCCCCCAGGACTTGAGCCATCTTATGTCACGCTGCGGCGGCTTTCGCCACGAGGGCCAGCACCTGCGAGCCGATGCGCTGGAGCGGCAAAACGTGCATCGCGGCGCCGATTTTCACCGCCGATCCCGGCATACCCCACACGACGCTGCTGGCCTCGTCCTGCGCGATCGTGCCGGCGCCCGCCTCCATCATTTCCTTGAGCCCGCGTGCACCATCGTCGCCCATGCCGGTGAGCAGAACGCCCAGGGCGCTCGGACCGACGTTCTGGGCCACGGATCGGAACATCACATCGACGCTCGGCCGATGGCGATTCACGTGCGGACCGGTGCTCAGACGACACAGATAACGCGCGCCGTCGCGCTCGACCAGCAGATGCCGGTCGCCCGGCGCGATGTACGCATGTCCCGGCAGAATCTGCTGTCCGTCCTGTGCCTCGCACACGGCCATCGCCGAGCTGCGATTCATGCGCTCGGCAAACGCTTTGCTGAAGGCCGCCGGAATGTGCTGTGAGATGACGATCGCGGGAGCGTCCGGCGGCATCTCCGCCAGCACCTCGCGAATCGCTTCGGTGCCGCCCGTCGATGCGCCGATTGCAATGATGCGATCGGTCGTCCGCAGCATCGAGCGGACATTCAATATGGGCACCACGGCGGAGGTGCTATGGCGCTCGTCGGCCACGCGCGAGGGCGCGACAGTGCGCGGCAGTACACGCGCGCCCGCGGCAACCTTCACCTTCGCGATGAGCTCGGCCTCATAGTCGGCCAGCGTTCCGGCGATATCGATCCTGGGCTTCGCGACGAAATCGATCGCGCCGAGCTCCAGCGCGCGCAGCGTGACGTCAGCGCCGCGCTGAGTCAGCGACGACACCATCACGACCGGCATCGGCCGCAGCCGCATCAGGTTCTCGAGGAACGTGATGCCGTCCATGCGCGGCATCTCGACATCGAGCGTGATCACGTCCGGATTGAGCTTCTTGATTTTCTCGCGCGCCGCGTACGGATCGCTGGCCGCGCCGACCACCTGGATGTCGGGCGAGCGCGACAGCATCGCGGTCAAAAGCTTGCGTACCAGTGCGGAATCGTCGATCACGAGGACTTTGATGCTCATTCGCTGGCCCTCGGTCAGAACAGATCGATCGAGCCCGCGACCGGCGCCTGATCGAGCCGGTCGAGGTAGCGCTGCTCTTTCGCGCCGAGCTCCGCGGCGCGCGCGCTCAAATGACGAACCCGCACGCGACCGCTGCGCGGGAAATACTGGATGTGACGCGAGCAGATGTCGCCGGCGTCTTCCGCGGCAATCTTCAACCCTTCCTGCCGCAGGAACTCGTGCACGAACTCGAGATTGCGCGCACCGATGTCGCTCAGCTTCGCGATCACGCGCCCGCCGCCGAAGATCTTCACTTCGAGATCCTGGCGCGTGCCGCCGGCACTGAGGACGCTGTTGATCAGCTGCTCCATCGAGGCCGTGCCGTAGCGCGTCGCGCGACCGGCGACTTTCTCCCATGCGTCGGAGCCGGTGCTGTTCGGACGCGGCAGCATGAAGTGATTCATGCCGCCGATGCCGCGCCGCGGGTTGCGGATGCACGCAGCCACGCACGAGCCGAGCACCGTATCGATGACTTCGTCTTCGCGAGTCACGTAGAACTCGCCCGGCAGGATGCGCGCCGTCGGCACGCCGGACGCGTTGCGGTAGCGCCGGATCGACTCGAAGCCCGGCAGCGCATGCGGCAACGGCGGGCCCGCTGTGTTCTTAGCTACCATCGCCTTCGCCTCCATGCTTGCGGTAGATCGTCTTGCCGACCGCCCGGAGCGGTGCGTCCAGGTTGTGCAGCGACTCGGCGTGACCGATGCACAGATACCCGCCCGGCGCGAGCATCTCGATGAAACGGTTCACCAGCTTTTCGCGCGTGACCTGGTCGAAGTAGATCATCACGTTGCGACAGAGGATCACGTCGAACGGACCGTGCATCGGCCAGGGATGCAGCAGGTTCAGCACACGGAACGTCACGACACCCCGCAGCTGCGCCTTGACGATCGCTTTGCCGGCCTGCAAGCCCGTGCCCTTCTGAAAGCAACTGCGCAGGCGCTCCGTCGGCAACGACGCGACGCGATCGAGCGGATACACGCCCTGCTGCCCGAACGCGATGACGTTGCTGTCGATGTCGGTCGCGAGCACCTTGAAGTCCCAGCCCGCCGGCGGCACGACCTCCGCGGCGGTCATCGCCACGCAATAGGGTTCCTCGCCGGTCGAGCAGCCCGCCGACCAGACGCGGAGGCGACGCGAGCCGGCATTGCGACGCATCGCCTCCGGCAGCATGTATCCGGCGAGCGCTTCGAAGTGATGGTTCTCGCGGAAGAACGCGGTGACGTTGGTCGTCAGCGCGTTGATGAGCCCGACCAGCTCCTCCGGGCCGGAGCGCCGCACGTGCTCGCAGTACTCCTGGTAGGAGTCCAGCCGCAGCTCGCGCAACCGCCGCGCCAGCCGGCCCTGCACCAGCTGACGCTTGTTTGGGCCGAGCACGATGCCCGCGTTCTCGCCCACCACGTGACGGATGAACTCGAACTCGGCATCGCCGAGCACCGGACCATAGGAGCCCGTGTCGGTAAAGGCGATCTCAGGCATTGGCCGCGACGGGCAACGAAGTCGCAGCCGCGACTTCCCCGCCGATGAGCCGATCGATATCGAGCAGCATGACCATGCGTCCCGACACCGCGGCCAATCCTGCGATGAACTCCGTGCTCGACTGCCGGCCGAGCTCCGGCGGCGGCTTCACGTCGCCGACCGGCACGTCGATGACGTCGGAAACGCCGTCGACGACCAGGCCGAAGTCGCGGCGGCCCTGCGGCGACTCGACCGACAACACGATGATGACCGTGAGCGGGGTGTACTCGGCCCGCGGCAGGCTGAAGCGCATGCGCAGGTCCACGATCGGCACGATCGAGCCGCGCAGGTTCAGCACGCCGAGCACGTGCGCCTGCGCCTGCGGGATGCGCGTGACCGGCGACCAGCCGCGAATCTCCTGCACCCGCAGGATGTCGACGCCGTACGTTTCCTCGCCGAGGGTGAACGTCAGCACCTGGTTGCCTTGTCTGGTCATCGCATCGCTCCTCAAAAATCGTCCCAGGTGCTCTCATCGCCGCTGGCGCGCGGCAGCTTCATGGCAGTCGGCATCGTGGCCGGCACCGCAGCGGGTGTCGGCGCAGGCTTGCGCGGCGCCGCGGGACGCGCCACCGGCGAGCGAGTGATCGGCCGATGATTCGCGAACGCAGGACGCTGGGCCAGCATTGCTGCCGTGTCGCCCTGCCGGATCTCGTGCGCGCTCGAGCCTTTGCCCAACTTGAAGTAGCCGATCTGTGCGACCAGCGTCGAGGACTGCTCTTCCATCGCCTTGCTTGCCGCCGACGCCTGCTCCACGACCGCAGCGTTCTGCTGCGTCACGTTGTCCATCTGCGTGATGGCGTTGTTCACCTGCTCGATGCCCGCCGACTGCTCTTCGCTCGCCGCGGCGATCTCGGCAACGATGTCGGTGACTTTCTTGACGCTTTCCATGATCTCGGACAGCGTCTTGCCCGACTCGTCGACGAGCCCGGAGCCGACCTTCACCTTGTCGACCGAGTCGTTGATCAGGCCCTTGATCTCCTTCGCCGCGCTCGCGCTACGCTGCGCAAGGTTGCGGACTTCGGTCGCGACGACCGCGAAGCCACGGCCCTGCTCGCCCGCACGTGCGGCTTCCACTGCGGCATTCAGCGCCAGCAGGTTCGTCTGGAACGCGATCTCGTCGATCACGCCGATGATGTCCGCGATCTTGCGACTGGACGTGTTGATCTCGCCCATCGCGCCGATCGCGCGATGTACGACCGCCCCGCCCCGCTCCGCCTGCTCGCGCGCACCGACGGCGAGCTGATTGGCCTGACGGGCGTTGTCGGCGTTCTGTTTCACCGTCGCTGTCATCTGCTCCATGCTGGATGCGGTCTCTTCGAGCGCTGCGGCTTGTTCCTGCGTCCGCTGTGAGAGGTCGTCATTGCCGTGGGACAGCTGGCGTGCGGCCGAGCCGACAGCATCCGCGCTGCCGCGGACTTCGCCGACGATCTGCACCAGCTTCGAGTCCATCCGCCGCAACGAATCGAGCAGGCTGCCGAGCTCGTCCTGGCTGCCGGCGCGCACGTCGTGTCCGAGCTCGCCGCTCGCAATGCGGTCCGCGATGCTCACGGCCGCCGACAGCGCGCCGAGAATCGAGCGCAACAACAGGAAGCTCAGCAGCCCAGCCAGGCCGAGCCCGACCACGATCGCGCTGACGATGATTGCGCTGTTGCGCTTGAACGCCTTCTCGGCATCGACGCGCATCTGCTGCCCAACTTCGATCTGCAGCTTGAGCAGCGCGTCGCCGCTCGCAGTCAGCTTCTCGTAAGTCGGCCGTGCACGCTCGATGAGCGCGCTCTCGGCGCGATCGAACGTGCCTGACTGCGCGGCGAGCAGCGCTTCCTGCAGGAAGCCGATCACCTCATTGCCGTGGCCGGCGAACTCGCTGACCAGCGCCCGTTCCTTCTCGGTCAGGTCGGTCGCCTGCAGCTTGCGCAGCAGTTCCTGCACCTGGGCGGTGCGCTCCGCGAGCATGCCGATGGCGATCTTCACGCCGCCCGCATCCTGGCGGATGACGGCGTCCTCGGCCTTCTCCAGCACGTCGCGCTCGTGCGATTCGATCGTGCCGACCCAGCCGGTCGGCTCGAACCGATTGAAGAACAGCGCGTCCAGATGGCCGTTGCTGCTCTTCGTGCCCGACAGTCCGAGCACGCCGACGGCGACCATCACGATGCCGGCAAGCGCCAGCGTCGCGAACAGTTTGGCCTTCACAGTCATGTTGAAGTTGTTCACTTGGGTCATCCTCCAAATCAAGCCGCCGCCCGCAGCGAGGCGACGCGTATCAATCCAGGTACGTCGAGAATCAGGGCAACCGCGCCGTCGCCGAGGATCGTTGCCCCGGAGACGCCATCGACGCGGCGGAAATTCGTTTCGAGCGATTTGATGACGACCTGCTGCTGGCCGAGCAGCTCGTCGACGAACAAGCCGACGCGGCGGCCTTCGCCCTCCACGACCATGATCAGGCCGTGATGCAGCTCGCTCGCGCGCGGCTTCACGCCGAACACCTCGTGCAGCCGCACGATCGGCACGTAGCCGTCGCGGAACCAGAACACTTCCTGATGGCCGCCGACGCGGTTGACGCCACCAGGCTGCAGCTGCAGCGATTCGATGATCGTGACCAGCGGCACGATGTAGGTCTCGGCGCCGACCGACACGGACTGGCCATCGACGATCGCGAGCGTCAGCGGCAGCGTGATGATGAAGCGCGAGCCGCGGCCGAGCGTCGAGCGCACCTCGATGCTGCCGCCGAGCTCCTTGATGTTCCGCCGCACCACGTCCATGCCGACGCCGCGGCCCGAGATGTCGGTCGCCTGGTCGGCGGTCGAGAAGCCGGCCATGAAGATGAGGTCGTAGATCTGCTCGTCGGTCAGAGAAGTCTCGTGCGCAGCGACCAGACCGCGCTCGAGCGCTTTCGCCAGGATGCGGTCGCGCTGCAGGCCGCCGCCGTCGTCGCAGACTTCCACGACGATGTTGCCGCCTTTGTGATAAGCCTCCAGCGACACGACGCCAACTGCGGGCTTGCCGGCCGCCGCACGCACCGCAGGCATCTCGATGCCGTGGTCGACGCTGTTGCGGACGAGGTGCACGAGCGGATCGCCGATTTTCTCCAGCACGGTCTTGTCGAGCTCGGTCTGGTCGCCGGTGACCTTGAGCTCGACCTGCTTGCCGAGCCGGCCGCTCAAATCGCGGACCATGCGCGGGAAGCGGCTGAACACGAAGCTGATCGGCAACATGCGCACGCGCATGACGCTTTCCTGCAGCTCGCGCACATTGCGCTCCAGCTGCGCCAGGCCGGCGCGGATCTGATCGGCAACGCCGCCAGTGAGCTTCGTGCCGAGCTGCGTGAGCATCGACTGCGTGATGACGAGCTCGCCGACGGTATTCATCAGCTCGTCGATCTTCTCCGTGCTGACGCGGATCGAGCTGCCGTCACCGAGGCTTTGCTTCGTCGGCTCTTCGGCTACGACGGCGCGCGGAGCGGCGTCGGGCGCCTTGCTCTCGACTGCGACGAGTGCCGGCTTCGTGCTTGGCGCAGCGGCTCCAACGTTCTCGTCGCGAATCTGCAGCTCGCAGTCGCCTTCCGCCCAATCGAACACCTGATCGATCACTTCGCGCGTGGCATCGGTGTCGACCGTCAGTTCCCAGGACAAGTAGCAGGACTCGGGATCGAGGTCGCACAGCGCGGGCACGTTCTTGGTCGTAACGGTCACCTGCAGATCGCCGAGATCTGCCAGCTCGCGCAGCATGCGCAGCGGATCGTTGCCGTGCGCGAACAGCTGCGGATACGGACGGAACTGGATTCTCCAGCGATGAACCGTCGCAGCACGCGCCGGCTCTTCTGCCTTGACTGCTGCAACCGGCTCCCGCGCAGGAAGCGTTGCGGCCGCCGCCGGCGCCTTGCTCTGCACGATCGCCAGCTCGAGGTCGAACTGCAGATCGGCAACGCGCTGCGCATCGATCGGCGACTTGTGCTGCACGGCGCGCAGCATCTCGCGCATGATGTCCACGGACTTGAGCAACAGGTCCGTGATCGGACGTGTCACCTGCATGCGGTTGCCGCGCAGCTCGTCGAGCAGCGTCTCGCACGTGTGCGTGAACGATGCGACTTCCGCGAAACCGAAAGTGGCGCTGCCGCCTTTGATGGAGTGCGCAACCCGGAAGATCGTGTTGATGATCTCCGGCTCCGGCGCGCCGACGTTCAGCTTGAGCAGCGCCGCCTCCATCGTGTCGAGAGCCTCGTAGCTCTCGTCGAAGAAGGCGTCGTGAAATTGTGCGAGGTCGAGCGCCATGGCTTACCTCAGCAGCACGCGATGCACGGTCGCAATCAGCTGCGCCGGATCGAACGGTTTGATGATCCAGCCGGTCGCGCCGGCGCTCTTGCCTTCGCGCTTGGCGTCCGCGGAGCTCTCCGTCGTCAGCATCAGGATCGGCGTGTGGCGATACTGAGGCTCGGCGCGCAGCGCACGAGTCACGTCGAAACCGTCGCGCACCGGCATGTTGACATCGAGCAGCACGAGATCGAACGGGGTCGCGGCCGCGAGGCGCAGGGCTTCCTCGCCGTCTGCAGCAGAGGTCACTTCGAAGCCGGCGCTGCCCAGCGACATCTTCACCATGTCGCGCATCGACGCCGAATCGTCCGCGGCGAGAATGCGCATCATGACGACACTCCGGGCAGACACAGCAGATCTTCCACGCCGAGCAGACGGGCTGCGTCGCGGATGACGAGCGAGTCGCCGATCCACTCGACCTTGCGGTCGCGCGCGGTCCGGTCGCGAACGAAGGCGCACAGCAGCTGCATCGTGGAAGTGTCGACGCGCTCCACCTTGCCGACGTCGAGCGCCACCGGCGCACCGTCATCGAGGTAGTAGCACAACGACTGCTTCAGCTCGCCCGCATCTTTCACGTTGCAGTTGCTCGCGAGCACGATCGTAGGCTGCGAGGGCGCCGTTGCTTTGGCATCCTCGACAACGACCGCAGCGACGGCTGTCGCTGCGCGCTTGCGCTTCAACTTCTTCGTACTCATCGATCTCTTCGGGACGGATTTCACAGATTCCTTTGCGCTATCGGCACTTGGGCGAGTGGCTTTAGCCCCTCAAGGTCCGCGGCCCGCTGCCGCTAAATTGTTGAAGCAGTTCACAGCGGAACAGTGAAAAGTCCCTCCAAGAATGCGTGTCGACCTGGTCAATCTTCTTGGGTCGGGCAACAGCCCGAGCCCGAGCCTGCTAGCGGAATGGCGTGTCGGCGCCATTCTCGAAGCCGTCGCCGTTCGCGACGCGCGCAGCGGCCAGTTGTGGCTCGACATCGGCGGCCAGCGACATCCGGCTCGCGTTGCGTCTGGTGAGGTTGCGGGACCGCAGGACGGCGAGCGCCTGCAAGTGCGCGTACTGCGCAACAGTCCGGTGCTCGCGCTCGAAACGGTATCGACGCGGCCGACCGAGTCATCGGCGGAAGGCGCAGTCATCGCCGACGCGCTCAGGAAGTTCGTGCCGCGGCAGCAGAACCCTGCCCTGCTGGTGGCGAATCTCGCCTGGATCGCGCAACGCAAGAGCGGCGTCGAGACATTGCCGCGATCTGTCGTGCAGGCCGCCGCGCACTTGTGGCATGCCCTGCCGGAAGCCGAGGCGCTCGGCGATCCGAAGGCGCTCGAAGCCGCTATCGCGAAATCGGGCGTGTTCCTGGAAGCGAATCTTGCTGCGCATCGCGGACCGCCGGATCCGCGTGTCGCATCTGATCTCAAGACGCTGATGCTGACGTTGCAACGCGCGCTGCAGGCATCGGGCGCGAAGCCCTCGTCGACGCATTCGGATGCGGCCGGGCATGCGCCTGTGCCAACTTCGCGCGGGCCGCTCACGACTCTGCCGGCTGCGCCGGCGACGTTGGCGGTTCTGGAAGAGCCGACGCAGCAGCTCAACGAGTTGTCGCGGCAGGCGGATGGCGCCATTGCCCGGCTCACGACCGTACAGATTTCGAACAGCGCGCCCGATCCCGCCGTGCAGTCGATGCTGATCGACCTGCCGGTGCGACATGAAGATCGCGCGGCGATGCTGCGCTTGAAGATCGAGCGCGATGGGTCGAGCCGCCGGGATGCTAGTGGCGCCGAATCCTGGACGGTCGAGGCTGCCGTCGATCTCGGGGCGATTGGGGCCCTGCACGCGAAGGTCACGCTGATTGGGAAGCGAATCGGCGTGCAGCTGCGAGCGGAGTCGCCGGCAGTCGTCGCGGCGCTGGCGCAACGCGCCGATGAGCTCGAAACGATGCTCGCGGAGTCGGGCCTCGAAGTGGATCGCGTCGTGTGCTTGCACGGGATGCCCGTGGGCGACGCGGGCGTTCGACCGGCACGGCTGCTGGACGTCCGCGCATGAACGAGCGCAATCGACCGCCGCTCGCCGTCGCGCTTCACTACAGTGGGTCCGGAGCGCCGCGCGTCGTCGCCAAAGGTGGCGGACAGCTGGCCGAACGCATCGTGGAAACGGCGCGCGAGCACAACGTGCCGCTGCAACAGGATTCGGCGCTCGCCGCTGCGCTTTCCCGCATCGATCTCGGCCGTGAGATCCCGCGCGAGCTCTATGTCGCCGTCGCGCACGTGCTCGCTTTCGCGTGGTCCGTCGCTGGGAAGAATAAGCCGTAAGTCGGGGTGGTGACTTAAGAGACCACGCTGAGCAACGAGCCGCGCTTGCGAGCCGGTGCCGGCGCTGGCTGCTCCTGCGCCGCTGCGCGCAGATTCCACGACGTCGCCGCCGACTCTCTCGTCTTCGTCACGTGCAGCCGGCTCAGCAGCTCAGCCTCATGCCGCGTCAGGCCGCAGCTCGCGACCAGCTCATCGACCGCAGCACCGTTCTTCGCAAGCCTCGCAGCCAAGTCATAGCCGCGCGACGAGCTGCCTGTACCCGCCGGCGGGAGCCGCGCATCGGACTCGGCACGCTCGCTCAGCGAGTCCAGCCGCGCGCTCATGACCGTGATGGTCTCGTGCAGGCTGCGCACTTCAGCGAAGGTACGCTGCAACTGGGTGGCCAGATGTTGCATCTGCCGCTCGTCTGCGCGACGCCAGCGGCTGAATGCCAGGGCGAAGATCCAGAACGCGCCGAGCAGCAACGCCGCGCGGCTGATCATCATCACCGTCTCCATCGACGGGTTGGGCAGAATCTCGAACATGGCAGCTCCTGTGACGGCCGTCACACTGCGTCAAACATCCGACGCAGCGAGTACGGCCTACCCAGGAGAAAGCAAGAATGGTGCCGGGAGAGAAACTGCGGGGAAAACTCAGCACCGCAGCAAAGGCCGATCCAGACATATCTTTGCTGCGGTGTGCAGTTTCCCCTCGATTCTTCTCCCGGCACCGGCCTCCCGGCCTCAAAACTTCGCCTTGGCCGAGAGGAAGAACTGACGCGGCGCGCCGAGCAGCAGGGACTGCCAGGTGCCGGTCGGGTCGGATTCGGTGAAGCCGTTGGAGTCGATGGTGCTGTAGTACTGCTTGTCGGTGACGTTGGTCGCGTCCAGCTGGATCGACAGCTCTTCGAACATGCCGAGGCCGCGGAAGCGATAGCCCGCCGCGAGGTTGACGAGCGCGTACGCGTCGACGCTGTCGTCGTTGAGGTACGTGTAGAAGCGCTCATCCGTATAGTTCACGTTGGCGCTCGCGAAGAACGCGCCGTCGTCATACGTGACCTCGGACTTCAGCAGGATCTCCGGCGTATCGACGACCTGTTTGCCCTTCACCGGCACGACACGCACTACGCCGGCGCCGCTCGTCGTCGTGTAATTGTCGTCGTACTCCGAATCGTTCCACGACAGCGACGTGAACCAAGTCAGCGAGTTCAACGGCCGCCAGGTGAGCGCCGCCTCGGCGCCGTTGGTCGTCACGCTGCCGACATTTGCGAGCACCGACGGATTACCGAGAATACCCGGACCGGTATTGATGCCGACGAGGCGATCCTTGAAGTCGACGTGATACGCCGCGACCAGCGCCTCGAACGCCGCGCCACGCAAGCGCAGGCCGGTCTCGTAGTTGTTCGACGTCTCGGGCTCCAGCACATCCTTGATCGCTGCGAAGCCCGCCGCCGACGTGCTGAACGGCCCCGACGTGCCGCTGCTCGCGAACGCGCGAACATTGCGCGCGGCAGATCCGAACCACTCCAGGTCGTCCGAGATCGACCAGTTGAAGCCGACCTGCGGCAGGAACGGCTCGTCCGCCTTGATCGTGCCGTTCTTCACATCGCCCACAATGGTGTGCGCAGTGTTCTTCGCATTCACAGACTTGAAGCCGAAGTTCAGGCGCAGCTCGTCGTTCACCGACCAGGTGTCCTGCAGATGGAACACATACGACTCGGTGTCGAAGTCGTATTCCCAATCCGTGCGGAATGAATTGGTGAGCAGCTCCGTGAAGTCGCGCGTCGGTCCGGTGCTCGAGGGCTCGCCATAAAAGCGGCGCGCCTGAGTGAAGTCGTTCGTCTCGTACCACACGCCGCCTTCCACTTCGTGTGCCTCGCCCTTCCAGCTGAGCGACGTCAGCACGCCGAGCCGCTTCAGGTAGTACTCGGTCGAGCGCACGGAGATCGGCGCGCCGCCGGGTGTCGCCACATACGGCGTGCCCCACAAGCCTTGTCCGCGGTTGTGATGACCGTACGCGGTGGTCTTCCACTCCACCGCTTCGCCGACGGGCAGATCGAGCGCGAGGTAGCCGAGATGATCCTTGCGCAGGCCCGAGGCGTTCCAATACGCGTCATCGCAGGTGCCGCTCGTCGGACACGCGTTCGCCGCCGCGATCGCCGCGTTCCAGTCCGGGAAGAAGTTGTCCCAGTCGGCACCGCGCCGGCTGACGATGTCCTTCGACAGGTCCTGGTAATCGATCTCGGCTCGATCCGAGTAATCGTAGTAGCCGGTCAGCGTTCCGTCGCCGACCGGCTGTACGGCCTTCAATGTGTACATCCGTGTTTCTTGCGTGCCGCCGCCCTTCCACTTGTCGGTGGAGGAATCGACGACCGAGACATAGGCCCGCGTGCCGGTGCCGAGCTCGCCACTGTCGAAGCGTGCGAACGTGCGACGTGCCGAGTCGCTGCCGAACGTCTGCGCCACCGTCGCACCGACTTCCTGCTCCGGGCTCGCCGAGAAGAATTCGACTGCGCCGCCAAGATTGCTCAGCGACGCGGTATCGATGGCACCCGTGCCTTGCGACAGCACTGTGCGACCGACGAGCTCAGTCGGAATCGCGCGGCTGATGTGCAGACCGTTGTGATTGCCATAGGTCATGTCGCCGAGCGGCACGCCGTCGAGCGTGAACCCGAGGCGGTTCTGATTGAAGCCACGCACCGTGATGCGCGTCGACCATTCGTACGCGCCGTAAGGGTCGGTCGACTGGAAGTTGACGCCGGGAAGCTTCTCGATCGCCTTGAGCGGGCTGGTGCCCGGCGGCAGATATTCGATCTGCTGTGCAGTGATCGATTGCACCTGGCGCGTCTCGCCGCGGCCCAGGACGATCACTTCTTCTAACGGGTCGGCTGCGTTGCTATCTGCCTGTTGTGCCTGCGCCGCGGCGCCCGCCAGAACGGCGCCGATTGCGAAAACGAGTCTATTTGAATGTCGCATGTCGATCTCCCATCGGGTGCCCCAGGCGGGCGCCAACGTAGAGAGATCGCGTTACGATGATTTGGCAACCAGATGAAAGAACGGAGTCAGGCTGAAGCCTGACTCACCACTCGCGTGCAAACAGATTCACCGGATCGCCCGGCGTCAGCTCCATCAGCCGCTCGAGCTTCATCCCGGCCTTCTCCAGCACGCGAATCGACGCGTCATTGCTCGGCGTCGTGATCGCGAGGATGCGACGCAACCCGAACGCGCGATTGCCATACGCGAGCACCGCGGACGCTGCTTCATATGCATAGCCTTTGCCACGGAACTCAGGAAGGAACGCGTAGCCCACGTCTGCGTCGGGCAGCGAATCGCGTTTGATCAGCCCGGCCATGCCCGCCGGCCTGCCGCCCTCCCGCTCCTCGACGCGATACATGCCGAAGCCGTAGCGCTGATACATGTCGAGCGGCCCTTCGCGCAGGTAGCGGCGAGCGTCGTCGAGATTGTGAACGTTCTTGTCGCCGATGAACCGCAACCATGACGGGTCATTGACGAGGCGAAAGATGAATTCGGCGTCGTTCAGGGTGAAGCGACGCAGGAGCAAACGCGGAGTTTCGAGAACGAGCATGAGCCGAAGTGTAGACTGATTTCATGGCCGCCAAGTACGACATTATCGGTCTCAACTACGCGGAGCTTCGCAAGCCGGACCAGCGAATTGCAGCAGCGATACAGCAAGCTCTCGGGCCAGCAGAGACAGTTCTGAATGTCGGCGCGGGGACTGGCTCCTACGAACCTGTCGATCGGCTGGTCACCGCCGTCGAGCCGTCGCGGGAGATGATCCGACAGCGCAGCTCGGCGGCAGCGCAGGCGATCCAGGCGTCCGCCGAGCACCTGCCCTTCGACGATGATGCTTTCGATGCGGCCATGGCGATCCTCACCGTCCATCACTGGCCCGACAAGGAAGCGGGCCTGCGCGAAATGCGGCGCGTGACTCGCGGTCGGATCGTCCTGCTGACGTTCGATCCGTCGCACCGGCCGTGGTTGACGGACTATCTTCCTGAGCTCGTTCGTCTCGACGAAGCGCACCTGCCAGCGATGTCGGACTACGAACGGTGGTTGGGTCCCGTGCAGATCACACCATTACTGGTGCCGCACGATTGCAGCGACGGGTTCCTGTATGCGTATTGGCGCCGCCCTGGTGCATATCTCGACCCGCGAATCAGGTCGGGCAGCTCCTCGTTCTGGGCGATGGGCAACAGTGTCGAATCGGGATTAGAGAGGCTGAGGCGAGAGCTGCAGACTGGCGAATGGGAGCGGCGGTACGCGGAGCTGCTCACGCTCGATGCGTACGACGCGGGGTATAGGATCGTTGTAGCTGAGTCGGGCTAAAGCCCGACCTACAACTCTCAAGGAAGCGTTCGATTTGTAGATGCGGGGGGTAGCGAGGCCTCAACAGTCGCGGGCTTCGGCAACGCTTCCGGTATCGGTGGGGGCTCCGCTTCCTCTTCCTGCCCGCGCTCGCCGGCGTAGTCACCTTCGGGGCGATTGCTGCCGCCGAGGATCACGAGCAGCACTCTTCTATTAGCGTTACGCCCTTCCGCAGTCGCATTACTCTGCGCCGGCCGGTTCTCGCCCAAACCGATCACCGCGAGTCGCGCCGGATCCATGCCCGCGCGCGTAAACAGATGCACGACGCTTGCGGCACGCGCCGCGGACAGCTCCCAGTTCGACGGGAACGCTGACGTACTGATCGGGCGATTGTCGGTGTGGCCTTCGACGCGGATCGCGTTCGGAAACGGCTTCAGCGTCTCGGCCAGCTGCTGCAGCACCTGCTCAGCCGCGGGCGAAAGCGTCGCAACGCCGCTCGGGAACAGAATGTCCGTCTTGATCTCGACTTCGACCCACTTGCCGTGCCGGCGCACCGTGACCAGCTCGCGGTCGATGAGGTCGGACATCGACTGCTCGACCTCGTTCGCAACGCCGGCGAGCTCTTCACTCTGCCCAGCCGGGTCGGGCGGCATCGGCAGCTGCGCCATCGCGATCGGTGCAATCGAACGTCGCGACTGACTCTCGATCATCGGTTGCCGCGCGATGTTGATCGCCAGCTCCGCGCCCGGGCCCATCTGCTTCTCGCCGACCTGGATCGGCTCGAGCGTCTTCGGTGCGCCATTGAAGGCAGCGACGAGCGAATCGGAGAGCACGCGATACTTGCCCTCGTTCACCGAGGACATCGCATACATGACGACGAAGAACGCGAGCAGCAGCGTGATCAGATCGCCGTACGGGATCGCCCACGCCTCGTGATTGGCGTGCTCTTCATGCTTGTGGCGGCGTCCCATGTCGGTCTAGTGCAGGTAGCCCTGCAGCTTCGCCTCGATGCTTCTGGGATTCTCGCCCTGCGCGATGCCGATCATTCCCTCGATCACCATCTCGCGCGATTCGGACAGGCCCGCGATCGCGACTTTGAGCTTGTTACAGACCGGCAGGAAGAACAGGTTCGCGAGGCCGATGCCGTAGATCGTCGCGACGAACGCAGCCGCGATGCCGTGGCCGAGCTTGCTCGGGTCGGCGAGGTTCTGCATCACCGCCATCAAGCCCAGCACCGCGCCGATGATGCCGAGCGTCGGCGAGTAGATGCCCATGCCTTCGAAAACTTTCGCGGCGCGCGTGTCGGACTGCTCGCGCACGTGCAGGTCCACTTCGAGGATGCTGCGAATCTGGTCCGGCTCGCTGCCATCGATCACGAGCTGCAGGCCTTTGCGCACGAAGTCGTCGGGCTCGCTGTCGATGGCGGATTCGAGGCCCAGCAGCCCTTGCTTGCGGGCGGTGTTGCTCCAATCGACCATCTTCTTGATCAGCTCGCTGCGCGCCACCGAGGGCGGCCTGAACACCCACGGCATGATGCGGATCGCACGCTTCATCACCTGGAGCGGCGTCTGCACGCAGATCGCGGCGATCGTGCCGACTACGACGATCATGAACGCTGCAGCCGACAACAGCGCTTTGATGCCGGCGCCCTTCAGCACCGCGCCGACGAGAATTGCGACGGTAGCCAGGATCAGGCCGATGACGCTCAGGATGTCCATGGCGCCTTAGACGCCCAGGCCGGAGAGCAGCGCGTCTACGTCCTGCTGGCCGCTGACGGCCGGTCCAGTCTTGATGCCCGGAATCGGCGGACCGAAGCCGCGCCGTGTCTCCTCCGATACGTGTCGTGCGGTTCGCGCGCCGGTCTGCGACAGGCGCACGAGGTCGACGAGCGCGATCTCCAGCTCGGTCACGAGCTTCATCACGCCGCGAATGATCTGACCCGAAAGGTCCTGATAGCCCTGCGCGAGCAACACCTCGGAGAGGTTCTCACGCACCTTGTCCATGTCTTTGGACGTGCCGTGGAGGAACGCATCCATCTGCTTCACCATGCGATGGAAGTCCTCGATGGCGATCTTGCGATCGCGGAAGCGATTCCAGAGCTCGATCAAGTCGCCGGCCCCGCGCGAGGCGCGCTCGGCCAGCGGACCGGACTGCTCCACGAGATCCATCGTGCGATGCGCCGCTTCGTCCGTCAGGTGCAGCACGTGATCGAGGCGCAGCCGCGCATCGGGTACATCTTTCTCGGCAAGATCGATCAGGCGCGAATCCATACGGAAGCGTTGCAGCGCCGACTGCAGATCGCCCGTGAGCTTGCGCAGGTCCAGAAACAGCATGCGCTCGCGTCGCTGCAGCAGGGCATCGAGCTCGCTGAAGAACGCGCCTTCGTTGTCCGCCGCAAGTGCGTCGGACAGCGCGGCGATCGTCTCACCGAACTCGGCCTGCAGAGCGTTGCTCACGCGGCCGCTCCCAGGATCTTGTCGATCTTCTCTTTCAGCGTGATCGCCGTGAACGGCTTGATCACGTAGCCGTTCACGCCGGCCTGCGCTGCTTCGATGATCTGCTCGCGCTTCGCCTCGGCCGTGAGCATCAGCACCGGCATCTTGGCGAGCTTCGGATCGGCGCGCACGGCCTTCAATAGATCGAGCCCGGGCATGCCCGGCATGTTCCAGTCCGTCACGAGGAAGTCGAAGCCACCCGCCTGCAGCATCGGCAGCGCGGTCTTGCCATCGTCAGCCTCTGCGACGTTTGCGTAGCCCAGGTCGTTGAGCAGGTTCTTCACGATACGACGCATCGTGGAGAAATCGTCGACCACCAGAAAGCGCAAATTCTTGCTCACCTCAATCCTCCGTTACGCCCCGACCCGATCGCGCCAGTCCACGAGACGCGCTTTCAACCGCACCAGCGCCTGCCCATGCAGCTGGCAGACGCGCGATTCCGTCACCTTCAACACCGCGCCGATCTCTTTGAGATTCAGCTCGTCGTCGTAATACATCGACATCACCAGCCGCTCGCGCTCGGGCAGCTCCTTGATCGCGCCCGCGAGCGCCTCGCGGAATCCTTCCTGGGTCGCGTCCTCGAACGGATCCGCACTCTCGTCCTCGACCCGGCCCATCAGCGACTCGTCGTCGCCGTTGCTGTCATCCAGGCTCGAGATGCGGCAGCTCGCCGCGTCGTGAGCGATCTTGTGGTACTCGTCCAGCGACACACCCATCTTGTGCGCGATCTCGGTGTCGCGGGCTTCGCGCCCGAACTCCGCCTCGATCTCGCGCACTGCCGCTGCAGCCGCACGCGCCTTGCGATGAACCGAGCGCGGCGCCCAGTCCAGCTTGCGAAGCGCGTCGAGCATCGCACCGCGAATGCGGATGCCCGCGTACGTTTCAAAACTCGCGCCGCGGTCGGCCGTGTAGTTCGCCGCCGCTTCCAACAGGCCGAGCATTCCGGCCTGGATCAGATCCGCGACTTCCACCGACGCCGGCAACCGGCCTGCCAGGTGATACGCGATCCGCTTGACCAATTCCGCGTGGCCGACGACGAGCGCATCCGTGTTGCGCGCGGCGGAGCCGGCCTTATAAGCGCGTACGCCGCTCATCGGACCACCTCCAGCCGGGCCTGGGGCTTGCGCACCAGACGCTCCACGAAAAACTCGAGATTGCCGCGCGGGCAATCCGGCACAGGCCACTTATCGGCCTTCAACGCCAATTTCTTGAATGCGCGCGACGCGGGACATGAGGGAAAGGCTGCCGTGACGGGACGCTGTTCACGAATCGCCTTTTTCAGGTACGGGTCTTCCGGGATTTCCCCTACGTACTCGAGCGTGACATCGAGGAAGCGATTGGCCACCCGCTGGAATTTGTTAAACAAACCGTCTCCTTCGCCGGGGGCCCGGGTCTGGTTCGCGAGCACCAGGAACTTGCCGATGCCGTGATTGCGGCTCATGACTTTCACGAGCGCATAGGCGTCGGTCAGCGAAGCCGGCTCGTCGCAGACCACGACGATCACGTGCTGGGCCGCCTGGCTGAACTGCACGACGCTGTGTGCGATCCCTGCGGAGGTGTCGACGATCAAAGTGTCGATGCGTGAGGTGAGTGCGCTGAATGCCTGCACCAGCTGCAAGTGAGCAGCGGCCGGAAGATTGGCCATGTCGGCGACGCCAGACGCGCCGGGCACGACGTTCACGCCATACGGCGACTCGACGATGATCTCTTCGAGCGAGCGCTCGCCCGCCAGCACCTGCGCCATCGTGTGGCGCGGCGAAAGGCCGAGGAATACGTCGACATTGGCGAGGCCGAGATCGCCGTCGAGCAGCAGCACGCGCTTGCCGGTCGAACCGAGCGCCGTCGCGAGATTCACCGCGACGCTGGTCTTGCCCACGCCGCCCTTGCCGCCGGTGACCGCGATCACCTGCACGGGGCCGGGATTGGCCGAGCGCTTCAGACCGGTTACTTGAACTGATTGCATTGTTCTACCTTCAAAGTCATGCCAGTGCGTGCGCGACCGCGCCGAACCTTCTCTGCAGCAAATCCTCGTCCGCGTGCGCGCCGGCCTTCTTCGAAAGCTCGACGGCGCGCGCGATCAGCTGATGCGATCGCGCCGGACTCAAATCTTCTGGAACCTGTTGGCCGTCGCTGAGATAAGCGAGCGGCAGCTTGGTGCGAATGAGCGCGGAGAGCGTGCCGCCGAGGCTCGTGGCCTCGTCGAGCTTGGTGACGCAGCAAGTTGTCGGACGCGCCGCTGCGAAACGTTCGAGCGACTGTTCGATCGCGCCGGCCTGCGCAGCGGCAGAGAGCACAAGACTGCTCTCGAGGCGGTCACTCGCGTTGGCGAGAGTCTCCAGTTCGGTCGCGAGGCGCGGATCGCGCTGGCTCAAGCCGGCGCTGTCGATCAATACGAGACGGCGTTCGCCGATGTGATCGAGCGTCTCGGCCAGCTCGCCTGCTCCATCGATCGCGTATGCGGGGACGCCGAGCAGTCGGCCGAGTGTGTGAATCTGTTCCTGGGCGCCGATGCGGATGCTGTCCGTCGAGATCAGCGCGAGATCGCGCGCGCCGTTACGCAGAACCCAACGAGCGGCGAGCTTGGCGATCAGCGTCGTCTTGCCGACGCCGGTCGGACCGACCAACGCGACGACACCGCCGCCTTCCATCCAGCGCTCGCCAACGGTCTCGATGCGACGAGCCATCAACGCGAGCGAGAGGCGCTGCGCTTCGGCCAACTCCATTCGCTGCGGCAACTGACTCACGAGCTCGCCAGCGAGATCGTGTGCGAGGCCGAGCACTGTCAACTGACGCAGCAGCTCCGTTTGAATCGGCGCGCGACGCGAGAGATCGTTCCACGCGAGCGTTGCGAGCTGCGTCTCCAGCATGCGGCGCAGAGTGCGCAGTTCTTCATTAGCATCAGGCGGTAAGTCACTGATTTCTTGATGTTCCTGGTTGCCGGAAAAGCGCTGTGCGAGCGCTGCGTAATCGGCGGCAGTCGGGATGCGCGATTCGGTTCGCGAGGGCTCGCTACCGACGTCCGAGTCAGCTACGTCGACGTCGTAGTCGACAGCGGCGACGACTTCGACGCCGTTCGCGATGCGACGGCTCGAAAGAATCACTGCGTCGGGGCCCTGCGCTTCGCGCACTTGGCGCAGCGCTTGGCGCATGTCGGCAGCACGGTAATGTTTGATCTTCATTCCACCTTATCTCCCAACCGCGGTGACCAATCTCACCTTGCGGTTATCGGGTATCTCGTTCCATGCGAGCACATGCATGCTCGGCACGACGGAGCGCATGAAGCGCGCCAGCGTCTGCCGCAGCTGCGGCGGCACGAGCAGCACTGCCGGCTCGCCAGTCAGTTCTTGTCGCTGCGCCGCTTCGGCGAGTCGACGCTGCATGCGTTCTGCGAGACCGGGCTCGAGGCCTGGCGTCGCGGCGTTGCTACCGTTGAGCGAATTCGTGAGCAGTTGTTCGAGGTCGGGCTCGAGCGTGATGACCGGCAGCTCGGTCGACATGCCGGCGATGTCTTGAACGATCTGGCGGCCGAGCGCGACACGCACGTGCGCGACGAGCTGTTGCGGGTCTTGTGTGCGAGCCGCGTGCTCGGCCATCGTTTCGATGATCGAGCGCATGTTCTTGAGGGGCACGCGCTCGGTGAGCAAGCCTTGCAGCGTGCGCACGACTGTGCCGAGCGGGAGCAGTCGCGGCGTGAGATCTTCGACGAGCTTCGGCGCGGTCTTGCCGAGTGCGTTGAGGAGCTGCTGCACTTCTTCGTGGCCGAGCAACTCGTGTGCGTGGCTTTGCACGACGTGACTCAAATGAGTCGCGATGACTGTGCTCGCATCGACAACGGTGAAACCGAGCGTCTGCGCGTGGTCACGCGCTGAGGGCTCGATCCACACTGCTTCCATGCCGAACGCGGGGTCGCGCGTCTCGATGCCCGTGAGCTTGCCGAACACCTTGCCCGGGTTGATCGCGAGCTCGCGCTCGGGATAGATCACGCCCTCGCCCACCGGCACGCCGGCGAGGTTGATGCGATAGGAGTTCGGCGGCAGATCCAGGTTGTCGCGGATGTGCACGGCCTGCACGAGGAAGCCGAGATCCTGCGTCAGCTTGCGGCGCACGCCGCGAATTCGAGCCAGCAGATCGCCGCCCTGCGCCTTGTCGACCAGCGGCACGAGTCGATAGCCGACTTCCAGGCCGATGATGTCGACGGGCTGCACGTCTTCCCACGTCAGCTCCCGCGATTCGGGCGGCGGCGCCGCTGCTGGCGCCGGCGTTTTCTCGGCCGGCTCCGGCGGCTTCTGCGCGCGCTGATGCAGCATCCACGCGCCGCCACCGCAAAGTGCAGCCATTAATAGGAAGGGGACGTTCGGCATGCCGGGGATCAGGCCCATCACGCCGAGCAGGCCGGCCGCAATCGCCAGAGCGCGCGGCTGGCCGAGCAACTGCTTCGCGAGCTCGCCGCCCATGTCCTGAGCGCGCGACATACGCGTCACGATCAACGCGACTGCTGTCGAGAGCAGCAGTGCGGGAATCTGTGCGACGAGGCCGTCGCCGATCGACAGCAGCGTGTAGACGCGTGCCGCGTCACTGAACGACATGTCGTGGCCCATCACGCCGATCGCGAGACCGCCGAGCATGTTGATGATCAGGATCAGGATGCCGGCGGTCGCGTCGCCGCGGACGAACTTGCTCGCGCCGTCCATCGAGCCGTAGAAGTCGGCTTCGGCGCGGACTTCGGCGCGGCGGGTGCGGGCTTCTTCCTGCGTGATGAGGCCGGCGTTGAGGTCGGCGTCGATCGCCATCTGCTTGCCGGGCATCGCGTCGAGGGTGAATCGTGCGGTGACTTCCGAGATACGGCCAGCGCCCTTGGTGACGACGATGAAGTTGATGATCGTCAGGATCGCGAACACGATCACGCCGACGGCGTAGTTGCCACCGATGACGAACTCACCGAAGGATTCGATCACGCGGCCCGCGGCGTGGCTGCCGGTGTGGCCGTGGAGCAATACGACGCGCGTCGAGGCGACGTTGAGCGCCAGGCGCAGCAATGTGGCGAGCAGCAGGACCGTCGGAAACACGCCGAAGTCGAGCGGCCGCGAGACATAGAAGACCGCCATCACAACGATCAGCGACAGCGCGATGTTGAAGGTGAACAGGACGTCGAGCGCGAGAGGCGGCAACGGCAGGATGACCATCGCCAGCGCCGCGAGGACGCCAAGCGGCACGCCGAGTCCGGACCGGACCAGCGAGCGGAAGTCGAGCGATGTAGCCTGAGCAGCCATGCGTTACCTGCGCCAAAAACGTCGGCGCGTTGACACCGGGGATATAAGTTGCAACTGCCGGGCCACGGAGCGCCGACGGCGGCGGCACGAAGTCACAGTTTGGAAAGTGCGCCCTCAGGGAACCCCTGAGCCGACGCGGTGCCGGGAGTAGAAACAGGGGGAAACTGAGCGCCGCAGCAATTGTCTTTTGCTGCGGTGCTGAGTTTCCCCGCGGTTTCTCTCCCGGCACCTCTTATTCTTCGACGCTGACGTCCGGCTTCGGCGGCGGTTGCTGCCCTGCCCGCTTCGCGACCTTCAGCTGGAAGACGTACGTCAGGATCTGCGCGACCGCTATGTACAGCGTCGCCGGAATCTCGTCGCCGATGTCGACGTTGCGATAGAGGACTCGAGCAAGCGGCGGGGCTTCGAAAATCGGCACGGCGTTCTCGCCTGCGACCTCGCGGATCTTCGCCGCAATCACATCGACACCCTTCGCGACCACGATCGGCGCGCGCATGCGCTTCTCGTCGTACTTGAGCGCGACCGCGAAGTGCGTCGGGTTCGTGACGATGACGTCGGCCTTCGGCACTTCCTGCATCATGCGGCGGCGAGCCACCTCCTGCTGCAACTGCCGGATACGGCCCTTCACTTCGGGCGAGCCTTCGCTTTCCTTGTATTCCTCGCGGATCTCCTGGCGGCTCATGCGCATCTGCTTGGCGTACTGCCAGAGCTGATACGGCACGTCGATGCCCGCGATGATGAGGAGGCCAGCAGAAATCACGAGCAGCGCCTTGCCGCTCAGCTGAATGGCATGGCCGATCGCCTGCTGTAGCGGCTCGCGACCGAGTCCCATCAGCGCCGGCGCGTCGTTCCACAGCACGATTGTCGCGATGACCGCGACGACGCCAAACTTCGCCATCGCCTTGGCAAGCTCGACGAGGCTGCGCATTGCGAACATGCGCTTGATGCCTTCCAGGGGATTGAGGCGCGAGAACTGAGGCATCATCGCCTGGCCCGCGAAGCTCCAACCGCCGAGGGCGAGTGGTGCGATGATCGCAGCGAGCGTGATCAAGCCGAGCACCGGCATCGACAGCCAAAGGCCATCTGCTGCCGCGTTGGACAGCGCGGGAAGCATGAACGTCGAATCCGTCGCTTCGTCGCGTGACAGCGCGAGACCCCGACGCATCATCTCCGCCATCTGCCCCGTGATCTGCCCACCGAGCATGTACAACGCAGCGCCACCGACGAGCGTGACTGCCGCAGCACTGAGCTCGCGCGAGCGCGGGATTTGACCTTTGCGCCTCGCATCCTCGAGGCGCTTAGGTGTTGCTTGTTCTGTTCGTTCCTGTGCGTCGTTCTCGGCCATGGCTCAGCCTTGACCTTGCAGAGCACGCACGAATTCGAACGCAGACTCCATCAAGTCGATGAAGCTCGCCTGCACCGTCGGCAGGCCGGCGTAGACGATCACGAGGCCGGCGATCAGCGTTACCGGGAAGCCGACGGCGAATAGGTTCAGCGTCGGAGCCGCGCGGCTCATCACGCCGAACGCTAGATTCACGACGAGCAGCGCAGTCATGCCAGGCAGCGCGACGGCGAGAGAGCCGCCGAACAGCTGCGAGCCCCAAGCGGCGATATTCCAGAGCGCCGGGCCATCAAAGCTGCTCATACCAACCGGCAGCGTCGTGAATCCTTGCGCGAGCGTTTCAATCAGAACTAGATGGCCGTTCAACGCCAGGAAAGTGAGCGTGACCATCAGCATGTACAGCGTGCCGAGCACCGGTGTGCTCGCACCGCGCTGCGGATCGACGTTGAACGCGAAGCCGAGGCCCATCGTGTTGGAGAGCAGCTGGCCGCCCATCGCGAGCGCATCGAAGATCAGCTGAAGCGCGAAGCCGGTGGCGACGCCGATGAGGATCTGATGGACAGCGACGAGGCCGCCCTGGAGCGAGAACACAGTGATCTGCGGCGGCGTCACGAGCGGAGCAACGATCAGCGTCATCGCACCGGCCAGGAACAGGCGCATCCGCGGCGGCACGAACTGGGCACCGAAGACGGGCGCGGCCATGAAGCAGGCGCCGATGCGGATGAAGACCCAGATGTATTGGGCTAGCCAGGCTTCGAGTTGGCCGGTGGTGATGCTGAGCATGTCACCCTATCAACCCCGGGATGCTCTCGAAGAGCTCGCGCGTGTAGCCGACGATCGTCTTCAACATCCACGGCCCGGCCACCACCAACGTCCCCGCCATCCCAATCAGCTTTGGAATAAACGACAACGTCATCTCGTTGATCTGCGTCGCGGCCTGAAACACGCCAACGAGCAAGCCGATGATCAGTGCGGCAAGCAGCAGCGGCGCCGCCAGCAGGATCGTGATCTCCAGCGCGCGCTGACCGATCGTCATCACCATCTCAGGCGTCATGAGTAGAAGCTCGCAGCCAACGTGCCCATCACCAGGCTCCAGCCGTCCACCAGCACGAAGAGCATCAGCTTGAACGGCAGGGAGATCAGCACGGGCGAGAGCATCATCATGCCCATCGACATCAGCGCGCTCGCGACCACCAGGTCGATGATCACGAATGGGATGAAAATCAGGAACCCGATCTGGAACGCCGACTTCAGCTCGCTGGTCGCGAACGCCGGCACCAGAATGCGCAGCGGCACATCCTCGGGCTTGTCGAAGCCTTTGCCGCCCGAGATCCGTACGAACGTCGCGATATCACTCTCGCGCGTCTGATCGAGCATGAAGTGCTTGAGCGGGTCCGCGCCGCGCTGGAGCGCCGTCGTCGCGTCGATCTGCTCAGCCATGTACGGCTGCACCGCGTCCGTGTTGATCTTGTCGACGACCGGACCCATTACGAACAGCGTGAGGAACAGCGACAGGCCGATCAGCACCTGATTCGGCGGCGCCTGGCCGGCGCCGAGCGCCTGCCGCAGGATCGCGAGCACGATCACGATGCGCGTGAACGCAGTCATCATCAGCACGATGCCCGGCAGCAACGTCACCGCCGTCATCAGGATCAGGATCTGCAGCGTCAGCGAGTACTGCTGACCGCCATTCGGCGCAGTCGTCACCGTCACCGCAGGAATGCCGGCCGCCGAAGCGATCATCGGCAAGAACATGATCAGCGCGAGCAAGGCCGCGCGAATGAGCGGACGGCGCGTCATAGGCCGAGGCTCCGCTTCAGAATCGATTTGAAGTCCGGCCGCGACGAAGGAGAGGAAGAGGGAGAGAGCTCGTCCCCTCCTCCGCCGCGCTGGGCATCAGCCATGCGCACGGGCTCGGCGAGCACGTGCAAGGTATTCACTTGACCGGGCGCAACGCCGAGCAGCAGCTGCTGCGCACCGACTTGAATCAGAACCGCGCGCTCCTTCGTGCCGAGCGCGACATCAGCGATGATGTTGATCGCGCCAGCGCCGGGGCGACCGAAGTTGCGAAGGCGGCGGACAACCCACGCCGCGGCGAAGACGGCCGCGAGCACGAGCATCAGCGACAGCGTGACCTGCGTGAGGCCGGCGGCCGGGCTCGATGCAACAGTCTTCGCTGCATCAGGCGCCGCAAACGGCTGCTCCGCCGCGTGCGCGACTGACGTCAGCACTGCCACCAGCGCTGCAGGAATTCGATACTTCAACCTCATCGAAGCTTCTTGATCCGCTCGGCCGGCGAGATCACGTCGGTGAGACGGATCCCGAACTTGTCGTTCACGACAACAACTTCGCCGTGCGCGACCAGCGTGCCGTTGACGAACACGTCGAGCGGCTCGCCCGCGGCCCGATCGA
>DATNFA010000003.1:0-34997 GCA_035606615.1 Steroidobacteraceae bacterium
GGAGTGGCCGATGACCGAGCTTCCCAAGACTCCGCCGCGCATCGCGACGAGCCTCACCGATCCGCTGACCTACAGCGAAGCGCACGGCCTGCACAACGATTTCACCTGGCTGCGCGCGAACCTGCCGCTGAGCCGGGCCGAGGTGAGCGGCTTCGATCCGTTCTGGGTCGTGACCAAGCACGCCGATATCGCGGAGATCAGCCGCCAGAACGCGCTGTTTCACAACGGCGATCGCGCCACGACGCTCACCGACTGTGCGAGCGATGCGTTCGTCCGCAAGCTGACCGGCATGCCGCACCTGGTGCGCAGCCTGGTGCAGATGGACGCGCCGGACCATCCGAAGTATCGCGCGCTGACCCAGCAGTGGTTCACGAACCAGAGCGTGCGCAAGCTCGAGGACCGCATCCGCGCGATCGCGCGGGCGCAGGTCGCGAGCATGCTGGAGCGCGGCGGCGAGTGCGACTTCGTGCGCGACGTCGCGGTGATGTATCCGCTGCACGTGATCATGGAAATCCTCGGCGTACCGCGCGAAGACGAGCAGCGCATGCTGATGCTGACGCAGCAGCTGTTCGGCAGCCAGGACCCGGAGCTCAACCGTTCGCGCCAGGTCATCCTCGACATGGCGGAAATGGTGAAGCAGCTGCAAGCCGTCGTCGCGGATTTCTCCGAATACTTTCGCAAGCTCACCGAGTCGCGCCGCGCGCAACCGCGCGACGATGTCGCGACGGTGATCGCGAATGCACAGATCGACGGCCGGCCGATCTCCGATTGGGAGGCGATGGGCTACTACATCATCATCGCTGCCGCCGGCCACGACACGACATCTTCGTCGACGTGCGGCGCCATGTGGGCGCTGTGCGAGCAGGCGGGCGAGCTGGACAAGCTGCGCGCCAATCCGACGTTGATCCCGGGCTTGGTCGAAGAAGCGTTCCGCTGGACCGTGCCGGTGCAGCACTTCATGCGCACGGCCATGGAAGACTACACGCTGCGGGGCGTGCCGATCGCCAAGGGCGATTGGCTGATGCTGTGCTACTTGTCCGGCAATCGCGACGAGGAAGTGTTCGACGCGCCGTTCACGTTTCGCAGCGACCGCAGTCCGAACAAACACATTTCGTTCGGCACTGGGGCCCATGCGTGTCTCGGCCAGCATCTGGCGCGGCTCGAAATGCGCATCCTCTTCGAGGAGCTGATTCCCAAGCTCAAGTCCGTCGAGCTGACCGGCGAGCCGCGTCGCTCCGCTTCGACTTTCGTCGGCGGCCCGAAGACGCTGCCGATGAGGTACAAAGTGAACTGAGAATGGGGCGCCGGTGACGCATCCTTACCTCCACGCCAGGAGTCAGCCCGACAAGCCGGCGATCGTGATCGCGGCCACGGGCGAGACGATCACGTATCGCCAGTTGGACGAGCGTTCCAATCAGGGCGCGCACCTGCTGCGCTCGCTCGGCGTGAAGCGCGGCGACGTGATTGCTGTGTGCATGGAGAATCATCCGCGCTACCTGGAGATTTCCTGGGCGAACCAGCGCTCGGGGTCGTACCTCGTGTGCATTTCTTCGAAGGCCACGGCGGCGGAAGCGCAGTACATCATCGAAGACTGCGGCGCGAAGCTCTTCATCACCTCTGCGCACATGAGCGAGCTTGCGCAGCAGCTTGCGCCGCGCTTGCAGGGAAGATTGCTCTACATGGTGGGCGATGCGGCGGCACCTTATCGCTCGTGGGAGCGCGAGCGCGATCAAATGCCCGGGACGCCGATCGCTGACGAGAGCACCGGCGCCGACATGCTGTATTCGTCGGGCACAACCGGTCGCCCGAAGGGCATCAAGGCGCCGCTGCCGACGGACCCGATCGATACGCCGAACGTGCTGGTGCAGCTCGCGAGCAAGTTCTACGGCTTGCGGCCCGACTCGATCTACCTTTCGCCGGCGCCGCTGTATCACGCTGCGCCGCTGCGCTGGTGCATGACCGTGAATTTCGTCGGCGGCACCGTGATCCTGATGGATCGCTTCGAGCCGGAGCGCGCGCTCGCGTTGATCGAACGCTACAAGGTCACGCATGCGCAGTGGGTGCCGACGCATTTCGTGCGCATGTTGCGGCTCGCGCCCGAAGTCCGGGCGCGCTACGACGTGTCGTCGATGAAAGTCGCATTGCACGCTGCCGCGCCCTGCGCGATCCCGGTCAAGGAGCAAATGATCGGCTGGTGGGGACCGGTGGTGTACGAGTACTACGCGGGCACCGAGGGCAACGGCATGACGGCGATCACCGCCGCCGAGTGGCTGCAACGCAAGGGCTCGGTGGGCCGCGCGATCAACGGCGAGATTCGCATCTGCGACGAAACCGGCGAGCCGGTGTCGCCGGGCACCGAAGGCACGATCTACTTCGCGGGCGGCCGCGAGTTCGAGTATCACAACGCGCCGCAGAAGACGCGCGAAACGCGCAACCGCTACGGCTGGAGCACGCTCGGCGACGTCGGTTACGTCGATCGCGACGGTTATCTGTTCCTCACCGATCGCAAGGCGTTCATGATCATCTCCGGCGGCGTGAACATCTATCCGCAGGAGATCGAGAACGTGCTGATCGCGGACCCGCGGGTGATGGACGTCGCCGTGTTTGGCGCGCCCGATGACGAGATGGGCGAGAAAGTCGTCGCTGTCGTGCAGCCCGTGGACTTCGCTGCAGCTGGGCCCGCGTTAGCAGATGAGCTGCTGGCACTTGCGCGCGAGCAGCTGAGTCACGTCAAGGTGCCGCGGCTGATCGAGTTCACACGCGAATTGCCGCGACATCCGAACGGCAAACTCTATAAGCGTTTACTCAGAGACGAATACTGGAATAGAAAACTGTAAACGACCTACTCCGCGATCCGCGCGCCGTCCACTCGGAATCGCAGATACGGAAGTTGTTGCTGCTGGATGTTGCCGATCCCGGATGCTGCCGCTACCTGCTCGCCCGGCTTCAACACCGCACCGACCCGCACGGGCGAGGCCTGTTGCAGGATCCGGCCGTTGCCATCGACCAGCACCGGCGTGACCTGGAAATCCCTGAGCGGCACCGGCGCGCGATTCTGCAGCACCACGAGCAACCGCCCCTGGCTGTCGAACTGTCCGGCGGCAGCGACGTACTTGTCCGGGTTCTGCGGCAAATCCATGCGCACGAATTCCGCCGCCGCCATTTCTCCGATGCGGCTCTGCGAGCCCGCGGCGGCGCGGTAGTACTCCATCGCCTTGGCTCGATCGCCATGTTCGCGCGCGATCGTGCCGAGGTAGTATGCAGCCGGTGCGGTGGGCAGAAGCTGCGCACTCTTCGTCAACCACTCCTCAGCCTTGGCGTGATTGCCGGCCTGGAATTGCGCGACGCCGGCGCCGAGGTACGAGCCGAAGTAGTCCGAGTTCAGGTCGATCGCCTTCTGGTAGTAAGGCAGCGCTTCCTGCGGTTGCTTCTGCGCAAGCGAGATCTCGCCGAGCAGCTCCTGGAAGCGTCCTTCCTTCGGCAGCAAACGCGTCGCCTCTTCCGCGAGCGAGCGCGCACTGGAGAAGTCCTTCTTGCGCGCAGCTGCAAGTGCCTGGTCGTATTTCGCGTAGGCCGGCTCGATCGCGCGCAGCGACTTCATGCGCGCTGCGAACTTCTCTTCCCCGATCTCACCGCCGCGGCCGAGCTCATCCGCCGTGCGCTTGTTGTCCGCGACTCGCTCGGTCGAAGGCGGATGCGAGGCGAACAAGCCATCCAGCCAGCCTTGCTTCTTCGCGCTTTCCTGCTGCGACAGGCGCACGAAGGTTTCCTGCAGCGTCACCGCGCCCTGCGGGTCGTAGCCGGCGCCCTTCATGTACTTCATGCCGTACTTGTCGGCCTCCAGCTCCTGGTCGCGGCCGTACTTCTGCTGGACCAGTTGCGCTCCGACGCCGGCACCTTGAATGAGCAGACCCGCGACATTGGTATCGACATCGCTGACCGCCGCACCGATCTGTGCAGCCGCGAGGCCGACCTGCAGCAACGTGCCGCGCTCCTGCGCCTTCGCGCCATGACGTGCCGCCGCGTGCACGATCTCGTGCCCGAGCACCGCAGCCAATTCCGCTTCGCTGCGCAGCTCGGTCAACAAGCCGCGATTGACCGCAATCTTGCCGCCCGGCAACGCCCACGCGTTCGGCACCGAGTTGTTCAACACCACGAATTCATAGGGAAGCGGGCGATCGGCAGCCGCAACCGCCGCGAGCTTCTTGCCGACTTCATTGACGTACGCCGTCGGCTCGGGCAAGACGTCGAAGTCGCCGCCCTCGGCCTGCCGCATCGGCGCATAGTTCTGCTCGCCGATCTTGAGCTCCTGCTCCGGCGAGACGAATTGAATTTCCTTCTTGCCGGTGACCGGGTTGACGCCGCACGCGCCGAGTGCGAGCAGGATCGGCAGTAATTGCAGAACACGCATGCTTGACTCCTCAACCGCACTTGAGGAACGAAGGCAGACAGGTCTTGTTCCGTGTCAGCGATCGGGAGATCCGCGCGGCATCAGCTCGTAAGGGTGCTTCCATCCCGGGAGCTGCGCAATGCGGCGAGTCCAGGCGGCGAGGTTGGGGAATGCGTTGCGGTCGATGCCGGTCTCTTCTTCGTAATACTGATAGCCGGCCAGCGAGAAGTCCGCGATGGTCGGTTGTGCGCCGAGCAGGAACGGTTGCTTCGCCAGGTGCTTGTCGACGATCCCGAAGGCGCCGAGCGCGCGGCTGCGCAGGAACTCCAGCACCGCCGGGTCGCCGCTCTTCACGATGCCTTTGAGGAAGCGCAGGGTCGCGTAGTAGCTGGTGAACTTGTGGTTGTCGAACAGCATCCAGCGCAGGATCTCCAGCCGCTCGCTCTCGTCGCGGCCGCCGTACTGGCCGAGTCGGTCGGCGAGCCAGGTGAGAATAACGCCGCTCTGGGTCAGCCGCCGGCCGGAATGCTCGAGCACCGGCACTTCGCCGAGCTCGTTGACCGACTCGCGGTATGCGTCGCCCCGCGTCTCGCCGGCGAAGTAGTCGACGAATGCGGGCTGCCAGTCGCAGGCGCAGACGTTGAGCATCAGGGCGACCTTGTAGCAGTTGCCGGACTCGCCGACGCAATACAATTTGTATTCGCTCATAGGGGGCCGACTCTACGTGCGCTGCATGCTGCCGTAAACGTGCCCGCAGCAACGTTGGGTTTTTCTCCGCGGTCGTGAAGATAAGCTTCAGGATGCACTACACTTCGTGCCACAGAACACCGCAAAGGGGACAGCCATGGGAGTGGAAGACTCGATCAAGCGCGGTGGGCGGTTCGCCCGTTTTCTGCTCATAGCGGTGCTCCTCGCGCTGGTGCTCGCCGCGGGATGGACATGGTTCTCGCTGTCCTGGGCGTATTCCGAAGGCGAGCGCGCCGGCGTGCTGCAGAAGTTCTCGAAGAAGGGCTGGATCTGCAAGACCTACGAGGGCGAGCTGGCGCAGTATGTCGTGGGCGGCGTCGCGCCGCAGATCTGGTACTTCAGCACACGCGACGAGAAGCTCGCGCAGCAGCTCTCGGCGGCTGTCGGCGAACAGATCCGTCTGCACTACACCGAGCATCGCGGCGTGCCCACTGCCTGCTTCGCCGAGACTCCGTATTTCGCCGAGAGCTTCACGCGCGTCCAACGCTAGCGCGGAGGAGAAGATCATGACGACGATTCAAGACTTCGCAGCGCGCTCGCTCGCGGGCAAGCCCGTCGCGCTGCGCGATTTCCAGGGCAAGGTGGTGCTGGTCGTCAACACCGCGAGCAAGTGCGGATTCACGCCGCAGTATCAGGGTCTCGAAGAGTTGTACAAGAAGTATCAGGACCGCGGCCTGGTCGTGCTCGGCTTTCCGTGCAATCAATTCCTCTCTCAGGAGCCGGGAGGCGCGGACGAGATCGGGGCCTTCTGCGAGCGCAATTACGGCGTGAGCTTTCCGATGTTCGAGAAGATCGACGTCAACGGGCCGGAAGCGCATCCGCTGTATCGCTGGCTGAAGCAGGCGCGGCGCGGCGTGCTCGGTACTCAGCGGATCAAGTGGAACTTCACCAAGTTCCTGCTCGACCGCAAGGGCAATCCCGTTGCTCGTTACGCGCCGCGCACCGAGCCGCAAGCTCTCACGAAGGACATCGAGGCGCTGTTGTGAAATTGCGCGCGCTGCTCATCTGCAGCGTGGTTTTCGCACTCCTGGCGCCGGCCGCGCGCGCGGATGAAAAGCCGCTTTGGGAGTTCGGGCTCGGCGCCGGCGCAATCGCATTCCCGGACTATCGCGGCTCGGACGAAGCGCGCGTTTACCCGGTGCCCGTGCCGTATTTCGTCTATCGCGGCCCGTTCCTCAAGGCGGATCGCGACGGGCTGCGCGGCAAGCTGTTCAATCGCGAGTATGTGGAGCTCGATCTGAGCGTCAGTGCGACGATTCCTGTGAGCAGCGAGGACAACGCCGCGCGCCGCGGCATGCCGGACCTGAAGCCGACGCTCGAGCTCGGCCCGTCGCTCGAAGTGCACCTGTGGCGTTCGGCGGATCGCGATACCAAGCTCGACCTGGTGATGCCGCTGCGCGTGCCGATCACGCTGGAGAGCTCGCCGCGCTCGCTGCAATGGATGTTCGCGCCGCGGCTGAATATCGACTTCGAGAACGTCGGCGGGCACGGCGGCTGGAATTTCGGCGCCGGCGTCGGGCCGGTGTTCGCCGCCGACAAGTTTCACGAGTATTTCTATTCCGTGCCGGCGCAATTCGCGACGCCGCAGCGGCCCGAGTACCGAGCCGACGGCGGCTACTCCGGCATGCACGTGCTGGCCGCGGTCTCGAAGCGGTTTCCGAAGTACTGGTTCGGCGCGTTCCTGCGCTACGACTGGCTCGGCGGCGCCGAGTTTGCCGACAGCCCGCTCATGCGCCGCAAGAACTATCTCGCCGGCGGCTTCGGCTTCGCCTGGATGATCGGCGAGTCGAAGCGCCGGGTACCCACAGACGACTAGTGCTTTTCCTGCGATTGCGAATGCTGGCCGCCGGGCCGCGAGATGCCGCCGAGCGCTTCGCCCGCTTCATCGCGCGCGCTTTCGTCGATCGCCAGGTCGCCGAGCGAAAGGATGCCGACCAGCCGCTTGTCGCGATTCAGGACAGGTAAGCGGCGGATGCGCAGCTCGCCCATGTTCTGCGTGACCTCGTCGACGGTCTGGTCTTCGTAGCAGTACTTGATTTCGCGGCTCATCACTTCGCCGACCGGCGTGTCCGGCCCGCGGCCGACGGCGACTGCGCGCACTGCGATGTCGCGGTCGGTGATCATGCCGACCAGGCGGTCGTTCTCCTGGACTGGCAGCGCGCCGATGTCGAGATCGGCCATCAGTTTCGCGGCCGCGCTGATGGGCTGCTCCGGCTTGACCAGCTGCACGTCGCGCGTCATGGCTTCTCGGACTTTCATGGTCATTCTCCGCATTTGAATTCCAGAGTAACTCACCCGGCTCCGCGCAGTTCCGCCGCGCCCGCGATCGGTCGAAACGCCGCGGCGCTGGCTGTAATCAGGTACGCCAGCCAACTCAGCCCGACGCCGAGGCCGACGAACGGTCCGAACGTGGCGGGTGCCGCAATCGCCGCCACGGTGCTGAGGAACGCCGCAGCACACAGCAGGGCAGCAAGATAATTCCAGAGGCGCGCGCTCGAGGACTTCACGTAGATCGCCGCAGCGATCGCAGCAGCCACGCCCAGGCCGAGCCATTTGATCCCCGTTGCCCATGGCAACAGCGTGAACCACGTCGAAGTGGGATCAAGCTGCGGCGTCAGATTCATCAGGCAGGCATTCTCGGCGAAGTCACCGAGCGCGGCGATGACCGCGACCCGAAACCCGAGCATGCCCAGCGACGCATGGCGGCCGCGCATGCCGAGAAAGAACAACGCCATGAACACGCCGTACACCGGGATGTAGACGAGCACGTCGACCAGATTGATCGCATCCAGGCGCTCGACGACTTCGGAGCGGCACGGCTCCTGCGTGCCGAAGATCGCTTCCAGGTCCGCAGCGCTGCGCGCGAGCTCGAACGCGATGATCGGCGCGTAGTTCTGTGGCAGATTGCCGCACGGCCGCACCGGCGCCTGCGTGGCGGAGAACAGCGTCACCGCGAGCACCAGCAGACCGGCGGCGAAGCTGATGCGGAAGGCAGCTCTGGGATGCATGGGCGGTATTATTCATGAATATTCGAGCACCGGCACAGGCACACGCGACGACGCTGCTGGAGCGGATCGCGCTACGTTGCTGCGACTGGTCGGAGCGCTGGGTCCCGGACGCTTATGTCTTCGCGGCGCTCGCGGTCGTCATCGTCGCGGTCATCGCCGTCGTGCTCGGCGCAACGCCGCTGCAGACGGCGCAGGCGTTCGGGGACGGATTCTGGACCCTGATTCCGTTCACGATGCAGATGAGCTTCATCATCATCGGCGGTTATGTCGTTGCCAGCTCGCCGCCGGCGGCGCGGCTCATCGACCGGCTCGCCGCCGTGCCGAAGACGGGGCGGGGCGCCGTGTGCTGGATTGCGCTCATCAGCATGCTGGTCTCGCTGCTTCATTGGGGACTGAGCTCGATCCTCGGCAGCTTGCTGGCACGAGCGTTGGGACGTCGCGCTGAGCTCGACATGGACTATCGGGCTGCCGGTGCAGCGGCCTATCTCGGTATGGGATCGGTCTGGGCGATGGGCCTGTCGTCGTCGGCCGCGCAGTTGCAGGCGAATCCGGCGAGCATGCCGCCCTCGCTCCTGGCGATCACCGGAGTGATCCCGTTCGAGCAGACGATCTTTCTGTGGCAGTCGTGGGCGCTGACGGCCATTCTCATCGTCGTCACGCTCGCGATCGCCTGGCTGACTGCGCCGCCTGCGTCGCAAGCGCGCGCCGCGCGAGATTACGGAGCCGTCGATACAGTGCGTCCGCTGCCCGCGGTTCGCGGCACGCGTCCCGGCGAGTGGCTCGAATACGCCCCGTGGCTGAATGTGAGCATCGCTGCGCTCGGCGGCGCGTGGCTCGTGCACGAATTCGTAGTTAAAGGTCCGAGCGCCGCCATCGCCAGCCTCAACACGTACAACTTTCTGTTCCTGATGCTCGGCTTGCTGCTCTGCTGGCGGCCGCGAACCTTTCTCGATGCAGTCGCGCGCGGCGTGCCGAGCGTCAGTGGCGTGCTCGTCCAGTTCCCCTTTTATGGCGGAATCGCCGCGATCATCACGGCGCCGACCGGCGATGGTGGCGCCAGCATCGCGCAGCATCTGGCGAGGCTGTTCGCACACGCCGCGACCCGCGAGACGTTCCCGATCGTGATGGGCGCATATTCGGCGGTGCTCGGCTTTTTCGTCCCGTCGGGGGGCGGCAAGTGGATCATCGAAGCGCCTTACGTCATGCAGGCGGCGAACGAGCTGAAGGTGCACCTGGGATGGGCGGTGCAGGTCTACAACGCGGCCGAGGCGCTGCCGAACCTGATCAATCCGTTCTGGATGCTGCCGCTGCTCGGAATTCTGGGGCTGAAAGCGCGCGATGTCGCGGGGTTCACGATCGTGCAGTTCGCAGTGCACGTGCCGCTGGTGCTGTTCCTGCTGTGGCTGTTCGGCTTGACGCTGGAGTATTCGCCGCCCGTTATGCCACCAACGCCTTGATCACTGCGGCGCGCTGCTCGTTGCTGATGCGTACGGTCTTCTCCAAGTACTGATCGAGCCCGCCGAGCGCATCGATGCTGTCGAAGGCTGCTTGCAGGAAGTCAGCGTGCGCCATGAACAGCACACGCCGGATGTCGTCCGGCATCGACAGCAATGGATGGTGAATGTCGGTGAGGCCGAGCTGCGTGTCGTGACGACTGCGCAGGAACTGCTCGAAGTCACCAGCTTCGTTCGTGAGCAAGTAGTCTTCGATGGCGGTCTGCTGTGACACGTCGATAGCACGCAGCAGCACTGCGATTGCGACGCCGGTGCGATCCTTGCCGGCCGCACAATGCACGACGACGGGCACAGACCCAGTCGAGATGCAGTCGAACATGCCGCGAATACGCGGCGCCATCCATTCGGGCAGCGCGCGATACAAGTCGATCATCGCGTCGAACATGCCCGCAGCCGTGGCCGGGCGGCGGGCAGCAAACGAGCGAACCGTCGGCGTGTTGCTGCCGTCATCCCAGTGAAGATGAGTCGGCCGCTGCTGATCTGCGCCCGCCGGCCAAGCGCTCGGTTCGCGTTCGCGCTCCTCCGCGCGGCGCAGGTCGCAAATCGCACGCACGTCGAGACCGTGCAGCGTGCCGTGATCTCGATCGGTGAAATAACTCAACACACCGGCGCGATAGACGCGGCCCCAGCGCACTGTGCCGCCGTCCTGGGTCGAGTAGCCGCCGATGTCGCGAAAGTTACAGCCGCCGTGGAGCGATACGAGTCTTGCAGACGCAGTGTCAGTCATTCTTGAATGGATCGCCCGGCGGAACGCCCAGGGGTTCGAGCCGGCCTTCGGTGGTGAATGTCTGGTTGCCGATGTCGCGCGCCTGGTCAGGCGCAATCGGCGCGAAGATGCGCCAGGCCTGTGTGGGATGGAACAGCGCCCAGAAGGGCGCGGCGATTCCCGGCCAGACCCGCGGCGTGAACGTCGGCGGCGGGATGCGTGCGCCTTCGACTTCGATCTCCTCGATGTTCTTGGCCTCCATCCTGGCGATCAGCACTTCGAGTTGCCGGGGCGTGTAAAGCCTGGTGATCTGCGGCGGGCGCAGGTCGAGCGCCTTGGGCGGCGGTGCGGCCGTGGCAGCATCGTCGGCGAGCGCATCCGCATCGGTTAAAGCGAGACCGGCGGCAAGCAGAAGGGCCGTAGCTGCGCGGATTTTCCCTGTTCTGGTGTTCATGGGTGCGCCTCGCTCTGTGACAGATGAGAGCGTGGCCGTGTACATTCGTTCAGCGCATTTGCCGAAGTCACAGCAGGATCAACAGACTCATGACTCAGGGTTCACAACCGCCGGCCGGCGCGCTGGCGGGCGTGCGGGTGCTCGACATGAGCCGCGTGCTCGCCGGTCCGTGGTGCGGCCAGATACTGGCGGACCTGGGCGCGGAAGTCATCAAGGTCGAGCGGCCGGGCTGCGGCGACGACACGCGCGGCTGGGGACCGCCGTACCTGAAAGACGCGCAAGGCAACGAGACGCACGAATCGGCCTACTACCTGAGCGCGAACCGCGGCAAGAAGTCGGTGACGCTCGACATCGCCACGGCGGCGGGACAAGAGATCGCGCGTCGGCTCGCTGCGCAAAGCGACGTGCTGATCGAGAACTACAAGGCAGGCGACCTGACGCGCTACAACCTCGGCTATGAGCAGCTGCGTCCGCTCAATCCCGGGCTCGTTTACTGCTCAATTACAGGATTCGGGCAGACAGGCCCGATGCGCAATGTCGCCGGCTATGACTTCATCATTCAGGCGATTGGCGGCCTCATGAGCGTCACGGGCCAGGCGGACGAGCGGCCCGGCGGCGAGCCATTGCGGGTCGGCGTCGCGGTCGCCGATCTCTCGACGGGGATGTACGCAACGGTCGCGATCCTCGCCGCGCTGTTTCATCGCGCGCGCACCGGCGAAGGGCAGTACATCGACATGGCGTTGCTCGATACGCAGGTCTCGATGATCGCCAACATGAATATGAATTATCTGATTTCGGGCCGCGCGCCGCGGCGCATCGGCAATGCTCACGCGAACATCGTGCCCTACCAGGTCTTCGACGCTGCGGATGGCAAGGTGGTGCTGGCGGTGGGCAATGACGGTCAGTTCGCGAAGTTCTGCGAGGCAGCCGGTTGCTCGCTGCACCAGGATCCGCGCTTCCGCAAGAACGCGGATCGCGTGCGCCATCGCGAGGTGGTCGTGCCGCTGCTCGAGGAAATCATGCGTCGGCGCACGGTCGGCGAGTGGGTCGCCTTGCTGGAGCCGGTCGGCGTGCCGGTCGGGCCGATCAACGATCTCGCGCAGGTGTTCGCGCACCCGCAGGTGAAGAGCCGCGGGCTGCAACTCGAGTTGCCGCATCCGCTCGCAGGCACGGTGCCCAGCGTCGCCAATCCGATCCGGATGTCGGCAACGCCGCTGCGCTACGCAACCGCGCCGCCGACGCTAGGCCAGCATACGCACGAAGTTCTGAGCGGACTCGGCATCGACGAGCCCGAGCTGCAAGCGCTCGCGCGCGATGGAGTTATCTGAAAAGAAAAAAATACCCTCCCCCGCCACACGCGGAGGAGGGTTAGCTGCGGGGGTCGCCGCGCAAAAATTCAGTAGCTGTCGTTGTGGTACTCGACCGCGACGACGTGAGTGACCGGCAGGTCTTTGCGCTCGCACGCCGAGACGTCGAACACCCAGTTCTGGACGGCGCTGCGCGTCGCCGCGCGATCCAGCTTGCTGTAGCCGCTCGAACGATTCAGATCCGCGCTCTTCGCGCGGCCGTTCTCGTCGATGGTCACGTTCATGTACACGGTGCCTTCCTGGCCGCGGATCTGCGAGCCGAGCGGAAAGCTGGTCTGTTTCTGCACCAGATGCGGTTTGCAGGCGGTGTCCGCGGAGGCCAGAGGAGCCGTCAGGAGGGCAGTGGCAGCGGCCAGTGTCGCCAAGCTCGAAACGAAAAAGGTCTTCATGGGGATCTCCAACGAAACGGGGGCCAGGGGACTCGACAGGCCTGCTGCTGCACTGATGTTTGCCGGGTTGCACTGGCCGGGTGCTGGCGCTACATTAGGCCGCGCTACAGACCTGTCTGTTCGCGATGGTACGTACAGGTCTGTAGCGTGTCAAGAACAGATTACAGCTATGTCGGGGGGTTGGAGATGGTCAAAGCCGGACGGGTGCGTGCGGTCGATGAGGCCGTGGGCAATACGGAAAGTGTGCGAGATCGAATCCTCAGCACGGCGCGCGAGCTGTTTTATCGCGAAGGCGCGCGCTCCGTCGGGGTCGATACGGTCGTCGCGCAATCGGGCGTCGCCAAGACGAGCCTCTATCGCTGGTTTCCTTCCAAGGACGCGCTGATCGCGGCAGTGATCGAAGCGGAAGCGAAAGATCGCTGGTCAGGGTGGGACTACACCGCCCAGCGCAGCCCGGCAGATCCGCGCGAACAGTTGCGCGCGCAACTCGCCGGCATCGCCAAGTTCGTCAGCGGCCCGAAATATCGCGGCTGTCCCTTCATGAACGTTACTGTCGAGTTCGCCGACGATCAGCATCCCGCGCGCCTGGTGGCGCTCGAAGTGATGGAAGAGCTGCGGCGGCGGGTGCGTGCGCTGGTGGATCAGATCGGCGTGCGCGAGCCGGCGCTGGTCACCGATCAGATCGTGATGCTGGTGGACGGTGCGTTCTCGAGCGCGCAGGTCTTCGGCAAGAACGGTCCGCAGCACCTGCTGGTTTCGGCCGCCGACGCGTTGCTCGACGCGCAGAAGAAATAAAACGACGCGTCAGTCGGTCGCTTCGGCCCCGTTCGTCTCGCGCAGGAAGAACGTGCCGACGACGGTTGTCAGCAGGCAGACGACCAGCGGGTACCACAGTCCGGAATAGATGTTGCCGGTGTACGCGATCATCGCGAAGGCGATGCTCGGCAGAAAGCCGCCGAACCAGCCGTTGCCGAGGTGATAGGGCAGCGACATCGACGTATAGCGGATGCGCGGCGGAAACAGCTCGACGAGCCACGCTGCAATCGGGCCGTACGTCATCACGCCGAGCACCGACAATATGAACAGCAGCAGGAACACCATCGCGTAGTCGATGCGCTGCGGATCGGCGGCGGCCGGATAGCCGGCATTCTTCAACGCACCGGTCAGCTGCTCCTTGAACTGCGCACTGCGCGCTTTGAAGTCGTCCGCGCTCAGCGTAGTGCCGTCGAACGCTGCTACCGACACGCCTCCGATCTTCACGAGCGCAGCCGTTCCGGCAGGCGCTGCTTCATTCGAATACGGGATGCGCTGACCGGCGAGCGCGCTCTTGGCGACGTCGCACGAGCTGGTGAAACGCGCGCCGCCGACCGGATCGAACTGAAAGCTGCACTCGCGCGGATCGGCGACCACGACGACCGGATTGCTCGCCTGCGCCGTCTCGATCTGCGGATTCGCGTAATGCGTGAGGCCGCGGAAGATGGGAAAGAACGTCAGCGCCGCGATCAGACAACCGATGACGACCTGCGGCTTGCGGCCGAAGCGATCCGCGAGCTTGCCGACGATCAGGTAGAACGGCGTCGCTGCCAGGAGAGCCGCAGCGACCAGCAGGTTCGCCGTCGCGGGCTCGACCTTGAGCGTCTGCGTCAGGAACAGGTTCATGTAGACCAGCGAGACGTAGCCGATCACCGCCTGGCCGGCCATCGCGCCGAACAGCGCCAGCAGCACCAGCTTCAGGTTGCTCCAGCGTCCGAGCGATTCGCGCAGCGGATTCTTCGCGAGCTTGCCGGAGGCGCGCATCTCGCGGAACACCGGCGACTCCTGGAGCTGCATGCGGATGTAGACGGAAATCGCGAGCAGGATGATCGACAGCAGGAATGGCACGCGCCAACCCCAGGTCTCGAAGTTCTCGCCGAGCAGCCAGCGGCAGCCGAGGATCACGATCAGCGACAAGATCATGCCGGCGGTCGCCGTGATCTGAATCCAGCTCGTGTAGTAAGCGCGCCGGCCGGCCGGAGCGTGCTCTGCGATGTAAACTGCAGCGCCGCCGTACTCGCCGCCAACGGCAAGACCTTGCAGCAGTCGTAATGTGATCAGAATGATCGGCGCCGCGACGCCGATCGACGCTTGTCCCGGCAACACACCGACGAGCGCAGTGGCGACACCCATGATGACGATGGTGATCAGGAACGTGTGCTTGCGGCCGGCGAGATCGCCGAGCCTGCCGAAGATCAACGCGCCGAACGGCCGCACTGCGAAACCGGCAGCGAAGGCCAGCAACGCGAAGATGAACGCGGTCGTCTCATTGGCGCCGGCGAAGAACTGCTTGCCGATGATCGCTGCGAGCGAGCCGTAGAGGTAGAAGTCGTACCACTCGAACATCGTCCCGAGCGATGCAGCCGCGATCACGCGCCGGTGCGCGGGGTCGATGCCCAGGCCGGGGCGAGCTGTGGCGTCGACGGTGGTAGCCATGAATGGGGGCCGAGTAGACCACAAAGCGTGTGGTCGCGGTACGAACCTTGGCCGTTCTTGTCAGTCCGGAGAGTCGGCGAGCGCGGCGTCGAGGCGCTCGCTCGCGGCGACCCATGCTTCCTCGCTGGCATGCAGGTCACGGCGCAGCTGTGCCTGCAGCTTGAGCAACTCCTGCAAGCGCGGCTTCGCTTGCTCGCTGTAGACATCGGGATTGGCGAGCGCTGCTTCCATCTCCTGACGCTGGCGCTCCAGTTCTGCGATGCGCGCCTCGCAACGTGCAACTTCCGCTCGCAGCGGACTGAGACGATTGCGGCGCTCCGCTTCCTCGCGCTTGCGCTGCTTCTTCTGCTCGCTCGTTTGCTCGGGCGCGGACTTCGCGGCAGTTTCCTGTTCCTGCGCTGGCGCAGCCGAGGTCAGAAACCAACGGGCATAATCTTCCAGGTCGCCGTCGAACGGCGTCGCGCGCCCCGCGTCGACGAGGATCAGCTCGTCAGCGACCGCGCGCAGCAGATGCCGATCGTGCGCGACCAGCACGACTGCGCCTTCGTAGTCCTGCAGCGCGACTGCGAGCGCCTGGCGCATTTCGAGGTCGAGATGATTCGTCGGCTCGTCGAGCAGCAGCAGGTTCGGTCGCCGGAAGCTGACGAGCGCCAACACCAGTCGCGCCTTCTCGCCGCCCGAGAACGGCCCGACCGGCTCGAACACGCGATCGCCGCTGAAGCCGAAACCGCCGAGGAACGAGCGCAGCTCCTGCTCGGTGCTGCGCGCGGCCGCCTCGCCGCCGTGACGCCGCAGGTGTTGCAGCGGCGACTCCTCGACATCCAATTGCTCCAGCTGATGTTGCGCGAAGTAGCCGATGCGCAGATCACGCGCCTCAGTGCGCTTGCCGTCACGCGCATCCAGATCGCCTGCCAGCAGCTTCATCAGCGTCGACTTGCCGGCGCCGTTGCGTCCGAGCAGGGCGATGCGCGCGCCGGGCACGATCGTCAGGTTCAATGACTGCAGCACAATTCGTTCGCCGTACCCTACGGACTGTTGCTCCAGCGTCAGCAGCGGGCGCGGCAACTTCTGCGGCGCGAGGAAGGCGAACTCGAACGGCGAGTCGACGTGCGCCGGCGCGATCCGCTCCATGCGTTCGAGCGCTTTGAGCCGGCTTTGCGCTTGACGCGCCTTGCTCGCCTTCGCGCGGAAGCGCTCGACGAAGCTCATCATGTGCCGGATCTCACGCTGCTGACGCTCGTAGAGCGACTGCTGTTGCGCCAGCTGCTCGGCGCGCTGCTCTTCGAAGGCCGAGTAATTGCCCGTGTAGATCTTCGCCGTGCCTTGCTCGATGTGCACGATGCGCCCGACGCTGCGATCCAGGAACTCGCGATCGTGCGCGATCATCAGCAGCGTGCCTGGGTAGCCGCGCAGCCACTCTTCGAGCCACAGCACCGCATCCAGGTCGAGGTGATTGGTCGGCTCATCGAGCAGCAGCAGGTCCGAGCGGCACATCAGCGCCTGCGCGAGATTGAGCCGCATGCGCCAACCGCCGGAGAACGCCGCGACGGGCCGCGCTTCATCCGCGGCGGAGAACCCGAGGCCGTGCATGAGCCGGCCAGCGCGACTGCGCGCGTCGTAGCCGCCGAGCGCGGCGTAGCGGGCGTGAAGCTCGCCCAATGCGGCGCCGGCATCGCGAGCTTCGGCAGCGGCGATCGCGGCTTCGGTCTCGCGCAGCTCGGCATCGCCGTCCATCACGAACTCGACGGCAGCGCGCTGCGTGGCATCCATTTCCTGCGCGACATGTGCGACCACGAGTTGTGCCGGCATGTCGAAGCTGCCGGCGTCGGGTTGCAGCTCGCCGAGGATCAGCGCGAGCAGGCTGGACTTGCCGCAGCCGTTCGCGCCGACGATGCCGACCTTCTCGCCGCGATAGATCGTGAACGATGCGTCGGCGATCAGCAGCCGCGCGCCGCGGCGCAGGGAGAGGCCCAGGAAACTAAGCATGGGAATATTGTAGAAGAGTCAGGCTTTAGCCTGACATTCAGGCGAACAGCTTGCTGACCTTCGCGCGTCCGCTCTGCTGCGCGAGCAGCAGTGCGAAGAATGCGTCGGAGCTCATCGCGTCGCCGAACAGGCGGCCTTGCGCGTAGTGGCAGCCCCGGCCGCGCAGGAAGTTGAACTGCTCTTCGTTCTCGACGCCTTCCGCGACCACCTCGACCTCGAGCGCTTTGCCCATGTCGATGATCGTGCGCACGATCGTCGCGTCGTCCGAATTCACCGCCGCATCGCGCACGAAGGACTGATCGATCTTCAGCGTGCCGATCGGGAACTGCTGGAGCGCGCTCAGCGAGGAATAGCCCGTGCCGAAATCGTCGATCGACAAGTGCAGGCCCATCGCATACAGCTCGTCGAGCAGCTTGATCGTGCGCTTCGGATCGGCCATCAAGGTCGTCTCGGTGATCTCCAGCTCGAAGCTGGTCGGCGACACCTCGTGGCGGCGGAACACCGAGCGGCAGCGGCCGATGAAGCTCGCCTGGCGCAGCTGCTTGAGCGACAGGTTGATCGACACGCGTCCGGGGTTCTGGATGCGCTCGGTCCAGCGCCGGTAGTCGGCGCAGACGCGGTTCAGCACCCACTCGCCGATGCCGAGGATCAGGTTCGTTTCCTCGGCGAGCGGGATGAACTGCGACGGCGAGATGTCGCCGTGGCCCGGCAGGCGCCAGCGCAGCAGCGCTTCCGCGCCGATGATGCGGCCATCGCGCAGGTCGACTTTCGGCTGATAGAACATCACCAGCTCGTCGCGCTCCAGCGCGCGGCGCAGCTTGCTCTTCAGCATCAGCCGTTCGACCGCGGCAGCGTTCATTTCCGGCGAGTAGAAGGCGAAGCTGTTGCCGCCGTTCTGCTTCGAGTGATACATCGCCGCGTCGGCGTTGCGGATCAGGTCGATCACGTTCTCCGCATCCTTCGGGCAGAACGCCACGCCGACGCTCGCCGTCAGGAAGACTTCCTGCTGATCGACGTAGTACGCCTTGCACACCTCGGCCAGCACCATGCGCGCCAGATTCGCGGCCTCGGCCTGCTCGTTCTGCTCTTCGGCGAAGCCCTCGATGAACAGACCGAACTCGTCGCCCGCGAGCCGGCCGACGACGGCTTCCTTCGGCAGGATGTGCGTGAGCCGCTCGCTCAGCACTTCGAGCGTGCGATCGCCGGCGGCGTGACCGAAAGTGTCGTTGATCTCCTTGAAGCGATCCATGTCGAGATACAGCAGCACGATGCCGCGATCGTTGCGGCGCGCCCGAGCGATCGCCTGCTGCAGCATGTGCTGGAACTGCATCCGGTTCGGCACCTTGGTCAGCGCGTCGTAGCGCGCCAGGTAGCGGATGCGGCGCTCGGCGCGCTTGCGGTCCGTGATGTTGCGTACCACGAAGATCGTGCCCTGGAACTGCGGATCGTCGGCCGCGATCGGCGCTCCCGACAGGGACACCGGTATTGTTTGACCGCTGCGCGTGGCGATCACTGTCTCACGCGTTTCCAGCGCGGCAGTTTCCATCGAGAACGCGGCGCGCTCGTTTTCCGCCAGCAGCGTCGTGAAGGGCCGGCCGGCGAGCTCTTCCTCGCTGTAGCCGAACAGCCGCACGGCTGCGTTGTTGATGCGCTTGACGACGCCGTTCGGCGCGGTGACCAGCACCGCGTCGTTCATGCTGTTGAGCACGGTCGTCAGGTAATTCGTGGTGATCGTCGTCTGCTGCAGCTTCTGCCGCATGCGGTCGAGCGCGCCTTCCAGGTCCGCGATCTCGTTGCTGCCCGTGACCTGATGCGGCCGGGTGTAGTCGCCTTCGCCGATGCGCTCGGCCGAGCGGATCAGCTCGACGATCGGGCGCTCCAGCCGCTGCGCGAGCAGCCATGCAACAGCCGCCAGCATCAGCGTGATGAGAGTGCCGGCGCCAACGATGATCCACACCTTGCGGGCGAAGCCGCGCTGCTCGACGTGTTGCAGTTGCGTGCGCAAGGCCGTCGCCGAAGAGTGCAGGCTCGGCCGTGCGACCGTCAGCTCGAGCGTGCCGAGCAACGTCAGATCGCCGAGCTCGCGCCGTACGGTGCGTTGCTCTTCGGCAGTCAGCGAACTGTCCCACGCATTCGAGCGCCGCGTTTCGAACAGCACGGTGCCGTTCGGACGCAGCACGCGGACGGCCATGGTCGCGTGGTTCTCCAGCAGCGCGGTAGCGATGCGGCTCACGGTGTCGTCGTCGCCGGCGCGCAAAGCATTTTCGAGCGACGGTGCAGTGGCAGCGGCGAGATCGCCGGCGAGCGCGTCGAGACGTTGCAGCTCGGCTGTGAGGAGTGCTCGCTCGCCCTGGTCGCCGACGGCGGCGCGCGTTTGGCGGTAGTCGAGATATTCGAGCGCAAACAATGTCGCGGAAATTCCCAATCCCGCGAGAATTGCAATCAAGAGTAGTCGAGCTTTGAGGCTGTGCGATCTCAACGCATGCTCCGCCGCCGCCGTTCCGACTGCGCGCGCGAAGTGCCCCGGCTTCGACGCTGCATCGATCAGACGCTGTTCGTTGCTTACATTAGCGCAAGATGATACCCGCGTTGCAGAGGTCAAACCGTAATACATGTAATGTCGGTTTTTTTGACACGGTTTTGCGATACTTCCCGAATTTCCTGCAGGCGACCCTGGATGAACGAGTTCGAGCTGACCGGACGCGCGAGCACCCATATCGTGGAGCTGGCTCATCCGCGCTGCGCTCTGCACTACGAGGCCGCGGCCTCGTTCCTGGCGATGCGCGAGGCGGCCCAGCGCGACGGTATCGAGCTCGTGGCCCGCTCCAGCTTTCGCGACTTCGACACCCAGCTGACGATCTGGAACGCCAAATGGTCCGGCGAGCGTCCGCTCTACGATCGCCAGAGCCGTCCGCTCGAGCGCCGGCAGCTCGCGGACAGCCAGGTTGTCGATGCGATCCTGTGCTGGTCGGCCATCCCCGGCGGCAGCCGTCATCACTGGGGCAGCGATGTCGATGTCATTGACACTTCCACGGTGCCGGCGGGTTATGCCGTGCAGCTGGTGCCCGCGGAATACGCACGCGACGGCATCTTCGGCCGATTGTCGGCATGGCTGGACGCGAACATGCAGCGCTTCGGCTTCTTCCGGCCGTACTGCACGGATCGCGGCGGCGTGAGTCCGGAGCCGTGGCACTTGAGCTATGCGCCGGTGTCGTTGCCCGCGTTGGAATCGTTGAGCCTGTCGATGCTGCGGCAAGTGCTCGAAGGCAGCCCCATCGCAGGCAAACCGCACGTGCTCGCGCGGCTCCCGGAAATCTACACGCGCTTCATGCTTGCGGTGGATTCGCCTGTCCAGCCCTCATCTTTTCCCGCAACGCCAGCACTCGCTTGAGGAAGAAGAGCGGCGCCCAGCGCTTCAGCCGCCACAACAGGCGCGCCGAGCGCGGCAGCACGATGTACAGGCGGCCCGCAGCGGCCTGCAACAGAATGTCGCGGGCTGCGTCGACAGCCGCGTATTTGGAATCGCGCAACGCCTGAGTCGCACGCTCGCGCGCTTCCGCCGGCCCGCGGAACGATTCGATCAAGTTCGTCGGCACGAACGTCGGCATCACGACCGAGACCTGCGTGCCGCTCGTCGACAGCTCGCCACTGAGCGTCTCACTCAACGACAGAACCGCCGCCTTGGTCGCGTTGTACGAAATCATCCCGGGCGCCGATGCGAAAGCGGCCGCGCTCGCGACGTTGATCAGCAGGCCGGCGCCATTGCGTTGCAGATGCGGGATCGCCGCGCGCGCGCCGTGCACGACGCCCATGAAATTGATGTCGACGATCCAGCGCCAGTCGTCGAGCGGCACTTCCATCAGCGTGCCGGAGCCGGCGACCCCGGCATTGTTGACCATCACGTCGAGGCCATCGCTCGTCGCCGCGAACGAGTTCACTGCGACCGTGAGCTCGTCCGCGTTAGTGACGTCGCCGGGATAGGCCAGCACTGTCAGGCCGGCGTTGGACAATTCTTCCTCGACGCGCGCCAGGCGCTCGACGTTGCGATCGAACAGCCCGAGCTTCCAGCCGTCGCGCCCCAGGGCGCGTGCCAGTTCCAGGCCGAGCCCGCTGCTGGCGCCAGTGATGAATGCGCGCTTCGCCGGGAAGCGGCGCGCGAGGCGGTCGAACAGTGCAGTCATGCCAGCAAGGATCTCATGAACCAACCGGCCCAGGCAGCCAGCACCATCAAGACGATTCCCGGCAACAGCTGGAACGCGAAACGCCGGTCGCCGAGCGAGAACGCCACGACTGTCTTGCTGATCGCGTTGGTGCTGAAGCCGATGAGCACCGCGATCGCCGCCATCGGCACTTCTGCCTTGCCGCCGGCCGCGAGCGATGCCGCGGAAATGGCGGCAGCATGCGAGTCGCCCAACCCGGCAACACCCGTCGCGATCAGCAGACCGTTACCGCCGAGCCAGTTCGTGAGCGCTGTAGAAATCGCGAGCGCCGCGCCTACGACCAGAACGAACAAGAGGGCCGTCTTCGGCGAGAACGGCCGGCCCGGAGTGATGTCCGCCTGCGTCGTCTCGCGGACGCTGCGCAGAGTGAAGAGCCCTGCATACGCGATAGCTGCGAGTCCCGATAGCACGAGCGACGGCACCAGCATTGCGAGCGTCGGCATGCTCACGAGGCCTACGACGATCGTCAGCTGCACGACTGTCGCAACCGACGATGCCGCGGCACCGGCGACTGCGCCGCCGCGCAGCTCCGGGCGTGCTTTCGCACGCGAGCCCATCGCGCCGATCGTGGCCGTGCTCGAAACGAATCCCGAGAACAATCCCGCGAGCGCGAGGCCGATCTTGGCGCCGAGCGCACGCACCGCGATGTAGCCCAGGCCGTTGATCGCCATGACGAGCACGGCGAGCGTCCACAACTTGCGCAGGTCGACCACGCCCCACGGGTCGACCGGCTGCTCGGGCAGCAGCGGCAGAATGACGAGCGCCGCGGCGGCGAGCACCAGGCCGTCGCGGACTTCCTCGTCTGTGAGGACGTTGTTGATCCAGTCGTGCACCTTGGTGCGCGACGCGAGGATGATGGTGACGACGACCGCGAGCGCGCCGGCCACTTGCGGCTCGCTCAGCGCGAGCCCGCCGAGCAGCACCGTGACGACCATCGCGACTTCGGTCGTGAGGCCGGCGTCGTGCCGGAAGGTTCGTACGTAGCTGATCGCAGCGAAGACGCCGATCACTGCAGCGACGACCAGGAACGCGGGCAGTCCACCGAGCTCGAGGCTGATGGCGCCCGCCAATGCGATCAGAGTGAAGGTGCGGACGCCTGCAGCGGCCCGTCGCGGTCCCTGTCCCTTGCTGCGTTCGCGTTCGATCCCGATGAGCAGCCCGACTGCGAGCGCGGCACCGAGACGAATGATCAGCTGCTCTTCCACACCTGCTTCAAGTGGCCGATGACCAGCGAGCGGATGTTCTGCACCGGGTTGCGCTCCCAGGTGAAGCACGGCGGATCGCGCCGGAGCATCGGCCAGCGCCCGGTGCGCAGCACTTCTTCGAGGTAGTCGAGGTTGCGCTGGATCGCATCCATGTAGGGATTGCGCCCGTTGAACAGCGATTCGAGATAACGATAAGCGGCGCCGAACTCGCCGTCCAGGCGCGTGCGACGCACGTCGTCGACGAACTCCGGCGTCTGCCGCAGAACGTCGAGCCCGGAGTTGTAGCGCACCGAAGTCTTGCCGAGCGCGTCGCTCGGCATCGCGATGCCGCCGAGCACGAACTCGGGGTAGAGCCGGTCGCGGCACTTCTCGAGATAGCAGCGGTCGGCCATCTGCGCGATCAGATCGCCGGTGCCGATCAGGTGGCCGAGCTTGCGGTCGCGATGATCGTCGAGACGGATCTGGTCGAACTGCACCTCGTAGCCGGTGAAGTGCACGATCTTGGTCGCCACCGGCACCCACTCCGCCATGCCGATCGTCGGCAGGTAGCGGCTGATGAAGTGCGCGCTGCGGCTCACGTGACTGAGCGTGAACTCGGCGCCGTTGCGATGCGTCTGGTCGTCCGTCTGACGGATGTAGCCGGCGTCGTGGAACAGTGCCGTGACCACGCCGACGATCGCGCGCTCGGGCCCCAGGCGCTCGTCGGCCAGGTGCGTGCGGTCGTAGCTGACGATCAGGCGTGCGACGGCGAGGGTGCCGTCGAGCGAATGCTGAAGGTCGTGGTAGACCGTGTCGCAGCCGTAGTAGCCGGGGAACTGTCCGTTGAACAGCCGCTCGAAGTCGCGGAAGGCAGTCTCGACGCGGTCGAAAGGATAGTGCGGCCAGTTCTGGCGGAACAGCTCGCACACTGCACGGCGCACCGCGTCGGTCGAGCTGACCTGCACGGTGTTGGTGACGTCGAAATCACTGCGCCGATACTGCATGGCTGAACTGTTTGACGGCGCGTTTCCCAGCGCTCGTATCGGCCGGAGTCTAGCCGCTCTGCCTGCGTTGTCCATGTCGAAAAACTTGTCACTGCGCGCGCCGCGCGCCGTGTCCCCAGTGGTTTTGCCGCGGATTTATCGCGGTGAAGTGCTCTGGGTGTGACCACAGCGAGGGCGTGCAAGTGCCTGTGGCTTGTCGCAGATGTGAAGGGCATCACATTCTTCATTCGTTCCGGACGGGCGCAAAGGTCGGATCTGCGAGCTTCATCTCCGTGATCGGTCCGTATTTGCGCAGGCCGTCGCGGATGGCGCCGGCGTTGCCGATGACCACGATCGCCAGCGCCGTGCTGGGCGGGAACACCTCGTCGATCACCTTCTTGCTATCGGCCGCTGTCACTGTGCCCAGCTGCTGCGAATAGTCGTCGATGTAGCGGCGGTCCAGGCCATAGAACTCCAGCGTCGCGAGCTGCGCGGCCCACTGCTCGGAGGTTTCCAGCGCCAGCGGGAACTGACCCTGCACGTAGCTCTTGCCGGACTCGACCATCTTCGGATCGAGCCCGGTGGCGTGCAGCTGGTCGAGCGTCGCCAGCATCAGGTCGAGCGCCTGGATCGTCGTGTCCGTTTGCGTGAACGAGCTCATCTCCCAGTGGCCCGGCTGCAGCAACCGGTCGAAGCGCGAGCTGGCGCTATAGCTCAGGCCCGTGCGGATCCGCAGCTCGGTGTTCAGCATCGAAGTGAAGCGTCCGCCGAACAACGTATTGGTCACGTCGAGCGACGGCCGTCGCGGGTCGCTCTTCGCGACGGCGACGTTGCCCGCCCAGAAATACGCTTGCACCGACTCCGGTGCGTCGACCAGCAGCACGCGGCGGCTCGCGACTCGCTCTGCTTTCGGTAACGGCGGCAGCGCTGTGCCCGCTTTGCGCCAGCCGGAGAATGCGCGCGAGATGCGCTGCTTCAGCTGCGCTGCCTTGAAGTCGCCGGCGACGGCGAGGATCAGTCGGTCCGCGCCGACCTGCTCTTGATAATAGCGTTGCAGGTCAGCGTGCTTGATCGCCGCGAGGCTCGCTTCGCTGCCGTCGACCGAGCGGCCGTACGGATGTCCGGCGAACAGCTCCGACTCGCCGTAGATCGGCGCGAGTGCCCCGAGGTCCGATTCCTTCGCCGCGCGGATGAATTCGATTTGCCGCGCGCGCAGCGTGTCGAACTGCGCTTGTTCGAGTCGCGGCCGCTGCAGCAGGTCCGCGACCAGCTCGACCATGAGCTGCTGATCGCGTGCGAGGAACGAGCCGTTGACCGAAATGCTCTCGGTGCTGACGGACGTTTCGATCTGGCCGCCGACCGACGCGACCGTCTCGGCGAACTGCACTGCATCGCGAGCACCCGCGCCCTTCTGCAGCAGTCCAGCCAGCAAACTGGCAACTCCTGAGCCACCCGCGGGATCGCTGACAGCGCCGCCGCGCAGCACGGCGCTGAACGCGATCAACGGAACGTCGTGACGCTCCATCAGCAGTACGACGGCGCCATTGCCGAGTGGCACGCGCTCGTAGGGCGGCACCTTGACGCCGTTGCCGGCAGCGAAAGCGCAGATCGAACACAAGAACAGGAGAGCCGTGACGAGCGTCTTCATCGGCTTACTCCCTGCCCAGCTGCCGCAGTCGCGGCTGTGAGCACGCCCACCGTGCGGTTACCTGGCCGGAGCAGATCTGCAGCGAGCTTGCGGATGTCGTCTGCCGTTACGCTTTCATAGGCGCGCGGTGCCTCGAACAGCCGCTGATAACCGCCTTCCAACACCGCGTATTGGCCGAGCGCCTGCGCCTTGCCGTCGATCGTCGCGAGCCCGCGCCAGAAGTCGGCGAGCGCTTGGCTGCGCGCACGCGCCAACTCTGGCGCAGTCACTCCACCGTCGCGCACGCGCTCGATTTCCGAATCGAACACGGCCTCCACCTGCTTTGTATCGGCGCCAGCGGGCAATGTGAGCAGGAACCAGGCGAGACCCGGATCGAAGCCGCGATCGACGTAGCTGTCCGCGGAAATCGCCAGCTTCTTCTCTTCGACCAGTACCCGGTGCAAGCGCGACGCGTCGCCGTCCGTGAGGATGCGCGTCAGCAACTCGAGCGCCGCCTGCCGCGGATCGGAGCCCGACAGCGCGTGATACGCGAACTGCAGCAGCGGCGTTTGTGCGTCCGCTTCGATGTTGACGCGGCGCTCGCCCTCCTGCCGCGGCTCTTGCGTGTGGACCGGCTCCGGCGGCGCGTGCGCCGGGATGGACTCGAAATATTGCCGCGCCAGCGCGATCGCGCTCTTGGGCTCGACGTCGCCGACCAGCACCAGCGTGCAGTTGTTTGGCGCGTAGTAGGTGGCGAAGAAAGTCTTGAGGTCCTGGATGCGCCACGACTCGATATCGGACGGCCAGCCGATCGTCGGGATCTGGTACGGATGCGCGAGAAAGGCCGTCGCCTGCACCTGCTCCTGCAGGCGCCCGATGTAACTGTCGTCGACGCGCAGACGCCGCTCCGAATGCACGACGCCGCGCTCGCTCTCGATCACTTTCGGCTCGAACGCGAGATTGCGCAGCCGATCGGCCTCGACTTCGAACACAGGGGCGAGCGCCGCTCGCGGCAGCCAGTCCTGATACACCGTCACGTCATTAGTAGTGAACGCGTTGTTGCGCGCGCCGTTCGCTTCGAGCACCCGGTCGAACTCGCCCTGCGGGCGCGTCGTGGTGCCGTTGAACATCATGTGCTCGAAGAAATGCGCGAGACCGGTGATGCCGGGGACTTCGTTGCGGCTGCCGGCGTGCACCCAGTTGAACAGAGCGATATTCGGGATGTCGTGATCCGGCCAGACGATGACCTGCAGGCCGTTCGCGAGCGTCACGGCCTGCACCTGGTCGGCGCCGGGCACTTGCGCTGTCGCCGCGGTGAAAGACATCGTCGCAGCGAGCAGCGCGCCAGTGAGCAATCCGCGAGACATACGCCACCTGCTCCAAATGAAGGGATTCGGGAAGGGGCCGATGATAGGGGCAAAAAAAAACGCCGCCAGCAGGGAAGAATGCTGGCGGCGTCGAATCCGAACCTGAGATCGCTCTTGCAAGCTAACGGGTGGGATCGTCGACCTCACGCCCTGGTGGGCAGGGCGCGCGGGTCCAATCCCAGGTTCAGCGCATTACGCAGGGCAGAGGTGCAACGCCTGTGCCAACCAGTGAAGCCGATGACGATCAGTGACTTACGCTGATTGCACGCGTTGAGGTGGAGCGCGCAGGCTGACAAGGATTGTCAGCTTGCGACACGGCATAATCGCGCACCTCGTCCAAGTCGCTTCGGTGGGAGATGAACTCATGACGGACACGCCGCGCCGCCGCCTCGCAGACCACGTTTCTTCGAGCCCGACCTTCATCGGCGCGGGCTCTGCGCTGACTGGCAATCTGGAATGCGGCGGCGACCTCGTGGTCGCGGGCTCCGTCAACGGCGACAGCACCGTGCGCGGCTCGTTCACGCTCTCGGAAGGCGCGCAGTGGGAGGGTCGCATCTCCGCGGCGAACGCCGTGATCTCCGGCGAGCTGGAAGGCACGCTGGCGGTGGCAGAGAAGCTCGAGATCCGGGCGACCGCCCGGCTCCGCGGCGCGGTCAGTGCACGTTCGATCGCTGTAGCGCGCGGCGCCGTCATCGAAGGCGATATGGCAGTGACCAGCGGCCAGCCGGTCGTGCACTACGAAGAGAAGAGAAAACAGAAGGATTCGGCCTAAAGTCTGCTTCCCCGCAGTTTGTTCGAGATGAATGCCATGGAAGAAGAAGCGTCGGTGCGCAACGTTACAGCGGCTGCGGGTCTCATTGCCGGAGCGAGCGTGCTGGTATCGGTGCCGCTTTATTTCATGTATGGCGGCGCGCCGCCGGCCTGGAACGTGTTGACCCGCGACCTCATCACGCTCCTCACCTGCGCGGGATTGCTGGTCTTCGTGGCCGGGATCAGCCACCTCGCTGCCCGCCTCAGCCCTTCGGCAGGATTCGCGTCGCTGATTGCCGCCGGCTCAGGCTTCATCTTCATCGCAATCACTCTCGTGACAACCTCGCTTGAAGCGGGCGTTGTCTTCGGCGCCCCCGATGGGTCGCTCGATCCCACGATCGATGGGCCGCTCGCTCAAGCGAACATGCTCGCCCATGGCCCCATCAAGCGCTTGCTCACCGCCGTTTACCTGTTTGCCGCAGGACATGCCGCGCTGCGCGCGGGGCTGCTGCCTGATTGGCTCGGTAAAGCTGGCTACGTCATTGCACTCATCAACTTGGCCTTTGTGCCATCGCTTTACTTTGGCAGTGACCCCACGGACTTCTACGCTGTGCACAGCTGGGCGAACTCTGCCGTAACCGGGAGCTTCCTGTCCTACTGGATGATCGCCGCCAGCATCGTGCTGATCGTGGCTCGGCGCGCTCGCGGCACGGCGGTGTAGCGCTTCAGCCCGACAATCCTGGTCTCAACAGCTCGTCAGGCTGTTGATCCACTGCGTCAGCAGCGCGACTCCAGCCGTATCCACCTGGTTCGTCGCGATCGGCGGCATGCCGTTACCGTCGCGCCGGTTCGCCCGGTTCACGATGATCGAGGTCGCCGCGCTGCCCGGCGCGATCAAACGCGCGTTCGCGACACCGAGGTCGCCGAGTGACGGTGCGATGTTGCACGTGCCGGTTGCACTCAGCGCCGTCGAGTAGCGGAGGTCCATGCTCGCCTGCGTCGGGCCGCCGGGCCGATGGCAGTACGCGCAATTGGAATGCAGCCACGCCCGCGCACGCTGCTCGAGTGCCGCCGATCCGGCGGGATCGGGAATGGCGGGCAACTGCGCCGGAGTCTGCGTGAGCGCCGGTGTCAGCGTGTCGATGAAGTTCAGCGTCGTGAGCTGATTCGCGGTGCGTCCGGTCGGGTAGCCGAAATCGCCGTTGAGCGTGCCGATCTCCAGGCCGAGCGTGCGGCCCGCGGCCTGCGTATGGCATTGCAGGCATTGCGCCTCGCTCGGGAAGTTCCAGGTCTGGCCGTTCACCGTGACGCTCTTGCCGCCGACCACGCGCGTCGCGTCCGTACCCTGGGCGTTCCACTCGTACGTGTAGCCCGCCCATACGCCGTCGTTGTGCCGCATGAAGAGCCGCGTCTCGATCAGCGTCGTACCCAGGCGGAAATTCTTCATCAGCACGCTGCCGCTCGGGAATGTGAAGTCGCCGTCGTTCTCGACGACGATGCGCTGACCGTCGGGCAGCGCGAGCCAGCGCGTCTTGACGGCGCCGTCGGAGAAAAACGGCGCGGTCGGCGCATACGGAATGAGGCCGGCAGCTGGCTGAGTCGGCGCGTTGGTGCTCACGCAGCCGCTCGCGGACAGCTGCGTCGGAATCTGTCGGCCGCCGCCCGCGCCCGGCACGATCTTGTGCAGCGTGCCGCCGAGATGAACGATATACGCCTCGCCGTCCACGTCCTGCCCGAAGCTCGCGATCTGCAGGTTCGTCGAGAAGCCGGCGCCCATCGTCATCGTCGGCTGCGTGGTGCGGGCGATCGACCATAGTGCGCCAGTACCGAAATCGCCGAAGAGATAACGGCCGACCAGGTTGGGAATCGCGCTGCCGCGATAGACGACGCCTCCCGTGGTCGAGAATCCGAGCGAGCGGCCGTACTGCGCGATCGGCGGCAATGGATTCGGGTTCGAACCGCAGGTGGAGTTGAACGGGTTCGTGCCTTCGAAGCAGCGCCAGCCGTAGTTGCCGCCGAGCACGACGCGGTCCACTTCCTCGAGCGCGCCCTGTCCGACGTCGTTGAGCCACAGCTCATTGCTCACGCGATCGAAGCTCCAACGCCAGGGATTGCGGAAGCCGTACGCGTAGATCTCGGGGCAGTTCGCCGCACCGGTGCCGCCCGTGCAGCGCGGATTCGCCGCGAACGGATTCGTCGACGGAATCGCGTAGGGCGTGGCCATGCTCGAGTTCGCGATGTCGATGCGCAGCATCTTGCCCAGCAGGGTGGTCAACAGCTGGCCGTTGCCGATGCTGCCGTGCGCGTCACCGCCGCCGCCGCCGTCGCCGATGCCGATGTAGAGGAAGCCGTCGTTGGGACCGAAAGCAATGTTGCCGCCGTTGTGATTGCTCTCCGGGTCTTCGACATTGAGTAGTTGCAGCTGGGTGCCCGGATCGAGTGTGTTGCCGCCGTCCAGTGTGCGGAACTCCGAGACGCGATCGACGAGCCCGAGCGTCGGATCCGTCGCCGTATAGAAGAGATACGCGCGCGGGTCCGTCGGATAGTTGGGGTGGAAAGCCATGCCGAGCAGGCCGCGCTCGTCGTTCGCGCTCTGCGGATCTGAATTGAGCTGGCTCGCGATGTTGATGAATTGGCGCGAGGTCGAGACGTTCGCCGTGTTGTCGAACACGCGCACCGCGCCGGTCTTCTGCACCACGTACCAGCGCGCACCGTTCCCAGGCTCCTGCAGCATCGCGATGGGCTGCGTGAAGTTGGGCAGGTTCGGGAACACTCGTTGCACGGCGAAGCTGAGGTTGGTGCCTGGCGCATCGCCTGCGAGGCACGTCGTGTTCGACGGCCGCGCATCGAGCCCGGAAGCGTCGCCGCCCGGCGGAGGCGGCGGGGGTGGCGGCGGCGGAGGCGGCGGTGGCTGCTGAACCGGAGGTTGATTCGTCATCGTGTCTTCGCCGCTGCTGCAGGCGTGCAGACAGACCAGCGCCAGCAGCAACGCTGCGCACTTGGACGCGATGTTCAATCGACCGGTGCCGTACATAAATTCCCCGCAGAGCACATGCAATAGCAGATGCAATCGGAGCCGCCAAGTGTCGGGAGGCGGCGACGACCAAACGCGCGGGCTCGCTCGCGCGATCCGCGAATCGGCGCGCTGCGGGCTAGAATGCGCGGCAAATGCCCTCCAGCCGCCTCCCAGAGCTGATCGCACGCCGCGGCAACGTTGCCGAATATCCCGAGAACACGCTGCCCGCGCTGCGCTCGGCGTTGGAGCTCGGCGCCCATCATCTGGGTTTCGACGTGCAGCTGTCGGTCGATCGCCAGCCGGTGCTGCTCAACGACTCGAACCTGCAGCGCATCGCCGGCGTGGACCGCAACGCGCTGGAGATGACGTGGGACGACTTGGCGGAGATCAAGATCACCGACACTGACATCGGCGTTCCGCGGCTCGGCCAGGCTGTCGACCTGCTGGCCGGCCACGCGACGACGACCGCGTTCGTCGAGCTGAAGCGCGCGAGCCTGCGGACTTTCGGTCAGGAGGCGGTGGTGCGCAAAGTGTGCGAGGTGCTCAAGCCGGTGGCACGTCAGTGCGTGCTGGTTTCCGCGGATTTCGCAGCCGTGCATCACGCGCGGCAGGTTTCGCCGTATCGCATCGGCTGGCGCCTTTCCGAGTACACGAACACCGCCGCATTGAAATGCGAGGCACTCGCACCGGACTACCTGTTCTGCGATCACCAGCTGTTGACGCAGAGCGCGTCGAAACTGTGGCGCGGTCCATGGCGCTGGGTCGTCTATGACGTGCGCACATCCAAAGCGGCGCTCGAAGTCGCGGCGCGCGGCGCGCGCATGGTCGAAACCAGCACGATCCGCGACCTGCTGAGAGAGTCGAGGAAGCAGATCGTGTCGGGCTGAAGCCCAGTTCAGCACTTGTAGGTCGGGCTTTAGCCCGACTTCTGTAGCCCCATATAGCTGGCGACCTCGCGATCCGCCCAGCTCTCCCGCGCAAAACTCTCCATGAACCCGCAATGCCCTCCGTGCGGGATCGCAGCGATCTGCAGCTGCTCCGACCGCGCGACGTCCTGCAGATCGCGCGCCGGAATGATCGGATCGTCGAGCGACAACAGGATGTGGCTCGGCACGGCGAGCTGCGCGAGCCGGTCGCCGATGATCGCGTAGCCGCTCAGGTACGCGTCGAGGGTGGAGAACTCGCTGTACTGCTCGACCATGACGCGTGTCATCTCTTTGATGCTGCGCTGGGCGAGGATGCCGGTGAAGTCGTAACGCTGCGGAAAGAGCCGCTGCTTCAGCCGCAACGACTGCTTCCACTTCCCAATGAAGTACTGGTGATAGATGAACGGGCCTTGTTCGAGCACGTCCATCGTGCTGTGGGGCCGCAGCACCGGGCAGATCGCGATCGCGCGCTCGAGCGCGATGCCCGCGGCCGGCGCTCGCGCCGCGACGCGCAGCGCGAAGTTGCCGCCGAGCGAGAAGCCGGCGATCGTCATGCGCGGTTGCGGCAGCGCGCGCTGAATCGCGCGCACTGCGCCGACGACTTCATCGAGCCGGCACGAGTGGAAGATTTCCTCGTTCAAATGATGGCTCGGGCCGTGATCGCGAAAGTTCAAGCGGTACACGTCGCAGCCGAGCTCGAACAGATAACTGCCGAGCGACAGCACGTACAGCGAATCGGCGCTGCCTTCCCAACCATGCAGCAGGATCGCGAGGTCGCGCGCGGGCGGGCGGCCTGCCGCGACCTGACTCGAGTAGTGGCCGAGCAGCCGCACGCCGTCGCCGCAGTCGACGATCTGCGTTTCCGCGCACGCCAGCAGCCGGCGCGCGCGCCGCGCGACCAGTGGACGCCGCAAGCGCAGGCTCGGCACGATCGATTGCAGGTGCGCGTTGACGAGCCAGCCGGGCGGCGCGAACGAGGCAGGCGGAGCGAGAGTCATGAATCGATGCGGATGGGCGAGGAACCTGGCAGCGTACTGACGAAGTCGGCGCCGACGAGCTCACTGGGTGTCGCGAAGCCGGACATCCGTGGCTGCGCCAGCAAGGTGCTCAGGATACCGAGCGAAGACGCGACCGTCAGCGAATATCCGTTCGCCGTGCGCAGACGCGCAGTTTTCGACTGACCGGCGGCGTTGCGCACCTCGCCCCAGATGAAACTCGGATTGTTGTCGCGCTGGGTGCGGTCGGGTGGCCGCAAACGCGCGTCGACGATGCGCTTCGCCACCGCTTGCATCCAGCGTTGTCGCAACAGCGGCGCGAGCAGATTCATTCGGCGCATGCCGTCGAGGCCCTTCTGCGAGATCGCGGTGAATACCTCGATGTTCGGGATGCCGGTCGTGAAGTAGGCGGTGCTCACGTCGCCCCACGGAATTCCGACCGCGAGACGCTCGCCCGAGCCGAAGTCGATCTTGCGCGTTTGCGAGCCGAGCTCGACCGGGACGATCTTGCCGTCGCGCCGCACGCGCGAGCCGCCGCCGACGGATTCGATCGAGGTCTTGGCGGTTCCCTTGCTCATCCCGGAGTTGCCTTCGAACCCCAGCGTGAGATGCGTCGCATCCGGCAGTGCTTGTTTCAATTTCGCGGCGACGCTGTCGGTGGGCACCACGTCGAAGCCGACGCCCGGGCACAGCACGACCTTGGCGCGATGCGCTTTGTCATCGACGCTGTGGGCCAACTCGAAGACATCGATCTCACCGGTGATGTCGAGATAATGAACGTGCGTGGCGAGACAGGCTTGCATCATCGGCCGCGCCGTCGCGGAGAAGGGGCCCGCGCAATGCAGGGCAACGGTCATGCCGTCGAGCGCGCGCACCAGCGATGTGTGATCGTCGAGCGAGAACACCGCGCTTTCGCAGCCGAGCTCGGCTGCTAGCTGCTCGACCTTTTGCCGCGAGCGCCCGGCAAGCACGGGTCGCATGCCGCGGGAGACCGCCTCGCGTGCGATCAATTCCCCGGTGTAGCCGTTTGCACCATAGAGCAGCCAGCGCTCGGTCATGACCCCGCCGGCTCAGCGGCAAATTCGACCCGATTGTTCTGGGCGGCGATCTTGTTCCAGTCGCCTGCCGAGACTTTCGCCAGCTGGTCGCCGCGCGGATACGGCACAGCCGGCTTGCGGCCTTCGTGCTCGACTTCGACGTTCAGCGTCCGGGTCTTGTCCTGGCGTAGCGACGCGACCAGGTTCGCGAACGGCAGCGATTGGCGCTGCGCGGAGCTCAGACCGTCGTCGAACGGATTGCCGCGCAGGTCGCAGCGGTTGGCCGGCAGATCATCCGCGGCCATCGAATAGCCTTCGATACCGTTGCCGACCAGGCAGAACTCGCCGACGTAAGTGGCAACTTTCAGCGTGCCGCGAAAGCCGCCCGCCTTGAGCTGCGTAATCATGTCGCGCAGGCGTTCGAGCCGCGCACCGGACAGCGGCTGCTCGCCATACGGCACTGGTTCGGATTCCACGTCGGCTTCACGTGGGCGCGCCGCTGCTGCCGCCGTGGCCATCTGTACCTCGCGACCTTGCACGGCCCTGCGCAACGCATCCATCTGCAGCTGCTGTTCTTCGGTGAACGCGGCGAGCTTGGCGTTCTGTTGTGCGAGCTGGTTCATCGCGTCGAGTGTCCGGGTATGGATGACAGCGAGCACGAACGTCGGCAACAGGGCAAGCGCCGCGATGGCGGCGACCAATGGCCAGCGGCTCGGAGGCGGAGGCGGCGGCGGTGCTTCGATCGGCTCAGGCGGCGGCGTCTGCGCAGCCGCGGGTTTCAGCTCGGTACCGATGCGCCGTGCAAAAGCTTCCAAGCTCGCGAGCACGAAGCGCCTCATCTCCGTGTTGTGCTCTTTCAGCAGCGGGGCCGTCGCGGCGCGAATCGCGGCCTCGATATCGCCGATACCGACACCCGGCGCCTGGGCGCGGACAGCAGCTGCGTCCTGCGCGCTGTAACTCGGCGTGGCCGGGCGCGTGTCGCGACGCTCGGGCAACAGGCGCAGCTGGTACAGGACTCGCGACACGTCCGCCTGTTTAACAGTTTTCGGCAGCACGCCCACCGCACCGAGCGCGCGCGCCTGGCTTACGTACAGCTCGCCTTCCTGCGAGGTGTACATGACTACCGGGATCATCGCGGTGTCCGGGTTGCCCTTGATCGCCTGGATGGCCTGAAAGCCGTCCATGCCCGGCATCAGGTGGTCCATGAAGATCACGTCCGGCCGGGTCTGCCGCAAATATTCCAGGGCATGCTCCGCGCTCTCGGAGGAGTCCACCTGCAGCCCGTAACCTTCCAGCATGCGGCTGAGGATCACGCGGGCCGAGCGCGAATCGTCAACGATCAGGGCTCGCTTGGTCATAGCGCCCGCGATGATAGTCGCCAGGGTCATTACCGACAACGCGGGGCAGCCCCGAGGAGTATGCTCAGGACAAACACCGCGCGCGCAGGGGGGATGGCTTCCATGGCGTACTCGACCGCAGATATCCGCAACATTGCGCTGGTAGGGCAGGCGGGGGCCGGCAAGACGCTGCTGGCCGAGAGCCTGCTCACCGAGTCCGGCGCGATCCGCAGCCGCGGGAGCCTCGAGCGCGGCACGACCGTTTGCGATTTCGATCCGCAGGAGCAGGAGCTGCGGCATTCGCTCGACGCTGCCATGGTGCACATGGACGTCGGCGCCTGCCGTGTCAACCTGATCGATACGCCCGGCTATCCCGATTTCGCCGGCCGCGCGCTCAGCGTGCTCGAAGCGGTCGAGACAGCCGCCGTGGTTGTCAGCGCGGTCAACGGCATCGAGCCGATCACGCAGCGCATGATGGAGTTCGCGCGCGATCGCGAGCTGTGCCGGCTCATCGTCATCAACAAG
>DATNFA010000004.1:0-36635 GCA_035606615.1 Steroidobacteraceae bacterium
GGTTGTGGTGGTCGACGAACGACCTGCTGGCGACGCGCACCATTCCCGGCGAAGTGTCGATGACCGTGTCCGGGTGATAGCGACCCGACGCGATGCCCGCTGCTGCGATGAACGGCTTGATCGCCGAGCCGGGCTCGTAGATATCCGTCGCAGCACGATTGCGATAGCGCGCCGCCGCGACCTGATCGCGATCGTTCGGGTTGTAGGCCGGCTGATTCACCATCGCGAGCACTTCGCCGGTGTCGATGTCGAGCACGACGACCGAGCCGCCCTTCGCCTGCTGCTCCTGCACGGCCGCCTTCAGCTCGCGATAGGCGAGATACTGAATCCGCAAGTCGATGCTCGTGATCAGGTCCTCGCCGGGCCGCGGCGCGCGAATGCTCTCGACGTCCTCGACGGTGCGGCCGTAGCGATCCTGGATCACGCGCTTCGCGCCGGCCTGCGCGCCGAGCCAGCGGTCGTACGCGAGCTCGAGACCTTCCTGGCCGATGTCGTCGTATTTCTTGGTGAAGCCGAGCAGGTGACCGGTGACTTCGCCCGCCGGGTAGAAGCGCTGGTACTCGCGCAGCAGATAGACGCCGGGAATCTTCAGCTCCGCGACCTGCGCCGCATCCGACGGCCGCATGTGGCGCACCAGATAAACGAACTCGCGATCGAGGTTGCTGGTGATGACCTGCGTCAGCCATTTCTTGTCGCGATTGAGCGCTTCGGCGAGGCGCGGGATCTGATCCGCGGCGCGCATCACTTCGGGCGGGCACGCCCACACAGTGTCGACGGGCGTGCTCGCGGCGAGCGGCTCGCCGTTGCGATCGTAGATGCCGCCGCGAATCGCCGAGAGCTTCGCGACGCGGGTGAAGCGCGCATCGCCCTGCCCTTCGAGAAAGCCTTCGTCGAGCAATTGCAGATCGACGGCGCGCGCGACCAGCGCCACCGCGATCAGCACGAGCGCGCCCAGCACCAGGCGCAGCCGCGTGCGGAACTGCTCCTGCGAAAAGCTGCGGTTGTGCTCGTTGCGGATCATCGCCATTTACGGTCGGTGCTCATGGTCGTGCCTCATTGAGTGGCCGCCGTGGGTTTCACGATCCGGACTTCGTCGGGCCGCGGAATCACCATGCGCAGGTCGACGCGCGCGGTCTGCTCGACGCGCCCGTGCGTTGCCCAGGCGCTCTGCTCGAGCTTGAGCTGGCCCCACTCGATTTCGAGCGCGTCGCGCTCGCCGTTCAGGCCCTGCAATTCGATGAAGCGGCTGCGTGCCTCGTGCTTGGTCGCGACGACGCCGATTGCCGTTGCGCCCAGCGCCAGCGCGATCACCGCAACTCCTGCTTTCAGCGCGATGCTCATGCTGCGACCCTCTCGGCGACGCGTAGCACGGCACTGCGCGCACGCGGATTGGCGGCAACTTCTTCGGCGGACGGATGTATCGCGCGGCCGATGCGTCGCAATTTCGCGCGCGCGTGCGGCGGAATCTGCGGCAGGCCGGCGTAGATCGGGTCCTCTTGCGAATGCTTCTGCATGAAGCGCTTCACCAGACCGTCCTCGAGCGAGTGAAACGAGATCGCGGCGAGGCGGCCGCCCGGCGCCAGCGCCTGCAGACTGCCGTCGAGCGCGGCTTGCAGCTGCGCGAGCTCGTCGTTCACGTGGATGCGGATCGCCTGGAACGTGCGCGTCGCCGGATGCTTGCCGGGCTCGCGCGTCTTCACGGCGCGCGCGACGAGCTCGGCGAGCTGACTGGTGCGCTGGAGCGGTCCCTCGCGCCGCGCCGCGACGATGTCGCGCGCGATCCGCTTTGCGAACTTCTCTTCGCCGTATTCGCGGATCACGCGAGCGAGCTCGTGCTCCGGCGCGCGCGCGAGGAAATCAGCAGCGCTGGCACCGTGCTGCGGGTCCATGCGCATGTCGAGGGGCCCATCCTGCGCGAAGCTGAAGCCGCGCGCGGCATCATCCAGCTGCGGAGAAGACACACCGAGGTCGAGCAACACGCCGTCAATTCTCCCGACCAGCTCCATCTCCTCTAACAGCGCCGCGAGGCGCGAAAACGGACTGGCCCTCAACGTCAATCGCGCTTCGTCCGCGAAGCGCTCGCGCCCCGCGCGCAGCGCGTCCGGATCGCGATCCAGCGCGACCACCCTGCCCTGCGCGTTCAGCCGCTCCAGCAGCGCGGCCGTGTGGCCGCCGCGGCCGAACGTCGCATCCACGTAGCGACCGTCGGCACGAATCGCGAGCGCCTCCAGCACTTCGCGCAGAAGCACCGGCGTATGTCGCCCCATCGCGCGCGCCTACAGCGACAGCGACTCGAGCTCCGGCGGCAGCGGCTCGGCGCTTTCGTCGGCCTTCAGCCACTGCTGGCAGCTCTGGTTCCACTGCGTTTCGTCCCAGAGCTCGAAGCGATTGCCCTGTCCGATCAGCATCGCGGCACGCGCCAGCCCCGCGTATTCGCGCAGACTCGGCGGGATCAGGATTCGGCCGCTGCCATCCAGGTCGAGATCGGTGGCGTGCCCGATCATCAGGCGCTGCAAGCGCCGCGCGAGCGGGTTCAGCGTCGGCAGGCGCCGCAGCTTCAGCTCGATCTCTTCCCATTCCGGCAGCGGATAAATGAGCAGGCAGCGGTCGGCGCGATCCACGGTGGCGATCAAGCGCCCGTTGGAGCGCTCGACGATGCGCTCGCGATAACGGGTCGGCATTGCCAGCCGGCCTTTCGCATCGAGCGTCACCTTGTTTGCACCGCGGAACATGTCGGACCGGACCCCTGCTCACAATGGCCAGGCACAGGAGGGTTCTTATGCCCCCTGTCCCCATTAATTCCCACTTTCTCCCACCGATTTGCACTATAGGTACCGCGAAAGCTGCAAGTCAAAAAAATCTCGGAAGTTTCCTGTTTGGCGACAGGCACTTAGGATGTATATCCAGTTCTGGCCAAAGATCGGCGGCAGCCGGTCTGACGTAAATCAACCGCTTAGGAAAACTTCTTGACGTGGAAGCACATACGCCCGCGGCACCGGCCGAAAAGAGGCCTTGCGCCGCTTAGCGCAACCTTGCGCGCGGATTTGCGCAGCGGAAGCGCAGGAGGATGGCTGGGAGCGGGCGAATCGGGATCAATCGGGGCACTGCGCGCAGCTCTGCACAATCCCTGCACAGCGGACACTTTTTGTATACACGCCGACGCCGTTACGCGGCTGTCGGCGGTTGATCGTTAAGAAAAAGGAGTCGGCCGATAAGCCGGGTTCTGTCGAGGACAATCATTCATCTGCGATACGCGTCGCCGCGTACCTCCAGCGACCTACCCGGGAGCCTGTGTGGGCCACACGTGCGGCCCCATCCGAAGACGGATCCGCTTGCTCCCCTATTTGGTCTTGCTCCGGGCGGGGTTTGCCGTGCCACCGAGTGTTGCCACCGGCGCGGTGCGCTCTTACCGCACCATTTCACCCTTACCGCCCCCTTTACAGGGGGGTTGGCGGTTTGCTTTCTGTTGCACTTTCCGTGGGCTCGCGCCCCCCAGGCGTTACCTGGCGCCTTGCCCTGGGAGCCCGGACTTTCCTCCACGCTTGCGCGCAGCGATTGCCTGGCCGACTCCGCGCGTGATGGTGGGGGCGATCGGCAGGCGAAGCAAGTTATTTGCCGAGGCGCAGCGCGGCTTCGTACAGGTCGCTGCGCTTGAGGCCGGTGACATGCGCCGCGACCTTCGCCGCTTGCGATGGCGACAGCTCTTCCAGCAAGGCGCGCAGCAACGCGTCGCTGTCGAGCTCGAGCGCGGTGCTCGTCGCAGGCGCGCCGCTCACGACGATCACGATCTCGCCGCGCGACATGTCGCTGTCGCGCTCGGCAGCGTCGCGCAGTTGCGCGAGCGTGCCGGTGTACGTCGTTTCGAAGCGCTTCGTCAGCTCGCGACTGATGGCAGCATTGCGTTCTGCGCCGAATATTCGCGTCATGTCGCGCAACACTTCCGCGAGACGATGCGGCGCTTCGTAGAAGATCAGCGTGCGTTCATCACGAGCGAGCTGCGCGAGGCGCTCGCTGCGCGCCGCGGTTTTCGCCGGCAAAAAGCCTTCGAAAACGAAGCGATCGGTCGGCAGGCCGGCGACCGACAAGGCGGCAATCGCTGCGCACGCGCCTGGAATTGCAATCACCGCGATGCCTGCACGGCGCGCGGCGGCGACCAGGTCGAAGCCCGGATCGCTCACCAGCGGCGTGCCGGCGTCGCTCACCAGCGCGATCGATTCGCCTCGTGCAAGTCTTGCAACGAGCTCCGTGCTCTTCTGTGCCTCGTTGTGTTCGTGCAGCGACGTCAATGCGGTGCCGATGCCGCAGCTCTGCAGCAACTGGCGCGTATGGCGCGTATCCTCCGCCGCGATCAGCGCGACACTTGCCAGCACCTCGCGGGCGCGCGGTGTGAGATCGGCAAGATTACCGATGGGCGTGGCGACGACGTAAAGAGTGCCGGACATGCGAAGAATCCTATAATGACGGCCGCGAGCTTTGGGCGATACTGCGCCGGGCACAAAGGAGTCAGGCTGGATGCTCGATAGGGCGAAGTGGACGAAACTGGCCGGCGCGGCGTTGCTCGCGGCGCTGCTGGCGAGCGCGTGCACGCCGCCGGTCACTCAGCCGGGGCGCGAGCCGACCGATCGACACCTGGTCACGCAGGCCGAAAAGCTGTCGCGCGACGGCGATCATCGCGGCGCGGCTCAGGCGTACGAGCAGGCAGCAGCGCAAGCGCCCGGCGAGTTGCGTGATCGCATGTTGCTGCGTGCGGCGCGCGAGTACCTGCGCGCAGATCAAATCGAGCAAGCCAGCGCGCTCCTGAAACAAGTGAGCACGACATTGCCGGGCGCGGACTTCGCGTTGCGCGCAGCCGTCGCTTCGGAAATCAATCTGCAGCAGCAACATCCCGAAAAGGCATTGGCCGAGCTCGATCGCATTCCACAACCGCTGCCGCGCGAAGATGTTTCGGAATTGCTGGCTCTGCGGGCGCGAGCGCTGTTCGCATTGAATCGGCCTGCTGCAGGGATCACGACTGCGTTGGAGCGCGAGCGCTCGCTCAACGGTCAGGATGAAGTGCGCGCCAACCAGCGGCTCATCTGGCAAGGCTTGCAGCAGAGCGCGGCAGGCAACGCGGATTTCTCGCCGCCGCCCGGTACCAACGCAACGGTCACTGGCTGGCTCGATCTCGGTCGTGCGGCCTTGACCGCCGCGCGCAATCCGTTCACCGCGAACGAGGACCTCGCCGACTGGCGCGGCCGCTATCCGACCCATCCTGCGAATTCGCTGCTGAACGAGGACGTGCTGCCGAATCTCGGCGTCGGTCTCGCGTATCCACCGCAGATAGGCTTGATTCTGCCGCTGTCCGGTCGACAGCAAGGCTCGGGCGTCGCGGTGCGCGACGGTTTTCTCGCGGCGTTGCTGCAGCAAGAGCAAGCGCAGCGACCTATGGTCAACGTTTATGACTCCGCGGAGATGGGCGCGACGACTGCATATCGGCGCGCCATTGCCGACGGCGCGCAGTTCGTCGTCGGGCCGCTCACCAAGGACGACGTCACGGCGATCGCAACGTCCGGCGAGACTTCCGTGCTGACGCTCGCGCTCAACCAGACGGCGGACGAATCGAATGCGCCTTCGCTGATGTTCCAGTTCGCGCTCGATCCCGAAGACGAGGCGCGGCAGGTGGCGCAACGCGTGACTGCGGACGGCCGCATGCGCGGCCTGCTGCTGTTGCCGAACAACGAGTGGGGCCAGCGCGTCTTCAAAGCGTTCGACACGGAGCTGAAGACCCTCGGCGGCACGATCGCCGCGATGCGTTTCTACGATCCTGCCTCGCGCGACTACTCGCAACCGATCACGCAACTGCTGCTCATCGACGAGAGCCGTGCGCGCTCCAACGCATTGAGCGCGACGATCGGCACACGCCTGGAGTTCGAGCCGCGGCGCCGCGGCGACGCGCAGTTCGTGTTCGTCGGCGCGCAGCCGGTGCAGGGGCGCTCGTTGCGGCCCGCGCTGCGGTTCCATCTCGCGGAGGATTTGCCGGTCTACGCAACCTCCGACATTTTCGAGCCCGACACAGAAGCGAACAGCGACCTGGAAGGCGTGATCTTTCCCGACATGCCCTGGGTGATATCGCCGGACGCAGTCTCCACGCAGTTGCGTACAGCGCTGAGCAAGCACTGGCCGGTGCGTGCGCGCGGCCGCGGACGGCTCTACGCATTCGGCTTCGACGCGTATCGGCTCATCCCGCTGTTGAAAGCCGGCAAGTTCGGCAACGAGCACACGGTGCCCGGCATGACCGGTTTGCTGTCGATCGACAACAAGGGCCGCGTACATCGCGAGCTGGACTGGGCGCAGGTTGCAGGCGGCAAGCCGAACCCATTGAGCACTGCTGCGACGACAGCAGTGAACTGAAACAGGAAGAAGCTCATGGACGATCGGCACCGCAAGGAAGCGGGCCGCGCAGGCGAGACGGCTGCGCTGGCGCACCTGGAGCGGGCGGGCTTGCGGCTCGTGCTGCGCAATTTCAGATGCAAGGGCGGCGAGATCGACCTGGTGATGCTGGACGGTGCGACGCTGGTGTTCGTCGAAGTGCGCTATCGTTCCAGCGAGGAGTTCGGCGGCGCGGCTGCGTCCGTGACTTGGCGCAAGCAGCGCCGGCTCGCGAATGCGGCCGAGTACTTGTTGCTAGCGCATCGGGAGCTGCGTCGCTATCCGGCACGCTTCGACGTCGTCGCGATTGCGGCGGCGCCAGGGCACGAAGTCAACTGGATCAAGAGCGCGTTCACGGTCTAGAGATGCTCGAGACGACTGCCGAAATCACTTGCCCTTACTGCGGCGAGGCAATCACGCTGCTGCTCGACCTGTCGGTCGAATCGCAGTCGTACATCGAGGACTGCAGCGTCTGCTGCCAGCCGATGACCGTCGCTTATCGCGCCGAAGAGGGTGAGCTCGCGGAGCTCAACGTCGAGGCCGCCGGTTGATGTGGCGGCGGCTGCGGATCGCGATCCTGCTGGTGATCCTGCTGTTCGTCGCCCTCAACACTTACTTCGATCGCGTGTACTCGACGGACTGGAACATTCCGTTGCGGCTCGCCGCGTATCCGATCAACGCTGACGGCAGCGCAGTCACGGCGCGCTTCATCAGTCAGCTGCCCGCCGATGCGTTCCAACGGATCGAGACATTCTTCGAGCAGGAAGCGAAGCACTACGGATTGCAGATGGAGCGGCCGATTCGCCTGACGCTCGCGCCGCCGCTGTCCGAAGCGCCGCCGGCGCTCGATCCTGGCGGCAGCAGACTTTCAACAGTGCTGTGGAGTTTGCGCATGCGGTACTGGGCGTGGCGCGTCGCTGCGCCATCGGGTCCAGCGCCGGACATCAAGCTGTTCCTTTTGTATCACGATCCCGCGATCTCGCCCGCGCTCCCGCATTCGATCGGCCTGCAGAAAGGCCTGCTCGGAGTCGTGAACGTATTCGCCGACGCCGGCATGAGAGGCTCGAACGACACCGTCATGGCGCACGAGCTGCTGCACGCACTCGGCGCCACCGACAAGTACGATCTGCAAGACGATCAGCCGATTGCTCCCGACGGCTTTGCCGAGCCGGAGCGCCAGCCGTTGTATCCGCAGTCGTTCGCCGAGCTCATGGGCGGCCGCATTCCGGTTTCGAGTACGGAGGCGACGATACCGGAGTCGCTGCAACAGGTGCTGATCGGCGCGAAGACCGCGAGCGAGATCGGCTGGAGGAAGCGATGAGCGCCGCGCCGCAAGCGGTCGCCGTGAGCAGTCTCGCGTGCAGCCAGCTGACGGTCGAAGTGGCAAGCCGCGTGCTGGTTCGCGAACTGCAACTGACCATCGTGAGCGGTGCAGTCACTGCGGTTCTCGGTCGTAACGGTGCGGGCAAGACGCTGACGTTGCACACGCTCGCTGGCCTGCGTGCTCCGTCGCGCGGTACGGTCACGCTGGACGGCGAACCGCTCGCAAACTGGCCGCGCCGCGCGCTGGCTCGCAAGCTCGGTCTGCTCACGCAGACGACGGAGGATCCGTTTCCCTCGACGGTGCTCGACAGTGTGCTGGTCGGGCGTCATCCGCACATCGATTTCTGGCGTTGGGAAAGCGCTGCGGATCGCACCATCGCGCACCAAGCATTGCAGGCCGTTGCACTCGACGATCTGGCCAGGCGTGATGTCGACACGTTGTCCGGCGGCGAACGTCGTCGCGCCGCGCTCGCGACTCTGCTGGCACAGAACCCGGACGTGTTGTTGCTCGACGAGCCAATCAATCATCTCGACCCGCATCATCAGCTCGATGTACTGAAACTGCTGCGCGATCATTCGCGCGCGGGTCGCACGGTAGTGATGAGCATGCACGATGCAGGTCTGGCGGCGCGCTTCTCCGACAACGCGGTGCTGCTGTTCGGCGATGGCGAGTGGCTGACAGGACCGACCAGCGAAGTGCTCACACCGGAAACGATGACGCAGTTGTACGGAGTCGCCGTCCGCGAAATTGCCTGGGACGGCGGGCGAACCTTCGTCGCGGGCTGACGACGACGATCGCCTCAGAGAAGATGCAGGCCGCCGTAGACCAGCGGTGAAACGAACACGAGCATCTGGACGAGGAAAACGGGCGTCTGAAATTGCGGGCGCGATTGGCCTAGCGCAGCGCTGTCAGCACCTCATCGTGCAGCTTGCCGTTGGTGGCAAGCACGGAGCTCGTATTCAGATCCGGCGTCCGCCCTTCCAGATCCGTGAATCGTCCGCCCGCAGCCTCGACGATCACCGCCAGCGCCGCGATGTCGAGGATGTTCACGTCGGACTCGATGACTGCGTCGATCTTGCCCGCGGCCAGCAAGTGATAGTGCAGAAAATCACCGTAACCCCGGATGCGTTGCGCGCGAGTGACGAGCTTGCCGAAGCCCGCCCAGCGCGGGCCGCTCGCCAGCGTTTTCAGATTGCCGGTGGAGATCGCGCCGGTCTCGATCGAGGCGATGTCGCTGACCTTGATCGGCTGCTCGTTGAGCCACGCGCCGTGGCCGATTTCTGCATACGCCAGCTCGCCGTAGACCGGCGCGGATGAGACGCCGACGACCAATCGGCCGCGATGCATGAGCGCGATCTGGGTCGAGAAGAATGGATATTCGCGCACGAACGATTTGGTGCCGTCGATCGGATCGACCAGCCACAAGTACTCCGCATCGAGCGAGCTGTGGCCGGTTTCTTCGCCGTAGAAGCCGTGCGCCGGAAAGCGCTGGCCGATGATGCGACGAATCACCTGCTCGGTTTCGACGTCCGCCTGCGTGACGGGCGACTTGTCCGCCTTCAGCGTGACCTGCAGGTTGCGCTGGTAGTAGCGCCGAATGACTTCTGCGCCGGCGCGTGCGGCGTCGAGTGCGGTCGCGAGGAATTCTGAGTGGGCCACGTACCGGACTCTATTCAGCCTTGATCGGCACCGCAATGCCAGCGACCACCAGCGTGACCGAGTCGGACATCGCTGCGACTTCCTGGTTCAAGCGCCCTTGCTCATCCTGGAACCGCCGCGCGAGCGCGGACGCCGGCACGATGCCCGAGCCCACTTCGTTCGAGACCAGCAACGCGACGCCGCGATATTCCGCGAGCCACTGCAGAAATGCCGTGCGCTCTGCATCCCAGTGCCGCGCCGGCGCAGTGGGCGCCGCTTCGTCGAAGTCGAGCAACAGTGCGTTCGAGAGCCAGAGCGTGAGACAGTCGACGAGCAAAACTGCCCGCGGCTGCGCACGCAACGCGGCTGCGAGCTGATCGGGCGCCTCCACTGTCTGCCACGTGCTCGGCCGCTGCGCACGATGCCGGTCGATCCGGTGGCGCATTTCATCGTCGAGCGCTTGCGCGGTCGCGACGTAGACGACGGGTTCGCCGCGCGCGGCGGCCTGCCTCGCGGCGAGCGTAATCGCATGATTTGTCTTGCCCGAGCGCGCACCGCCCAGAATCAGATGTCGATCAGGCATTATGTGCGCCCCGCGGCTCGCGATACGGACTGAAGGCCAGGCTCCATGACGGACATGATAACCACGCAGGCGCTGCAGCGTCGGCTCGACACTCGCACCAAGCCGCAGGGCTCGCTCGGCCTGGTCGAAGCACTCGCGATCCAGATCGGCTCGGTGCTGCAAACCGAAACCCCGGTGCTGCGCTCGCCGGCGATGTTCGTATTCGCGGGCGACCATGGAATCGCAGCGGATGGCGTAAGTGCGTTTCCACAGGCCGTCACGGCGCAGATGCTCGAGAACTATCGCAACGAAGGCGCTGCCATCAACGTGCTTTCGAATCAGCACGGGCTCGATCTGACCGTCGTCGATGCGGGCGTCATCCCCGTCAACCCGCGAGGCGTACGGCCGCCGACCTGGATTGCGCCGGGCACGCGGAATTTCCGCTTCGAGCCGGCGATGAGCTCCGAGCAGTGCACGCGCGCGATCGAAACCGGCCGCACGCTTGCGACCGATGCGATCGCTCGCGGCTCCAACGCATTGCTGCTGGGAGAGATGGGCATCGGCAACACGGCGTGTGCCGCGATGCTGCTGCATCGTCGCACCGGTTGGCCGCTTGCCGATTGCGTCGGGCGCGGCACCGGGCTCGACGACCCGGCCCTCGAACGCAAACGCCAATTGCTCACCGAATCTGCCGCGCGGTGCCCGCAAGGGCTGTCGCCATTCGAAACGCTGGTGGAGTTCGGCGGCTTCGAGCTCGCGATGCTCACCGGCGTGCTGCTCGAAGTCGCGCGACATCGCTGCATCGTGGTCGTCGACGGCTTCGCCGTCAGCGTCGCGGCTCTGCTTGCCACCGAAATGGACTCGCGCGTCCGCGCGCACTGTGTCTTCAGCCATTGCTCGGCCGAGAACGGGCATCGCAAGCTGCTCGAACACCTGCAGGCGCAGCCGCTGCTCGATCTGCGCCTGCGGCTCGGCGAAGGCTCGGGCGCGGCGCTGGCGTGGCCGCTGATCGAATCGGCCGCGCGCTTGATGACGGAGATGGCGAGCTTCGAGTCTGCCGGCGTCACCGACCGTCAGAAGTGACCGAGATCGGCAATGACTGAGATCCGTCTGCTGCTCACGGCCGTGCAGTACTTCACGCGCATCCGCGTGCCTGCGTGGGTCGGGCATGCGCCGGAGCGGCTCACAGGAGCGATTCGCTATTTCCCCGCGATTGGCTTGGTGGTAGGCGCCAGCGGCGCAGCCGTGATGTGGCTTGCGGCACTCGCATTGCCCGCGCCGCTGCCGGCGATTCTCAGCACCACAGTGACGATTCTCATGACGGGCGCAATTCACGAAGACGGGCTTGCAGACACCTGCGATGGACTCGGCGGCGGTGCGACGCGCGAGCGCGCGATCGAGATCATGAAAGATCCGCGCATCGGTGTGTTCGGTGCGATCGCGCTGATTCTGATGCTGCTGCTGAAGATCGCGACGCTGAGTTTGCTGCCGTTGTGGACGGCGATGGCGGCGCTGGTCGCGTCGCATGCGTTCTCGCGGTTCTGCGCAGTGCTGGTGATTGTCGCGGGGCGCTATGTTGGCAGTGCCGATCGTTCGCGCTCGGCACCGGTCGTGGAGCGCGTGAAAGTTGGCGATGTCGTCGTCGCAGCGTTGTTCGGATTGCCGGCGCTCGTGTTGTGCGGACCGCGCGTGATCGTTGCGATCGTCGTGGCACTCGTGCTGGTGGGAGTGTTGTGGCGATGGTGCGTGCAGCGGATCGGGGGATACACGGGCGATACGTTGGGCGCTACGCAACAGGTTGCCGAGATTGGTTGTTACGTGGGGTTGTTGGGAATGTCCGGCTGAAGCCTCTTGACGGCAAAAGTCCTTCGGCTCATTCTCGCCGCGCGCGACAAGTTCCCCCGATGATTTCAAAAGGGGGATTCAAATGGGAACTGGGTGTGAAGCCCGGGCTGCCCCCGCAACTGTAAGTGGTGCGCCGCGCGTCGAAACCACTGGATCTGCAGGCAATTGCCGGTCCGGGAAGGTGACGCGACGGACTCCAAGCCACGAGCCAGGAGACCTGCTTGCCGCCGTCGTCCATCGATCAGCCGGGGTGTGCTGAGCGAGCGGGAGTTCCCGAGCGGCGACCGGTCCTTCAGGCTCGCCGCGACCAAACTGCGAGACCTGCGGGTGAAAGGGTTGGCAGTTTTTCCGGAGCTTTCGCGTCATGTCCGTCCTATCGTCGACTTCGTCGTCTTCGTTTCCATTCGTCCTGTCGTGCCTGCTCGCGCCGGCGTGCGCCTTTGCCGATGCCTCCGGCTCCGATGAGCTCGAGCGCGTCATGGTCACAGCGAACCGCATCGAGCAGCCGCTGTCCCGCATCGGCACCTCGGTAACGTTGATCGAGCCCGAGGAAGTTCGCGCCAGTCAGAAGCTCACCGTTTCCGATTTGCTCGCGACTACGCCGGGCGTCACCGTGAGCCGCAATGGGGGTCTTGGCGGCTCCACCCAGCTGCGCATTCGCGGCGCGGAATCCGATCAGACCGTCGTGCTGATCGACGGCGTGAAGCTCAACGATCCGTCGTCGGCGGGCGGCGGTTTCAACTTCGCCAACCTGCTGACTGGCGATTACATGCGCATCGAAGTGCTGCGCGGCCCGCAGTCGACGTTGTGGGGCAGCCAGGCGATCGGCGGCGTCGTGAACGTCGTCACCACGATTCCCGAGGGACCACTGCTGGCTGCCTACTCCGCCGAAGGCGGTCAGCGCGGCTCGGCGACGGTGCAGGCGCGCGCCGAAGCGGGCGATGAGCGATTCGCATGGCGTGTCGCCGGCAAATACCTGACGACCGATGGCGTCTCCGCACTCGATGACGATCTCGGCGGCCACGAAACTGACGGCTATCGCAACGTCGGCGCCAACGTGCGCGGACTCGTGAAAATCAACGACGCGGTTTCTGCCGAGCTACGCTCGACTTACAGCCACGGCCGCGTCGAGTTCGACGGCTTTCCTGCGCCGACGTTCGCGCTCACCGACACGCGCGAGTACGGCGTCACAGACGAGCTCGTAGCTTACGCAGGCATCAACGCGTCGACGTTCGGCGGCAAGCTGCAGAACCGCGTCGGCTTCGCGTACACGGACACGGATCGCGAGAACACCGATCCCGATTCGCCGGTGCCGACGACCTTCGACGCGACCGGGCGCAACGAGCGCTGGGAGTACCAAGGCACGCTGGTCCTCAGCGATGCGCTCGGCGGCGTATTCGGCGTGGAGTCCGAGCGGTCGGAGCTCAACACGCGCTCGCCCGATGTGTTCAATCCAAACCCGGCGCCGCTGGCGCACGACGCGCGGCTCGACAGCATCTACGCGCAACTGTCCTTCTCGCCCATCGATGTCGTCACGCTGACGGGTGGCTTGCGCTACGACGATCACGACACCTTCGGCAGCGAGAGCACGGGCGGCGCATCGCTTGCGTGGTCCGCGACGCCGACGACGCGCGTGCACGCCAGCTACGGCGAAGGTTTCAAGGCGCCGACACTGTTCCAGCTGTTCAGCGAGTTCGGTAACGAAGCGCTCGCGCCGGAGCGCGCGGAGGCGTGGGACGTCGGCGTCGAGCAGCACTTGCTGAACGACGTGCTGCTGCTGTCGGCGACGTACTTCGGCCGCGACACGGACGAAATGATCGACTTCGTCTCGTGTTTCCCGTCGACCGATCCGCGCTGCACGACCCGGCCTTTCGGCTTCTACGACAACGTCGCGAAGACCGAGGCCGAAGGCATCGAGCTCGGACTGGTCGCTCGCATCGGCGAGCGCCTGCACGTCGAGGCGAACTACACGGACATGGATACGACGAATCGCTCGCCCGGAGCCGACTTCGGCCGCGAGCTGGCGCGGCGTCCCGGCCAGACCTTGAACGGCGAGATCACGTACGCGTGGCCATTCGGTCTGACGACTACCGTTGCAGTGCTCGACGTCAGCCGCAGCTTTGACAACGCCAGCAACAGCGTCGTGGTGGACGGCTACACGGTCGTCGATCTGCGCGCGTCGTACGCACTGCGCAACGACCTCGAGCTGTTCGGCCGGATCGAGAACGCCTTCGACGAGGAATACGAGACGATCGCGCGCTACGGAACGCCGGGGCGCGGCGTGTTCTTCGGAGTCCGTCAAACGTTCTGACGTTCTGTGCACGCCGAAACGCAAATCGCGGCCGGCCGCTTTGCCCATCATGGCGGGCGGCTCGCTGCCGCCCGCTCGCTGTTCCCGGATGTCCCGCAGCCGTGGGTCGATCTCTCGACGGGCATCAATCCGCGTTCCTATCCCGCACCCCGTGCTTCGCAGCGTGCACGCAATCGCTTGCCCGAGCCCGCGGAGCTGGCGCGTCTCGAAGCCGTCGCGGCCGCGGCGTTCGGCGTATCCGATCCGGCGCGCGTCGTCGCAACGGCGGGAACGGAATGCGCGCTGCGGCTCCTGCCGCAGATCGTGAATCTCCGGGCGTCAGTCATCGTCGGGCCGACCTATGGATCGCATGCCGACGCGTGGACTCGCGCGGGTGCGTTGACGCAGACAATCGTACTCGAAGAAGTCCGCGCTCACGCAGAGCGAGCGGCATGCTTGACGATCGTCAATCCCAACAACCCCGACGGCTGCAGCGTCGAGCGTTCGCGACTGCTGGAGCTGCACGATTCGCTCGCTCGCCACGGCGGCACGCTCATCGTCGATGAAGCGTTCGCAGAGGTCGTTCCTGAAATCAGTGTCGCCGCGGAAGCCGGCGCGGCAGCGGCACCGAAGCTCATCGTGTTGCGCTCGTTCGGCAAGTTCTTCGGGCTCGCCGGATTGCGACTCGGATTCATCGTCGCCGCGACGCCGCTCGCCGCCACGATCCGGGGGCTGATCGGCGAGTGGCCGGTGTCGAGCGACGCCCTGGCCGCAGGACTCGCCGCTTACGCAGACGTACGTTGGATGAATCGCGAGCGCACGCTCCTGGAAAAATCAGCGCAGCGACTCGATGCCCTGTTGACGCTCAACGGCTTCGAGCTCGCCGGCGGCACATCGCTGTTTCGCCTCGCACGCGCACCCGACGCGCGCGAACGCTTCACGCGGTTGCTCGCCGCGGGAATCCTGGTTCGACCGTTCGACTACGCTCCCGACTTGCTGCGCTTCGGACTGCCGCGCGGTCGCGAGCAATGGCGCAGGCTCGCCGCTGCGCTGGGGCGACGACCATGAGCGAATCGGAGCGCGACCTGCGCCACGCGCAGGAGATGAAGATCGTTCAGGAGGAGCGCCGCGCCGAGCGTGCCACCAAGAAGCTGCGCGGCGGCCTGCTCATCGTCTTGACCGGTTCCGGCAAGGGCAAGTCGTCGAGCGGGTTCGGCATGGTCGCACGCGCACTCGGCTGGGACATGCGCGTCGGCATCGTGCAGTTCATCAAGGGCAAATGGCAGACCGGCGAGAAGCATTTCTTCCGCCGTTTTCCCGACCAGGTGACGTTCGAGGTGATGGGCGAAGGCTTCACCTGGGACGTGCAGGATCGGCAGCGCGACATCGCCGCTGCGCGCCAGGCCTGGGAACGCAGCTGCCGAATGATTCTCGATCCGCAGCTCGACTTCGTACTGCTCGACGAGCTGAACATCGCGCTGCGTAACGAGTATCTCGAGGTTGCCGAAGTCGTCGCGTTTCTGGAGCAGCGCCCGCGCGACAAGCACATTTGCATCACCGGCCGCGACGCGCCGGCGCGCTTGCTGGAGATCGCCGATCTCGTCACCGAGGTGATCTCGCCGAAGCATCCGTACCAGGCTGGGTACAAAGCGCAACGTGGAGTGGAGTTTTGATGGGGCGGCGGCTGCTGTGTCTGCTGGTCGCGGTGCTCAGCGTCGCGAGTCCGCCGGCGCGCGCGGACGCGCCGAAGCGGATCGTCTCGCTCAACCAGTGTCTCGATGCGATTCTCGTGGAGCTGGTGCCGACTGAGCGCATCGCGGCGATCAGTCACTACTCACGCGATCCGGTGCGCTCGCCCATCGCAAAGCTGGCGCAGCGTCTGCCGATCACGTACGAATCGGCCGAGGAGATCGTGGCGTTACGGCCCGACCTGGTGCTCGCCAGCCGTCACTCGGCGATTCCGACCCGCAACGCGTTGCGGCGCGTAGGCATTCACTATGAGCTGTTCGACGTCCCGTTCTCGGTGAAAGAGAGCCTCGCGCAGATCCGCCGGATCGCAGCGCTCGTCGATAGCGCTGCAGCAGGCGAAGTGCTGGTCGCCAGGATCGAACACGCAATCGAGGCAGCGCGCTTGCCGCAAGGCGCGCCGCGACTCACTGCTGCCGTCTACGAAACCGGCGGACTGACCGCGGGCGCGAACACTGTCACTGACGATCTGATGCAGACCGTCGGGCTCGACAACGTCGCGGCGCGCTACGGCATCAAGACACATCAGCCGATGCAGCTGGAGCTGCTGCTCGCCACGCCGCCGGATCTGCTGCTGGTCGGCGAAATTCTGGGAGCTGACGGCACGCAGGCAGCGCGTGTCGTACAGCATCGCGCGCTGCGCAAGGTTCACTCGAAGCGCTGGGATTTTGCTGCGCGCTTCATGTATTGCTCCGGGCCGACGATCGTCGAAGAAGTCGCCGCGCTCGCGCGGGCGCGCGACGCCGTCTATGCAACTTCTCGTGCGCAGGCCTCGCGATGATGACGACGCGACGCTGGGTCATGCCCTCGCTGCTGGCGCTCGTGCTGGGGCTGGCGATCGCCTCCATCGTGGTCGGACGCATCGTGCTCGGCTGGAACGTGTGGCTCGACCAGGACACGATCGGTCGCACGATTCTGCTGGAGTTGCGACTGCCGCGCGCGCTGCTCGGTATCGTGATCGGTGCCGCGCTCGGCCTGGCCGGCGCAGCGTTGCAAGGCTACCTGCGCAACCCGCTCGCCGATCCCGGCACGCTCGGCGTCTCTTCGATGGCAGCGTTCGGCGCCGTGCTCAGCATTTTCTTCGGCATCGCCGATTGGCATCCATGGGTGCTGCCGCTGAGCGGTGTCGGCGGCGCGATCGTCGGCATGGCGGCGCTGCTGTTGCTCGCCGGCATGACAGCGAGCGCGCTCACGTTGGTGCTCTCGGGCGTGATTCTCAGCGCAATCGCAGTTGCCGGCATCGCACTCGTCCTCTCGCTGTCGCCGAGCCCGTGGGCGGCGGGCGAGATCGTGCGCTGGCTGCTCGGCGCACTCGCCGATCGCAGCCTCGACGATCTCGCTATCTCGAGTCCGCTCATCGCGGTCGGCGCGGCGCTGATACTGACTTCGCGACAGGCGCTCGACGCGCTGACGCTCGGCGAAATGGGCGCACGCTCGCTCGGCATCGATCTGCGACGCGCGCAGTGGCAATTGGCCGGTGGCGTCGGCCTGGTCGTCGGCGCAAGCGTCGCGGTGTCGGGAATCATCGGCTTCGTCGGGCTGGTCGTGCCGCACCTGCTGCGTCCGCTCGTGGGCGCAAAGCCTTCGACCCTGCTCGTACCGAGCGCCGCGGGCGGAGCAGCGCTCGTGCTCGCTGGCGACGTCGTCGTGCGAATCCTGCCCGGCGGCTCGGAAGTGCAGCTCGGCGTCGTGATGTCGCTGATCGGCGCGCCGTTCTTCTTCGCGCTGCTGTATTCGATGCGCAGGCAGGTCACATGAAGATCGATTCCCGGCTGCGCGTTGCGGAGCTCACGGTCGAGCGCGGCGGGCGCCGCATTCTCGGGTCGGTCGCTGTTGAGTTCGCATCCGGCAGCGTGACGGCCGTGCTCGGCCCGAATGGCGGCGGCAAGTCGACCTTGCTCGGCTGCGTGGCCGGCCTGCTGAGTCCGTCGCACGGCACCGTCGAGCTCGACGGCACGCCGCTGCCTTCGCTGGCGGCCGACGAGCGCGCCCGGCGCATCGCCTTCCTGCCGCAGATTCCGGAAATCTCCTGGCCGGTCGACGTCGCGACGCTCGTCGCGCTCGGTCGGATTCCGTTCCGGCATCGCGCCAGCGATGCGGAAAACGAAGCAGCCGTGCGCCGCGCCATGCAGGCGACGCGCACGACGCAGTGGTCGCAACGAACGGTGACGACGCTTTCGGGCGGTGAGCGGGCGCGCGTCCTGCTCGCCCGCGTGCTGGCGGGTGAGTCCGATTGGATCCTGACCGACGAGCCGTTCGCTGGCCTCGACCCCGCGCATCAGTTCGAAGCTGCAGACCTGCTGCAATCGCTCGCGGCGCAGGGCCACGGCGTCGTGCTGACGATTCATGATCTCGCGCTCGCCGCCCGCATTGCCGATCGGGTCGTGATTCTCCATCGCGGCCGCATCGTTGCGGACGGCACGCCCGAAGCCGCGCTGACGCCATCGACGCTGCGCGAGGTGTATGGAATCGATGCGCAATGGGTTGCGGTGCGCGAGCGCGGCGCGCCGTTGATCGCGATCCACGGCCGCCATGCGAGCTGAGATCTGGCTGCCGGCCGCGGCGCTCGCGGTCGAGGCTTGCCTGGGGTATCCGCAGGCTTTGTACGCGCGCATCGCGCATCCGGTCGTTTGGATCGGCAAGCTCATCGAGACACTGGAACGTCGCTGGAACGATCCCGCCCGCAGCGCCGCGGCGCGCCAGGCACTCGGCATCGTCACGATGACGATCGTCGCCGGCACTGCCGGGGCCGTCGGCTACGCGATTCAGAGCGGCGCACGGCAGCTGCCGTTCGGCATGATCGTCGTGGTACTCATCGCGACCATGGGATTGGCGCAGCGAAGTCTGTACTCGCACGTTCGCGATGTTCTGCAACCCCTCGCACGCGGCGATCTCTGCGCTGCGCGTAACGCAGTATCGAAGATCGTCGGGCGCGACACAGCGCAGCTCACATCATCCGCAGTCGCGGCCGCTGCAATCGAGAGTCTCGCGGAGAGTTTCAACGATGGCATCGTCGCGCCGGCATTCTGGCTCGCGGTCGGCGGATTGCCGGGATTGTTCGCGTACAAGGCGCTCAACACAGCCGACAGTCTCATCGGTCACCGCGAGCCGCGCTGGCGCGCATTCGGTTGGGCGGCGGCGCGTGCAGACGATGTCGCGAACCTCATTCCCGCTCGTCTCGCCGGACTCCTGATCGTCATGGCAGGCGGCGGCGGGCTGCGCGTGATGTACCGCGACGCGCCGCGCCACGCGTCGCCGAACGCCGGTTGGCCCGAAGCCGCGATGGCAGGCGCGCTGCAAGTCGAGCTCGGCGGCGCGGCGACGTACGAAGGCGTGATGCACGAACGGCCGCTGTTCGGAGCCGGTCGCCGGCCGGATGCGGGCGATCTGCGCCGCTCGTTGCGGACCTATCTTGGAGCTTGCGCGCTGCTGTGGGCGCTCGCGCTCGTGTTGGCCGCGGGAGCTGTGCTGTGGCCGCGCTGATGATTCAGGGGTGTGGCTCGGACGTCGGCAAGTCGCTGCTGGTCGCGGGGCTGTGCCGGCTGCTCGCGAATCGCGGCAAAGTCGTGCGTCCGTTCAAACCGCAGAACATGTCGAACAACGCGGCAGTCACCGCCAGCGGCGGCGAGATCGGTCGCTCCACGGCACTGCAGGCACTCGCGTGCCGGACGCCACCGACCGTCGACATGAATCCGGTGCTGCTCAAGCCGCAGTCGGACATGACGGCTCAGCTCGTCGTTCGCGGCCGGCGGATCGAAACGCGCGACGCCGGATCCTTCGCACGCGACCGCAGCGATCTGCTGCAAGTCGCGCTCGACAGCTTCCGCGGGCTGCAGCAGGAAGCCGAATTCGTGATCGTCGAAGGTGCGGGCAGTCCGGCGGAAACCAATCTGCGCGCGCACGACATTGCCAACATGGGTTTCGCGCATGCGGCGAACGTGCCGGTCGTGCTGGTCGGCGACATCGATCGGGGTCATGTGATTGCGGCGCTGGTCGGCGCGCACGCAGTGCTCGACGCTCGGGATCGCGAGCGCATTCGCGGCTTCATCATCAACAAGTTTCGCGGCGACGTCACGCTGTTCCGCGCCGGTCTCGACACGATCGCGGCGCGAACCGGTTGGGAATCGTTCGGCGTGGTGCCGTGGCTGCATGCGGCCGGCGCGCTGCCGGCGGAAGATGCGATGCAGTTGGAGCATGGGCGTGCTGTTCAGTCCGCAGCCGGCGTGCGGATCGCGATTCCACACCTGCCGCACATCGCGAACTTCGACGACTTCGACCCGCTGCGCCTGGAGCCGGACCTGCAGCTGGAATTCGTCGCGCCGGGGCGGCCGCTGCCGCTCGATGCGGATCTCATCATCCTGCCCGGCAGCAAGGCGACGATTGCCGATCTCGAGTTCTGCCGCGCGCAGGGCTGGCACATCGATCTGCTGGCCCACGTGCGCCGCGGCGGCCGCGTGCTCGGGATCTGCGCGGGCTATCAGATGCTCGGCAAGCTCGTCGAAGATCCGCAGCACATCGAAGGCCCGCGCGCGTCGTCTCCCGGTCTGGAGCTGCTCGACGTTCGCTCGACCATGACCGCGCACAAGACGCTGCGCGCCGTCACTGGAGTCGAGCTCGCGACAGGTGCACGCATCGGCGGCTACGAGATGCATCTCGGCGCGACCACCGGGCCCGGCGCGTCCCGGCCAATGATTCGCTTCGATGATGGCGCAGTCGACGGCGCCATCAGCTCGGACGGCCGCATCGCCGGCTGTCACGTGCACGGGCTGTTCGCGGACCCTGCGTTCCGCGGCGCCTATCTGGCCACGCTCGGCGCACGCAGCACCGGCGAGGACCACGCGCACCGCGTCGACCGCGCTCTCGACGAGATCGCAGCCGCATTGGAATCCGCACTCGCCATCGATCGTCTGCTAACGTAGCCGCCTGCGACTGACGAGGAGTCGAGGAGAAGATTCATGGGCCACCGCCTGAGCAAGATCTACACCCGCACCGGCGACGACGGCACGACCGGCCTGGGCGACGGCTCGCGCGTGCCGAAGACGCATGCGCGCATCGAGGCGTACGGCACAGTCGACGAGGCGAACAGCGCGATCGGCGTCATCCTCGCGGTGCCGAACCTGCCGCCCGCGGTTGCCGAAGCGCTCACGCAGATCCAGCACGAGCTGTTCGACCTCGGCGGTGAGCTGGCGGTGCCCGGCTACCGCGCGATTCAGGACAGCCACATCGATCAGCTGGAGCAGTGCCTGGATCGTTTCAACGAACCGCTGCCGCCGCTGAAGGAATTCATCCTGCCGGGCGGCGGTCCTGCCGCCGCTGCCTGCCACGTGGCGCGCGCAATCACGCGGCGCGCGGAACGCAATGCTTGGGCGTTGGCGCAGAGCGAAACGGTCGCGCCCGAAGTGACGCGATATCTGAATCGTTTGTCGGATCTGCTGTTCGTCGTCGCGCGCGTGCTCGCGCGGCATGAGAATGGACAGGAGGTGCTGTGGAAGAGGAAATAAGGGTCAGGCTTTAGCCTGACAATCCGGTGATTCAATAATCCGCGAGCAGCGACCCGTCGCGCGGATCGATGCGGATCGTGATCTCCTGCTCCAGCTCCGGCGCCACGATCAGCGAAGCTTCCAGGCGATTCACCATCACCGGCCGCACCGTCGCGCCGTTCACCGAGTGCGAGACCATGAAGCTGTGGTACTCGCCGGCGTGTGTCGCCGCGAACTGCACCAGCAGATTGACGAGGTGCGGCTCGCTCGCCTCGTTGATGCGCTCGTCGCAGATCACGTAGAAGGCCTGGTCGGGCGGCACCGAGGCGAACGCACCGGCGCTGAGTAACTCGCTCAAGAAGCGCCGCACCTGCGCCGCGACGCGCTCCCACACTGTCGGGTCGCCGGGGCGCAGTACGCACCAGCGCGTCCCGCGCTCGATCGAGTTGATCACGAACAATGCGAAGCGACGCTGCGAAAGGTACGACCAGTCCGACGATGCACTCGCGCCGCACGCCAGTGTTCGCAGCGGCGGCCGCTCGCGATCAGTGCTGCGCACGGCATGAAGCACGTTGACGCCGTGAGCTGCGAGCGACCAGCGATCGGCTGGCGCCACTTCGCGAGCCAGCCGGGCACCAGCACGCAACAGCGGCTCCGGATCCTGTGCCGCAATCGCGGCGGAAACCGCCTCGCCGGTTCGCGACAACAACCCCGCGACTGCGCCGCCGTTGCCGAATATCTCGGGGCGGGCGCGCAAACGATCCGTGGCGGCGATTCGCGGGAAGAACATCAGCGCGTGGTCGCTGTGAAAATTCAGTAGCTTCAGTCCGCGCACCGCTGCGGCCGCTGAGTCCCATGCGGTGGGCGGATCGACGATCAGCATCGCACGCCGTTGGCGGCAGAATTTCGCGGCGACCAGCACGGTGCTGACACCGACATCCGTCGTGCGCGTCAGCGGCGGTATATATAAGAAGGCGAGCTCATCGACGTCTTCGAGCGCGAACAGCCCGGAGCGCCGCGTCGCAGAGCCGATGACGTCGTAGTCGCTGATCGGCCGGCCGTCATCGCCGTCCGGGTTGGAGCTCACGTAGCCAACCGGCAGGTTCGTGCCGGCCATCAGCGTGCGATCGGGACGCACCGACGGCACTTCGCCGCGCACGCGCACCAGACTGGACTCGAGCAGCGCGCCGGCGACGAAGCGCGGCGACGACGGATCGAGCGACAGGCCGCGGAAGATTTCCTGCGTCTCGATGCGCTCCGAGCCCGGCGAGCGCACGCGCTGCACGACCAGGTTGAAGCGCTGCTCGTCGTCGGCGTCGAGGTGATCGTAATCGATAGAGGCGCGCAGGAATTCGCGCGTGCCCGGTGCGCGCGCTTCGAGCTGCAACGTCTGTCGTCCACAGCGCAGCGAAAGCGTGACCGGTGCCGCGCCGTTCGCGACACGAACGATCACTGCCTGGCGTCCGCCCTGCTCGAAGAAGTGCTCGACTGCGTAGGAGAGCGGACTCGGCTGCCACAGGCCGCCGAATTCCTGCTGAAAATCCGCGAAGCTCTGGATGGGGATCGGGCGGTCGACGGGGCCGCGCAGTGTGCGGCCGACGAATGCGGTCAGGTGCGCGCTCGCACGTGCGATCGGTTGCTCCGCGCCCGGCGTTTCAGTGATCTGGATACCTTCGAGCAAGCGCTCGGGCACCGTGCCTCCCCTCTTATTCTTGGCGCGTAACTTAGCACAAGGAATGCGCGCGAGAGGGTGTGTCGGTGTGGCTTACAGGTTCCTCGTCGCGAACGTGTCGCACGATTCGACGCTGCCGCTCTCGAAGCCGCGCTTGAACCAGCTCACGCGTTGCGCCGAGCTGCCGTGCGTGAACGATTCCGGCGAGACGTAGCCTTTCGATTGCTTCTGCAAGCGGTCGTCGCCGATCGCGGCGGCGGCGTTCAGACCTTCTTCGATGTCGCCGGTTTCGAGCAACTGCCGTGAGCGATCTGCATTGTGCGCCCAGATGCCGGCAAAGCAGTCCGCTTGCAGTTCCTGACGAACGGAGAGCGCGTTTGCCTCGGCTTCGCTGGCACGTTGCCGCGCTGCCATGTTGCGCTCGGAGATGCCGAGCAGCGTTTGCACGTGATGCCCGACTTCATGAGCGACGACGTATGCCTGCGCGAAGTCGCCGGGCGCGCCGAAGCGACTTTGCAGGTCCTGGTAGAACGACAGGTCGATGTACACCTGGCGATCGCCGGGACAATAGAACGGCCCGACTGCCGCTTGCGCAAAGCCGCACGCGGACTCGACGGCGCCGGAGAACAGAACGAGCCCAGGCTGCTCGTAGGTTCTACCCGCTGCTGTGAAGATTGCGCCCCACGCGTCCTCGGTATCTGCGAGCACGACCGCGACGAACTTGCGCAATTGCGCCTCTTCGGCCGACTCCTGGTACGGCACTTGTTCCGCCTGCTGTCCCGAAGGCTGCCCGTTTTGCAGGATCACCGACGGATCGACGCCGAAGTAGGCCGCCACGAGCGCGAGCACGATCGTGCCGAGCCCGATGCCGCCGGCGCGGCCGAAGCGCATGCCGCGACGATCTTGGACGTTCTGGCTTTCGCGCCGCCCTTCCCAACGCATGGTGAGGTTCCCCGTAAGTGGCGTGACCCCGTGACCGCGTCACAGGGTATACGGGGTTTATACGGGCTGCGAGACGGGTGAGTTCCTCGATACCTGCCCTGCCACGCTCGAATACAGCCCCGACAGCCGGTCGGCCATCGAGCTCGCCGACCAGGTCGCTGCATACGCACGCGCCTCGGCAGACATGGCCGCACGTCGCGTCGCATCTGCCAGCAGGCGCAGGACGATGTTGGCGAACTCGCCCTCATCGTCGGGTGCGACCTGCGCGCCGCGCTGCGGATTGACGATGTCCGCCGTGCCCATGTGCGCCGTCGACACGACCGGCACGCCGAGCGCCATGGATTCGAGCAGCACCAGACCCTGCGTTTCGGTCTTCGAAGAGAAGACGAACAGATCGCCGGCGCGGTAGCAATCGAGCAGCTCGCGCTCGCGCGAGAGATACCCGACGAAGCGCACGTGTTCCGCGAGCCCGAGCGAACGGACGTACGCCTTGCACGAAGCCAGCGCCGGCCCTTCGCCCGCGACCACGAACACTGCGCCGGGCTTGCTCCGTACGACGGTGGCGAACATGCGAAACAGGAACTCGATGCTCTTCCCGTGCGCGATGCGGCCGACGTGGACCAACACCGGCTGCCCCGGAGCGATGCCGAGCTGCGCGCGGAAGCGGTGCCCGTCGCCGCCGGCGAAGCGCTCCATCTCCATGCCCGTCGGGATGATGTGCATCGGGCACTCCACACCATAGTCGAGCAGCGCCTGCTCCATCGCTCGCGACGGCACGACGAGCGCGTCGAGCACATTGCACTGAGAAACGGTGAAGCGGCGCGCCATGAATCTCATGAGCATGCGCGGCATCAGCGGCACGTAGTGGTGCAGGTACTCTTCGAAGTACGTGTGATAGGTCTCGATGACCGGAATGCGCAGCGCGCGCGCGAGTGCGGTGCCCTGGTAGTGCGCGATGAAAGGAGTCTGGATGTGCACCAGCTCCGGCTCCAGGCGCTCGAGCTGCTGTCGCAGTGCGCGAATCGCGCCGAGCTTCATCGCCCGATCTTCCGGGTCGCGCGGCACGGCGCGCGAGGGCACTCGCAGGATGCCGGGTTCGGTGTCGGCAGCGGCGCCGGGGTACTCCGGCGCGATCAGGATCGTTTCATGGCCGGCGGCGTGCAGGCCGCGGCGGAAGGTCTGGATGGAAGTGGAAACGCCGTTGATCCGCGGAAAATACACGTCCGAGATCATCAGGATGCGCATGCAAGCTCCGGCGGTCAGTGAGACCGCCGCAGGGTATGGCGTCGAGATGACAGTGGGATGTCAGGCTAAAGCCTGACTCGATTCAGCGCGAGCCGGTCGCGCCGGCGGAGTCGCTGGCGACGGCGGCGGGCTTGGGCGCGGTCTTCTTCGTGGTCTTCGGTGCCGGCTTCTTCGGCAACGGCGTGCCGGCGCGAGCCGCCGCGAATTCCTCGGCGGTGTAGTACATCTCTTCGCTGCCGTTCCAGTTCGCGCCCGCTGGCACGCGGTTCTCGACATGCCGGGCGCCCGCGACGAAACCCTCGACCGTCACCTTTGCCTTCGACACCGGCAGCGCGATGCCGCGCGGCTGGCTGACGAGGCCATTCACCAATTCGAGATCGACCGCGGCACCGTGGTACTTCACCTTCTGCCACATCTCGTCGGAGATCGCGGCGTTCAGCAGCGTGTCGGCCGCCTTCGGATGCTCGCGCTGATCGTCTTCCATCACCGGGAACGCCTGCACGTACAGCGCGCCGCTGTGCCAGCCGAATACGAACGGCTGGTTGACCACCGTCACCTTCGTGCCGACGGGAATCTTGTCGTACAGCTCCGCGATGTCTTCGGGATAGAACCGCATGCAGCCGTGGCTGGAGCGCAGGCCGACGCCGTACGGCTTGTTGGTGCCGTGAATCAGATAGCTCGGCCAGCCGAGCGTCATCATGTACGCACCCAGCGGATTGTCCGGACCCGGCGGCACCTTCGACGGCAGCGGATCGCCCGCTTCCTTGTGTTCCTTGCGTACCGACGCAGGCGGGAACCACGTGGGATTCGTGCGCTTGCCGGTGACCTTGGTCGTGCCTTCCGGCGTCTGCCAGCCGACCTTGCCGATGCCGATCGGATGCGTGATGACAGTCTGCGGCTCGCCTTCCTTCACCTTCGGGAAATAGAACACGCGCAGCTGCGCGAGATTGATCACGAGCCCTTCGCGCGGCGCGGCCGGCAGCACGAACTGCGTCGGCAACACGATCTCGCGTCCCTCGCCGGGTACCCACGGATCGACGCCGGGGTTGGCGCGCGCAATTTCTTCGTAGCCGAGATTGAAGCGCCGCGCGATGTCCGGCAGCGTGTCCTCGCCCATCACCTTGGTCACCTGCAGCTCGCCGACGACTTCATCGTCCGCGGAGCCGATGGTGAACAGGTGCGTCGCAACCGGATCGTGAATCGCGGGCGGCGCGGGAGGCGCCGGCGGTTCCTCTGGCTTCCGCTGCATCATCTGACAGCCGGCGAGGCTCAGCGCGAAGCAGACGGCAGTCAGACGGACGGCGGGCGAGAGATCCATGGCGGGCATTATTACAGCAACACCGGCCGGTTGGGCAGTTCGTCCCGGTCCGCTGTCGGGAAATGGCGCGCGATCAGCGCACCGACAGCCTGGATGCCCTCGACGATCGCCTGCCGCGACGCGCCGCGTGCGAACGATTGCTCCATCCGTCGGCAGATTTCGGCCCATTCCTGCTCGGTGACCCGGCCGTTGAAGCCGCGATCGGCGACGATCTCGACGTCGCGGTCGGCCCACGAGACATAAATGAGCACGCCGTTGTTCTCCTCGGTATCCCAGACGCCGAGCCGCGCGAACGCGTCCATGGCCTGGTGACGCGGCGTGACGCCGCGCATCAAGTGCAGCGGACTCGCGCTCGCTTCGACTGCAAAGCGGATCTCGCCGCCATGGCCGCGCTCCGTGTCGGAAATCGCCTGCTCGATGGCCTGAAGGGTCGCCGCGTCGAAGACGCGACGCAGAATCCAGTCGGGCGTCATCAGATGACGAAGCATGCGCTGCAGGCTCACCATCGTCCGGACGCTCCGCCGCCGCCGAAGCCGCCGCCTCCACCGCTCCAGCCGCCACCGCCACCACCGCCCCAACCGCCGCCGCCACCCAGACCGCCGCCCCAGCCGCCCGTGTATCCGCCCCAGCCGCGGCGACCTGAATTCGTCCAGCCGCCTCCGCCTCCACCGCCGAGCAACCCGATCACGAACGCGAGCACAGCCGCACCGATTGCGATTACCAGCGTGCTCGTCAGAAACCACACGATCGCGGCCGCGAGACCGGCAGTGACCGACGCACCGCCGAACCTGCCGAGCATCCGTCGCAGGATGCCGCCGCCGACAAACACCAGGAGCAACAACAATGGCAGCGCCGAGCCGAAGCTGTCGGCGCTGGGCGCGCCGCGTTGACTGCGCGCCGGCTCGGGCAACGGCTCGCCCTCGATCAGCGCGATCATGCGCTCGAGGGCTTCGCGGATGCCGCCGAAGAAATCGCCGCTGCGAAAGCGAGGCACGACCACTTGCTCGACGATGCGATTCGCAAGCACGTCCGGCAGCGGGCCTTCCAGGCCGTAGCCGACTTCGATGCGTACCGCGCGATCGTCCTTGGCGACGAGCAGCAGCGCGCCGTCGTTCACTCCGCGGCGCCCGAGCTTCCACGCCTCGGCGACGCGAATGCCGTACTGCTCGACCGTTTCGGGCTGCGTCGTCGGCACGATTAGCACGGCGATCTGGCTGCCTTTCTTCGCTTCGAAGGCGCGCAGCTGTTGTTCGAGTGTCGCGCTCTGCTCGGGCGTGAGGGTGCCGGTGAGATCGGTCACCGGCGAGCGTAGCGGCGGAACGGCGACCTCGGCGCGCGCGGCGCAGCCGAATACCAGCAACAATGAAAGTGCCGGCAGGGCGAGCCAGCGGGCGTGCATCGGACGCGAGATCAGCCCGGAGTTTCGGGCTTGGGCTCAACCTGCTGCGGCTGTGCAGGCGTATTGAAGTCGACGGTCGGCGGCTTGGAAATCGTCGCCTCGTCCTGGACCGTGAAATTCTGCTTCGGTGTATGGCCGAACATCTTCGCCGTCAGGTTGCTGGGGAACGAGCGCACCGTGATGTTGTACGCCTGCACGGCATCGATGTAGCGCTTGCGAGCGACGGCGATGCGGTTCTCCGTGCCTTCGAGCTGCGCGCGCAGATCGCTGAATCCGGAGATCGACTTCAGATCGGGATAGCGCTCGACCACGACCATCAGCCGCGACAGTGCCGAGCTGAGCTCGCCCTGCGCCGCCTGCCACTGCTGGAACGCCTGCGGATCGTTGATCAGCTCGGGCGTCGCCTGGATCGAGGTCGCCTTGGCGCGCGCTTCGATGACGCTGTCGAGAATGTCCTTCTCCGCGGCGACCGCGCCCTTCACGGTGTTGACCAGGTTCGGCACGAGATCCGCGCGCCGCTGGTACTGGTTGAGCACCTCCGACCAGGCGGAAGTGACCTGCTCGTCCTGCTTCTGCAAGGTGTTGTAGCCGCAACCGGCGAGCAGGGCTGTCAGCAGCAGCAAGAAGGCGGCGCGCAAAAGTGGCATACCCGGACCCTTTCGTTCGAATAAAAGACGCAGGACACCCGCAGAGCGGGCGTCAAGGTCGAAAGTCCCGAGTCGCTGTCGGAGTTCCGACGACTACCAGATTTTCACGCGATCGGCCGGGGCCCGGTACATCTTGTCCCCGGGCTTGACGTCAAAGGCCGCGTAGAACTCCGGCAGGTCGGACACGATGATGTTGGTGCGGTACTCGCTCGGGCTGTGCGGATCCGTCAGCAGCCGGCGGCGCAGCTCGTCGTCGCGATACTTGCGGGCCCAGCCCTGCGCCCAGCCGATGAAGAAGCGCTGGTCGCCGGTGTAGCCGTCGATCACCGGCGCAGGCTTGCCCTGCAACGAGATCTTGTACGCGTGATACGCCATCGCGACGCCGGCAAGATCGGCGATGTTTTCGCCCATCGTCAGGCCGCTGTTCACGTGCGTGCCCGGCAGCGGGCTCGACGCGTCGTACTGAGCACCGAACGCCTTCGCGCGGCGCGTGAACTCCTCGTTGTCCGCCGCCGCCCACCAGTCGTTCAGATTGCCGTGGCCGTCGTAGCGGCGGCCCTGGTCGTCGAAGCCGTGACTGATCTCGTGACCGATGACGGAACCGATCGCGCCGTAGTTCAGCGCATCGTCGACCGTCACGTCGAAGAACGGCGGCTGCAGCATCGCGGCCGGAAACACGATCTCGTTGGTCGGCGGGTTGTAGTACGCGTTCACGGTCTGCGGCGTCATCAGCCACTCGGTGCGGTCGATCGGGCCGCCGAGCTTGTTGACGCCGCGATCGAACAAGACCGCCGCTGCGCGCACCTCGTTGCCGATCAGGTCGTCGCGGCGGATCTCGAGCTTCGACCAGTCGCGCCACTTGTCGGGATAGCCGATCTTGGTGGTGAACATCGCGAGCTTCTCGTGCGCCTTGCGCTTCGTATCCGGCGTCATCCATTCCAGCTGGTCGATGCCGCCGTCGAACGCCGACAGCAGGTTCTTGACCAGCGCGTCGATGCGCTGCTTCTGCTCCGGCTTGAAGTGACGCTCGACATACACCTTGCCGACCAGATCGCCGACCGAGCCTTCGATCGTGTCGACGCCGCGCTTCCAGCGCGGCTTCAGCTCTTCGATGCCCGACACCGTACGGTCGTTGAACTCGAACTGCCGCTGCACGAACTTCGCGGGCAGGTCCGGCGCATACGTGCTCAGCAACTTGTAGCGGTAGTAGACGCGCCAGTCGGCGACCGGCACTTCAGCGAACAGCTTGCCGAGCGCTTCGAAGTAGCTCGGCTGCGTGACGTTCACCGCCGCTACTTTCTCGCTCGGGATCTGCGCGCCGCGCAGGAACGCATCCCAGTCGAACGCCGGCATCAACTTCGCCAGCGCCGCGCGGTCGTAGCGGTTGTAGGTTTTCTCGGCGTCGCGGTTCTGCACGCGCGTCCAGTGCGCGGTGGCGATGCGCGATTCGATCGCATAGATCTTCTTCGCCGCACCTTCCGCGTCGGGCGTCGCGGCCAATGCCAGCAAGTCGCGCACGTACGGCTGGTACTTCTCGCGAATCCCCTTCAGCTTCGCGTCGTCGGACAGGTAATAGTCGCGATCCGGCATACCGAGGCCGGTCTGCGTGACCGTGCTGATGTACTGGGTGGAGTTCTTCTCGTCGACGGCGACGAAGTACGCGAACGGTTGCGCCACGAACAGCCGCTGCGCGCGGCCGATGTAGCCGGCGAGCTCCTGTTTCGTTTTGATCGCATCGATGCGCGCAAGCTCATCCTGCAGCGGCTGCAGTCCGCGCGCCTCGACGGCGGCCTCGTCGAGAAAGCTCGCGTAGTAGTCGCCGACTTTCTGCGCATCGCTCCCGGCCGGCGCCTTGGCCTTTGCCGCCTCTTCGAGGATGTCGCGCAGGTCGCGCTCCGCATCCTCCTGCAGCTTGGTGAACGTGCCGTAGTTCGAGCGGTCCGCAGGAATCTGCGCGGTCGCAAGCCAGCCGCCGTTGATGTGTCGATAGAAGTCGTCCTGCGGCCGGACCGCCTTGTCCAGGTTCTGCAGATAGACGCCCGACTTCAGAATGCCGGCCGTCGTGGACGACCCCGCGGTGGGCTCAGCCGCCGCGAGCAACGGCGAGCATGCGAGTGCTAGAGAAATCAGCTTCGCGTTCATTCCCGATCCCTTCCTGTTCATCCTGTTCATCCTGTTCATCCTGTCTATCTCTTCTATCTCTCTCTTCAGGGTCTCCCGACTCTCAAGTGCAGCGGCCACACGACCGGTCGGGCATTCGAGCCCCACAGCGGCGCGATTTCAGCACGTAAGCTCGGCAGCGGGTCGGCGCCGGACACCTTGGTATACCGCTGCGTCGCGGACCAGGTGCTGACATAGCCGATGAAATCATCCAGCGTCCACTCGAGGCGGAGCTGGAATTGCGGCACGGGCACGTCGTGCCACGGGAAAGGCAGATCGCGATAGGCGCTCTCGACGTGACGGCGCTCCGGCGGCCAGTGCGGACCGACCACATCGTTGTAGAAATACATGACCACGGCGTCGATCGACGGCTCGATGGCAGGCACTCCGTAGGTCCAGATTGCCAGCGCGCCGTCGGGCCGCAGCACGCGACGCATCTCGGGATGGAAGCGCGCATGATCGAACCAGTGCGCGGCCTGGGCAGCGGCGGCAAGGTCGACGCTGTGATCCTTGAGCGCTGGCTGTTCCGCGAGATTGCCGACGTACGCGACGTGCGGGTGTGCCTGCGCATTCTTGAGTTGCGCGACGCTGCCGTCGCTCGCAACGACGCAGTCGTAGTGACGCGCGAGACCGATCGCGGCCTGGCCGCTGCCGGTCGCGCAGTCCAACGCGACTTCGCGGCGGGCAGTCAGCGTCGCAAGGTATTCGAACAGCTCTTTCGGGTAATCCGGCCGGTAGCGCGCGTACGCACTGGCGTGCCCCGAGAAATGATCCTTGAACGCCATGGCTGACTACTCGCGCAACCCCGACAGAAAAGTATCGATCGCGCGCAGTGCGTCGGGCTCATCGAGCTGCGGTGCATGGCCGCGGTTCGCCACTGTCACCGCGACGAGGCTCGGCACCTCGCGCTGCATGCGCTCGAACGTTGCTGCCGACAGCAGATCTGAATGCGCGCCGCGCAACGCCAGTGCCGGAATGGAGCGCAGATGTCCGAACGCGAGCCACATTGCCTGCGTCGCTCCCGGCGGCGGCGGAATGCTGCGGATGGCGTCGCCGATTTTCGGATCCGCGGCCAGGCGCGGGACACCGTCGTCGCCCGCGTCGAACGATTGGCGCGCGAACGCGAGCCATTGCTCATCGCTGAATTCAGGCATCGCGAGACCGAACGTCATCTTCATCTGTGCGGCGGCATCGCCCCAGGTGCGCACCGGCGGCAAGCGACCGGCATACGATTGAATCCGGGCTGCGCCGGTCGGATCGATCTCGGGGCCGATGTCGTTCAACACCACGCCGGCCAGCATCTGCAACCGCATCGCCGCCATCAGCATCGCCAGCAAGCCGCCGAGCGAAGTGCCGACGACGACGAGCCGCGGGACCGACAGCTCCGCGAGCAGCGTCCACATGTCATCGACATAGGTGCCGGGGTGATAGTTCAACCAATGCGTGTCGTACTGCGAGCGGCCTCGGCCGCGCTGGTCCGGCACGATCACGCGGCGCGTCGGAGCGATGTGTTCGGCGAGCGCAGCGAAGTCGCGACTGTTACGCGTGAGCCCGTGCAGGCAAAGCACCGGCGCCTTGCTCGCGTCGCCGGCGTAGTCGCGATAGTAGAGCTGCAGCCCGTCGCGGCTGCGATAGAACTTTTCGTCGAAGGACATAGGCGCGAGAGGATAACGCGCCGGCAACAGGGTCTAGAAAAAAAAGACCCCGGGGTTTAGCCCGGGGCAGAGAAGCGGACTTTCTGAAGGGAAGTAAAGCCCGCTAGGGGATTCGCAGGAAACGTCGACTAGATCAGTGCAACCGCGACCATTGCAGAACCTTGATATCCTTCGACTCGCACTCGAAGTTCTTCGCCAGCACCGTAGCGGCTTCTTTAAGATCGCCGCGCGACAGCACCCGGTTGACCTCGACCACGCCGCGGAACTCGCTCATGCCCTTTGGGGAGCGTTCTTGCAGCAGGAAGTGCGTGTAGTACTTGATGCTCATGGGACGTCAGCCTAGAGACGGCCCGGCGCAAGTACCGTGAAGAATTTCGCAATTTTCAGGCCATTTAACGATATCAGGCGCCGCCTGAGCGCCGCTTAGCAAACCAGCTCACATGTCGCGATACCGCCCACCGCAGCCGCGCGGCTCGAAGTTCATCACGCCCCAGGGTGCAGCGCGGCTGAAACATGAACTGGATCACCTTTGGCGCGTGCTGCGACCGCAAGTGACGCAGGCCGTGCAGGAGGCCGCAGCGCAAGGCGACCGCTCCGAGAACGCGGAATACATCTACGGCAAGCGTCAGTTGCGCGAGATCGACAGGCGTGTCCGATTCTTGCGACAGCGGCTCGAAGGCATGGTCGTGGTCGGCTCCGCGCCGCCGGATCGCACGCGGGTGTTCTTCGGTGCCTGGGTGAAGGTGGAGGACGAAGCGGGAGCTGAGGCGGAGTACCGCATCGTGGGACCCGACGAGTTCGATGCGGCGCCGGGGTATATCAGCATGGATTCGCCGCTGGGGCGCGCGCTGAGAGGTAAGGCGCTCGATGATGAGGTGAAGGTGGAGCTGCCGGGAGGGGTGAAGGTGTATGTGATCGTGGCGGTGAGATACGAATAGTCAGGCTAAAGCCTGACTCTTAGAGTCCGAGCAGCGTCAGCACCTTTCGCAATCCGCTCGCTGCCCCATCCAAATCCCGCCGTCGTCTCTTGTGCATCCTTTCCTGCAACACCGTGCGGCGCTCCTGCAGCCATACCTCGCGATTCCCATCACCCGCTGCGTGCTTCTTGTCGTACGTCTGGCGCGCTTTGCAGAAATCGCGATACGCGTCCAGGTCATGGTGCAGGTCGCGGCTCACCAGCTCGATCATGATCGCGTGATCGAGCAACACGCTCGGCGAAGCCGCCGACGAAGATGAGCTGAAGCACGCCAGCGCATTGAGCGCACGCTGCCGATCTTCCGCACTCAGCTGCCACTGAGAGTCGCTGACCATCTGCAGCATCGTGTCGAGGCTGGAGTAGCGCTCTTTCACGAAGCCGGCGAGCTGCGCGCGATTCGCTGTCTCCAGCACTTCGCGCGCGCCGGCAATGATCGCGTCGGCGGGCTCGCTGCGAGCGCGCAGCTGCGTCTGCTGCGCGATGGCGGCGAGATGCTCGAGATCCGCGTCGTCGAGATTGAAGCTGACTCGAACGCTCACACCAGCACGTTCTTGAACTGCCACGGATCGCTGCGATCCAGGTCTTCCTCGAACAGCTCGCCGCGCTGATACAACGGAGTCCAGTCGGTGTACGCACCGACCACCGGGCCGAGATACGGCATGCACACTTCGAGGTTGCGGCGGAAATCCATCTCGTCGGGCTCGGTCAAGCCCTGCTGCGGGTTCTCCATCGCCCACACCATGCCGGAGAGCACCGCGACGCAGACCTGCAGGCTGGTTGCGGTGTTGTGCGGCGCGAGCTTGCGAGCCTCATCGATGGACAGCTGCGAGCCGTACCAGTACGCGTTTTTCTTGTGACCGGCGAGCAGCACGCCGAGCTCGTCGATGCCTTCGATGATCTCCGCTTTGAGGATCCGCTTGCGCTCCTGGAGGTGCCAGTTGCGCCCCGCGAACTCGTGCACCGAGAGCACGGCGTCGTCGCTCGGGTGATACGAGTAGTGAGCGGTCGGCCGGTACACGACCTTGCCGCCTTCGCGATGCGAGAAGTAGTCGGGAATCGAGATCGATTCGCCATGCGTGATCAGGAAACCGTGAAACGGTCCGGCCTTGGGTGTCCAGGTGCGCACGCGCGTGCTGGCGCCGGGCTGCAACATATAGATGGCGTTCTGCGGGCCGAAGTCGAAACGATGGCCCCGCGGCGGCAGCGTCTTCTCGTGCGTGCCCCAGCCCAGCTCGGCGGGCTGACTGCCTTCGCTGACGAACCCATCGACCGACCAGGTATTGACGAACTCGCCCGGACGTTTCGGCACGTTGGCGATCTGCGTATCGCGCTCTGCGATGTGGATCACTTTCACTTGCAGCTTGTGCGCCAGCGCAGCCCACTGCTCGCGAGTGCTCGGATTGCCGGCGTTGACGCCCGTGTCGGACGCGAGGTTCAGCAGCGCCTGCTTCACGAAGTGCGACACCATGCCGGGGTTCGCGCCGTGCGTGATCACTGCAGTCGGACCGTTCTTGTGCGACTGGCGCAGCGCCAGCGCTTCCTCGCGCAGCGCGTAGTTGGTGCGCCGGGCCGGCGAGATCGACGGGTCCGTGTAACCGCCCGGCCACGGCTCGATGCACGTATCCAGGTACAGCGCGCCCTTCTCGTGCGCGAACTTGATCAGCGCGATGCTCGAAACGTCGACCGACAGGTTCAGCAGGAAATCGCCTTTGCCGATCAGCGGCTCGAGCACCTGGCGGTAGTTGTCGCGCGTGAGCGGGTTGACGACGAACTTGATGCCGTACTCCGCGGCCTCGCGCTTGCCCGACTCGTCCGCGGTGACGATGGTGATGCGCTCGGGCTTGATGCCGATGTGACGCAGCACGAGCGGCAGCACGCCCTGGCCGATACTGCCGAAACCGACGAAGACCAGGCGGCCGGGAAATTGAACGTGGACCGGAAAATCAGGCATGACAGGCTACTTCCGAAGTGAAGGAAAACGGCGGGCGCGAGTTTACTGATTTCTTCACTCTTTCCAATGCGGCGGCACGGTGCGCTCGTAACCGGGTAACGCTTGCACGCGCCCGATCCACGCGGCGATTGCCGGGAGGTTGTTCTCCAGCGGCAGGAAGCGCGCCCGCAGCTCCTGCGCCTCGCGCCGCTCGAGGCTCCGCAGCAGCATCTGGATGCCCGGGAACACGATGATGTCGGCGGCCGAAAACGCCTCGCCGACCAGCCACGCAGATGTCGCCAGCCGCTGCTCGATCGTCGCTGCTTCCTTGAGCACGTAAGTCATCGCGCGCTCGACTTCCTCCATGCGGCCCTCGACGCCCTGGAACAGGATCGCCTGGATGATCCGCATGAGGTGCTCCTCGGCGTACGACTGGTACTCGCAGATCACGCGCGTGATCGTGCCGGCCTCCTCCGCCGTGCTGCCGAACAACGGCGGCGAGGGGTACTTGCGGTCGAGGTAGTGAAGGATCGCCAGCGACTCGAAACAGACGTAGTCGCCGTCCTTCAGCACCGGCACGCGGCCGCGCGGATTCATTTTCACCAGCGCGGGCGCCTTGTGCTCCTGCTTCGCGAACTGCACCAGGTGCGACACGTACGACAGCTGTTTGTATTCGAGCGCGAGCAACGCCCGCCATGAATACGGGCTGCCGCTGCCCCACCAGATTTCCAATGCCATTGGTCCGCCTCGACTCCTGTGCGCCGGGCGCGATTGTAACGGTGCGGCGCTATGAGCAAACTACTTCCATGTCCACGACCACACCGACACCCTGGCGAACCTTGATTTCCGCTGCGGAGCTGGCGCCGCGCCTCGCCGATCCGGGCTGGCTGATCGTCGATTGCCGCTTCGAGCTCGGCAAGCCGGAAAGCGGCGAAGCCGCTTACCGCGCGGGACACATCCCGCAGGCAATATATGCGCATCTCGACCGGGATCTGGCCGCTCCGATCACGCCGGCGAGCGGGCGCCATCCGCTGCCGCAGCCCGAGCAGTTTGCGGCCACGCTGACGCGCTGGGGCATGACGCCGGCGACCCAGGTCGTCGCGTACGACGCCGACAACTCGGCATACGCGGCGCGCTTGTGGTGGCTGTTGCGCTGGGTCGGCCACGAAGCTGTCGCGGTGCTCGATGGCGGATTCAAGGCGTGGACTGCCGCTGGGTTGCCGACCACCACCGAGACTCCCCGGCGCCGCGCCGGTCACTTCACGGCGCGACCGAACCGCGACCTCTGGCTCGACACCGGCGAGGTCGCCGAACGTGCTCAGCGCGCCGACTGGCGGCTGCTCGACGCACGCGCGCCGGAACGTTTCGCCGGCCAGGTCGAGCCGATCGATCCGGTCG
>DATNFA010000005.1:0-62098 GCA_035606615.1 Steroidobacteraceae bacterium
AAGGACCGGCCCGACTGGTGCCTGTCGCGCCAGCGCACCTGGGGCGTACCCATCACGCTGTTCGTGCACAAACAGACGCAGGAGCTGCATCCGCGCACCCAGGAGTTGATCGAGGCCGTCGCCAACCGCATCGAGAAAGACGGCGTCGAGGCCTGGTTCGATCTCGAGCCGCGGGAGTTGTTAGGCGCGGACGCCGACGCATACGAGAAGGTCACCGACGTCATGGACGTGTGGGCCGACTCCGGGCTGTCATTCGAGTGCGTGCACCACACGCACCCGGACGAGGTGAAATCGCCGGTGGACATCTATCTCGAAGGTTCCGACCAGCATCGCGGCTGGTTCCACTCGTCGTTGTTGATGTCCGAGGCGCTGTACGAGCGCGCGCCCTACAAGTCGGTGCTGACGCATGGATTCACGGTCGACGAGAAGGGCATCAAGATGTCCAAGTCGCTGGGCAACGTCATCGAGCCCAAGAAGGTGATGGCGACTTCCGGCGCCGACGTGCTGCGCCTGTGGATCGCTGGGACCGACTACGCGAACGAGATGAGCCTGTCGGACGAGATCCTGAAGTGCGTCGGCGAGTCGTATCGGCGCATGCGCAACACCGTGCGCTTCCTGCTCGGCAACATGGCGGGCTTCGATCCAGCGAAGGATCAGGTGTCGCCCGATCAGCTGGTGGCGCTCGACCGCTGGGCGCTGTGGCGCACCGAGCAGTTGCAGGAAGAAGTGGTCGCTGCCTATCGCAACTACCAGTTCCACCTCGTGTATCAGAAGGTGCACAACTTTTGCAGCGTCGATCTCGGCGGCTTCTATCTCGACGTGCTGAAGGACCGGCTGTACACGACGCCGGCGAAGAGCCATGCACGGCGCTCGGCGCAGACCGCGATGTTCTGGATCGCGGAGGCGATGGTGCGCTGGCTCGCGCCGATTCTGTCGTTCACGGCGGAGGAGATCTGGCGACTCATGCCGGGTGAGCGCAACGAGTCGGTACTCCTCAATACCTGGGTAGCCCTGCCGCAGGGCGCGGCGCAGCGACCGCAGATCGATTGGGACACTGTCCTGCGAGTGCGCAGCGGCGTGATGCGCGAGCTGGAGAAGCTGCGCAATGCGAACTCGATCGGAGCGCCGCTCGATGCCGCGGTCGACGTCTACTGCGCACCGCATGTGTTGCAGGTCCTGCAGCCTTTCGGCGAGGAGCTGCGGTTCGCGTTCATCACGTCCGCGGCGCGCGTGCATCGGGCGGACAGCCGTCCGGCTGAAGCGACGCCGGCGGAGGAGGGGAACGAGGACCTCGCGTGGGTCGTCGCGCGGCCGAGCGCGGCGAAGAAGTGCGTGCGCTGCTGGCACAAGCGGGAAGATGTCGGCGGCAGCGCCGAGCATCCGGAGCTGTGCGGTCGCTGTGTCTCGAACGTCACCGGGTCCGGCGAGCAGCGCCGCTACATTTAATAGGGATCTGCAGAGGCTCATGGGCAGCAATCCGCTTTCGAAGGTCTGGTTCACGCCGACGCGCGGCGCCAGTAATTGGCTGTGGCTGTCGTTCTTCGTCGTGCTGCTGGATCAGACGACCAAGGCGCTGGTCATCGGCACGGTGAAGACGCAGGACACGATCGCGCTGCTGCCGTTTCTCGACGTCGTTTACCTGGAGAACACCGGCGCAGCATTCAGCATCTTCGCGCAGGCGTCCGGCTGGCAGCGCTGGTTCTTCATCGGGCTGGCGTTGACTGTCAGCGTCGTGCTCATGTTGTGGCTGCGACGAATCCGCGCTGAGCAGACACTGCTTGCGATCGGTCTGTCGCTGGTGCTGGGCGGCGCGCTCGGCAACGTCATCGACCGTGTGATGCACGGCTATGTCGTCGACTTCATCTACTTCAACTGGCGCACCTGGGACTTCCCGGCGTTCAACATCGCCGACACTGCGATCTCGATCGGCGCGGCCTGTCTGCTGCTGGATGCGTTCCGCGAGCGCGGGCACGGCAAGGAGCCGGCCGGCGAGCGCCGTGCAGGGACGGAGTAGCGCATGCAGATCCTGCTGGCCAATCCGCGAGGTTTCTGCGCCGGCGTCGATCGGGCGATCGACATCGTCGAGCGTGCCATCGAGTTGTTCGGCGCGCCGATCTACGTGCGTCACGAAGTCGTGCACAACCGCTACGTCGTCGAGCGGCTGCGCAGCCTCGGCGCGGTCTTCGTCGAGGAGCTCGACGAGGTACCGGACGATGCGACGGTGATCTTCAGCGCGCACGGCGTTTCGCGCGCCGTGCAGGACGAGGCGAAGCGTCGCGCGCTCAAGGTTTTCGACGCGACCTGTCCGCTCGTCACCAAGGTGCACATGGAAGTGGCACGTTACTCGCGCGAGGGCCGCGAAGTGATCCTCATCGGTCACGCGGGGCACCCGGAGGTCGAAGGCACGATGGGCCAGTTCGACACGGCGTTCGGCGGGCGCATCCTGCTGGTGGAGACACCGGAGGACGTCGAGCGATTGCAGGTTCACGATCCGGCGCGGCTCGCCTTCGTCACGCAGACGACGCTGTCCGTCGACGATACGCAGAAGATCGTCGACGCGCTGCGCACACGCTTCCCGACGCTCGCCAGCCCACGCAAGGAAGACATCTGCTACGCGACGCAGAACCGGCAGGATGCGGTGAAGCGCTTGGTCGAGCGCTGCGACCTGATCCTCGTCGTCGGCTCGCCGACCAGCTCGAATTCGAACCGGCTGCGCGAGATTGCGGAAAAGGCCGGAATCCCGGGCCATCTGGTCGATGGCCCCGAGGATCTGCGTCGCGAGTGGTTCGACGGCAAACACGCCATCGGCGTAACCGCCGGCGCCTCCGCGCCGGAAGTCCTGGTCGAGCGCGTAGTCGCACGAATCCGCGAATGGGGCGGCGCCGCGCCCGTCGACGTCATCGGCCAGCCCGAACACGTCGTGTTCAGCCTGCCGCGCGAGCTGCGGCTGGTGCCGGGGCAAAAAAACAGCTGAAACTCAGCACTGCAGCATTCCTGCTGCGCTGCTCAGTTTCACCCGCTTTTCTCTCCCGGCACCGACACCCGAATCACATACGACGCGGTGCCGGCGTCCGGCGCGGACCAGCTCACTGCGATCACGTATGTCGGCGGGCTCGTGAGTGTGTCGCGCGTAATCGTGCCGAGGCCGCTGGGCAGCTTGCGTTCGACCTCGTCTTCCCAGCAGGCTGCTTCGCGCGCGGCGACGTCCTGCGGCAGCTTCGGCGTGGTTTGCTGTTCGCATAGCACGCCGATCGTGGTGGCGAAGCCGGCGTGACCCTCCTTGGTCTCGCGCATGCGCGTCGCGATCTGTTCCGCAAGCGCGCCGGCTTCGCGATGCAGCTGCGCCTCCGGCTTCGTCTGCACTTGATCGGAATACAACGCGGCGATGCCGATGATGCCCACTGCCATGACCAGCAGCGCGGCGAACACCTCGGCGATCGTGAAGCCGCGCGAGCGACTGAGCAAAGGGCAATCCCTCGTCGTGAACTAGCCGCGATCATCGCTATCCTGACGGGCAGCGTAAAGGCTTGCCGTCCGCATCGAGCTGTGCGACACGCGGCCGACCGGTGTGGCTGATGATGATCGCGCGCGCCTGCGTGGAGCCGCGCGCGTCGCAGAACACGATGGTGCCGTTCACGACGGCCTGCGTGACCGGGCGGAAGGAATACCCGCGGCGGTTCGACGTAATCGATACGCCGCTCGAACCTGTCGAGCTGAAGATCAGCGGCTCGGCGGCGTCACGCTCGGGCGGCTCGTCCCGGTCGCGATTCACGAAGACGATCCAGCCCATGCTCCAGTCGACGCCTGGGTCGCAGCGCTGCCCATCGCTGGAATGGCACACGCTCACGATCTCGCCCCGCTTGATCGCCTCGGACCGCGCCAGGAACACCGTGTGGAGGAATCCGTTGACCGCGGCCGTGCGCCGGCCGTCCCGATAGAGCGTCTGGAAGCTCGGCGCCGCCAGCGACGCGAGCACGGCGCAGACGGCCAGCGCCGTGAGCAATTCCACTAATGTCGTGCCGGCCGCCTTGCACATCCCTTTGCCTCGCGCGGGTCCACGGGCGATCACCGTACGTCGCGTCGGCCAGGGCAGAGTCGGTTTTTTTTACGCCTTTTGCCGCGATTCTCGCCACCGGGCAGGGGCCGCGCTATGCTCAGCCATCGCATCGGTACGAGGCGGAATCGTGAGCTCCCAGCAACCTACACGGGCGCTGTCCCGCGAGCAGATCCCAAGCGAAGAGATCATTGCGCAGCTGCAGGCACACGGCCTGAAGCCGACCCCGCAGCGTATTCGCATCGCCGAGCTGTTGATGAGCGTGCCGACGCACATGACGGCAGAGCAGATCCTCGCGGCCGTGCGCCGCGGCGGCGAGCGCGTCTCGAAGGCCACCGTGTACAACACGCTCAAGGTGCTGGCGCAACGCGGCCTGGTGCGGCAGATCCATCTCGACCCCGAGCGCTCGGTCTACGATTCCACCCGAACGCCCCATCATCATTTCCACGATCTCGAGACCGGCGAGCTGCGCGACATCGATCCGAACGACATCGCCTTCAGCCGCTTCCCGACGCTGCCCGAGGGCATGGAGGCCGAGGTCGAGGTCGTGATCCGGCTCAGGAAAAAACGGGCGTAGCACGCGCCGCGGCGCGCTATCCGGCGTCCGCTATCCGCTCCGGACTTCTTCCCTTATACTTCCGGCCCCTCGCCGGGGTAGCTCAGCTGGTAGAGCAGCGCATTCGTAATGCGCGGGTCGGGAGTTCGAATCTCTTCTCCGGCACCAATGAAAAGAAGGGCAGCCCAGCGGCTGCCCTTTTTCTTTCCGCTAGTTGACGTCGATCCCGCTCGGAGGATTGGGCTGAGTTGGCAAGGCACAGCGAAAGTTCGCGACTGTTCGGGCCGTATTCTCCAGCGTGAGGCGGTTATCCGTCTTCGCAGAAGGTTTCACCACGCCCGTCGCATCCTTCTTGCGACAGCCATTCGGATCGGACCACTGCAGCAGACGCTGGCAATGGATGGGAAGATGGTTCTCGGGGTCGCGCGCGATCTGACATTCGTCGTCCATCGCCATCATCGTTCGCCAGGGATCCTCGCCATTCAAAGGATGAGGCTGCGTACATGCGTGGTTGTAGGCGTACGGTGAATTGTCTTCCCCGTCGCTGAACCAGTCGTGCCGGGCCGACATGAGGTGACCGAGCTCGTGACCGAAGCTGTACTCGTCTGTCCCGCAGTTGAGCTGGACCACCGAGATCGCGCTGGCCGCAAAGGCGGGTCCCACCGCCTTCATGATGTTCGACCGGCCGCATGGCCCTGACGCGGTGATCAAGGCGACGACGTCGGCGCGGTACTGATCGCGCCATGCGCGCACCGGCGCGAACACGCTGTTGGTCGCACTCTCGAAACCGATGAGAGCGGCGTCCACACCGACGCTCTCGTCATAGTCGAGCTTCGCGAGATGCACGAGCCGCAGTCGCTGTTGAAGGTTGCTGTTGGCGTACGACAGGTTGGCGTCGCTCACGGCGGCGTTCACATGAGCGAGCATCGCGGTCGCACCGGACGCAGCCCCTTCCGCGTCGTCCGTATAGACGACGAGCAGGTCGATTACCTTGCCATCGTCGGTCGTGCACGCCTGACCCTGCAGACGCTGTGGCTCTGCACTCGGCGCCCTGGGCTCGAGTTCCCGCGGGTAGCGGCTGAGGTCCACTCGCTCGATCAGGTGCAGATCGTCCTTCCAGTAGCGCAGGCGGTAGACGCCACGCGATGTCGAGAACGTTCCTATGACCACGTCCTTGACCACGGAAAGCGTGACGTTCGAACGCGGCTCTCGCTCGATCCGCCCCCGCCATACGAATCCGCCATTGGACACACGCTCCTCGCCGGTCTTGACGATCACGAGCCGCGCACCGTCCGGCATCACGAGCGTAAACCGGGAATTCGCGGCAGACTTCAGCAGCGCCGCGTCGACGCGGACGACTTGTGCGCTGACCACCTGGTCAGTGCGGGGAGGGGTCTCCCGAGTGCGCTCTGTTTGCCACAGAGGTCCGCCCTCGCTGGTCTGCCCCAGCACGCACGAAGAGGCAATGCAGAGCGTGGCAAAGAGGACGCTCCGCCACATTCTGCCTGCGAGCTCCTCACGAGTGAGCGTGGACATGGCGCTGCTCCTTTCAGTTCTGTACGTGCGTATCGCCATAGTCGCCGACTGGCGGTTTGCAAGCCCATTTCCCTGCCTCCTTGAAACAGAAGGAAACCTTCAGAGTGTTCTTGCCGACAACGCAGCCTTCGATGGAAGGCTCGTTCGTGTTCGGGTCGAGGGTGACGGTGGCAGGGCTGATGTACAGGAGGTGCGTGGCGGTCTCCGAGCCGCCCGCGGTTCTCTCGTGCGGCAAGTTCACGAGTGCGCTCAGCTCTTGCTTGTTCATCGACCGGATCATTGGCACCTGGTAGGCGCCGAGCTGCACCTGAGTGACCAGGTCCACCTCGGGGATGATCACTGATTCACCAACGGCCAGATGAGGTTTCTTGTAGCCGCTCTTGTCGTGGTCGCCTGCGTTGCAAACGCAATAGTTGCCCGCCGTCACGTCGCCCTGTGGGTCCGTGACTGGGTTCGGGGTACAGGGTATCGGATCTGTCTTGGTGATGGTCTCCGGGCACTTCGGGCAGTCGCACGCAACCAGCAGGCAGCTCAGGCACGATGCAGTGAGGACATTGCGATAGCTCATTGGGGTTCTCCTTTCGATCTGCCAGGACGTGATGATCTCTAGCGTTGCGTTACCGCAAACGCCGCCCAGAAATAGGGATGGCTGAACACTGGATCGCGTGACATTTCGAGCGCGGCGGCCCGGGCGGATGCGGCCGGCGTTGCGTCGAACCGAACATAGTGTTGATAGAAGCGCTGCATGTAGGCCTGCGCACCTTCGTCCGAAACTTTCCACAGACTCCCCAGGACGTTGTGCGCGCCGGCCAGCAGGAACGCTTCCGACAGGCCGAACGACAGCTGGCCCCGGTAGCTCTTGCCGAGCGAAGCTTCGCAGGCGCTCAGCACGACGGTTTCGGCACTGAGCTTGAAACCGGCAATCTCACGCACCGTCAGCATCGAGCTGGCGGCAGCGGGGCTGGCCTCACGGGTCGACAGCGCAATAGACGACAGCTGCGGATCCTGAACGTCGAGGCGCGCATGGGTCGCGAAATGGATCGCGCGGAAAGAATCGAGCGGCATGCTCAGCAAGGCGGGCTTGGTAGCTTCGGCACCTAGCAGCACGTAGCTGTGCCAGTCGCCAGCGATCGCAGCGATGTTCTGGATCTCGCGGCGACTGCCCGGCAGCGGAGGCAGCACCCAAGGATCGATGGCGAGCGCCGACGTGGATGCAGCATTCGATGCGCGCGTCGGCGCGGTTGGATCGCCGACCAGAAGAATCTTGTTGGTCGCGGTCGCCCCTGCAGTGTCCTCTGGCCGGGAAGGTGTCGTGCTGCGCAGAGTAGGTCGGAACGATACTTCGTGTGTGGCCATGAGCCGTCGGGGCGTTCCATTCGTGGCCGCAACCAGCAGGGCGCCGAAAGGCAGACTGCGGAGCATGCCGTCGGCAACGACGACGACAGTGCCTTCCGCGTGCAACCATCCAGTGTCATCTCCCAATATGGTTCGACTGGCTGCGAGCTCGCGTTGCGCATCCACGCGTGCCGGTGTGCTCCACATCTCATATAGGTCGCGCGCAGCATCCTCGAGCCGTGCACGACCGCCGAGAGTGGTTACCGCGATGTCTTCGCGTGTCACTGTCCACAGGAGGCTCTGTCGCTTGCCCAACTGATAGACGAGCACCGTTTCGCGCAACGGCAGGCTCTGCTGGATCTCGACAACGGACTTCACCGTTCCGGCCAGCTCGGGTTGTTTGGTCTGCGCGAGGTCGATCTGCGTGCGCAGCAGGCTGATGTCTTCACGCAAGGCCTCGATCGTAGGGGCTGGTGGGTTCTGCTGCTCGAGAAGCGTGGCTAGTCGGTGACGCTTAGCGGAGAGCTGCGCGTCCAGCTTGGCGAGTGCACCCGATTGCCCGGCGGCGTCGGCGACGCTGCGGAAGTCCGCGAGCGCACGCTGCCGGCTGATCTCGACAGCGAGCAGTGCTGCGCTCGTGAGTCGCTGCTTCTCATGCGGGTTCGCGGTGCGATCACGCATCGATATGTAGATGTCTTCCAGCAACTCTGTTGCGTCTGCCCGGTTGGCGAGGTAGGTCGCTCGCAGGTCCGGATTGACTGCGCGCAGGCGCTGCGACTCGTAGAGCGCAAGCGCCTTCTGCACATTACGCAATGCTGGAGTGAGTTGCCGGCGCAGCAGATCGGTCTCGGCAAGCGCGACATAGCCTTCGGCGGCTCGATCGAGATCTCCCTGTGCTTCATGCAGCTGTGCCGCCCGTTCCACGAGCGCACGACCGCCGTCGTCTCCGTCGCGCATCCGTACCGCACCGTAGGCGCCCATCAGTGCGACCCGCACTGGAAAATCGTGCGGCACATCGAGGTCGAGCCCGCCTTTATATGCCTGCGCGGCCGCCGTGAACGCGCCGTTCTGCTCGTGATCCCGCCCGATCGCGTAGAGAGCTCGCGCCTTCTGCGAAGGTGAGAGTGCAGTCTCCAACGCCTGCGCATGCAGGCTCAGCGCTCCTCGAACGTCATCGCGCTCGCGCCGCAGGTCGCCGACGCGAATCAGGCTCGCCTGCAGGCCCCGCGGATCCTGGTTCGCCAATGGGCGACGCAGCTCCAGCGCCTGCTCGAGAAACACCTGAGCACGATCGCGATCGCCGATGACGAGATAAACCATGCCGAGGCTGTGCAGGCTGCGGGCCTGTTCGGCTGCGAAGCCGCGCTGCTCGGATATCTCGAGTGCGGTCGTCAGCGAGCGCAACGCTTCCTCGAACTGACCCATCACGTATTGCGCCGTGGCGAGGTTGATCAGTACCGCGACGTATTGCCTGGCATTCGCCGCCGGATCCAGAACGTCGAGTGCGGACTTGAAGCTCGCGATCGCTGTAGCGTAGTCGCCGCCGTCATAGTCGATGTGCGCGATGTTCTGCAGGGGGAGTGCGGCGCTCGTCGCGTCGCCGAGCGAGCGAAAGATTGCCCCGGCTTGCTCATAGCGTGAACGTGCAGCGCGGTAGTCGCCAGAATAGAAGAGACCGACTCCTGCGAAGTTGACCGCTTGTGCCTGGGCATAGCGGAGCCCTGCCTGTTGCAGGACGAGCGCTTGCGAGTCGAGCAAGCTGACCGCCTGGCCCAGCGGCGACTGCGCTACGGCAGCACGCCCTCGCGCGCGCGGCGCCTTTGCAGCAGTCGCGATTTCCATGGCCGCTGCGGCGTGAATGATTGCTGCCTGCGCGTTGCCCACCACGTCGCCGATCTGCGAGAACTCGTCCATTGCGAGACGCGCGCTGGCGGCCGCAGCAGCGAGATCGCTGACGACCCAGTAGTACGTCGCCGCGATGCGCAACGACACTTCAGCCTGCCATTGCTTCGCACCGGCCGACTGCAGTTGCGCCAGAGCTGTCTGCAGTTGGGCGATGCGCTCCTTGCCGCTCTGAGGTGTCTGCCGCTCGTCCGGCGCGGCGGCGCGTGTCATCTCGGCAAGTCCCTCGAGCAGCGCCGACGCTTTGTCGACGCGCTCGAGCGTGACGGACGCTCGTTGAGCACTGGCGACGCCCGGCTTCGCTCGAACGGACAACGTGTACTTTCCCGTCAGGCGGGGCCTTGCAAGCAGCACTTCGGCGCTGGCGCGCTTCGTCGGCGAATCCACGGCAATTGTTTCTCGCCCGCTCGCGTCCCGCAAAGACAGGATGACGTCCACGTCACGCTGGTCGACGCGCACGATGAACGCGTCAGCGGCATTCAGCCTGAGATTGCAGCGCCAGCCCTGCTGCAGGTCGACGACGATCAATTGCCGGACGTCGCAAATGCCATCCGGGGGAGCGACGCTCTCGCTTTGGGCAGGTGCCGCGGAGCTCGCGAGTTCCGCGGTAACGGCGAGCAGCACGCATGCGAGACGTCGCTGCAAGCGACCAGCCGGCTCACGTGCCGAATGCAATCCTCGCTTGCTGCCCACGCACATCATCTTGTTTTGCTCTGAGCTGCGAAAGGCCGCCCGGAATTAGGCGCCCGAAACGCTGGAGTTTCAATGTCCGTTGGCATTGGATGCCGCGCTCGCGCGAACACGATTCGTCTGACCCACGTGTCCATGGCCGCGAACGAGTCTTCCTGGCTGCGACAGCCAGACGCGAGCGCATACTCCTTTCGGAGCAAGTGCGCTGCCCGCGATCAGGACCGAGGACCATCGACGCTGTGCAACTTGCATGATCGCCTCCCCGAGAGTGAACAGATGCCGTCACCTACACCTGTCGCCGGCTCCCTGGTCATCGCTCGTGAGAGTTCGAATGCGGTCAGTTCTGGCTTTGCGCTCGAGCCGGAATGACGTTGACGCGAAACACGGATGCGGCAGCAGCGCGATCCTGCAACGGCGTGATCACCACCAGGTGCGGGCCGGATTGCAGCCGGGAGGAATCGACATAAAGCCGCACAAACCCGTCGGGTTGCGCCACCAGCTCGCTGACGTTGCCGATCTGGACGACAGAGCCGTCAGGACGGAGCCGCGAGAGGGCAACACTGTGGACGGGCGCCGGGACTTCGGGACGCACCAGCAGCTCGATTGCCCGCGGATCCGGTGGCAGCTCGATTACGGCGTCGTATGCAGCTGAGCGGCTGCGCAGCAATGCGTAGGTCGAACCCGACGCGAGCGGGCGTCCTGAACGGTCGAGCAGGTCGTTCGCCGTTGCGACCAGCGTTGCATCGTGCGGCGAGTCGACGCCGCGCCAGAGTCCGACCGCAATCACGATGAGTGCTACTGCTGCGGCGAGCTCTGGCCACCACGAGCGCAGCGTGGGCCGGGCTTGCAACAGCTCTGCCAGCCGCCCGGTGTTGCGCAGGTTTGCCAAACCGACTTTCATGCGCGCAGTGGCTTCGAGCTCCCTGACCGCATCGGGGCTCTCGAGGAGGTGCTGCTCATACGCTTGCAGCTCGCGCGGCGACAGTTGCCCAGCCAGGTAGCGACTGGCGAGACCGGGATCATCCTGAAGGCGAGTGTCCGTTTGCATGTTGCTTTCCCCTGATGCGGTTCACAGGCAGAGCATGAAGAAGTCGGATCGCTGCAGACCGGAGCCCTCGAGCAGTTCCTTGAGCCGCGCTCGCGCGCGATGCAAAACCTTGTCGAATTGGTCGGGCGCGAGCGCCAGGTCCCGACAGATGGCCTCCTTCTCTTCCTCTTGCAGATAGAAGCGGACGAGGATCTCGCGGTCGCGCCGCGATGGGAGGTCCTGCAGGATGCGCTTGACGCGCGCCGCGATTTTGCTTTCCAGCCAGCGATCGGTCGCGTCGGCGGGCAGCTGCTCGAGCACATCGGGTTCGACGCGTCGATCCGCGCGCTCGGCGACATTGCGACGACGATTGCGCAGCAGGTTCATCGCCACCTGGAAGATGTAGCCGCCGATTTCCTCTGGCCGGCGCACTTGTCCCGTCTGCCATTTCTCCCACGCGGTGCAGGCAGCCTGGTTGAGGATGTCAGCCGCCACGTCGGCATCGCCGACGCGACGCTGAATGAGAAGCCTGAGCCCGGTGTAGTGCTTGGTGATAAGGGCTTCGACCGCAGCCCGATCCATGCCGGGCGGCACGGTCGCTGTCGGCGCGACAAGGTGGGCGTCGGGGTTGGCCATCGGCTGCTCCACGACCACCGAGCACAAGGCCGGAGGTCGCTGCTGTACCCAGTGCGCGGAGTCATTGAGCGCCAAGTCACCCTCTCTTGCAATCTCTGTCATGAGCCCTCCGGCGCTCGCAGCGGCCGAGCCGGACCCGCGCGTCCGGAGTGCATCCGGACGCGGCGGGTGCGGCTGGCTCGTGCTGCGCGTGCTTTCAGCCACGGGCGGGTCGCGCCTCTTCCCTGTGCAGTGCCGTCAGCGACGGACGATCCACTTGGGCGACTGCATCGGCGATCGCCTGCTCGTAGCACTGGCGGAACGCTTTCGACGGCGTCACGAACGTGTAGTTGTCTACCGGTCCGCAGACATGCCGGGCCGCTGCCTTGATGCGCTTGTACAGCGTCTGCGCGCCGGCGGGTTTCGACAGGTCGAGGTCAGCGTAGCTGACTGACTGCGTCTTCACTTTGGCCTCGGCAGAAGCGTTGAAAGCGATCAGCGATGTACAGACAGCGAACGCTGCGATGCCCGCACGCGTGAGCCGCTTGGTTTGCGAAGTGATGCTGGTCATGACATTTCTCCTGATGATTCGGTTCGCAGTTGAGCCTGCACTCATGTTCTGTGCATCGCTTCCTACGGCTCGCACTGGCCGAAAGAACTAGGAGCGGCTTTACCGTGTCGCCGCGTGTGTGGCAAAGTCGAGCGCAACGCCGCGCCTCGCGCGGCGTTTGCTTGTGGGCTGCCCGTGACCGTGAGACCGCACCGAACCAAATCGCAGCGCCGACTGACGCCCGCCCGCATGGTCCTCTACAGGGCTGCGGCGTTGCTCGCCTACGTGGTCATCGAGACGCTGTGGCGCACGTGCCGGCTGCGCTTCGTCAATCTCGACCGGCTGACCACGCTGGTCCGTGAGCAGGGCGCCGTCGTGCCGGTGTTCTGGCATCAGCACTTGTTGATGTGTGCGCGCTTCATCGCGGATCGGCGTGCCGAGCTCAAGACGGGTTTCATGATCTCGCCGTCGGTCGACGGTCAGGCACCCACGATGCTCGCGGAGCTGTACGGCGCGCACGTCGTGCGCGGCTCGGGCTCATACACCGGCATGCGCGCGGTGCGCGGTGTTTATCAGGCAATCGTCAAGGAGGGGATTTCTCCCGGCATCACGCCGGACGGACCGCGTGGGCCGCGGTTCAAGTTCAAGCCCGGCGCGATCTTCACCGCGCAGATCAGTCGCAAGGCTGTGGTGCCGATCGCTTACGCCGCGAAACCCGCATGGATCCTGCGCACCTGGGACAAGTTCGTGATCCCGCCGCCGTTCGCCAAAGTCGTTATCGCGATCGGCGAACCGTATTTCCCGCCCGAGAAGTTGAACGACGAAGAGATGGAAGCTGCGCAACGCGAGCTGGAGCGCAGGATGCTGCAGACGTATCGGGACGCAGCCGCTGCATTGGCCGCTAACCGCTAACCGCTAGCCGCTTGCTTCTCTCCCAAGCAGTCCTCGTCGACGCACTCCTCGATCTCGATCTGGATCGTGGCGTGCGTGATGCCGAAGCGCTCGGCGAGCAGTGCCTTCGCATCCTTCAGCACGACCGCGTGATCGGCTGCTGCGGTCACCGATGCATGCATCGTGAGTAGCGTTTCTTTTGGCCCGACCAGCCAGGCGTGCACGTGATGGACGTCGCGGATCGCCGGAATGCGCTGCTCGAGCGTGTCGCGCAGCTCGCCGATATCCAACCAGTCCGGCGCGCCCTCCATCAGAATGTGCGCCGAGCGGCCCACCAGCGCCCACGCGCTGCGTACGATCAGCACGCACACGAGCAACGACAACAGCGGATCGATCGGCAGCCAGCCAGTGAACAAGATGACGAGGCCGGCGAGCACCGCGGCCGCTGAGCCGAGCAGGTCGCCGAACACGTGCAGCGTCGCCGCGGAGATGTTCAGGTCGTGCGAGTCGCCCCGTCGCAGCATCGCGAAGACAACCAGGTTCACGCACAAGCCCAGTCCGCCGATCCAGAGGATCGCTGTTGCGTTGACGGCCACCGGACTCAGGAGGCGCTGCACGGCTTCGATTGCGATCCACGCGACGATGAACAGCAGCGCGCAACCGTTGACGAACGCGGCGAGCACGCGCAGCCGCTGATACCCGAAGGAGCGACGTCGATCGGCAGGTCGAGTCGCGATTCGCGTCGCAGCCCAGGCGAGCGCCAGTGCAGCCGTGTCGGTGAGCATGTGACCGGCGTCGGCCATCAAGGCGAGCGACCGCGAGAGGATGCCGCCGGCGAACTCCACGAGCATGAAAGCGCCGGTCAGCGCGAGCGCCACGCCGAGCAGGGTGCTGCTGCCACGGGGGTGGTCGTGATGATCGTGTGCGTGATGGTCCTCGCTCATGAGGGCAGTATACTGCGCACCCGCCATGAAGCTCTCCGTCGTCATCCCGGTCTGTAACGAGGCTGAAAACGTGCAGCCGCTCGCGCGCGAGATCCAAGTCGCGCTCGCTGCGCACGCGCCGTTCGAGATCATTTTCGTGGACGACGGCAGCACCGACGCTACTGCGGCCGCGGCGTGCGCCGCACGCGATGGCGGGATCCCGGAGCTGCGGCTGCTGCAGCACTCGCGTCGCAGCGGCCAAAGTGCGGCGGTCTGGACAGGCGTGCGCGCAGCTCGCGCCGACTGGATTGCGACGCTGGATGGCGACGGTCAGAACGATCCTGCCGATATTCCTGTGCTGCTGGAGGCGCTGCGAACCGGCGATCCGGCGCTGCGGCTCATCATGGGCAATCGCTCGGCGGCGCGCAAAGACACCTGGCTGCGTAAAGTCTCGTCGCGTGTCGCCAATTCCGTACGGGGTCGGCTGTTGCGCGATGGCACGCCGGATACGGGTTGCGGCATCAAGCTGCTGCACCGGGCGACATTTCTCGAGCTGCCGCGCTTCAATCACATGCACCGCTTCCTGCCGGCGCTGTTCCAGAGAGCGGGGGCGAAGGTCATCTCCGTCCCTGTGCGCCATCGTCCGCGCACGCGCGGCGCATCGAAATACGGGCTGCATAATCGCCTATGGGTCGGCATCGTTGACCTGTTCGGGGTGCGGTGGCTGATCGTCCGCAATCCGCCGCCGGTCACAGTGAGCGAGCGCTGAGGGAAAACCCTTTATTCGCCAGCGCTCTGCGCTTTCTTCTGCATATTCCCTGTGACACAATCGGGCCGGCTGCCATCCAACAAAGACGAGCGGAGGCGATGGCAGACGGGAGGATGGGGATGAAGAACAACACCCACGTTGCGTTGGGTTCGAAGCCCTGGCGCCGCTGATACCGCGGGCAGAAGAGTGTCGAGTCAACCGAGCCCACCGAGCCGACCCGGGGCGATATCCGCCTCGTTGCGAAGCGCCGACGCGCTGTTCCCGTCGCATGCCGGCCACCGCCGCAGCAAGGCGGGGCTGGATGTGCTGCTCACCAAGGCCGCGATCGATTTCCAGAATCTCGCCAGCGAGCACGCCGACGCGCTCGTGCGCCTGAACCTCGAAGCGCTGCGCGAAGCTGCCGGACTCGACGCATTGCTGATCGCTTCGTTCGATACCGCGCATGCCGTGATCGAGCACGTCGTCGGCGTGACCGGTCTGTTCGCCACGTTCAATCCCGAGACGCTGCGCGGCGAGTCGCTCGAACGCTTCCCGTATCTGCGCAATCGGCTGGAGCATCTGCGCGTCGTGGAGATCCGCGACACGTCGCAGCCGCGCCCCGATCTCGCGCCCGACGCGTCGCAGCTCGCAGCGATGCGCGTCGGTGCGGCGCTCATCATCGGCTTCGCGACCCAGGGTAAGACCGGCGGCTTCATCGCGCTGTGCTCGACACTGCCGCGCGACAGCTGGGATGCCAATTTGCACCTGATGTTGAAGCTGCTCGGCTCGAGCTACGCCACCGGTATCGAGCGGGTGCGCTATCAGCGGCATTTGAAGCAGCTGGAGGAGCGCGATGCGCTCGCGCTGCATGGCGCGAACGACGGGTTGTGGGATTTCGACCTGGATCGCAAGACCACGTATTTCTCGCCGCGCTGGAAATCCATGCTCGGCTACGGCGACGACGAGGTCGAGCCGCTGACCGACTGGCAACAGCTGGTGCATCCGGACGACCTCGAGCGCGTGCGTGCCTCGCTGCGCGACCACCTCGCGGGCATCGAGCCCCTGTTCGAGAGCGTGCATCGGCTGCGGCACCGCGACGGCGTGTGGCTGTGGGTCGTGAGCCGCGCCAAGGCTCGCGTCGACGAGCAGGGCCGTGCTCATCGCATCGTCGGCGTAGATCTGGACGTGACCGAGCGCAAGCTGTTCGAGGACGCGCTGTTCAAGGAGAAGGAGAGCGCGCAGATCACGCTGCAGTCGATCGGCGACGGCGTCATCACCACTGACTCCAAGTGCCGTATCGAGTATCTCAACTCAGTCGCCGAGCAACTGACGGGCTGGCGCCTGGAGCATGCGCAGGGGCGCATCGTCGACGAGATTTTCCGCAGCTTTCACGAGGAGACCTGCGAGCCATTGGAAAATCCGCTGGCGGTCTCCATCCGCCGCACGCGCGCGATCAAGAGCGTGCGCCCGACGCTGCTCATCCGGCGTGACGGCAACGAGCTGTACATCGAGAGCTGCGCCTCGCCGATTCGCGACAGCGCCGGCAATGTGCTCGGCGGCGTGCTGGTGTTCCATGACGTCAGCGAAAGCCGCGAGCTGAACCGCAAGCTGTCGTATCACGCGAGCCACGACATCCTGACGGGGCTGGTGAACCGGCGCGAGTTCGAGTCGCGTCTGGAGCGCGCGATCAAGAGCGCGCGGGCGCGCGAGGCGTCGTATGCGCTGTGCCACATCGATCTCGATCAGTTCAAGATCATCAACGACAACTGCGGCCACAGCGCAGGCGATGCGCTGCTCGGTCAGGTAGGCGCGCTGCTCAAGTCGAAGATCCGTTGGCGCGACACGGTTTCGCGCTTGGGCGGCGATGAGTTCGGCGTGCTGCTGGAGAGCTGTTCACTCGAAGAGGCTGTGCGCAACGCCGAATCGCTGCGCGAGGCCATCCGCAACTACAAGTTCGTGTGGGAGGAACGCACGTTCCGGCTCGGCGCGAGCATCGGCGTGGTGCCGATCTCGCCGGAGAACGAGGACGTCGCGGCACTCCTCTCGGCGGCCGACAGCGCTTGCGCGGCAGCCAAAGAAAATGGCCGCAACCGCATCTACAGCTTCCAGGAAAACGACATCGACCTGATGCGGCGCCGGCGCGAGATGCAATGGGCGGCGCGCATCAACAATGCGCTCGAAGACGGCCGCTTCGAGATCTTCCGCCAGGTCATCCTGCCGCTGCAGAACCCGCAAGAGCACGGCCTGCACTACGAGCTGCTGCTGCGCATGCGCGACGAGGCGGGCAAGATCGTCACGCCGGACCAGTTCATCACTGCGGCCGAGCGCTACGGCCTGACGCCCAACATCGACCGCTGGATGATCGAACACGCGCTGCGCTGGCTGGTCTCGGAAGCGGACGAGCGCGAGAAGCTGGAGCTGTGCTCGATCAATCTCTCCGGCCAGAGCCTCGGCGACGACAAGTTCCTGCCGTTCGTGATCGATCACTTCCATCGCAGCGGCATCGATGCCTCGAAGATCTGCTTCGAGATCACCGAGACCGCGGCGATCGCCAGCTTCTCGCAGGCGAACCGCTTCATTCACGCTCTGAAGGAGCTCGGCTGCCGCTTCGCGCTCGACGACTTCGGCACGGGCCTGTCCTCGTTCGGCTACCTCAAGCACTTCCCGGTCGATTTCCTGAAGATCGACGGCAGCTTCGTCAAGGAGATCCTGCACGACCCGATCGATCGTGAGATGGTGCGCTCGATCAACGAGATCGGGCATCTCACCGGCAAGCAGACGATCGCGGAGTTCGCCGAGAACATGGAGATCGTGGAAATGCTGCGCAGCCTGGGAGTGGATTACGCGCAGGGCTATGCGATCGCGACCCCGCAGCGGGTCATGAAACTCGCCGCCGGTTAGGCGAATCTCATCGACAAATCGACGGCGCGGACGTGCTTCGTGAGAGCGCCGACCGAGATGAAGTCGACCCCCGTCTCCGCCACAGCGCGCAGCGTCTCCAGCGACATGTTGCCCGATGCTTCGAGCTCCGTGCGACCGCGCGTGACCTTCACTGCTTCCCGCATCTGTTCGAGCGGGAAGTTGTCGAGCAGGACACGGTCGACTCGCGCATCCAGCGCCTCGCGCAGCTGCGTCAGGTTCTCGACCTCCACTTCCAGTAACACTTTCGAGTTGAGCCGGCGCGCCTCAGACACCGCGCCCGCAATCGAGCCGGCTGCAGCGATGTGGTTCTCCTTCACCAGGATCGCATCGAAGAGACCGATGCGATGATTGGTGCCGCCGCCGCAGCGCACTGCGTATTTCTGTGCGACTCGCAAACCTGGGATCGTCTTGCGTGTGTCGAGAATGCGGCACTTCGTGCCCTCGACCGTGTCGACGTACTTGCGCGTCACGGTCGCGGTCGCGGACAGCATCTGGAGGAAGTTGAGCGCGGTTCGCTCACCCGTCAGCAAGGAGCGTGCGGGACCTTCGAGCGTGCAGAGCTGCTGATTGGCCCGAACGCGATCGCAGTCGCGCGTCGACCAAGTCACGCGCACTCGCGGATCAATCTGGCGAAACACTTCGTCGAACCACGCGGTCCCGCACAGGACTGCGTCCTCGCGCGTAATGACGGTAGCGCGGGAGCTTCGATCCGCTGGAATGAGCTGCGCGGTCAGATCACCCGAGCCCACGTCCTCGCGCAGCGCTGTCGCGACGGTCTGCGAGACATACGTGGGATCGGGTCCGTTCATGGCCTCGGTCAGAAGGGCAGGCCGTGGCTCTGGCCGCCCATGCACATCAGCATCGGCACGGACAGAATGAAGTTGGTGCGCGATGCGTACAGCGCAACTTTGCGCGCCTTCGCTTTCTCATCGTCGGTCGCTGGCACGATGCCGAGGATCTTCTTCTGGTTCGGCCAGATGAAGACCCACACGTTGAACAGCATGATCGTGCCCAGCCACGCGCCCACGCCGATAGTCACGAAGCCCGGCTGGAACGTGAGAGCCTTGTGCATGACAGGCGTGCCGCCATAGCCGAACAACAGGTAGTACGCGCCGGTGAGCCAGGTGAAGACCGCGGCCCAGCGGAACCACCACAGTGCGCGCGGCGCGATGTACTTGTTGACGCCAGCGCCGCCCGGGCCGCCCTTGTCGGCGGCGGCATCCGCCATGCCCGGGGTCTGGACGACGTTGAAGTACCACAGCAGGCCGATCCACATGACGCCCGCAACGATGTGCAACCAGCGATCGAGCGTAAAGTGATGGAAGCCAATCGCGTCGCCGCCGCCGGCGGTAGCGGAGAGGATCAGCGAGATCACGATCGCAAGCACGAACGCGGTCGTGATTGCGCCTCGGACGGTGGTGAACGGATGCATCGTGAGATCTCCTTCTACGGCGTTTCTTGGTGTTCTACTTGATGTTTTTAGGGGTTGCGGGTCGGAAATAGGACCCAAAAAGCGTTTGAAGAATAGGCGAGCGATCCCCATAATTCAACGCTGGTCCCATTGCCATGACGCACCCTGCCTTTCCCCTCCCGCGCGTCGAATCTCCCTGCATCAACGTCTGTACGCTCGATGCGCAGAAGGTCTGCATCGGTTGCGGGCGCACGATCGAGGAGATCGCGGTCTGGTCGCGTCTCGGCGACGAGGAACGGCGCGCCGTCTGCGAGCGGGCCCAAGGTCGCAACCAGAGCCGCAAGCAGTCAATTTCTTCTTCCGAGGTTTGAGCCGTGGACGTTATCGAGCGAATCAAGTCACAGCTGTCCGGCAGTCCCGTGGTGCTCTACATGAAGGGCACGCCGGATTTCCCCCAATGCGGTTTTTCGGCCGCGGCGGTGCGGGCGCTGAGCGCGGTCGGCGCCCAGTTCTCGCACGTCAACATCTTCGAGGATCCGGAGCTGCGCGATGCGTTGAAGCAGTACTCCAACTGGCCGACTTATCCGCAGCTGTACGTGAACGGCGAGCTGATCGGCGGCTCGGACATCATCCTCGAGATGTACAAGAGCGGCGAGCTGCAGAAGCTGGTCGGTCCGTCCTAGGTCGGGCATTAGCCCGACTCAACCGCGCATCACACTGTCGTTGAAGCGGTTGCAGACCTGACAGAACAGCTCTGCCGTCCGCTGCGCATCGTACGCAGCGGAGTGCGCTTCGCTCGAATCCCAGCCGATTCCCGCCGCCTGCAACGCCTTGCCCAGCACCGTCTGGCCGTAGACCACTCCGGCGAGCGTCGCTGTGTCGAAGCTCGAGAAGGGATGAAACGGATTGCGCTTGATCTGCGTGCGCGCGATGGCCGCGTTGAGAAAGTTCAGATCGAAGTATGCGTTGTGACCGACCAGGATCGCGCGCGTACATTCGTTCTCCTTCATCGCGCGGCGCACTTCCTTGAACAGCTTGGTGAGCACTTCCTTTTCGGCGATCGCCGGCCGCAGCGGATGGAACGGGTCGATGCCGGTGACGGCGAGCGACGCGGCTTCGAACTTGGCGCCTTCGAAGGGTTGAACGTGGAAGCGCCAGCTCTCACCCGGCGCGAGGCGGCCGTCCGGCTGCAGCTCGATCAGCACCGCCGCAATTTCCAGCAGCGCATCCGTGTTCGGATTGAAGCCGCCGCACTCGACGTCGATCACGACGGGCATGAAACCGCGAAAGCGGCTGGCAAGGGGCAACCGTTCGCTCACTCACGCGGCTCCTCGATCATTCGCCACGCGAGCTGCTCGCCGGCGCGAAATGGCACCAACTCGTCCTTGTCGAAAGGATACGCAGCCGGCGGCGACCATGCGGCACGTTCCAGCGTGATGGAGTCGCGATTGCGCGGCAGGCCGTAGAAGTCGGCGCCGCGCTCGGCGGCGAACGCTTGCAAGCGGTCGAGCTGACCGGCCTGCTCGAATGCTTCCGCGTACAACTCGATGGCCGCATGCGCAGAGAATATTCCGGCACAACCGCACGCCGTTTCCTTGGTATGTCTCGCGTGCGGTGCGCTGTCCGTGCCTAGAAAGAAGCGGGCGTCATCACTGGTCGCCGCCTCGATGAGCGCACGGCGGTCGTGCTCGCGCTTCAGCACCGGCAGGCAATAGTTGTGGGGGCGGATGCCACCTTGAAAGAGCGCATTTCGATTCAGCAGCAGGTGCTGCGGCGTGATCGTTGCGCCAACGCCGCGCCGGGCACTTTTGACGAACTGTACAGCCTCGCGCGTCGTCACGTGCTCGAACACGACGCGCAGGCTGGGGAAGCGCTCGACGATTTTTGCCAGGATGCGATCGATGAAGACCCGCTCGCGGTCGAACACATCCACGTCGCCGCCAGTCACTTCACCATGCACCTGGAACACGAGCCCGCAGTCTTGCATCGCTTCCAGCGCGGGATAGATCTTCTCGATCGCCGTGACGCCGGCGTCCGAATGCGTGGTCGCGCCCGCCGGATAGAGCTTGGCGCCGAAGACGAAGCCGCTGCTGCGAGCTGCGCGAATCTCCTGGGGTGACGTTGTATCTGTGAGGTACAGCGTCATCAGCGGCTCGAAGCACGCGCCGGCCGGCAGCGCCGCGAGAATCCGGTCGCGGTATGCAGCGGCCAGCGCCACCGTCGTAACCGGCGGCTTGAGGTTCGGCATGATGATCGCGCGCGCAAACTGGCGTGCCGTGAAGGGCAGGACACTGGCGAGCTGCGCGCCGTCGCGCACGTGCAAGTGCCAATCGTCCGGCCGAAGGATCCGCAATCTCGTCATGCTTCCAGGAGTCCGCCGCTGTTCAGCAACTCTACCGTGTATCGCACGCCAAAGCCGGTGATATCGGTCGGAACGTGGCCGAGACCGCCGCTGCGATTGCTGGCGGCCAGGTCGATGTGAATCCAGGGCACCTGCTCCGGGACGAACCGGCTCAGGAAGCGCGCTGCCAGAATGTGGTCGCCCTTGCTGTCCGGCGTGCATTGCAGGACGTCGGCGATCGCAGACTCCAGGTCGCTGTCGTAGTCCTCGTCCATCGGGAAGGGCCATACGCGCTCGCCGCTGCGAGTGCCTGCAGCGCGAATGGCTTCGTGCCACTGCGGACGATTCGTGAACGCGCCGCTGTAGCGCTCGGTCAGCGCGTTGACGCACGCACCGGTGAGCGTTGCGAAATCGATCATCAGCTCCGGGCGCTCGCGTGCGGCGATTGCGAGCGTATCCGCCAGCACCATGCGGCCTTCGGCATCGCTGTGCGCGACCTGGATAGTCACGCCGTTTGCAGCGCTGACCACTTCTTGCGGCCGAAATGCCCGCGCGCCGATTTCGTTCTCGGTGATCGCGAGCCAGCAGTCGATGTCGTACGGCGCGCTCAATTCGCTGAGCGCCAGCAACGTGCCGACTGCAACGGCGCTGCCCTGCATGTCCGTATGCATGTCGTACATGCTCTTGTGAGTCTTCAGATTGATGCCGCCGGTATCGAAGCAGATCCCCTTACCGACGAGCGCGAGTCGCCGCGCCTTCTTTCTTTGCGGAGCGCGGTAGCGCAGCCTCACGATTCCCGCATCGCGTTGCTGATTGGCCCGTGCGACGGCGAGAAACGCTCCGGCGCCCCGCCGTTGCAGCGACGCTTCGTCGAGGAACTCGAACTGCCAGCCTTCACGGCGCGCGAGATCGCGCAGCGCCCGCCGATAGCCGCTCGTGTTCAGCACATTCGGCGGCAGGGCGGTGAGCCAGCGTGCGATGTGATTGCCGCGATCGATGGCGATCGTGCGAGCGGTATCGAGCTCAGAGCCGTTGATTAGCAACGCGAACGAAGCGGGCGCGGATCGTTTCGGCTGCTTCGATTTCATGACCGGCATCGGGGCAGATGCAGCCAGCGATGCCGCGAGCACCGCCTCGACTGCGGCAGTGCCCGCTTCCTCGTCAAGACCCTGCGTCGCGATCAGCACGCGAGCGCGCGCGGGCGGTTTCAGCTCCTTCCAGGCCCGCGCACCGAGCAGCAGGCGTTCAAAGGCCGACGCTGTATTTTTTGCGAAGGCGACCACGACGGGGATGGCGTCCGGCGTGATGCGGGCACTCAGGAGGCCGACTTGACCTTGGCTGCGCGCATCCCGATATAACCGCTGCCAGAGCGTTGCGGAGGGGAGCTTGCCGAGTGCCTCCTCGGCGCGTTCCCGCGAGCAGACGACGATGGCCGCGTCGTGCTTTTGCAGCGTGCGCGCATCGAGCTTCGCTTTCGGCTGGACGACGCGAATGTCGCGCCCTGCGGGAAGCAATTCCACCACACGACGTTCCTTGACCTGAAAATTTCAAACTCCGATCATACGCGGCCTCATCCAGCAGCACACCCGACATGCCCGAAGCCTCGCCGTTTGACGATCTCGATCCGGAAGAAACCAGGGAATGGCTCGAGTCGATGGACTCGGTACTGAAGGTGCATGGCGCACAGCGGGCGCATTTTCTGCTGGAACGGCTCATCGACTTCACGCGGCGCTCCGGCACCTACCTGCCGTTCAAGCCGAACACCGCGTACCTCAACACGATCTCGCCCGGCCAGGAGAAGGAGTATCCCGGCGACCGCACGATCGAGCGGCGCATCGAGTCGTACATCCGCTGGAACGCGGCGGCAATGGTCGTGCAGGCGAACCGCCAGAGCTCCGAGTACGGCGGCCACATCGCGAGCTACGCGTCGGCTGCGACCCTCTATGAGGTGGGCTTCAATCATTTCTGGCGCGCGCCGTCGGACAAGCATCCGGGCGACATGGTGTACATCCAGGGCCACGCGTCGCCGGGCATCTACGCGCGCGCTTATCTCGAAGGCCGCCTCACCGAGAACAACCTGCGCCACTTCCGCAAGGAAGTCGCGAGCCCGGACGGGCTGAGCTCGTATCCGCACCCGTGGCTCATGCCGGACTTCTGGCAGTACCCGACGGTGTCGATGGGTCTCGGGCCGATGATGGCGATCTACCAGGCGCGCTTCCAGCGTTACCTCGAGCATCGTGGCATCGTGCAGCCGTCCGATCGCCGCGTCTGGGCGTTCCTGGGCGACGGCGAGATGGACGAGCCGGAATCGATGGGCGCGATCACGATGCCGGTGCGCGAGCAGCTCGACAACCTGGTGTTCGTGATCAACTGCAACCTGCAGCGCCTCGACGGTCCGGTGCGCGGCAACGGCAAGATCATCCAGGAGCTGGAAGCCGCCTTCCTCGGCGCCGGCTGGAATGTCGTCAAGGTGATCTGGGGCTCGCGCTGGGATCCGCTGCTGGCTCGCGACACCAAGGGCCTGCTGCGCAGGGTGATGGAAGAGTGCGTGGACGGCGAGTACCAGAACTTCAAAGCGAAGGGCGGCGCGTACACGCGCGAGAACTTCTTCGGCAAGTATCCCGAGCTGAAGGAGATGGTCGCGACCATGTCGGACGACGACATCTGGCGGCTGAATCGCGGCGGCCACGACTACAAGAAGGTGTGGAACGCCTATAACGCGGCCGTGACCCACAAGGGCCAGCCGACCGTCATTCTCGCGAAGACGGTGAAAGGCTTCATGATGGGCCGCTGGGGCGAGAGCCAGAACATCACGCACCAGCAGAAGAAGCTCGACGACGAGGCGCTCAAGGAATTCCGCAATCGCATCTTCATGCAGATCTCCGACGAGGAGATCGCCAACGCGCCGTTCAAGAAGCCGGCCGAAGACAGCGAGGAGATGAAGTACTTGCGCGAACGCCGCAAGCTGCTCGGCGGCTACCTGCCGCAACGCACTGCCAAGGCTCCGGCGCTGGAAGTGCCGTCGCTGGAAGCGTTCGATTCGCTGCTGCAGTCTTCCGGCGATCGCGAGTTTTCGACCACGATGGCGCTCGTGCGCATCCTGCAGATGCTCGTGAAGGACAAGAACATCGGCAAGCACGTCGTGCCGATCGTGCCGGACGAAGCGCGTACCTTCGGCATGGAAGGCATGTTCCGCCAGGTCGGCATCTATTCGTCGATGGGCCAGCTGTACACGCCGCAGGACGCGGACCAGCTCATGTTCTACAAGGAAGACAAGAAGGGACAGATCCTCGAGGAAGGCATCAACGAGGCCGGCGCGCTGTGCTCGTTCATCGCGGCGGGAACGGCGTACGCCAATCACGGCGTCAACATGGTGCCGTTCTACATCTATTACTCGATGTTCGGCTTCCAGCGCGTCGGCGACTTCATCTGGGCCGGCGGCGACAGCCAGGCGCGCGGCTTCCTCGTGGGCGGTACGGCCGGGCGCACGACGCTCGCGGGCGAGGGATTACAGCATCAGGATGGGCACAGCCAGCTTCTGGCGACGACGGTGCCGAACTGCGTCGCGTACGACCCGGCATTCGCTTATGAGCTCGCGGTCGTCATCCAGGACGGTCTGCGCCGCATGTTCGCCGCGCAGGAAGATGTCTTCTTCTATATCACCGCGATGAACGAGAACTACGCGCACCCGGCGATGCCGAAAGGCGCGGAGCAGGGAATTCTCAAAGGCATGTACCTGTTGCACGCCGGCGGGCGCGGCAAGGTGCGCGTGAATCTGTTCGGCTCCGGCACGATCCTGCGCGAGGTAATGACTGCGGCCGAGATCCTCGAGCGCGACTATGGCGTGCCCGCGGACATTTTCAGCGTGACGAGCTACTCGGAGCTGCGGCGCGAAGCGCTCGACGTCGAGCGGCGCAACTTGCTGCATCCGGATCAACCCGCGCAGCAGCCTTACGTGCGCCAGGTTCTCGGTGATCGCGCCGGGCCGTTCATCGCTGCGAGCGACTACATGAAGATCGTGCCGGACCAGATCCGGCAGTGGGTGCCGGGCCGCTTCATCGTGCTCGGCACGGACGGCTACGGCCGCAGCGACTCGCGCGCGCAGCTGCGTCGCCACTTCGAAGTCGACGCGCAGCACATCGTGCTGGCATCGCTGCGCGCGCTGGCCGACGAGGGCAAGCTGGACATGGCGACCGTGAAGTCGGCCATGAAGAAGTTCGACATCGATCCCGAGCGGCCGAATCCGGTCACGCTATAGGCTGTCATGGCGCAAGACATCACGGTTCCCGACCTCGGGGATTTCAAAAACGTCGAAGTCATCGACGTGCTGGTGAAGCCCGGCGACAAGATCGACGTCGACACGCCGCTGATCACGCTGGAAACCGAGAAGGCTGCGATGGACGTGCCATCGACCGCCGCCGGCGTGGTGAAGGCCGTCGTCATCAAGAAAGGCGATCGCGTTTCGAAGGGCAACGTGATCGTGCAGGTCGAGGGCGCAGAAGCCGGCGACAAGAAAAAAGAAGAGAACAAGCCCGCCGCTGCGCAAGCGACCCCGCCCGCTCAGCCCGCGCCCAAAGCCGAGGCACCAGCGCCGGCTGCTCCCGCACCTTCGCCTGCACCGGCGCGGCAGCCGCAGACGGCACCGGGCCCGGTTGCTATTACAACCGACTTCTCGCAGGTGCACGCCAGCCCTTCGATTCGTAAATTCGCACGCGAGCTGGGCGTCGATCTCACGGCGGTCAAGGGCAGCGGTCCGAAGGGACGCGTCACGGCCGATGACGTCAAGGCGTGGGTCAAGCAGGCGCTCAAGAGCGGCACGCCTGCGGCCGGCGGCGCCTTGCCGAAAGTGGCCGAGGTCGACTTCGCCAAGTTCGGCGCCGTCGAGGTCAAGCCGCTCGGCCGCATCCAGAAGATTTCCGGTCCGCGCCTGCAGGCGAGCTGGCTCAACGTCCCGCACGTCTGGCAGATGGACGAAGCGGACATCACCGAGCTCGAGGAGACTCGCAACAAGCTCAAGGCAGACGCGAGCAAGGCGGGCGTCAAGCTCACGCCGCTGGCGTTCATTCTCCGCGCATGCGTCAAGGCGTTGCGCGAGTTCCCGATGGTGAACAGCTCGCTCGATGCTTCGGGTCAGAATCTCGTCTTCAAGAAGTACGTGCACCTCGGGTTCGCCGCCGACACGCCGAACGGCCTGGTGGTGCCGGTGATCCGCGACGCGGACAAGAAAGACGTCTATGAGCTGGCGCGCGAGCTCGCGACGCTTTCGGAGAAGGCGCGCGCCGGCAAGTTGTCTGCGCTCGAAATGCAGGGCGCGAGCTTCACAGTGTCGAGTCTCGGCGGCATCGGCGGGACGTCGTTCACGCCGATCATCAATGCGCCGGAAGTTGCGATCCTCGGCGTCGCGCGCTCGAGCATGCGGCCGGTCTATAAGGACGGACAGTTCGTGCCGCGTCTGATCCTGCCGTTCACGCTCGCGTACGATCACCGTGTGATCGATGGCGCCGCCGGCGTGCGTTTCACCACGTTCCTCGCCGAGAAGCTCGCTGACGTCAAGGGCCTGCTGGAAGCCGTGCCGTGACGCGCGTAGTCGTTCCCGATCTCGGCGATTTCAAGGACGTCGAAGTCATCGACGTGCTGGTCAAGCCCGGCGACACGATCCAGCTCGAAACGCCGTTGATCACGCTGGAGACCGAGAAGGCGACGATGGACGTGCCATCGTCAGCCGCGGGCGTCGTGAAATCGGTTGCAGTGAAGAAGGGCGATCGCGTTTCGAAAGGCAGCGCGATCATCGAAGTGGAAGGGCAACAGCCGGCAGCGGCGGAGCAGCCGAAGCAGCCGGCTCCCGCTGAAGCTCCCAAGGCTGCTGAGACTCCCAAGCCCGCTGAGACTTCGAAGCCTGCTGAGACTTCGAAGCCTGCTGAGACTCAGAAGCCCAAAGCGTCTGAACCCGCGCCCGCGACTTCGCCCGCGTCCTACGATTTCGAGGTCGTCGTCCTCGGCTCGGGTCCCGGCGGTTACACCGCCGCGTTCCGCGCCGCCGATCTCGGCATGAAAACCGCGCTGATCGAGCGCTGGCCGCAGCTCGGTGGCGTGTGCCTCAACGTCGGCTGCATTCCCTCGAAGGCACTGCTGCACGCTGCGAAGGTCATCGAGGAAGCAGAAGCGATGGGCAGCGCTGGCGTGCAATTTGGCAAGCCCCAGATCGACGCTGCCAAGCTGCGCGACTGGAAGAACAGGATCGTCGGCAAACTCACCGGCGGTCTCGCGACTCTGGCGAAGCAGCGCAAAGTCGAAGTGATTCGCGGCACGGGCAAGTTCGTCTCGCCGCACGAGCTTGAAATTTCCCGGAACGGCGAAGTCGCGGGGAACGGCGCGCCGCGGCGCGTGTCCTTCGCACACTGCATCATCGCTGCCGGGTCGGAATCGATCCGCTTGCCGAATCTGCCGGACGATCCGCGCATCATCGACTCGACCGGCGCGCTCGAACTGGACCTGCCGCAACGCATGCTGGTCGTCGGCGGCGGAATCATCGGCCTGGAAATGGCGACGGTGTACGACGCGCTCGGCGTGAAGGTCAGCGTCGTCGAGCTGACCGATGGCTTGATGCCGGGCTGCGACCGCGATCTGGTCCGGCCGCTCGAGCGGCGCATCGCCAAGCGCTACGAGCGGATCATGGTCAAGACGAAGGTCACCAAGGTCGACGCTGCGAAGGAAGGGTTGCGCGTGACCTTCGAGGGCGAGCCGAAGGTGGAGCCGCAAACGTACGACCGCGTGCTGATCGCCGTCGGGCGCAGCCCGAACGGTCGCAACATCGGAGCGGACGCTGCCGGCGTGCTCGTCAACGAGCGCGGCTTCGTACCTGTCGACCGTCAGATGCGCACCAACGTGCCGCACATCTTCGCCATTGGCGACATCGCAGGCCCGCCGATGCTCGCGCACAAAGCATCGCACGAGGGCAAGCTCGCGGCAGAGGTCGCGCACGGCGAGAAGCGTGCCTTCGATGCCCGCGTGATTCCTTCGGTGGCATATACGGATCCGGAAGTTGCCTGGGTCGGGCTCACGGAAACCGATGCGAAGGTGAAGGGCACAGCCTACGAGAAGGCCACATTCCCCTGGGTCGCGAGCGGGCGCTCGCTAACACTCGGCCGTGACGACGGCATGACGAAGCTGCTGTTCGATCCGGCGACGCATCGCGTGATCGGCGGCGGCATCGTCGGGCCGAACGCCGGCGATCTGATCTCGGAAGTCGCGCTCGCGATCGAAACGGGCAGCGATGCGGCCGACCTGGGCCTCACCATCCACCCCCATCCGACGTTGTCGGAGACCATCATGTTCGCCGCGGAGGCGTTCGAAGGTACCTTGACAGACCTGTACGTGCCGAAGAAGAAGTAGAATCCGCGGGGCCCGAACAACGATAAACGGGGAGACCTGCCGTGGACTTCAACAAGCTGATCGCACGCATCAAGGGCATTCTGCTGACCCCGAAGACGGAGTGGCCGGTGATCGCCGGCGAGACCACCACAGTCGCGGATCTGTACAAGGGCTACATCGTCTGGCTCGCCGCGATTCCGCCGATCTTCACGTTCCTTCTCGTGGCGCGGTTCGCGCCTGGCTTCGCGGTCACCCAACTCGTCCTGCAGTACGCGCTGTCGCTGGCGCTGATCTACGTCGTGGCACTGATCATCGACGCGCTTGCGCCGACTTTCGGCGGCACCAAAGACAAAGTGCAGGCGCTCAAGACGATTGCCTACGCGATCACGGCATCGTGGGTCGCCGGGATCGCGGCGATCGTGCCGCTCATCGGCTGGCTGATCGCGATCGCGGCCGGCATCTATGGCATCTACCTGCTGTACCTCGGCCTGCCTCATACGATGAAGTGCCCGCAGGATCGAGCCGGCGGCTACACCGCGGTGGTCGTCATCATCGCAATCGTCGCCGGCTTCCTGATCGGCGCGATCGTGGGCACCGTCACAGGCGCGGGCATGATGATGCGCGGCTCGTCTCCATTCAGCGCGTCGCACGATTCGCGCGAGACGACCTTCGACAAGGACAGCACGGTCGGCAAGCTCGAACAGTACGCAAAGCAGGTCGAGGAAGCCGGTAAGAAGATGGAAGCCGCGCAGAAGTCCGGCGACCAGGATGCGCAGGCCGAAGCGATGAAAGCGATGATGGGCGCGACGCTCGGCAGCGGCAACGTCGAAGCACTCGCGCCGGATCGTCTCAAGCCGTTCCTGCCCGAGTCGCTCGGCGGAAAGGACCGCTCGAACTTCTCCACTCAACGCAACAGCGCGATGGGCATGCAGATGACGGAGGCGCGCGCCACGTACACGGGCGACGACGGCCGCCAGTGGGATCTGCAGGTCACGGACACTGGCACCGCGAAGGGGCTGCTCTCGCTCGCGGGCTGGGCCGGCATCGAAGGCGAGAACGAAACGGCGACCGGCTACGACAAGACTTATCACGAGGACGGTCGTCTGGTGCACGAGCAATGGGATCGCGGCAGCTCGCGCGGGGAGTACACCGTGGTGCTCGGCGATCGTTTCACGGTCAAGCTCGAAGGCCAGGCCGACAGCATCGACGATCTGAAAGCCGCGCTCGCGGATCTCGATCTCGCGGCGCTCGAAGCGATGAAAGGCGAAGGCGTGGCGAAGAACTGATGGCGGACGCGACCGCAAAGCGCATGAAAGTCGTCGACGTTCCGCAGCCCGGCGGACCGGAAGCGCTCGTGCTGGCCGAACGTCCCGTGCCGGAGCCGGGGCGCGGCGAAGTGCTGATCAAAGTCGCGGCGGCCGGCTTGAATCGCGCGGACGTGCTGCAGCGTCGCGGTTTTTATCCTTCGCCGTCCGGTGCGCCGTCATATCCCGGGCTCGAAGTGTCAGGGACGATCGACGCACTCGGCGCCGGTGTAACGGAGTTCAAAGCCGGCGACGCGGTGTGCGCGCTACTCGCGGGCGGTGGCTATGCCGAGTACTGCCGCGTCGACGCGGGCCAGGTATTACCGATTCCGGGATCGCTCGACATGATCCAGGCCGCTGCGCTTCCGGAAGCCATGTTCACGGTGTGGAGCAATGTCTTCGTGTTCGGCCGTCTGCAGCAGGGCGAGACGTTGCTGGTGCATGGCGGCTCGAGCGGCATCGGCGTCACCGCGATCCAGCTCGCTGCCGTGCTCGGACACACGGTGTTTGCGACTGCCGGCTCGTCCGACAAATGCCGCTTCTGCGAAAGTCTCGGCGCGCGGCGCGCGATCGACTACAAGACCGAAGATTTCGTCGCCGAGATTGGCAAGGAAACAGCCGGCCGCGGCGTCAACGTCGTGCTCGACATGGTCGGCGGCAGCTACGTGGCGCGAAATCTTCAAGTGCTCGCGACGGAAGGCAGGCTCGTCATGATCGCGACACAGGGCGGCGCGAAAGGCGAGGTCGACGTGATGCGCATCATGCAGCAGCGGCTGGTCATCACGGGTTCGACGCTGCGTCCGCGCTCTGCGGAGTTCAAGCGCGCGATTCGTGATCAGCTGCTCGAGCATGTCTGGCCGTTGTTAGCCGCGGGCCGCATCCGCCCAGTGGTCGATTCGGTGTTTGCGTTGGCGGAAGCCGGCAAAGCTCACGCGCGCATGGAAGGCGGCGAGCACAAGGGCAAGATCATCCTCCAGGCAATTTGACAGATTGCACCGACATACTGCCGGTGCTCGTCTTCTGTCGCCGACACTTGCGCTAGTGATAATGCGCGATGTAATGACCAATCCGTATTTATCCTCTTGCCGGACATTTTTGCCGAAATGTCTCAGTGAGTATCCTCAACGGTCTGGTAGAAAACTTTGTCGGCAACTCAGCGGGTGTCCCGGTCCGTACGGAAACGGCGTTGTCGGTATGAGCTCGCGCGCGGCCTCACGATGATGGCCGCGCGACAGGGAAATCCGAAAAGGAAGCGGATGTGAACCAACTCGATCTCGCACATTCCTTCATCGAGCAGTGCCGGCGCGGCATGCCGGCTGCCGAGCTCGCGACAGCGTTTCAGCGCGCGCTCGACGGGTTCGGCTTCCGGTTTTTCTCGTGCAGCTCGCATGTGGATCTGTTGCGGCCGCCGCGCGGCGCAGTGGTTCTGCACAACTATCCCGCCGAGTGGGTGCGGGCGTTCAGCGAGCTCGACTTCTATTACGTCGATCCCGTTTTTCATTATGCGAATCGCTCGCTCACGCCGTTCTTCTGGGACTCGGACGAATTCCGCGCCGAGCTGACGGCGCCGCAGCTGGAGATCATGGCGGAGGCACGGCGCTTCGGCATCGAGCACGGTTACACGGTACCGATTCACGCGCCGCGGCCGGCGAGTGCGTTTCGCGCCTCATGCTCGGTGGTGCCGGATTCGACTGCGGTGGCGAGCGAGTGCTATCTCGCCGTGCAGCTCATGGCCTGCTACATGTATTCCGCCCTGAGCCGGGAAGCCGACACGACTGCTGGCAATGGCGTGCCACGCGGGCTGACGCGGCGTGAGCGCCAGTGCCTGGAGCTGGCGGCGCAAGGCAAGAGCGACTGGGTAGCGGGCCGGATCCTCGGGATCAGCGAGCGCACCGTCCACAACCACATCGAGCATGCGAAGCGCCGTCTCGGCGTGGCCACTCGCGTCCAGGCCATCGTGCACGCACTGGTCAGCCGTCAGATCGCCTTCGGCGACGTCATCCGTTCCACTGCCGACGAGGACGACGAGCGCCGCCGGGCCCGGCCCTAGCCAGCCGCCCGCCCGCTCCCTCACAGCGCGTATTGATCCGATCGGCTCAATTCCGCCTGCCGGGGAATTAAGTCAGTCTTGCCCGCACCAGGGAGGGGAGCCGACATGACCATCACTCAATTTAATGGGGAAGGCTCCCATCGTCGCCTGCCGATTCCTGCCACGCTCGTAACCGGGGACGCGTCGCTGTGCCGACGCGAGAAGAGTGAAAGCATGAACACACTGGCACATATCTCTTTGAAGCGACGGATTCCGCTTCAGCTGGGAAGCGAAGGTTCCAGGAAGAGCGACGAGGACCCCATGACCGAAGGTGCCGTCTACGAACGCATCAAGAACTGGTTGCTCGCGCAGACTCTGGTGCCCGGGCAGCTCCTGCAGATCGGTGTGCTTGCCGACGAGCTCGGCGTCAGCACGACGCCGGTCCGCGAAGCGCTCACCCGACTCGCCGCCGAGCGCATGATTATGTCCGTACCGAAGCGCGGCTTCTTCGCGCGGACGCCGTCCGAGGACGACATCCTCGGCCTGTATTCGGTGAACCAGACGATCCTCGATGCGGCCGTCGCGCGCTGGCCCGAGCACCCCGCAGAGTCGCCGGCTGTGCCCACTGCGGCAACCGAGGAGGTCCCGGTCCAGGAGCGCAGCGCCGAACAGCTGGCTCGCCAGACCGGCGAGCTGTTCCTGCAGATCGCGACGCGCTCCGGGGTGGGGGAGTTCGTCGAGATCATCCGCAACATGAACGACCGCCTGCATCACGCGCGCGTGCTGGAATGCGAGATCGTCGCGGACGTGTTCGTCGAGATCGATCGGCTGGCCGCGCTGGCCGCAGCGAATGAGGCGGCGCAACTGCGGCAGGCGCTGAAGGCGTACCACGAAGAGCGCCTGCGCCAGGTCACGCCGATCTCCAAGGAACTGCTGCTCCGGCCATTCACGACGGCCGACTGGTAACGCACCGCCGCCTGCGGTGCGGCGTCCCGGCCTGCGCAGAGGGACGGCCGGGGAGCTGACCCCTGCCTCTCGCCCGGTCTAGATCTGAGGGAGTCAGATTTATTCCGCCAGCGCAGGCCGTTAGTGATCGAACGCCAGCAGAACGACCCGGATGAAAAAGAGCAGCCCGACCCGGCGGAGCCGGTCACTGGCTCGCGTCAGCACAGCTCGGATCCCGCGAACGATCCGCGCAACACCCGCCTGATCACCTGGTTCAAGCGCTGGCGCAAGCCGATTCGCCAATGGCTGTCGCACCGCTCGTCCGTGCCGACAGCCGACCTGGACGATCTTGCCCAGGAGGTTTTCCTGCGCCTGCTGCGTTATAGCGACGATGTCGCCATCGATAATCCGCAGGGGTACCTCTTCCGCATCGCCGCCAACGTGGCCAACGAGTGGCAGGAGCGTGCGCGCCATCGCAAGCCGCACGACGACAGCTGGCTCGAGGATCTGCAGGTGGAGTTCAACGACGAGCCCGAGAACACGATCGCCCGCGAAGTGGCGAACAAACACATGCAAGAGGCGGTCAACAAGCTCCCGCGGCGTCAGCGGGAGGTCCTGTTGCTGCACGTAAACGAGGGGTTGACGTACAAGCAGATCGCAGAACGACAGGGACTGACCTACCGGGTGATCCTGCGCGACCTGACGCGCGCTTACAGCCAGCTGCGCATGCAGCTCAAGCAGGATGACCTCGGCGACATGGAGAATAGGTGACATGGCGATGAAGGAGCATGACGAGGGTCTCGCGCAGTCGGTCAGCGACCAGGCCGCCGAGTGGTTCATCCGTTTGCGGGATCGGGACCTCACGATGGCCGATCGGCGCAAGTTCGTGCGCTGGCTCAAGCAGGCGCCGAGCCACATAGCCGAGTTCATGCGGCTGTGTCAGCTGTACGGCCGCGTCAAGCGCGCCAAGGTGCCGACGCTCCCGCCGGAAGAGCTGGGGTCGAACGTCATCGCGCTCATGCAGCGCGAGTCGGTCCGGGTCGAGGAGCCGGAGCGGCGGCGGCTGTTCGTATCCCGGAAATTCATGGTTGCGGCGGCCGCCTGTTGCCTCGCGCTCGTTGGCGTTATTTCCAAGGTTGCGCTGACCAGCAATACGATCGAAACGCGTCTGAGCGAGTTCCGCACCGTCCAGCTGGCCGATGGCAGCCGCGTGAACGTCGGACCGAACACGCTCCTGCACGTCGATTTCAGCGACGATCTGCGCCGCGTTGATCTGCAGCGCGGCGAAGCGCTGTTCGAGGTCTCGAAGGACCCCGCACGCCCATTCATCGTCGACGCCGGCGGACTTCTCGCCCGCGCTGTCGGTACGCGCTTCGCGGTCGACAGGCGCGAAGACAGCATTCGCGTCATAGTGGCCGAAGGAAAGGTCGCGGTCGTCCAGGGCGGTCAGGGCGCCATGCTGGAGCATGATATCGACATGCGGCTCGCGATCGCGCTGGTGAAGGACGAGCGCGTACAGATTCCAGCCAACGCTCCGGCCATTCAGCTTCGCAGGGAGAAGGTCGACTCGGTGACCGAGCTCGCCTGGGCGCGCGGCCAGCTGATCCTGCAGCAGGAAACGGTTGCCGAGGCGGTGCGCGAATTCAATCGTCGCAACCGCTTGCAGCTGGTGCTCGAGGCTCCCGAGGTCGCCGGGCTGCACCTGTGCTGCATCTTCGACGCCGGCGACCCGGAAGCTTTTGCCAACATGGTCGTCGCTGCCGGCGAGGATGTTGAGCTGGTCCGCGAGGGCGACACTCTGCGGATCGTGCAGCGACAAGCCGGCTCAGCCGAAGCGCCCGCTCAGCACAATCCGCTCTGACTGCACGCAATACGTAGTCTCCCAGGGGTTGGAATTGCCGGCCCGCCCGATCGTATGGCATAAGGGACCCCGCTCGGCGGGAGCAGGACGAGACGGCTGCGTCGCTGAACGCGGCGCCGTCGATACCCATGAGCGACGCAGGAACCCGCGACTCGGATCGTCGCGAGAACAGGAAGCGCGAGTTGATCAGCCAGGAAGCTGCTGAGTGGTTTGCGCGCATGAAGGATCCCCACGTCCCGCTCGATGATCGGCAGCGCTTTCTGCGCTGGTTGAAGCAATCCCAGATTCACGTCGCCGAATACCTGCGGGTCGCGGGTATCGACGGTGACCTGCGCCGGGCGCAGCTAACCTGCGCGCTCACGGGCGAAACTCCTTCGAACGTCGTGCCTCTGTTCGCAGGCGAAAGCGAACGATCGAGCGCAAGCGCCATCGGGTCGCTGCGTTGGAAGATTGCTGCTGCGGTTGCTGCGTGCGCGCTCGCGACGTTGTTGTCGCTCGGCGTGGGCACGGCTTGGCGCGAGCGCTCCGTCGACACGGAGTTGGGCCAATGGAAGACGGTTACTCTCGCCGACGGCAGCGAGCTGCAACTCGGGCCGAACTCGCGCGTGACTCTGGATATCGGTGATGCGGAACGCTCGATCGCGCTCGTGCGCGGCGAGGCCTATTTCAAGGTCGCGAAGGACCCGACGCGTCCGTTCCTCGTGCAGGCGAATGCTTATGCCGTGCGGGCAGTGGGCACGGAGTTCGCGGTCTCGCGCCGCAAGGGCGAGGTGATCGTCACCGTGCGCCAGGGCACTGTGCGCGTGACGCAGAACCCCAAGTCCTCGAAGGCGCGTGACAGCGACGATGAGCCGTTGAGTGTGCCGATCAGCGCGGACTATCAGCTGCGGATCGCTGACACCTGGCCCGTGACGCCGAGTCGCATCGATGTTCGCTACGCGCTGGCGTGGCGCGAAAGGCAGCTGATGTTCAAAGCCGGCGATACGCTCGCGGACGCCGTCGAAGAGTTCAATCTGCGCAACAAAGTACAGCTGCGTCTGGAGCCGCGCGCTCGCTCGCTGCCAGTGCGCGGCAGCTTCGATGCTTCCGATCCTGTTGCATTTGCGCGGACTGTGGACAAGACATCACCTGTCGTCGCCGTGCGACGACTCGCGGCGGACACGCTGCTCATCACAGCAGAATAGCGAAAGCAAGAAACGCCTCACGCAGTGGACCGGGATGATCGCGCGAGCACATGGGGTCTCACTGTTGGGCTCGCGTCTTTGACGCTCACTGCGACGACAAGAATCATGGGGGCATACCGGTCAATTGCGGCAGGAACGCTGCGCGCGCCTGAATGGTCGGCGCGGATCGCGGCGCCGTCACTCGACGATCCGCGCATCGAATCGCTGTTGCTGCGCCTGCACGCGAGCATCGACTTTCACGAATTCTGGCGCGCGCTGCTGTCGATACTCGACGAGCTCATGCCGCACGACGCGTGCGTCGCGCACCTCGACTACATCGACTTCGCGAAGACGTGGGATGCGTCCCGCGTTCTGACCACGCCGAATGCGCGCCGCTCGCGCGATTGGCTGGAGCGTCGGCGTGAAGTGAACGTGATGCCGGCGTTCACGCTGTCGCGCCCCGGCCTCAAGGTCTATCGGCTTTCGCAGGTAATGACGGATCTGCAGCAGCTGCGCGACTCCGAGTTTTTCCGGCGCTACATGGCGGCGGAGGACTGGTACTACTCGGCGTCGCTGTTGTTCTGGGACGCGGACCGTCTCGTCTCCGAAATCGAGATCCGGCGCAAAGCGCAGCAGGGCGACTTCAGCGCGCGCGAAATTGCGTTGCTGCAACGATTGCATCCGCATTTGGAAACAACCCTGCAACGTTTGTCGGTGATGGAGCGGCGCGCGGGCGCGCCCGGTGCAGTGCAGCCCGACGAGGTGGTGAAGCATGATGCGATTCACGCGCTGCCCGGCGAGCTCACGGTCGCAGAGCGTGAGCTGGTGCAGTTCGTGCGCATCGGATTCAGCAACAAAGAGATCGCGGCGCGGCTCGACAAGAGCGTGCGCACGGTCAAGACGCAGCTGACGTCGGTCTACAAGAAGTGCGGTGTGCGCAGCCGCAGCCGGCTGCTTGCGATGATGATGCCGCGGCTGTCATACGACTGAGAACATCTTCAGGTAGAAAATATCGCTGAAAATTTAGTCCTTTCGGGCAGGTCGCGCCCCGGGTCGTCGGTGAGTTTCCGGCAAAATCCTCGTCGCCGGGGCTGACGTCTCCTCATGCGGCGGTCTACAGGAGTGTAAGGGTAACCACGCGTATGGAACGTTCCGAAGAAGGCACGCAGTCGTCGATCAGGGAGCACGCAGCACAGTGGTTCCTCCGCTTGCATGCGAACGATCTGAACGTCGCCGAGCGCTTCGCCTTTCTGCAGTGGTTGAAGGCTTCGCCGGCGCACATCAGCGAAACGCTGCACACCTTCCTGCTCTACTCCATCCTGTACCCGATGAAGAAGCAGCTGTTCTTCACGAACGAGGACGACGTGTCGAACGTCATCCCGCTGCCGTCGGGCGAGCAACCTCAGCAGCCGACCCGAACGCGCAGCAGCTGGCACGTGCGTGCGCTGGGCGTTGCTGTCGCGATCGGACTCGTGCTCGTCGCCGGAGCGATGTCGGGTCGCGTGTGGCTGGAGTCGACGATCGAGACGCAGGCGAGCGAGTGGCGCAGCATGACGCTCAACGACGGCAGCTTCGTCAGCGTCGGTCCGCACACCGAATTGCGCGATCGCTTCGGCGCACAGCAACGGCTGTTGAGCCTGTCCCGCGGTGAAGCTTTGTTCCAGGTCGCGAAGGATCCATCGCGTCCGTTCATCGTTGAAGCGGGCCTGGCAATCGTGCGCGCAACCGGCACGCGCTTCGCAGTCGACCGCCGCGAGCACGACGTGATCGTGACGGTCGAGGAAGGCACGGTGCTGGTCAGCGACGGCAAGGGACGTTCGGGCGCTGTCTCGCTCACTGCAGCGGAGCAGCTGAAAATTTCCGGCGCGTGGCCGCCGGTCGCTCGACATGTCGATGCTGCGCGCGAGCTCGCATGGTCGAATCGCCGCCTCGTATTCGAGAACGACACCGTCGCGGCCGCTGCTGAGGAATTCAACCGACGCAATCGCGTCCAGCTCATCGTCGATCCGGCGTTGGGCTCGGCGCAGGTGCGCGGCGTGTTTCATGCAGACGATCCGGCGTCGTTTGCAGACTCGCTCGCAACCAAAGGCATCGTCCTGCGCGAGTCCCGCGACATCATCCGCCTGCTGCCGCGGCCCGCTGTGCCGCCACCCGCCGCGCGTCCCGCACCGCCCTAGAATCCTCGCTAGAATGCCGGGCCGGGTCATGACTCCCGGCTTGGCTTGCGAGGTACGACCTTGGTCTCATACGCGCCCCTGAGGGCCCCCGCTACGCTCGACCGCGAATGGAGTCGGCAGGGCGGGGGATCGTGCATTTGGATGTGCATATGAGCGTTGTGCGCGTCATCGACTCGCACACCTGCGGGGAGCCAACCCGGCTGGTGCTGGATGGCGGACCAGACCTGGGCAGCGGGCCGCTCGGCGACCGGCTCGTGCGCTTCCGTGAGCAGTTCGACCACTACCGTTCCGCAATCGTCAACGAGCCGCGCGGGTCCGATGTCGTCGTCGGTGCGCTGCTGTGTCCGCCCCACCGCAGCGATTGCCGCTTCGGCGTCATCTTCTTCAACAACGTCGGCTACCTCGGCATGTGCGGCCACGGCACGATCGGCCTCGTGGCGTCGCTCGCGCTCGCCGGACAGGTGCAGCCCGGGCTGGTAAAGATCGATACGCCGGTCGGCCCGGTGGACGCGGTGCTGCACGCAGACGGCCAGGTTACGGTCTCCAACGTCATGAGCTTCCGCAAGCACAAGCAGGTCGTCGTGCAGGTGCCGGGCGTCGGTGAAGTGCGCGGCGACATCGCCTGGGGCGGCAATTGGTTCTTCCTGGTCGAGCGCCACGAGCTGCGCATAGATCTGCAGAACGTCGAGGCGCTGACCGATTTCACTTGGCGCGTGCGCCAGGCTGTGAACGCCGGGGGCTACCCCGAGGTCGATCACATCGAAATGTTCGTACCGTCGGCCGCGAGCGGCGCGAACAGCCGGAATTTCGTGCTGTGTCCCGGCAAGGCATACGATCGCTCGCCGTGCGGCACGGGCACGAGCGCCAAGCTCGCCTGTCTCGCCGCCGATGGAAAACTGGCCGAAGACGAAGTCTGGGTGCAGGAGAGTGTGATCGGCAGCGTGTTCGCCGCGCGCTATCGCTGGCTCGATCGTCGCACCGGCGAGATCGCACCGTTCATCACGGGCAGCGCGCACGTGACTGCTGAAGCGACGTTGCGCCTGGACGCGAACGATCCCTTCCGTTGGGGAATCCGCCCGCCGCGCTCCGCCGGCGCATGAAGCACGTCCTGATCTGCGGCGCCGGTGCAGTCGGACTGTGCTGCGCTCTCTTTCTGCGCGAGCGCGGTTATCAGGTCACGGTGATCGAGCGCGACAGCGCCGGTGGCGACGGCTGCTCGTTCGGCAATGCAGGCATTGTTGCGACGAGCCACTTCACGCCGCTCGCCGCACCGGGCGCGATCGGGCTCGGTCTGCGCTGGCTGCTCGATCCCGGCAGTCCTTTCTACATTCGTCCGCGATTCGATTCGGCGCTCGCGGCCTGGATCGTTCAGTTCATGCGCGCAGCAAATCGCGAGCAAGCGAACCGCGCTGGACCGATCCTGCGCGACATGTTGATCGCCAGTCGCGAGTTGTATGAGAAGCTCGCGGATCGCTGCGACAACGCGTTCGGGCTGACGAAGCGCGGCTTGCTGATGCTGTGTCGTACGCGCGCGGGTCTCGAAGAGGAAACGCGGGCAGCGCGCCGGGCGCGCGAGCTGGATCTGCCGGTGGAGATAGTTTCCGCGACGCGCGCTGCCGATATCGACCCGGGTATCACGATGGACATTACGGGCGCGGTGTTCTACCCGCTCGATGCGCATATGGATCCGCGCTTGCTGATGCGCAAGCTCACGGAGCTGGTCATCGCGTCGGGCGTTACTATCCACTGGTCGACGCAGCTCGATGCATGGCGAACTGCGAGCGGACGGATCGCGGCAGCGGCAACTTCTCAGGGCGAGCTCGCTGCCGATGAGTTCGTCGTGGCTGCGGGCGCGTGGTCTGCGCAAGTGCTGCGCTCACTCGGCTGCAAGCTGCTGCTCCAAGGTGGCAAGGGCTACAGCTTCACGCTGCCTGCGCCAGCGCAGATGCCTCGGCTGTGCTCGATTCTCAGCGAAGCGCACGTGTCCGTGACCCCGATGGGCGGCGCGCTGCGCATCGGCGGCACCATGGAGCTCGCCGGTCTGGACCGTGCCGTCAGCGAGCGTCGGACTCAGGCCATCGCCGCGGCGGCGGCCCAGTACTTTCCCGCCCTTCGAGCCCAGGACATCGCACAGGTACGACCCTGGGCCGGGCTGCGTCCCTGCTCGCCGGACGGCTTACCGTACATCGGTCGATTTGCGCCATACTCGAACCTGTGCGTGGCCGCCGGGCACGCAATGCTCGGGATCAGCCTGGCGCCGATCACCGGGCAGCTGGTGAGCCAGGTGCTCGCCGGCGAGCAGCCGCGGATCGCGCTCGAACCCATGAGCCCGCGGCGCTATTCATGAAAACGAAGATACGGGGAATCGGTGGATGAACTGGAAGGGTGTCATTCCTGCGATCACGACCAACCTCGACGCAGGCGGCGCCGTCGATCACGCCGCGCTGGTCCGTCATTGCGAGTGGCTGATTCGCAGCGGCTGCACGGGCATCGTCTGCTGCGGGTCGCTCGGCGAGGCCGCGACCTTGAGCTTCGACGAAAAGCTCGCGATCGCAGCCACGTGCGTGCGCGCCATCGGCCGACAAGCTCCTGTCGTACTCGGGATCGCGTCGCTGAGCACTGCTGAAGCCGTCAAGCTTGCACGCGGCGCCGAGGAAGCAGGATGCGCCGGGCTGATGGTGCTGCCGCCCTACGTGTACAGCACGGATTGGCGGGAGATGAAGGCGCACGTCAGCGCAATCATCGGCGCGACGAACCTGTCATGCATGCTCTACAACAATCCGCCGGCCTACAAAACCGATTTTCTGCCGGAGCAGATCGTCGAGCTGGCCGCGGAGCATCCGAATCTGCACGCCGTGAAGGAGTCCAGCGGCGATGCGCGCCGCGTGACCGCGATCCGAGCGCTGCTGCACGATCGGCTGACCATACTTGTGGGCATGGATGACGCGATCGTCGAAGGCGTCGCCGCCGGCGCAGAGGGCTGGATCGCTGGATTGGTCAACGCGTTCCCGGAGGAGTCCGTGGCGCTGTTCGAGGCGGCAATGCGCGGCGACAAGGCGCGTGCGCGAGATATCTACAACTGGTTCCTGCCGCTGTTGCGGCTCGATACCGTTCCGAAGTTCGTTCAGTTCATCAAGTGGGTTCAGGCGGAAGTCGGTCGCGGAACCTACGTCGTGCGCGGGCCGCGCTTGCCGCTCGATGCTCGCGAGCTCGAGACAGTGAAGGGAATTCTGGCACACGCGATGAAATCCCGGCCGCCTGTCCGACGCTAGGCGCGCGGCGTGACCACAGCACACATCCTGCTCGCCGTGATCGCCGCGCTGGGCGCGTTTTGCGCGTGGCGCTGGTTTCGCATGGCGCGGGTCGAATCCGCCGGTGCTCCGGCGAAGCCGGGTGTGCTGCACCTGGCCATCGGCTTCGTTACGAATTTTTTCGATACGCTCGGCATCGGCTCGTTCGCGCCGACGACCGCCGCCTTCAAGTTTCGTCGCGTCGTCGCCGACGAGATGATTCCCGGCACGCTGAACGTGGGTCATATGGTGCCCACGGTCGCGCAGGGTCTGATCTTCATCGGCGTCGTGCGCGTGGGGCCGGCCACACTGGTCTCGATGATGGCGGCCTCAGCAATCGGCGCGTGGCTGGGTGCGGGTGTTGTCGCCAGGCTGCCACGGCGGGCGATTCAGCTTGGCATGGGTGCGGCGCTCTCGGTCGCAGCGATTCTGTTCGCGCTCATGAATCTCGATCAGTTGCCGAGCGGCGGAGCCGCGCTCGAGCTCACGGGCGCAAAGCTCGTCGTCGCTGTTGCGATCAACTTCGTGCTCGGCGCGCTGATGACGCTTGGCATCGGCTTGTACGCGCCGTGTCTGATTCTCGTCAGCCTGCTGGGGATGAATCCGATCGCGGCGTTCCCGATCATGATGGGCTCGTGCGCGGTGCTGATGCCGGTCGCGGCGCTGCGTTTCATCCGCGATCGCAAATACGACCTGCGCGCCGCGCTCGGCCTGGCACTGGGCGGAATTCCTGCCGTGCTGCTCGCGGCCTATGTCGTGCGTTCATTGCCATTAACGTGGCTGCGCTGGCTGGTCGTAGTCATCGTTTTGTACGCGGCCGCGCTGATGCTGCTCTCGGCGCGCACCAAGATGTCGGTCGCTGACATAACTCCAACCGTGCCGGAGCGCGCTGCCGATTCTTCGCATCGGTAGAACCGACGCGCGCTGCCGCGCGACTTAATCAATAACGTTCAGGAAAATACGGCTGGAACCCTGCGTACGTATTGATCACAGCGCCTGAACAGCATTCAGGGGCTTATCACGAGACGTGAGGCGGTCTACATTTAAGGCAGTTCAGCTTTCTTGACATTCTTGCTCAGCGGACCCCGAGCGGCTCGGGGCGACGGATCGAAGAGCGATGTCGCAGATTCAGCGGTCGAGCAAAACAAAAGCTGCTGGTGTGCAGTAATGGGGAGGGTGCGTCGATGTCCGATGCGCGAGGTGACTTGGGAGAGCGTGCGCAGGACCCTCGTGACGGTCGATTGATTTCATGGTTTCAGCGCTGGCGCCGGCCGATCCGCTATTGGTTGTCGAGCCGCTCTTCGGTGCCGGCCGCGGAGATCGACGATCTCGCGCAGGAAGTGTTCCTGCGGCTGCTCCGCTATAGCGACGACATCGCTATCGACAATCCGCAGAGCTATCTATTCCGCATCGCCTCGAACGTCGCCAACGAATGGCGCGAGCGGGCACAGCATCGTCAACCGCACGACAACAGCTGGCTGGAAGATTTGCAGAGCGCACCGGGCGCAGAGCCGGAGAACGCAGTCGCGTACGGCCGCGCACGCGAGCACGTTCAGGCGGCGGTGCAACGCTTGCCGCCGCGCCAGCGCGAAGTACTGCTGCTCCACGTGAACGAAGGACTGACTTACAAGCAGATCACGGACCGATTGGGATTGAGCCCGCGGGTCGTGCTGCGCGATCTCACAAGAGCGTACAGCCAGTTGCGGACGCAGCTGAATCTTGAGGATCTGGAGGACATGGATCAACGCTGAGGAAGCTGTCATGACGGACCGCATCGACGAAAACCCGCCCATGATGTCGATAGCAGAGCAGGCGGCGGAGTGGCTGCTGCGCTGGCACTGTGGCGATCTGAGCATCGCCGATCGTTACGAATATCTGCAGTGGCTCAAGACTTCGCCGGTACACATCGCGGAGATGCTGCGCATGTGTCGGCTGTACTCGTGGCTCGATAGCGCGAAGCTGAAGCTGTTCGTCACGAACGAGGACACGTTCTCGAACGTGGTGGAGCTGGCGCCGCCGCAGCGTGAAGGGAAGAAGGCGCGCCGCTCGAAGCACGCGAACCTTTGGAAGGTCAGCGTCGCAGCTGGCATCGGGGCCCTCGGCCTCACCGCCGTGGTCGGTCTCGCCGCGAAGATCGTGTGGTTCGATCACACATTCCAGACGCGCGCGAGCGAATGGCGCAGCATGCCGCTCAGCGACGGCAGCTCCATCAGCGCGGCGCCTTACACCCGGCTGTATCACGATATGGGTGACGAGCAGCGAGTCATCAGCCTCGAGGAAGGCAAGGCGATGTTTCGTGTTGCGAAGGATCCGTCGCGTCCGTTCCTGGTGAAAGCTGGCGGAATCGTCGTCACCGCGACGGGTACGCAGTTCGGTGTGGAAGTTCGCGACGAGGATGTCACGGTCACGATGCGCGAAGGTACGGTGACCGTCACTCCAGGCCCGGACAGCGACACGACTTTCGCGAGCGTGTCGCTGGTTGCCGATGATCAATTGACTGTGTCCGGGTCCGCCGTGCCGCGCCGCGTGCACGTCGACGCCGACCGGGAGTTGGGTTGGTCGAGCGCACGTATCGTACTCACGCTCGGCGACACGGTTGGCGATGCAGTTGCGGAGTTCAACGAGTACAACTCGACCAAGATCGTCGTCGACGAACAGACGAGTGAGCGGCAGATACGCGGTGCGTTCGATGCCATCGATCCGCTGTCATTCGCTGAGACCGTGAGGCAGACAGCAGACGTTTCGGTCGTGCATGAGTCGCCGGACTTGGTGCGTATCGGACAGCGTGGGCACCAGCGCTGAGACGGTTCGGCCTGCGGCCCGCAATGAACCGGCAAGCGAAAGAGTCTGCGGCAAGGGCGTTTCTAGCCAGCGTCTTCGTCTGCGTTGCGCTGTGGGGTAGCACTCCGGCGCGCGCGGAGGAGGATACGCACCAGTACCCCATCGACATCGAGAAGCTGCCGCTGTCGCAAGCCCTGGAAGCGTTCTCTCGGCAGACCACGCTGCAATACGCCTACTTCCCAACCGACGATGATGAAGAACGAATGATGGTCGGCCCGGTCCATGGCCGTCTCACCGTCAACGAGATCCTGAGCAAACTTCTACCCCAAGGGTTCACGTTTCGCTGGGTCAATCAGCGAACGGTCTCCATCCTGCCGCCGCCGGCGGATACACCGCCGGGCGGCGTGAACCAAGCAGTCGCGGAGAAGGACCGGCAGCACTCAGAGCTGTCGAAAGATCAGCAGCTGAGTATGGAGAACGGCGGTGGGAAGAGCGGGTCGGCCCGCGGGCCCTATGAGTTCGACTGGAGCATGCTCGTTAAGGGCAAGAAGATCTCCGACAGTGTCTTCGACGGCCTCGACCTCGATATTCCCGCGCAGGTCTTCGATCGAGAGGCTATCGATGCATCGGGCGCCTCGACTCTTAGTGATCTGATGCGCCTAGTCCCGCAGCAGCCGAATCTGAAACCGGGCTTCTTCTTGGGAGACGGAACTCAGTTTGCGGATCTGCGTGGACTGGGATTCGATACCACACTCGTGCTGATCAGCGGGCGACGCGCAATTCCGAGTGCGAGCGCGCTCGCTGTCAACGCCTTCGATCTGAACAGCATTCCCGTCAGTGCCGTGGAGCGTGTCGAAATCGTGTCTGATTCCACTTCCGCCATCTATGGGGCAGACGCGATCGGTGGCATTGTGAACATCAAGCTCCGCGAGAACTTCGCCGAGCCCCGGCTCGATATCGACTACGGTGCTGCGGACGGGGGTGCCGTGGAGCGTCATGCTGCCTTTGGCGCGTCTGGAAGCTACGGTCGCGCACGAGGTTCAATTGTGCTCGACTACTTCGATCGCAGTCCGCTACTCGGTCGCGAACGCGATCGCTGGAACAATCAGAATTTCATGCGCTTCGGCGGCAGGGACTGGCGTTCTCCTACCGCGTCGCCCGGTAACGTCAGCTCGGCTACGCTGGAGAACCTACCTGGGCTGCCAGCGAGCTTCGCTGCAATACCGACCATCAGCCGGGGCGCTACGCTGACGCCAGCGGACTTCTTTTCGACGGCCGGGCAACAAAATCTCGCAAGCCTCTTGCGGTACCAGTCGATTGCCGCCGCGAGTACTCGCAAGGCTGCAATTGCGCACGGTGAATATGCCCTCGCGCAGCAGCTCACGGCCTACGCAGAGCTCTTGTATGTCGATCACGAAATCCGGGACCAGAATGAGCCACCAGCACTAAGCAGCGCGCTGGTCAGCGGTGGGAATCCATACAACCCATTTGGCACCGACGTGATGGTTGATACTCTCCTGGCAGACTTGGGCCCTCGAACCTCCACACGTCGAACCGAGATGGTTCGGTCCGCCGGCGGGCTGCGCGGCCAAGTCGGAGAATGGAAGTGGGAGGCGTTCTTGCAGAAGAGTCAGGACGATGCAGCCGCGGTGCGCACCGGAGAGTTGGACTCTATGGTCGTCGGCGCGGCACTGACTGCTTCAGATCTCAACGAAGCATTGAATCCGTTTGGCGTTAGTGGGGCTAACAGTCCGGCGCTGCTCGCGTCATTGCTCGCGCCGCCATCGCAGAGTCACTTTCGGACTGAAGCGACTCAGTCGGGCCTGTCCGTTCGGGGTCCGTTGGCAGCGTTGCCGGCTGGTACCTTGGAACTCATTGCCGGCACGGAATGGCGTGATGAACGAGTGCGGTACGACATGGCGCCGCCGACGGACGTGTCTGGCTCGCAGCAACGATCGATTGTCGCAGCGTTTGGCGAATTGCGTGTGCCGCTCATAAATGAAGCGGCGCACGTTCCAGCGCTGCATGATCTCGATTTGGTGTTTTCCGGGCGTTTCGACGACTACTCCGACGTCGGTCAGAGCTTCAATCCCGAATATGCATTGATCTGGCGACCCATATCCTCGCTGACTCTGCGCACAGCAGTGGCCCGAAGCTTCCGTCCGCCGCCACTCTTCGATCTCCACATGCCCCTCGTCGAAATCCAGGCGCCCATCGTGGATCCCGCCCGAAACGGCGAATTTGCAATACCGATCTTGCGTGCAGGCGGCAATCCGGATTTGAAACCTTCGAGCGCTAATTCTCTCAACATCGGTCTGCGATTCGAGCCGAAAGGAAGGCGAGATTTGCGTTTGGGAGCAAACTACTGGCGAATCGACATTGACCAAACGATCGCAATCCCCTCTGCCACGCGACTACTCACGGCCGAAGGCCTGTTCCCCGATCGCGTTGTCCGTGAGGCGCCGTCCGCCTCGGACATCGCCACAGGCATCCCTGGACCGTTGCAGCTCGTCGATGTTCGGCGCCTGAATAATGGATCCATTCATACCAGCGGGGTGGACGTCAGTGCCACCGTCGCGTTCGATACGGGCGTTGGCCGGTTCACGCCCGAGCTGACCGGTACGTGGGTCCACGACTTCACGACCTCGAACCTCGTCGATGGTCCGAATGTGCGCCGCGTTGGCGTGGCCAATTTTCAAGGAACGATCCCGAGGTGGCGTGCTGTGGCCAGCATCGGCTGGAATCACCAGGGTTTCGGCCTCACGAGCGCCCTGAGGTATATCCCCCCGTACGACGACGTTGATTTTCTGGGTGGCCCCATGGGCCGGACGGTCGCCGCACAGGCCGTCGTCGACGCCCAGTTGTCGATCGACCTGGGAGAAGTCGTTGGCCGGCAGTCGCCGTGGAACGGCTGTGAGATCAGAGTAGGTGCCTTCAACCTGTTCGACACCGAGCCAGCGTTTGCAGAAGTCGCCTCGTTCTTCGGCTACGACATCACTGAGGCAGACCTGAGGCAGCGCTTCGGTTACGTGAAAATCGCAAAAAAGTTCTAGGGGGTTCCAGCATCCGGACTTTTGCGAGGGGTGGATGTGTTCGGATGCACGGTCCATCTAACCGGAATTCCGGGCCTACTGCCGGTTCCGACGGAAAAATCTGCGCGTAGAACATAAGGATTGCGCTCGTCGAGGGGTAGCTGGGAGCCACGATGGCTTCACGGCCGGACCAAGGCACCTTCTCGCAAAGCTGAATCGCCGCAGAGTCCCAACTTCCGTCCTTGCGTTCTCTTGGGAAACTCACTTGCAAGGGGTTGATCATGGAGCAACTCGAAATCATCGATTTGGGTGATGCAATGACAGAAACACGGTGCACTATCAACGTCGCACCCACGTTCGACAGCTTGTACGGAGCAGGACACCGGAGCTGCTAAAACCCAACGGAGGGGGTGTGCAGGCAACTGCACACCCTTGAGGTCTTACTGAACCGGCCACGGGGGCCAACGTAGAACAATCTGTGCCCGACATCGGCACGAATAAGAACAAAGAATTCTGGCTGCCGCCTCACACTCGGGTTTGTGTGACCGCAACCGGCGCCGTCCTGCTCGATCTGAAACGCAACCGCTATTTCGGCCTCGGCTATCGCGAGGCGCGATCGTTATCGACACTCGCCTCGAACTGGTCCGCCGCGTCGACTTCCTCTGGGCCGTCGCTGGAGCCGATGCAGCTAGAGGACGCAGCCCGATTGGCAGGTGCTCTGGTCAACGCCGGCTTCCTGACGCCGGTCGCTCCGACCGAGCCAGGCCCGAGCTTTGCCACGATCGACTCCAGCGCTGCGCTGACGAGCGTCGGCTACGAGCTCGCTGCAACACCGCACCTGCACCTCCATCACCTCATCGCCTTCCTGCGCGCCTGCATCTGGGCCAAGCGCGCTGTCGACCGGCGTCTGTTGTATTCAATCGCGTGTGAAGTTGCGGAAAGCAAGCCCGCCTTAACCCAGGACATCCACCTGCAACGTACAGTCGAGCTGGTGTCCGTCTTCCATCGCTTGCGGCCCTATGGGTTCGCGGCGAAAGATCAGTGTCTGTTTCATGCTCTCGCGCTACTGAAGTTCCTGGCTCATTACAACATTCATCCAACGTGGGTGATCGCGGTGCGACCCACGCCCTGGGCGGCGCACAGCTGGCTGCAGCTCGGCACCTTGGTACTCGACTGCACTCCCGAAGAAGTCAGTGGATATACGCCCATATTGGCCATATGAGTTGCTGCGGAGGCGGTCATGTTTCGCTATGTCGCGCTGATCTGGGATGCCCAGGATGCCCAGCAGCTGGATGCTGCCCAAGGGGCCACGCGTCGTCTCAAGGCGTCCTCGTCGCAATGGCATGAGGCGCTGGATCGACCTGGATTGCGAGTGCTATGCACGGATATTCGGCCCGGCTCGCTCGAGCCGCACGCCCTCGCCGGAGGGGCGGGCGTCGTCCTCGGCTCGCTGTTCGCTCGCAACTCCGCTCTCGACGACGACGCGCCTGCGCAACTTTGCAAATTGGATGCAGCACGAACTGCTGCGATCGTCGACAGCCGCGGCGAATGGCTGGTGCGCAACGGCTGGGGCAACTACGTCGCCTTCATCGTCGACCCGCTGGTCGGCACCACGTTGGTATTGAACGATCCATGCGGCAGCCTGCCGTGCTTCAGCACCGGCTTCCGCGGGATCACAGTCGTCTTCTCAGCGATCGCGGATTGCATGGACCTCGGCCCGCTGCGCTTTACGGCCAATCGCCGGTTCATCGAGCGCAGATTGCATAGCGGCGAAATGACTCAGCAGTTCGACGCCCTCAACGAGGTCACGCAGATCCGCCGCGGCGAATGCGCCGAATTCTCGCCGTTGCGGCAGCCAGCGATGATCGGCCGCCGCTTTCTCTGGAATCCGTTCGACATCGCTCGCCTGCACCCGCCGCTGGACGATCCATCCCTGGCTGCTACCGCGCTGCGCAGTACTTTGCGGTCGTGTACATCGACTCTCGCCTCGGCGCACGAAAACGTCCTGCTGCGTCTTTCCGGCGGCCTCGATTCGTCAATCGTTCTTGCCTGCCTGCGACGCATCACGCACGGGCCGCGAGTGCTGGCGTACACGCAATACACTCCCAACGGCCCAATGGATCCGCGACCTTGGGCGCGCCTCGCAATCGGCAATTCCGATTGTGAGCACGTCGAGGTCGAATCCACCGCTGCGAGTATCCGGCTCGGCACGATTCTGGAAATGGCGCCGACGGCGGAGCCGTTCAGCACGCTGATGTGCCTCGTGACGGCTGCTGAAGAGCAAACCCTGATAGCGCGCCACGCGGCTAGCGCGACCTTCACCGGAGACGGCGGCGATTGCGCATTCGGCAGCTTTTGTATCGGTGAAGCCGCCGTTGCGTATCTGCGCAGGCGTGGGCCGAGGCCCGCCGTAGTCCGGTTGGCAGCCGAGTCCGCGTCCGTGCTGGGCCAGACGACCTGGCACGCGTTGAAGCGCGCGCTGCAGATGTGGCTGACGGGGCGGTCGCTGACGAGTCTTGCATCGTTGAATCGCGAGGCGCGCAGCCTTGTCACGGATGAGGTCGTGCGCGAATGCGAAGCGGCTCCCGCGGTTCATCCCTGGCTCACAGGGCTGCAGCACGTGCCGTGGGAGCCGATGAGCAAGCTTGGGATGCTGCTCGGTACGCTGGATCTCTACGCCGGCCAGGCGCAGCCGAGCGCGGCTGGGCCGGAGATCGTCACTCCGATCTACGCGCAGCCGCTGGTTGAACTGGTGCTCAGGATTCCCGCCGACGTGCTATTCCAGGGCGGACAGGACCGCGGGCTGGCCCGGCACGCATTCCGGGGCGACGTCGCGCAGCCCATCCTGAACCGCCTCTGGAAGGATCGGGCGGGTGATTTCCACGACGAGATCATTCGCCGCAACCTCGATTGGCTGCGCGAGGTCTTCCTCGACGGCGTGCTCGTTGGCGAAGGCTTTCTGGACAAGGCGGCAGTCGAACGTGCGCTCGCCCCGGGCTTGGTCAAGAGCGCTGTGTTTCCGGGCGAGCTGTTGCGGCACCTGGACACCGAAGTCTGGGCGCGCCGGTGGTCGGCGCGCTGCAGCGGCGTTCTCCGCGCCGCCTGAAGAGCTAGCTCATCCAGTATCGCGCCCAAATCTCGACATCCAGGTGGCGATAGATCTCGACGGGCAACACTTCCGTTTTTGACGGGCCTGGCTCGAACGCGGCTTCCACGGCTGCGCGATCGAGCAAACCCTCCCTGACCAGCACGCCGTCCAGGAACAGCTCGCGTACCAGGTCGAGATTGCGCAGGAGCAGCTCGCTGTGAAAGCCGGGAGCTCGATCCTTCCATAGACGCTGCAGAATCGGCTCCGGCACTTCGCGCACGAAAGCGCGTCGCGCCAGTCCACGGTCCCACCCGCCTTGTGCGTGGACGTGGATCGGAATGCGCAGGAACAACTCGATCGCAGGTTGCGCATAGAGCGGCGATATGAGCTCGGGCTCGGGCTGCGCAGCGTCGATGACGTTGTAGAACTCAGGCGCGACTACGAGCGTGCCGAGGCGACGGATGACGTCCCAAGGCACGTGACGAAGATGACTGAACCACGGATGCGGATAGCTTTCCGGTAGTGCGAAGGCGTCGCGCACTTGGGTGCTCACGAGCCGCGAGCCCATGAGCAGGGCAGGGAGCTGCTCGCGGATCTTCCCGCCGAACAGCCAATGCCGGATCGACCTCAGCAGTACGGCGCCTGTCGATCGCTCGGTGCGCAGCGCGACTTCGGATGCGAGTCGCAGGGCTCCGAGACGCGGTCCGTGGCGCCGCAGGTAGTCCGTTACTGCGTACGGAAAAGAGTCGCTGCAGAATCCCGAATCGCCGCCATCGCCCGTGAACACCGCTGTGGCTTTGCGCTCCGCCGCCAGGCGGTGATCGATCGTGGCGCGCATCAGGTACGACAGCAGTGACAACGGCTCAGTCGCGGGCCGCGTCCGCACGAGTGCAGGGAAGTCGACCTCCTCAGGGGCGACCGGGCACTCGAGATGCTCGAAGCCGCTGTGCTCCGCCGCGAGGCGAGCCCAAGGACGCTCGTCCGAGCGGCCGTGCGGGTTGAAGAACGTGTAGCACGCGATCCGCGGCTCCGTGGAAGCACGGCCGAGGCAACCCGCGACGATGGAGGAATCCAGTCCACCGGACAGCCGGTGCAACAAGCTCGCGTGACCCCCCGACAGCGTGTGCGTGCATGAGCGCACTGTCGCGCGCATCGACGCGGCGGCGCGTTCCGGATCCTCGAGCACGCTTCCCGGCTGCAGGAACCTGAACGGATCCCAGTAGAAGCGGCGCGACCGCATGATCGGCCGCACGGCGGGGTCGAGCTCGACGCATTCGCCGCGGCGGATCTGTTGTACCTGCTCGATCGCGTCCTTCTCGAGATCGTTGAAACCAAGCACGCGTGCGCGCAAGTAGGCTGCATCGACGTTGACCTTGCGCACACCAAGCTCGAGGCAATCGCCGATATGCGAAAAGAGGAGGGTCACGTCCTCGAAAATGGTCTTGAAGCAGGGCAACGTGCCGGTGGGATCTTTCAACACCCGCACCGTGCCCGCTGCAGCGTCGTGCAGCAGAGCCACGTAGTTGCCCCAGCAGTTCTCGATCAGCCATCGACCTTGGCTCGCGAGGATCTGTTCGCAGCTGCGGGTGCTGAGCACTGCGCGTCGTGCCGGAGCATCATCATCGATGGAGCGGTTGCGTTCGAACAGCGTGCCGAGAACCACGCCCGCGTTGTTCACGAGAGGCAATGCCCGCAGCGTCGTGCCTTCGTCAGCGCAGAAGATTCGCAGCCCGTTGCTCGCAAATACACGCCCCCACGGTCGCGCGCGCAGCCGCTCGTCCAGCGACTCCGCTGTGCGTGATTGCTGCTCGTCGGTGACGTTCCAGACGAGCGCAATGTAGCGAAACATGCGCTGCCCCTTACGCAGGCCATTCTTCTTGTTACCCGCGCGCACGCGCTCGTCCATGCGCCTTGCCTGTCAGGCGCTACGCCGTGCGCACGGTTTCCCGCCGCAATCTTGTTGTCGTCAAACGGTCAGGATCGGCGTGTACTCGCAAACCTGCTCGGGATTCGCGTCGAGCAGGAGCTTGCCCTGTTGTACCCAGGCGTGCGCTCCCCACGGCTTTGCACGCACACCGATCACCCAAGTCGGAAACACGTCATGGCGCGCCATGAAGCGCACGAGCGCCAGCGAATGAAACAGGCAGCGGTCCCGCGCGGCGAACGTATGCGGGCGCAGCCGCCGGAAGATGCCGACCAGTTCGACGGCCCGCTGCTCATCGAAGGCGCTACCGGCTGAAGCTTTCCGATCGCGGACCTCGCTCGCGATCGAGTACAGCGTGCGCGAGCGCAGCGCACGCCGCGTCCAGGCGAGCGCCGCGAGAAAACTCGCTACGTGTGCCAGACGCAGCGCTGCACGCCGGCTCAGCTCGTGCCCTGCGCTGGTGACGCCGCTCAGCGTCAGCGGGGGAGCGCCGAAAGTCGCCCGATCGCCGGGAGGATCGCGGCTCAACAAGCCGGCTGCGATGAGTGCGTCTGCCATGGCGATCGCCGCGTCCGGTGCGAGTTGCTCGACCGCTGCCGCGCTGCCGTTCGCTTCATTCCAGTTCAACGCGAGCGTCGAAAGAGCGCGCGTCTCGTTCATGCCGATGCCGAAGTAACGGTTGCGCTCGAGATCCAGCAGGATCGTGCTGGCGAGCAGTGGACACACGCGGACGTGCGCAGGAATCCAGTATTGGTGCATATGAAGAAGCGGGTGCGTGCCGTGCACGCACCCGCAAAAGGTCGTCCTCAGAACGGGAGAAGACCGAACGCAGTCAGGTTGTCGAAGAACAGCGGCACGACCGGCAGCTGCCGCGTTTCCACCATTGCATCGCCGAGATCCACCAGTTGGAGCTTGATCGTCATGACGGTTCCACCTTGTTGAGTAGCTTGGCTTCCAAAAATATCTCCCTGCGCGCGCAAACCTGCTCCTATGCACGACGATGTCAATAAGGAGCGTTATCACTCACGCAAGCTTGCGTGCATATATCTATGGATATGCGCAGTTAGGACTATTCGGCAAAGGATTGAACGAAGCGGGCCGCGCCGTGACAGTCTTGGCTTATTGGAATATATCTTTCGCTTGCTGGGCCAAATTGCTGCGATCGGCGCGAGCACGCCAAACCAACAACACTTGATCTGACACACGCCGTGCGCTTCGCTCGCCGATGTAACGCAGCCCGCGAATTACTGCAGCACTCGCAAGGCTTTGCACTTTCTCGCAGAGGCGCGAACGGACCCGTAGCGGCAGACCCGGACGTTCGCGCGGCAGCGGCTGTGGCAGCTTGCCGGCAAAGGAGAGCGTCGATGTCAGGCTTCGCAATATTCGCAACACGACCGCCGGGGCGCCTGGAATGGCATCCGGCACACGGCGATCTCGGGGCAGAGGATCCTGAGACGTTCCATCTGCACGTCGAGTTCGTGCATGCCCATGGCCTGCCGAAAGGTCAGTTCACCACGTTCTCGACGTGCAACCCGACCGAATCCGCAAGCGGGACGGGACGTCGCAGTGGAGCGCGCAGCACGTGAGCCCTGAGCATGTCGCGCCAGACGCTAACACCTCATCCTGGCCGCCGCGGACAGCCCTGCAACCCCTGCGCGAGGCTCTGTAGCTATTCGGGACTGTGGCTGACGGCTGTACGAAACGAAGAATGCTTCCGACGCGTGCCCTGGTGGCGGCCGGACCCATGCTCGCGGTGCTCGCGCCGAACGCGGCAATGCTGGTCGTAGCCGATTGAGGTCAGTCACGGCTCCCGCTTCGCTGCCCGCGTCCTGCAGGCAGCGAAGCGAGCAAGGTCAGCGGCGGGCGCCGGCGCCGACTCGCGCCGCCGGCGCGGTCGCGCGGTTGGCGTTCGAGTACAGCTCCTCTTCCGACTCTTCCTCGAGTTCGACCTCGACCTCGTCCTCCCACTGCGGCTCGGAAACTTCCAGTTGTATTCGTGCGAGCGGCACCACGTCGTGCAGCGCCGTCAGCTTGAACAGCTCCGGCCTGCACAGGCGATAGCGGCTCACGGCAACGGACAGCGTCGAAGGGTCGCGGCGCAGATAGCGCGCGACTTCGCTCAACGTCGCCACTCGTCGCTCGGTCGCATACCAGGCGATGAGCGCGCGTGCCAGCGTGACTTCGCGCTGGCGCGAGTTCGAGAGCACGTGCTCGCGATCGACGCCGAGCCGGCACGTCACGGTCTGGATGATCTGCTCCAGCGTGAGCTTGCTGCGATAGACGCGCAGGTGGCGCGGCAGATTCTCGAGAAACTCGGGACTCGCGACGATGCGCGCGTCGTGCTTGCTGCCGTGCTCGAACAACGTGCGCTCCTCGTGCGCCGGTGCGACCGCCATGTATTCGGCGTACTCGCTGTTCTGGTCACAACCGCTCATGAGCCGCAAGGCCGTGCGCGTCGTGAGCCAGGGGATCTCGCCTTTGCCGAGATACGCGGCGTGACTAGTGAACGGGAACGCGCCGGGATCGGCGCTCAGGCCTTCGATCACCGGCAACTGGTGGATGTAGCGGACCAGCTTCAGCAGGTACGCATCCGGATCGATCAGGATCGCCTTGTAGCGCTGCCGGAAAAAGTGGCCGGACTCCGCTGCGCGCTCATGAATGCTGCGCGCGTAGCGACTGGTGATTCCCTGCATGAAGCGGCCGACCGAAACAGTATCGATCTGCAACGCGATGTGAATTGCGTCTGGCGTCCAACAGTACGCGTGCAGACGCGCGCCGGTCCTGCGCAGCGCGGTCGCAAGCAGACGTTCGAAAAGTTTGTAGTCCTGATGCTGGGAGAAGATCGGGCGAGTCGTACTGCCCCGCTGGACTACGTAGTACGTTCCTCCCGGAACGTGTAGTCGTTGACGACGCGACATTCTGCCACCTCCGTATGAAAGCAGTGTTGTATCCAGGGCCACCATGGCCCTCCGTTCCGTCGATCACTGTACGGGCGAGAGAAAACGTATCCACCCATATTTTTCGCGTGAGCATCCGACTGCGCGCATTCATCTTCCCGCAATGCTGGAGTCGTTCAGCGTTTCGCGATCATGCGTGGCGGCAGCGCGCGCAAATGTGCCGAATACTCTAGATGCTCCGGCGCGCTCTCTCCTACGAAATTCCGGTAAAAAGGATCCCACGGCAGCACCATTGCGGTTTGTTCTTCGTGAACCATCTTCGGCAGGATCGCGACGACTCTGCGCTGCGACTCCGCCGCCAGTAAACCCTGCAAGGAGCCATGCAGCTGCAGGCTCGTGTCGAGCTCCATCAGGTTGTACAGCGTCGGATGCGAAACCGGCATGTTGCCTGTCTGCGCTGCTGCGACGAGCGCGGCGGGGCTCATCCATGCGTGGTCGACCGTTTCCGTGCTGTCGATGACCGCGGCTTGATCGGAGGGCACGGCTGCGAGGAAGAAGCGCGTATCGAAGCGTCGCGGCACGACCGACGGCGTGATCCAATGTGCCCAGTACACGAGCCGTTCGACGCGCAGAAAAAGGTCTTCGGCCTGCAGCAATTCCGCGAACAGTTCCGGTTGCGCGGCGATCGCACGCCGCCGTTCCTGCAATCGCGCGGTGAGATCGTTGTCGCAAGGCTCACCGGCGGTGTCGCTCGCGAGTAGCACCCCGGTTTCTTCGAACGTCTCGCGGCAAGCTGCCACTGCCAGCGCGAGACAGTCGCTCGCGGCGAGCGGCTCACCATGCAGAGTGCCAAGCCGCGCACAATTCGTCTGCGACGAGGCGGGAATTCGGGCGAAGGCGGCCGGGGAGGCATCTGCGGCGCACACCGTGCCGCCGGGAAAGACCCACATACCGCCCATGAAAGCCAGCTTCTCGTGCCGGCGGATGACGAGCACTTCGACGTTGCCGTGTCCCTCGCGCAACAACAGCACGGTCGCCGCGGGGCGCGGCACGACTGGCTGGCTGCGTTCCTGCCCCACGGTCAGAGGACGACGACGGAGCGGATCGACTCGCCGCGCTTCATCATCTCGAAGCCCTCGCCGATCTGCTCGAGCTTGAGCCGGTGGGTGATGAGCGAGTCGAGGTCGATCTTTTTCTCGACGTACCAATCGACGATCTCGGGCAAGCGACCGAGGCGCGCACCGCCCATGTAGCAGCCCGTCCAGTGACGACCCATCATCAGGCTGCCCGGCGGTGCCGTGACCTCCGCACCGTGCGGCGCGACGCCGATCACGTAACTCGTGCCCCACGCCGGATTCGTGCATTCGAACGCCTGGCGCATGACTTGCGGAATGCCGATGCACTCGAACGTGTAGTCGGCGCCGCCACCAGTCAGCTTCATCAGGTGGCTGACGAGTTTCTCGACCTTCCGCGGATCGATGAATTCCGTGGCGCCGAAGCGTCGTGCGATCGATTCTTTGTCGGGATTGGTGTCGACGCCGATGATCGTCTTGGCGCCGGCGAGACGCGCGCCCTGCACCACATTGAGCCCGATGCCGCCGAGGCCGAACACGATGACCGAGCTGCCGCGCTCGATCTTCGCCGCGAACAGCGCTGCGCCCAGACCCGTCGTCGCGCCGCAGCCGATGTAGCAGATCGGATCGAACGGCGCGTCGTCGCGCACCTTCGCGATCGTGTCCACCGGCAGCACGGTGTATTCGGCGAACGTACCCAGTCCCCACAGTTGCGTGACGGGTTTGCCGCCGAGCGAGAAGCGGCTCTCACGCGGCCGCAGGCGCGCGAAGGCTTCGACACAGAGATTCGTCTTCGGCGAGTTGCAGAACGCGCACTTTCCGCATTGTGGAATGAGGAAGGGAATCACGTGATCGCCGACTTTGAACTGCGTGACGCCCGGCCCGCATTCGACGATCACGCCCGCAGCTTCGTGCCCGAGAATCGCGGGAAATTGCCACGGGACTTTGCCTTCATAGGCGTGTAGATCGGAGTGGCACAGGCCGGTCGTCTTCACCTGCATCAGCACTTCGCCGGCGCGCGGGCCTTCGAGCTGCACCTCTTCGATGACGAAAGGCTGATTCGGGCCGTGCACGACAGCCGCGCGGACATTCAACGGCACGAGGAAATTCCTTCTGGTGATGGTGTGAGAGCGGAGCGGACTTTAACACCATCGCCTGCGGGTCAGGCGCTGCAGGTCGGCCTGCGGCGGGACATCATTCTTCTTTGCATTCCCCTTGATGCATCAGTGCGGCCATCGCCGCGCACAGATTCACGCTCGCGGCGTCGCCCTGCGACGCAGGTACTTTGCGGCTCGATCGCGCCAGCAGATCACGCGCGTTCTCCGCGGGCAGATTGCGATCGCGCGCGAGCAGCAGAGCAATTCCGCCCGAGACGCTTGCCGCGGCGAGCGAGCTGCCGGACAGGAAGTCGTAACGACCATCCGGCACCAACGTGAGCACTTCACTGCCAGGGGCGAAGAGCACCGAATCGGCAGACGCCTTGGCGCCGGCAGCATCCACGCCGATCACACCTGGAATCCCCGTCGGGAAGACGCTGCCCTCGCTGTTCGGAGGCGTGGCGCCGACGAACACCATGCCGCGCCGCAGGCCCACTTCGACGAGCCGCGTCAGCAGCGGATCCGCGGGTCCGGTCAGGCTGAGGTTGACGATATCCATGCGAGCTTCGACAGCCGCCGCGAGAGCCTTGGCAAGTGTCAGCGTGCTGCACGTGGCGCGGGAGTCGTCGCGCGGCGATGGCCAACAGGCCCGCATGGCATAGAGCCGCGCGGCCGGTGCGATGCCGACGATCCCCTGGCTGTTGTTCTCGACGGCCGCGATCACGCCGGCGACGGCAGTGCCATGACGATCGCGACCGGCCTTGCTGCCGTCGACGAAGTTCTCCTGCTTGACGATGCGGCCGGCCAGGTCGGGATGAGTCGCGTCGATGCCAGTGTCGATGATCGCGACGCGCACGCCTTCGCCGCGCGACCACAGATGGGCGCCCGTGACATCCATGATGTCGAGGTTTTTCTGCAGCGGCCGGTACGGATCGCTAGTCGTGGTGCCCGTGTCGTTCGTCAGCGTTGCGAACGACTGATAGGGCTGCGCAGTCTCCACGCGGCTGTCACGGCGTAATCGTTCGAGCACGGCATTGCGGTCGGCGCCGGCCGGCAATTCGAAGACGATGCAGTGAATGCCGAGCAAGCCGATCGGCCACGCTGCGATTTCGCGCAGACCATGCGTCGTCGCGACTGCTTGGGCGCTGGCTCGCGTAGCTGGCGCGAGCGAATACGACGGCGGCGGCTCGTAGCCGCGCACGGTCGATCCTGCGCGCGGCATCGATGGAGCCGAGTCGTTGCGCAGAGTGACGACGACGAAACGCGTCGGATCGGATTCCATCAACGGTTCGGCCGGCACGTTGCGCGAAGTCGCGCAGCCAGCGAGCAACCAAATGCAGGCGCAGAAGAGCCACAGGCTTTTCATGGTGCCTCGGATACGCGCTCAGCAAACATCACGTGGCCGTCTGCACGCAGCCGTGCGATCGCCTTCTCGACAGCAGATTTGTCGGCAGCGTCCGCGGCCAGCCCCAACGTGTAAACGCTGGCCTCGCTCGGGCCGGCGATGATCTGCGCATCGATCGCGCGCAGCACTCGATTCATCTCGTCGAGCGCGACGTCGCCTGTGAATACGACGCGAATCGCCGGCACGCGCGCCACCGTTGCCGTCGGCGTGGTGAGCATGTCGTATCGGCCGGCAGTGAGGTCGTCGTGAGACTGCGCTTGCGTCCACAGGGCGCCCAGCAGCGCTGCAATTGCGACGCCTTGTATAGCGGCGGCAATCGCCAACCAGCGCGACCAACGCACCGGCTCGCGCCGGCTCGCAATCGCCACCGGCTCGGCCGCCGCAACGGGTGCCGTCTCCGGCTCATCGTCGTCCAGGTCCTCGACCGTATCGATCCGCTGAATGAGCTTCTGCAGCGAGGTCTGCGGCGCGAGCACGATCGCCTCTTCGGCGCGGATCGCGTTACGCAGCTGGCGCTGGAATTCCAGCTCTTCCTGGCATTCGCGGCACTCGCTCAAGTGCGCGTCGACGCGCGCGACGTCTTTGGCCGCGGCGCTTTCGTTGGCGATCCAGGGCAGCAGATTCCAGCATTCGCCATGCGCGCCGAGAGGTCCAGTGTGGGGGCTGTGTGTCATTGCCGATTTACTTGTTTCCGCCGGTCTGATTACTGCCAGCGAGGCGAGGCAGCGAGCGACGCAGCTTTTCGCGTGCGTGGAACATCCGCGTCTTCACCGTGTTGACCGGGCATTGCATGATTTGCGCGATCTCCTCGCAGGAGTGGCCCATCAGGTACGAGAACTCCATCACCATGCGCTGCTCGAGCGGCAGCTCCGCGAGCGCCTGCCCGAGCCACTGACGATTCTCGTCCTCCTGTTGCGCGTCCGGCGCAACAGCGACCTCTTCGACCAGCATCGGTCGCGGCGCTCCGTGCCGGCGCAGCGCCTTGAGCGCCCGCCGGTACGTGATGCCGACGATCCAGGTCGAAACCAGCGAGTCGCCGCGAAAGTCTCCGGCCTTCAACCACACAGTCCACAAGGTGTCATTGATCACTTCCTCGATCAGGTCGTGACGGGAGGTCATTCTCATGAGGAAACGAGCGAGCCGGCGGTGATAGATCAGATACAGCTCTTTGAAAGCCGTTCTATCGCCCGTCGCGACCTGGCGCAGCAGCTCGAGCTCGCGAGCGTTCGAGGAACTGCCGCCGGACGTACTAAGTGAATGACCGCTGGAAGACACCGAGTTCATTTGCAGCCGTGGCCGTTGTGATTGAGTACCCCGGAGGGGGTGTGAGGTTCAGAAGCGCCAGGTCAGGGCCGCCGTCCAGCGGCTGCCGCTATCGAACAGGCGCGTCGCCGTGGAATCGGTATCGATGTGCAGCAGATCGACCTGCATGCCCTGCCAGGTGAAGGCGAGCCCGGTGCTCCAGTACCAGTAACCGGTGTCAACGAGATCGCTGAGATCGTAGTAGCCGACGCCGGCGTAGATCGACCAGCGCGGGTGCAAAGGTTGCAGTACGGACAGCTCGTATGCGACCGCCTGCTTGTCCCAAATGGATCCCCAGTACGTGTGCTTCGACGTGTTGGGCGACCAGGAGACGCTGGCGGTCGCGCGCTGCTGATAGCTGACCGATGCGTTGACCTCGTCGTAGTCGTAACCGGAGTCGTGATCATTCAGGTACGCGTAATGAACATAGCCGAGCTGCACCGACCAGTCGGGATTCAGTTGCCACGAGTAGCCGGCCTGCAGATCGAGCTCGTAGGCCAGGTCGGCGCCGTTCTGGAAGTCGACACTCGATGCCCACATGCCGGCGTTCCAGCCCGCGGACGAATGAAACTGTGCGCCAGCCTGCGCCGCCGGCTGGCCGTCGGTTTGCGAGATGCCGCGGTAGATGTAGTCGGTCGTGATCGCGACGGAGCCGCTCACGTCACCGGCTGCAGCGGGCAATGCGGGCAATAGGCAGCCGAGCATCGCTACCCATGCGATGCACGTGACACTGATCCTACGCGCTAACATCGCCGCATCCGCGCAAGTCTCCCTGCGCGAGTATACGGCGATGTCCGGCCCGACGGGTTGGCCCTTCGGTCTAGTGTTTCCCGTGTCTTTCGTCAGTGCGGATCTGGCCACGCACCTCGCCGCCCTGGAATTTCGCGGAGTGAACGTTGGCGTAGGTATTGCCGCTCAGGATCGCCTCGACCAGCTCGTCGAACTCGTTGACCCCGTTCAGGGACGGCGCGATGCCCTGGCCGTTCGGCCCCACGATATTCGCCGCCGTCAGCACGCCGGTCACTGTTGCCGGGGAAACCGGGCAGGCAGGCGGTGCCGGGAACGGCGCCGGCGGTACGGCCGGCGCGTTGCCGCACAGAAATACACTGACGCCGCCCAGTGTGTGGCGTTGACCGAAATGGATATGCGACTGCGTGGGCGCATCCTCCAGGCCTTCGTAGCTCACCTCATATGAAATCGTCTGATTTTCCCGATCGATCGTCGCCTTGAAGCGGCCGCGTGCGCCCGACGAGACCGAGGGAACTTCGTTGGCCGGAACCAGCTCGGCGAAGGCGCGGAACGTCCGGTGCCGGTTGTCGGCGGTAACCCCGAGGGCGACCATCGTGAGAGAAATCCCCAAAGCGGGCAGCAATGCTCTGCGACGCATGACAGACCTCCTGTTCGGTATTGTTCGAGATTGCGAAGTGCGCAAGTCATGAGTGCTCGGCTCGTCCGGCCGGGTTCTCGTTGTGCAAATCACAAGTTCGTCGTGTCATCGTCGCGTCATGCACGAACTACAGTGCAGGTCCTGCGGTGCAGTTACAATGCGCGCCGGGATATACAAGGGCACCGATGACTACCGACCACCCTTCATTGGAAACCCTGCTGGAGCGCAACCGATCGTGGGCGGATCTGATCACGAGGTCCGATCCCGACTTCTTCGCCCGACTGGCACAGCAGCAAGCGCCGCGCTACCTCTGGATCGGCTGTTCAGACAGCCGCGTGCCGGCCAATCAGATCCTGGGGCTGCTGCCCGGCGAGATCTTCGTCCATCGCAACGTCGCGAATGTGGTCGTGCACAGCGACCTGAACTGCCTGTCGGTCATTCAGTTCGCGGTGGACGTGCTCAAGATCCGAC
>DATNFA010000006.1:0-32839 GCA_035606615.1 Steroidobacteraceae bacterium
CAACGGCGCCGGCAAGTCGACGACGTTGCGCATCCTGAGCACGGTACTGCCACCGGACACGGGACTCGCGGTCGTCGACGGCCATGACTGCGTCGCGGCGCCGCTGCAAGTCCGCAGCTCGCTCGGTGTGTTGCCGCACGCGAGCGGCTTGTACGCGCATCTCACCGGCCGCGAGAACATCCGCTACTACGGCAAGCTGCACGGATTGCCGCGCGCCGAGCTCGATCGGATGACGGACGAGCTGATCGAGCGACTCGGCCTCGGCGCAGTCGCCGACCGGCGCGCCAAGGGCTATTCGCAAGGCGAGCGCTTGAAAGTCGCGCTCGCGCGCGCTCTCGTGCATCAGCCGCGCACCATCATTCTCGACGAGCCGACCAACGGCCTCGACGTCAATGCAGTGCGCATGCTGCGAGAACTGATCCGGCAGCTGCGCGCATCCGGCCGCTGCGTGTTGTTCTCGAGCCACGTCATGCAGGAAGTCGCGGCGCTGTGCGACGACATCGTGATCATCTCGCACGGCCGCGTCGTCGTTCGCGGCACCCCGGCGGAGATTCTCGCGGCTACGGGTGCAGCGGACCTGGAAGAAGCTTTCGTCCGCGCGGCCGACGGCGCAGTGCCCGCATGACGCGCGCCATCCGGATCGTGTTCGTCAAGGAGTTGCTGGAAAACCTGCGCGATCGCCGCGTGATCCTGTCGGCGTTCCTGTTCGGGGTGCTGCTCGCGCCGGTGATCTTCGGCCTGACGACCTCGATGGCCTCGAAGCGTGTGGTGGAGAATCAGGACAAGCCGCTGCGCCTGACGGTGTCGGGCAGCGAGCATGCGCCGAACCTCGTGCACTTTCTGGAAGAGAATGGCGCCGAGATCAAGACAGTCGCGATGTCGGCCGACGAAGCGATGCACGCGGTGCGCAGCGGCGGCGAAGATCTGGTGCTGCTGATCGCCGCCGGGTACGGTGAGAAGTTGCAGGCCGGCGAGCCGGCGCCGCTCGACCTCGTCGTCGACACTGCGAACAACCAGACCGGCGCGAGCGCCGATCGCGCGCGACGCTTGCTCGAAGGGTACGGCGGTCAGCTCGCCGCGCTGCGCTTGCTCGTGCGCGGCGTAAGTCCTGAAGTGATTCGTCCGGTGGACGTGCGCATGCTCGACGTTGCGACTCCAGCCGGCCGCTCGTTGTTGATCCTCGGCATGATGACGTACTTCTCGTTCATGTCGATGCTGGTCGGCGGCTTCTACCTCGCGATCGATACGACCGCAGGCGAGCGCGAGCGCGGCTCGCTCGAGCCACTCCTGGCATTGCCGGTGCGACGTGCGGACCTGATCGTCGGCAAGATGCTCGCGACGTCGGCGTTCATGTCGATCTCGCTGCTGCTGACGCTCGCGGCGTTCGGCGTGGTGCTGCAGTTCATCCCGCTCGAAGCGCTCGGCATGTCGGCGAACTTCGGCCCGCGCGTGGTGCTGGCGATCTTCGCGGTGATGCTGCCGTTCGTGCCGCTTGGCGCAGGCTTGATGACGGCAGTGGCGTCGTTCACGCACAGCAATCGCGAAGCGCAGTCGTGGTTGTCGGTGGTGATGCTGTTGCCGATCGCGCCGATCATGTTCGCAGTCGTGAACGGCACGAAGCCGACCGCGACGCTGATGATGATACCGAGCCTGAGTCAGCACCTGCTCGCGACGAGCTTGATGCGCGGCGATGCGATTCCGCCGCTGCACGCCGCGATTTCGGCAGGGACGACGCTCGCGTTCGGGGCGCTGCTAGTGTGGATCGCGATCCGTCTCTATAAGCGCGAAGCGATTTTGGGCTAGCTACGAACCGCGGTTCTTCAGATACGCCGCCACTCGCTGCTCCGCGTTCTGCCGCATGTTCATGTGGAACAGGTTGTAGTCGTAGATGTGGTAGTTGTCCTTGCCCATCGGCCGCGCGGCGTAGTTCTGCGAGTGAATCTCCTTGACCAGCAGCATGCCGTCCACGCACTGCGCATCAGCGACTCCTGTCTCGAGCACCGGCTTCGCGTCGATGAAGTCCTGCGGCACGCCCTTCACATCCGCGAGCGTTCCCTCGAACGTGCCGCGGTAGGCCACGCCGCCGAGATTCAATGACGCCGCCGCTGCCGCGCCATCCGCGCGCCAGGTCAGCGGGTTCACACAAATGTTCTTGCGCGTATCACCCCACGCCTGCGCGTGCGGACCTACGGCGTTCCAGGTAACCACGCAGCCGATCTGCTCGGCCGACTCGCACACCGGCACATCGGGCACCGACTTCGCCAATGCTTCACGATCGATCCCGAAGCCGATCGGATAAGCGGCGACGAGCCGCTCGCGCAGCGCCGTGCCGGTGATGCGCCGCTCGAGCAGCGTGCGCACGTGCACCGAGCCCTGACTGTGCGAGGCGAGGACGAACGGCCGACCCTGGTTGTAGTGCTCGATGAAGTAATCGAAGGCGCGCTCGACGTCCTCGTACGCGAGCTGCAGCGCCTCTTTGCCGCTGCCCGAGTTGTCCATGAACGAGTAGATCGTCGCCTGCCGATAGCGCGGCGCGTAGATCTTGCAGCAGCCGTTGAACACCGCCGCCTGGCCGCGCAGGACGAACATGTCGGTGAGCTGATTGGTCGAGCTGTCGTCGAGCGCCTGGTTCCAGCCCGTTGTGCCGAAGAACGTGGTCGGGTGCACGAAGAAGACGTCGACTTCCGCACTCGACTGACGATCCTGCGCAGCACCGCTCGGCACGACATCGGCCGCGTCCTCGCGATCTGGCAGCGCGGCCCAGCTCGCGGTGAGCGAGTAGTCCGGGGCTAGCGATGGCGGCGCTTCCGCGAAGCTCATCGTGGGCTTCAACCGCCCGAACGCCATCATCATCCCGATCTCATCGCGATACAGGAACGCCGCGCTGGCCGCCGCGACCACGAGCACTGCGAGGCCGATCAGGATCTTCTTCATGCTACTTCTGCCGTCGCGACAGCCAGTCGACCATCGTGTCGCTCACGATCTGCGGCGCATCCTGCTGCACGAAGTGACCGGCGCCTGGCACCGTCACGATCGTCAGGTCCTTCTCCACCCACTGCCAGGTGCCGTTCAGCGCGCCCGGCAACAGGGCCTGGTCGTCGAGACCATGGAACATCAGCACCGGCACTTTCACCTTCGGGAACTGCACGTCCGCGGCCGGCGGCGGCGCATCGGGCTTCGGATAATTCGCCTTGTAGTAATTCAGCATGCTCTCGAAGTCGGATTTGTTGAACGCTTCGATGTAGCGCGCTTTCGCCGCCGGATCGCGCACCCAGCGGGCGAGTCCCTCGGCGGTGAGCGTCTTGTGCGCGTCGGGCTTCTGGAAGTTGAACGCGTACTCGCTGTTCTTCTTCTGCTGCGGATTGGTCGCGATCTCGCGCGCGATGCCGGCCGGGTGCGGCAGATTGCAGATGATCAGCAGCCGCGTGATCTCGGGCTTGCTCATCGCGACGTTCCACGCGACGGCGCCGCCCCAGTCATGACCGACGATGATCGCGTCGCTCTGTTTCTCCGCTTTCACGACCGCCGCGATGTCGCCGACCAGCAGCGGGACCGCATAGTTCTCGACGCCCTTGGGCTTGTCCGACAGGTCATAGCCGCGCAGGTCGACGGCGGCGACGCGGTACTTGTGGTCCGCGAGCGCGCGCATCTGATGGCGCCACGTGTACCAGAAGTCGGGGAAGCCGTGGATCATGACCACCAGCGGGCCTTCGCCGAGTACCGCGTAGTGGATCTTGACGCCGTTCGAATCGGCATAGCGATGCTCGACCTGATCCCAGACGTCCTGTGAGAGAACGGGACCGGCAGTGAGCAGCAGGCAGCCGAGCAGCAGGCTGTGGAGCAGTGCGCGCATCGAGATTCCCCAGGGACAGTCGTTGTTGGAGGATGGCAAGCATATAACGGTATTCTTCGGGCGTGGGTGAGTTGTCGTTCGATCTCCTGTTGGTGCTCGCTGCAGCGTTCGCTGCCGGACTCATCGATGCGATGGTCGGCGGCGGCGGGCTCATCCAGATCCCAGCCCTGTTCGCCGTGTACCCGAACGTGGCACCGGCCACGCTGCTCGGCACGAGCAAGTTCGGCGGACTGTTCGGCACCCTCAGCGCAGTCGCACGCTACGCGCAGCAGGTCACCATTCCCTGGCGCGCGTTGCTGCCGATGGCGCTGGTCGCGCTCGTCATGTCGGTGGGCGGCGCGTGGCTCGCGAGAGTGGTCGCGCCGGAAGTCTTTCGCCCGCTGGTTCCGCTCATGCTGCTCGCGGTGCTCGTCTATGTGGTCTGGCGCAAAGACCTCGGCGGCGAGCATGCGCCGCGTGCCTTCTCCGGCTCGCATCATTTGGTGGGCGCCGGCCTGATCGCGGCGATCGGCCTGTACGACGGGTTCTTCGGGCCGGGCACCGGGAGCCTGCTGATCTTCGTGTTCGTGCGCTGCTACGGCTACGACTTTCTGCATGCCGGCGCGGCTGCGCGAGTGATCAACGTCGCGACCAACTCCGCGGCGCTATCCTTTTTCGCGTTACACGGACTCGTGCTGTGGCACGTCGGCGCCGGCATGGCCGTATGCAACATCGTGGGTGCGGCGATCGGCGCCCGCCTCGCATTGCGCGGCGGCAGCGCGTTTGTGCGCAAGGCGTTCATCGTCATCGTCAGCCTGCTGATTCTGCGAACGGCGTGGACTGCGTTGCAGAGCTAGAGTAGCGTTCCGTCTCCCGTCACTTCTTCGCGGAGCCGCCATGTCTCTCAAAGGCAAGACTCTGTTCATCTCGGGTGCTTCGCGCGGCATCGGTCTGGCGATCGGCGTGCGCGCCGCGCGCGCGGGCGCCAACGTTGCGATCGCCGCGAAGAGCGATCAGCCGCATCCCAAGCTGCCGGGCACGATTCACAGCGCGGCGCGCGAGGTCGAGGAGGCGGGCGGCAAGGCGCTGGCGATGCAAGTGGACATCCGCGACGAGAACGCGGTCGCGCAGGCCGCGAAGCAATGCGCCGAGCACTTCGGCGGCATCGATATCCTGGTGAACAACGCGAGCGCCATCTCGCTGTCGGGCACGCTCGAGACGCCGATGAAGCGCTTCGACCTGATGTTCGGCGTCAACGTGCGCGGCACGTTCGTCTGCTCGCAGGCTTGCCTGCCTTACCTCAAGCAAGCGGCGAAGGCGGGACGCAATCCGCACATCTTGAACCTGTCCCCGCCGCTCAGCATGAAAGCGAAATGGTTCGGGCCGCACGTGGCGTACACGATGGCGAAGTACGGCATGAGCATGTGCGTGCTCGGCATGGCGGAAGAGTTCCGTCACGACGGTATCGGCGTGAACGCGCTGTGGCCGCGCACCGTCATTGCAACGGCGGCGCTGCAAGTGATCCCGATGGCCAATCCCAAGCTCGGGCGCACGCCTGAGATCATGGCGGATGCCGCGTACACGATCCTCACGCGCGACGCGCGTCAGTGCACCGGCAACTTCTTCATCGACGACGAAGTGCTCGCGAGCGCGGGCGTCAAAGATCTCGATCGTTACGCCGTGACGCCGGGCAATCGCGATTTCCTGCCGGACTTCTTCGTCGACTGAGCGTCATGCACGGAAGGTACGACAATGCATCGATACGTTCTGCTGCTCGCGGCGCTCGCGCTCGGCGTTTCCGCGGTTGAGGCAGCATCCGTGCAGCCTTCCGGCACCTGGCACACGCTCGACGGCAAACCGCCGCTGGTGATCGCGCATCGCGGTGCCTCGGGCTATCGGCCCGAGCACACCATTGCCTCGTACACGCTTGCGATCGAAATGGGCGCCGACTACATCGAGCCGGATCTCGTCGCGACCCGCGATGGTCACCTGATCGCGCGCCACGAGCCGCTGCTCGACGACACGACGGACGTGAAGTCGCGGCCGCAGTTTGCCGAGCGTCGCAGCACCAAGATGCTCGACGGCAAATCGGTCACCGGCTTCTTCGCCAGCGACTTCACGCTCGCGGAGATCAAGCAACTGCGCGCCGTGCAGGCGAATCCCGCGCGCTCGAAGGAATACGACGGCAAGTTCGAGATTCCGACGTTCGAAGAGATTCTGGACCTGCGCGAGCGCGAGTCCGCCAAGCGCGGACGCACGATCGGCGTCTATCCAGAGACCAAGCATCCTTCGTTCCACCTGAATCTCAAGCTGCAGCTCGAAGAGCGGCTGCTCGATGCGCTCCGCAAGCGCAAGCTCGATCGACCCGACGGTCCGGTGTTCATCCAGTCGTTCGAGAGCGCAAACCTGCAGTATCTGCACACGAAGACGAAGTTGCCTCTCGTGCAGTTGCTCGACGACGGAGCATTGCAGTACGACGCCGCGGGCAAGCGGGTCATCGGCGTGAAGATTCCGCAGTACAGCGACAAGCGCGGCGGCGCTGCGCCACAGAGTCTGGAAGACGTGGCGAAGTATGCGAACGCGATCGGGCCGTGGAAACGCCAGATCATGCGCGACGTCGGCGCGCAGCAGCTGCTGCAGACTACGGTAATCGAACAAGCGCACGCCGCAGGCCTGCGCGTTCACACATACACCTTCCGCAGCGAGCCGGCGACGCTCGCGCCCGAATACCGCGGCGATCCGCAGCTCGAGTACCGGCAGTTCTACGCGCTCGGCATCGACGGCGTGTTTTCGGATTTCGCCGATGTCGCGCTCAGCGCGCGGAAGTAGCGCTGAGCTGTTTCCACAGCTCCGGCCATTGCTCGACCCAGCAGCACACGTGATCGTTGGCCTCGAGCCGTCGCTGCGCGTGCGGAAATCGCTTGAAGTACGCGTCGGTCGTCGCCGGCGGCACGTTCTCGTCGTGCGCGCCATATAAATGAGTCTCCGGCCAGCGATGCACCGCAGTGCTCGCTGCAGGATTCAGTGAACCGGTGAGCGGCAGAAAACCGTGGTACTGGGTCCAAGCATCGATATCGAGATTGGCGCCGACGGTAACCACAGCCGCGACGTTGTCGAGCCTCTCCGCAATCAACACAGCGAGTACGCCGCCGCCGCTGTATCCAACGAGCACGACGGTGCGCGCCTGCGCCTGTAGCGCGGTGGAGCGCACCGTTTCGGTCATGCTGGATACAACCTCGTCCGAGTAACGCTCCATGGTCCATCGCTCGGGCGTGCAACGCCGGCCACCCATATCGTTGTAGCAAGGGCGCGTGACATAAGCGGCGGGCGGCGGTGTCTGCGCGAGCAGCTTCAGTGCAATCGGATCGCTGGTCGTCGGATCGAGGTTCGGCTCGCGTCCGCCGAGCCAGGGCACCCCGTCGCCTTCAATGAAGATCGCGAGCGGCGCATCCTGGGTCGCGGGGACGCCGCGCACGAATACGAGGCTGCGGAAGCCGCCCGCCTCCACGACGCTGCGTGACATCCCCAGCGTTGCAGCGAGCCTGTCGATTCGTAGTGCATTCGTGGTACAGCCGGCCAAAAACAAGGCCAGTAACAGGGTTGCGGAACGGCGCATGACAACGATTGCGACTTGCATCACAACGATTGTCAACGGCCGCGGGCACAGTTCTCGTCCCTGCGATGTCCCGTTACCGGCTGGTACTTCCGGGCATTGCTGCTCCCGGAGCGGGGCTGATTAGATACCTGCCAGCCTCGGTCTGCCCGCCGATGGGGCCGCCGAGCCCGAACAGACGAATCAATAAGACCCGGGAGATAGGCCATGTTCGTTCGCTCGCTTGCCCGAGCAAGCACCTTATTCAGCGCGCTCGTCGGCGCATTGCTCGCCGCTCTGATGCCCGCAGCGCACGCCGCTCCGCCGGTGATCACGGGCAGCCCCGTGACTGCACAGATGCCCAACATCAACGATCAGCCAGTCACTATCAACCTGCGCGAGCTCGGCGTCATCGCCGGTTCCGCGCCGCTGCTGGTCGAGCCCGCGTCGCTGCAGGTTACCGATGCCGGCGGCGGGGCTACCGGGCTGATCCCCGCTGTGTTCGCGAACAACGGGCCGGGACACGTGTGCATCACGATCCGTAACAACGGCAACTTTACTGTCACTCCAGGGCAGACATTCCAGCTCACCCTGATCGTGACGAACCTCGCGAGCGACCTCGCGGGCCCCATCACGGTGCCCATCACGAACACGCCAGGCAATGTCGTCGATACGACGCCCGAGCAGGCGGCTTGCGACGACCGCAACTCGCCGCCGACCGCCAACGCGGGCCCGGACCAGACCGTCAACGATACGGACGGTCTCCCTGGCGAGAACGTCACGCTCAACGGTTCCGCTTCGTCCGATCCGGACCCCGGGACGGTTCTCCTTTATGAATGGTTCGAGGACGGAGAGATCTCGCTCGCCGAGCCGAGCTCGAGCCCGACGCTGACGGTCAATCTCGGCCCGGGCGTGCACAACATCTCGTTACTCGTCACCGACGGTAGCAGCGATGGGCAAACCAACAACGCGTTCGACAATGTGATCGTCACCGTCAGCACAGCGGCCCTGCCCATCGCCAATGCCGGTCCCGATCGCAACCTTGCCGACACTGACGGTCAGCCGGGCGAGCCCGTCACGCTCGACGGCTCGGCCTCGAGCGATCGCGACGGCACGATCGTCTCGTACGAGTGGATCGCTCGCATCGATGCCGAGACGACGCAGTCGCTCGGCACAGGTCAGACGCTCGCGACCACGCTCCCTGACGGTACCAGCAACATCCTCCTCATCGTCACGGACAACGACGGCAATACTGGCCAGGATTCCTTGCAGATCACCGTCGCGGCCGCGCCGCCGGAGACAGTGCTGTCGGAGATCCCCGGCCTCACGCCGAACCAGAGCAGGATGGCCAACAAGCTCGACAGCATGTGCGATGCGCTGTCGCAGCTTACGACGCTGAGCGCGGATCAGGCCGACTTGCTGACGAAGTGCAACGGGATCCGCATCAACAACACGACCGCCAATCAGATCGAAGCGATCGAAGAGTTGATCCCCGACGACTTCTCCGTCGCGCGCACGCAGACGCTGCTGTTCGCGAACACGCAGTACGCGAGCATCATGGATCGACTCATGGCGCTGCGCGGCGGCGCAAAGGGTCTCAGCCTTGCCGGGTTGAACATCATCGTCGACGGCAAGATGGTGCCGCTGGCGCAGGTCGAGGACATGGTCAAGCAGTTCTTCGGCGGCGGTGCGAGCGCTGACGAGCCGGGCGGGTTGCTCTCCGACAAATGGGGCCTGTGGGTACGCGGCAACGTCAGCTTCGGCGAGAAGGACGCGAGCGCGGCCAGCCCGGCCTTCGATGCCGACCAGTGGGCATTCGTCGGCGGCCTCGACTACCGCCTCTCGGATAAAGCGGTGCTCGGTGGGGCGCTCTCCTATGGCTCATCCAGCGTCGACTTCAGCCTGGACGACGGCACGCTCGATACCGACTCGTACGCGCTGTCGCTGTACGGCTCGGCGTATGCCGCCAAGAACTTCTACTTCGACGGCATCGTCAACTTCTCGAACTCGAGCTACGACGCGTTCCGCAACATCACGTACGTCGACGGCATCGGGCTGGTGAACGAAGATGCGAGTGGCGATACCGATGGCACGACGTTGAGCGCCGGCCTGTCCGCCGGCTACGACTTCCTGCTGGGCGGCCTGACGATTTCACCTAACCTGGGCTTCTTCTACATCGACACGACCATCGACGGCTTCACCGAGACCGGCGCCGCCGGCTTGAACCTGATTTATGACGAACAGAAGTTCAAGTCCATGACCGGCAATGCGGGATTGCGACTCACGTACGCCTGGAACCTGTCGTGGGGTGTATTGTTGCCGCACTTGCGCGTGGACTACGTCAAGGAGTTCGAGGACGACGTCGACGTGTTCGGCGTGCGCTTCGCGAATGATCCGAACGCGGCGAGCACGCCGCCGGTGCTGGTCGCGACGGACAATCCCGACCAGTCGTACTGGCGGCTGGCCGGCGGCTTCTCGGCGCAGTTCAAGCACGGCATCTCCGGCTACGTCGAGTATCAGCGGCTGGAGGGCTTCGATTTCATCAGCTTCCAGGACGTGTCGATCGGCTTGCGCTTCCAACGCAGCTTCTGACCGAGGAAAGGCTCCATGACACCGAATCGCTTCGCCCGGGTCTTCGGCCGCATCGTACTGGTGCTGGCGCCGGCCGCACTGGTGGTCGCTTCCGCCGCAACGGAATCCGACAAGGCCGCGGCTACGAAAGGCATGGTGAAGCGCTCCGACGTGGAGATCGTCGACTGCCTGTTGCCGGGCCAGGTGCGCCAGCTCGGCAATAGCACGTTCCTTTCGCAGCGGCGGCCGATCCGGACGACGACTGCCGAATGTTCGATTCGCGGAGGCGAGTACGTCGCCTACGATCGCGCGGACATCAAGCAGGCGCTGCGCATCTGGATGGAGACCGCACAGGGCGGCGATCCGGAAGCGCAGACCAACGTCGGCGAAATCTACGAGCGCGGCATGGGAGTGCCGCCGGACTTCGTGTCCGCGGCGCAGTGGTATCAAAAGGCTGCAGACAAGGGCTACTCACGCGCGCTGTTCAACCTCGGCACGATGTATGAACAGGGGCTCGGCGTGGAGCAGGATCAGCTCAAGGCGCTGAATCTCTATCGCCAGGCCTGGGGCATCAAGGAGGACAACATCATCTTCGCGTCCGCCGCGCAGCGCGAGCAGGACGAGCTGCGCAAGCAGCTGGAAGAGGCGATTTCCGAGAAGGACTCGCAACTCGGCCTGCTGCAGAAGCAGCTGAAGGAGATGCAAGACAAGCTCGCCAAGCAGCCCGCCGGCGACAAGACGGCGGACAACAGCAAAGAAGTGGAAGCGCTGAAGAAGTGGATCGCGCAGCTGGAGAGCGAGCGCAGCAAGAGCACCGAGCGGCTCGCCGGCATTCCGAAGACGCGCACGCCGTCGGGCATGCAGGAGCTGACGCAGATTCCGCCGACAGCGGACGAGCGCACGCTGTCGGGCATGAACTTCGGCCGCTACTACGCGATCGTCATCGGCAACCAGAACTACCAGCAGATCGAGAGCCTGCAGACGCCGAAGTACGACGCGGCGCGCGCCGCGCGCATCCTTGCGGACAAGTATGGCTTCACCGTGCAGATCCTCGACGATGCCAACGACATCACGATGCTCAAGACTATCAACGATCTGAACGCGGTCTTGAAGCCCGAGGACAACGTGCTGATCTACTACGCGGGCCACGGCGCGCGCCTGAAGAGCGGCGCGATGGAAAGCGGTTACTGGCTGCCGGTGAACGCGGACGCGCCGCCTGAGGATCGCTTCTGGGTACCGAACGAGCAGATCACCGGGCACCTCGGCCGGCTCGTGGCGAAGCGCGTGCTGGTGGTGGCGGACTCGTGCTACTCGGGCCTGCTGTCCACGGATCCGAGCTACCTGTTCCTGAACGACAAGGTTTCGTACTCGAAGGAATACATCAAGTACAAGCTGCCGAAGCGCTCGCGCCTGTTGCTGTCCTCGGGCGGCGATAAGCCGGTGCTGGACGAAGGCAGCGGCGGCAACTCGGTGTTCGCGCGTGCCTTCCTCGACGAGCTGGAAGCGAACCAGGGCATCATGTCGAGCCCCGAGCTGTTCAGCCGCATCCGCAAGCGCGTCGAAGTCACGGCGGCGAAGAACAAGTTCGTGCAGTCGCCGGAGTTCAAGTCGATCAAAGGCGCGGGCCACGAAGTCGGCGACTTCTTCTTCGTCCCGAGAGCGAAGTCAGGCTAAGGTCTGTTTGCTGCTGTGGGTCAGGCTTCAGCCTGACTCCTCGCTGTTATCATGGCGCCATGAAGGCGCTGCTCGCTACGATCATCCTGTCCGCCTGCTGTGGCACTGCCTTCTCTGCGGACCACCCTCGCGCCCGCGCACTCGGCATCCCGTTCGACGGCACGCCAGGCCCGCTCAACGCGATCACTGACATCGCATCCATCACCGTCGGCTACACCACCCTGATCGAAGGAAGCGGCGATCACGCTGTGCGCACCGGCGTTACCGTGATCCTGCCGCGCGGTCGCGCAACTCTCGACAAACCGGTGTTCGCGGGCGTCTTCAGCCTCAACGGCAATGGCGAGATGACGGGCACGCACTGGATCGAGGAGTCGGGCTTCCTCGAAGGTCCGGTGACGATCACCGGCACGCACAGCGTCGGCACGGTGCGCGATGCCGTCATCGCGTGGCGCATCAAGCAAGGCAAGCCCGATCCGAGCGGTTACTGGTGGTCGCTGCCGGTCGTCGCGGAGACCTGGGACGGCGACTTGAGCGACGCGAACGGCTTTCACGTGAAACCAGAGCACGTGTTCGCTGCCTTGGACAGCGCTCGAGGCGGAGCGCTTGCAGAGGGCAACGTCGGCGGCGGTACGGCGATGATCTGTCACGAGCTGAAGTGCGGCACCGGCACGAGCTCGCGCGTCGTGGAGATCGCAGGACAGCGCTACACCGTCGGCGTGCTCGTGCAGGCGAATTACGGCGTGCGCAGCGAGCTGCGAATCGCCGGAGTGCCGGTCGGCAAGCTCATGCCGATTGCGCGCGAGTCGCAGGATCATGGATCGATCATCATCGTCATCGCGACCGACGCGCCGCTCTTGCCGCAGCAGCTCAAGCGACTGGCCCGGCGCGCAGCGCTCGGGCTGGCGCGCAACGGCAGCTATGCAGGTGACGGGTCGGGCGATCTGTTCATCGCGTTCTCGACAGCGAACGCCGCTGCGAATCAAGTCGCGAGCTTCGACGTGCACGCGCTCGCCAATGGCCAGCTCAATCCGCTATTCCTCGCCACCGTGCAGAGCGTGGAGGAGAGCATCGTGAACGCCATGGTCGCCGCCGAAACCATGACGGGCGTGAAGGGCAAGACGGTGCCGGCGATCGATACCGGCGAGCTGCAGAAGATCCTGAAACGCTTCGATCGCTTGCAGCGCTGACTACTTCACGCGCTCGAAGACGCGCACGCCGGTCCACTGCTTGCCGTCCACCGTCCACTTCGGTCGCAGGATCAGCCGGTCGCCCGCTATCTCGAACGGACGTTCCTGATCCGTGCCGATGAAGACGTCCGCCAGGTCGCCCTCGACATGATGGATTACGACGCTGCGCTTCGCGTCGACGGCTCGCGCTCCGTGCGATCCTCATACGTGATGACCTTCCAGGTGCCGACGATGGCGGGACTCTTGTTCTGCGCGCCCGCGGCGAACGCCACCAATGAGAGTGCACAGGCCCAGACCAAGCGCATGATGAAATTCATCTTGCGCGCCAGTCTACAACGAAGCGCGCGCCATTGAGCGCCGACTGCTCGACGTGCGCCGAGCCGCCGTGCCACTCGAGGATCCGCTTGACGATCGCCAACCCGAGACCGAAGCCGGCCTTCTCGCCCGTCGGTCGTCCCAGCTGCACGAACGAGTCGAACACGCGCTCGCGGTCCGCTTCGGCGATGCCGGGTCCATCGTCCTCGACGCACAGTCGATAGCGCTGCTGCGCGACGATCGCGAAAGTCACGCGAATCTGGCGCCTGGCGTGACGAATCGCGTTGTAGAGCAGGTTGCGCAGCACCGTCTCCATCAGATGCACGTCGCACACGACCGTCTTCGCGTCGCTGTCCACTTCGCAGTGGATGCTGAGGTCCGCCCGCGCGCCGCGCTTCACGGACTCCGTCACGGCCGGGACGATCGCTGTGAAATCGTGCGGGGCGATGTTCAGGGACATCTCCGCCCGCTCGAGCACCGCGTATTCCAGGGTCGCCGTCACGAACGCATTGAGCTCGGTGACGTCCGTGTTCAAGTGGTCGAGATGTCGTTGCAGTGCTGCGGGATCCGCGGCAATGCGCGCCAGCTCGATCTCGAAGCGCATGCGCGCGAGCGGCGTCTTGATCTCGTGCGAGAGCGCGTTCGACATGTCCTTGTGCGAGCCGATCAGGTCGTCGATGCGCGCGGCCATGCGCCGGAACGCCTGAGCCAGCGGGTACACCGGGGAGCGCGTCGCGATCCGCGTATCGAAGCTCCAATTGCGGTCGCCGAACCGGACCGTCGAGCGCTCGAGCGTGCGCAGGTCCCGCGTCATCGGCCACAGCCACACCATGATGACGAGGGCGATCGCGGCATAGAACACGAACGCCAGCAGCCAGTCGGGCAACCGCCGCTGCGGCTCGTTCTCGAAGCGGAATGCGAGCACGCGGCCGTCCTGTTCGAGGCGCTGCAGGATCCAGGAGCGCCCGTCGGCGCCGCTCATCAGGACTGGCTTGCCGCGTGCCAGGCCGGCGATCTCGCCGGTGCCCGCGACGTCCTGCGGCTCCAGCAGCTCGAGATCGAGCCCGGTATCGCGAGCGGCAGCGGCGACGAAATCTGCGCGCTGGGCGTTCGGCACGGTTTGCAGCTGGCGGCCGACGATTGCGAGCACGCCGGCCTGCGGCAGCTCGCTCGCCTGCGAGCCGCCGTACGACTGCCACAGGCGCTCCTGCCCCCAGCTGACGGCAGCAAGCACGATGACGATCGACAGATAGAGCGTGAGGAAGTACCGGGTCATGCTCAGGGGTCGGCCGAAAACAGGTAGCCGTGGCCCCAGACCGTACGGATGCGATCTGACGCGTCCGCTTCGCCGAGCTTCTTGCGCAGATGCGAAATGCGTACGTCCAGCGTGCGGTCGAGCCCGTCGTACTCGCGCTTGTAGAGCTGCAGATACAGCGTCTCGCGCGGCTGAATCTCGCCGGCGCGGCACGCGAGATGGAACAGCAGGTCGAACTCGTTGCTCGACAGCGCAATCTCCGTGCCGCCGATCGTGACGGAGCGAGCCGTGGCGTTGATCGTCAACGCGCCGAATCGCAGGATCCGTGGCTCGATCTGACTTGCAGCCCGCGCCCGCCGCAACAACGCGTGAATGCGGGCGACCAGCACGCGCGGCTCGACCGGCTTCACGACGTAGTCGTCCGCGCCGAGCTCCAGGCCCACGACGTGATCGATGTCGTTGTCGCGGGCCGTGACGATGAGGATGGGCAGCGTCGACGCGGCCCGCAGCTCCTTGCAGACGGCGAAGCCGTCGCGGCCGGGCAGGCCGAGGTCGAGCACCACCAGATCGGGCGCCGCAGTCTGCAGATGCTGGACGACGCGATCGCCCCGGTGCTCGACGATCACCCGGAAGCCGTTGCCTTCCAGGTAGGTGCGCACGAGATCGGCCAGGCGCAAATCGTCTTCGACGAGCAGGACGAGCGGTGCGGGATTCATCGCGCGCGCCGCCTCAGAAGATGTTCCAGGGCGGCCGTCGCTTGTGCCGCAGGAGCAGCGCCTGGCGAATCACGGCAATCGCCTGCGAAGCCAGCACGCGGTCGAGCTCCGGATCGCGCAGCTCCACGACCAGGTCTTCGGTGAACGAGACTTCGACGCTGTACACGCCTTGCTGGTGATCTTCCCAGCACCGTCGCACTTCCGGACGGTCCACGATGAGCAGGCAGAGAGATTCGTTGCGGGGCGAACGCCATTCGGCGTGGACAGTTGTGTTGCACGTCGCGGCGTCGCCGGCCAGCGTGCACACGCGCGGGCGCACCTTGAGCTCGACCGGTGGGCGCGACGCATCATCCGCGGCGGCCGCGGCGAGTACCGACAGCAGCAGGACACTTGCAAGCGAAGCCTTACAGCACTTTGAAGTTGAATCCCGCAAACCCAGTGACTACCTCGTGGTCCGTTACGATCGGGCTGTCGACTATCGAGCTGTCGAGATATTCGTAATGCAAGAAAGCGACGAGCGTCCAACGCTCCGACAAGGGCAGAGCGTAGCTCAACTTGATAAACGGGCTGAGCGCGCTGTCGGGGTCATAGAGATCCTGCACGCCATAGTAGTAATCGACGGTCGCAGCGCTCTTCCAGGTCACGCCAGCATTGATCGCCAGCGATTGTTTGGACTGGATGAGCGGCGCCGATGCAGCGGCGCGCACCTCGTAGCCCTTGTGCCGGCCGGTCACTTCGTAGAGCGCGCTCACCTGACCGATGAAATTGCGATGGCGGAACAGCCATTCGGGTCCGGCAAGATACGTGGTGTGCGGAGCCGGCACCGCGATCGGCTGCTCCTCTTGCTGCACGCCGAATGAAGGCGCGTCGGCCGCGAACGGCAGCAGGATGTTTTGCGGGTCGTGGCGGCTGAAGAACACTCGATCGAAGCCGGGCGTCGCGATCAGGTTGAACGTATGGGCGTCGCTCTCGTACAGCGTCACGCCAGGCTCGAGGCTTTCCAGGAAGAAGCGCTTGCCGTAGTAGCTCAAGTACGGAATGACGAACAGCGGGATGTTGTCGCGCCCCGCGACGGGGTTGGTGCGCGTGCCGGCACCGAGTGACAGCGAGACCTGCAGATCACCGACAGCGATGCAATCGGCCGAAGGCGCCTTGCAGGGCGCCTGCGCAGTTGCGAGCTGCGGGCCGGCCGCGGCCGCGAATGCGAGAAGCGCGAAAGTCGAGCGGAGGATGAAGCTCATGATCGGGCTCGCCACACAGGCGCGTCCGGAAGGACGCGATGCGGCCATTGTTTCAGAGCGCACATCCCAGTCGGGCTCGCCGTAGGTAACGAATTGTTACGCAAATGTACGCCCGCGAACGGGTCTGTACAAAGTTGCGACGAATTCGCACCGGCGCAGTGCCTAGTATCCCGACACCCAGGCCACCGTTCCCCGGCGAGGCTGCCACGGAGGGTGGCCTCGCATCCTGCTGCGCTAAGTAGCGCGATCGCCCGCCGCCAGCGCTTCGGCGCGACGTGCGTAGAAGCGCAACGCCGTCTCCTCGAAGTTGCCGACGAACAGCTCTGCCAGCGGCTGCGCATACCAGTTGAAGCGCGTGCTCACGCGATAGCTGATCGCGACGCGCAGCGTTGTCGTCCCGTCGGACCGGGGCCGCAGCGAATATTCGGTGTCGATCAGGTCGAAATGCTCGCCGCCGATCCGCACGTGATCGTCGAGCGCGCGCGGCGGGAACGAGTCGGGCGTGAAGCGATACTGCCAGTGCACGTGGTGGCATCCTTGCCAGTCGGCCGCGACCTGGTCGAACTCGATGCCTTTGCCCATGCGAACGTGCCGCACCAGAGAGCCGTCGTCCATTTGTCCGGTCAGCGCCGATTCCGCCAGCGGCACGCCGATGCGATACATCAAGGCATCGTCGATTTCATCCGCCTTGATCGCCGGCGCAGTCATGAGCTGGTCCCACACGTCAGCGGTCGTCGCCGCGACGGTGATCGTGCGCTCGATCGTGCGGACGTCGTTCGGCAGCGGGATGTAGTGCTCGTACGAGCCCAACATCAACGGCAACAATGCGCAGCAATAGGTCGCGCGGCGCAGCCACTGCGTCCCGCGAAATACAGCGCCCACGATCAGTCCCGCCACGCCGCCCACGATCGCGAACAGCGGCGCGGCAAGGATCACGCAGATCAATCCTTCGATATGGATCACGAATGTGCCAAGCGTGAACAGCAGGTTGGCGAGCGCGCTGATCCAGAAGTAGTAAGACCAGGTGCGCCGCTCGCGCAGCTCGGCGACGTGCACTGTCACAGCGGCGATGGCAATCGGTGCGAGCAGCGCGAACGAGCCCATCATCGCGTCGTAAGCGCCGCCTGGCCGCCCGGAATAGACCACGCGCATAGCGACGCCGAACAGCACGCCGGCCGCGAGCGGCCACCACCATTCCGGTTTCAACGAGACGCGGATCTCTATCACGCGGCCATGCTAGCAGCCGGCGCGCAATGACTGTTTTTTCTATTTCTTCGCAGCGTTCGCTGTTTTCTGCGTGCAGCGAACCTGCGTTCTGCTAGCCGCCGCGGCCCACCATGCCGCCGCCGTCGATGACGATCGTCTGGCCGGTGATGAAGTTGCCGGCGGGCGAGGCGAGAAATACCGCTGCTCCCGCGATCTCATCCGGCTCGCCGATGCGCTTGAGCGGATAGATGCGCACCGTCTGCTCGTAGATTTTCGGATTTTCCCAGAGCGCCTTGGCGAAGTCGGTGCGCACCAGTCCGGGAGCGATGCAGTTCGCGCGAATGTTTTTCGCGCCCCATTCCACGCAGATGTTGCGTGCCAATGCCATGTCGGCAGCCTTCGAGACGCCGTACGCGCCGATCACGGCGGTGCCGAGCAGGCCCGCGACCGAGGAGATGATGACGATGGAGCCGCCGCCGCGCTCCGCCATTTGCGGCAGCACCATGTTGCACAACCAGAAGTTGCTGCGCACGTTGCTCGCCATGACCTTGTCCCATGCGTCGTCGCCCATCTCGAGCAGCGGGCCGAAGTACGGATTGATGGCCGCATTGCAGATGAGCGAGTCGATGCCGCCCCACTTCTGGATCGCGGCGTTGACCAGCCCCTGCAGCTCTTCCTTGCGCCCGATGTTGCAGGCGTGCGCGATCGCTTCGCCGCCGCGAGCACGAATGGCCTCGACGACTTCCTCGCAGGCATCGAGTTTGCGGCTCGAGACCACGACCCTGGCGCCGTGCTCCGCGAGCCGTTCGGCGATCGCGCGGCCGATGCCGCGACTGGATCCGGTGACGAGCGCGACCTTGCCGCTCAGATCGAACAGCGAGCCTGTCATCGGTATCTCTCCAGTTCCATGCGTCCGATCTGATTGCGATGGACCTCGTCGGGACCGTCGACGATGCGCATGGTGCGCGCGCTCGCCGCGATGTGGCCGAGACCGAAATCCGTGGTGACGCCGGCCGCGCCGTGCGCCTGGATCGCCCAGTCGACCACGAAGTTGAGCATCGCCGGTGCCGCTACTTTGATCATCGCGATCTCGCGTCGTGCCGCCTTGTTGCCGAGGCGATCCATCTTGTCAGCTGCATTCAGCACGAGCAGCCGCGCCTGGTCGATCATGATGCGGCAGTTCGCGATGCGCTCCAGCCAGATCGACTGCTCGGAGATCGGCTTGCCGAACGCGACACGCGAGGACAGGCGCCGGCAGATGCGCTCCAGCAACCGCTCGGCGACGCCGATGTTGCGCATGCAGTGATGGATGCGGCCCGGACCGAGGCGCGCCTGCGCGATCTCGAAGCCGCGCCCCTCGCCGAGCAGGATGTTGTCTGCCGGCACGCGCACGTTCTCGAAGACGATTTCGGCGTGGCCGTGCGGCGCATCGTCGAAGCCGAACACCGGCAGCATGCGCAGGACTTGTATTCCCGGCGTCTCCATCGGCACGACGATCTGCGACTGCTGTGCGTGCTTCGCCGCGGTCGGATCGGTCTTGCCCATCACTATGAGCACTTTGCAGCGCGTATCGCCTGCGCCGGACGACCACCACTTGCGGCCGTTGATCACGTAGTCAGCACCCTCGCGGCGAATACTGGTCTCGATGTTGGTGGCGTCGGAGGACGCGACCGCCGGCTCTGTCATGCAGAACGCGGAGCGGATCTCGCCGGCGAGCAGCGGCTTCAGCCAGCGCTCCTTGTTGGCCGGCGACGCGAAGCGGTCGAGGATTTCCATGTTGCCGGTGTCGGGCGCGGAGCAGTTGAACACTTCGCCCGACCACGCGACGCGGCCCATCACCTCGCACAGCGGCGCGTATTCGAGGTTCGTGAGGCCGGCGCCGCTGCCGGAGTGCGGCAGGAACATGTTCCACAGGCCGGCCGCACGCGCCTTCGGCTTGAGCTGCTCGACCAGCGGAATCGGCTCCCAGCGCGCTTTGCCTTCGCGTTTGTGTACGAGCTCCGATACGGCTTTCTCGTTCGGATAGATGTGCTCGTCGAAGAATCTTTCGAGGCGCGCGATCAGCGCCTGGACCTTCTCGGTGTGCTCGAACTGCATGAATTTCCCCCGTTGCGTGCGCCGAAATGATAGCGCCTGTCACCACGATGTGGGGGAGCTGTAGGTCGGGTTCAGCCCGACTCCAACATTTCTTTTAACGCGCCTGCAATGCGGTCGAGAACTTTGTCCGTACTCCAATACTGCGTGTGACTGTACGGAGTGAGCGCCTTCACTCGTCCGAGCAGCGTGCCGCCACTCGCGTTCACTGCATGATCTTCCACCAGCGCCGCGTACGCGGCGCTCAACTGTGCTAGCGGCCAGCCCAGCACGTCGTCAGGATCGAACTGGTTGATCCAGCGAAATCCGGCAGCAAGCTTGCGGCGATCGATCGGCTCGATCGTGCTGTGACCCGCGACGAACACCGGAATGTTGCAGCCCGTCGTCAGGAGCAGCTGCAGCGAGCGCATGCGCCGGAAGCGATCGCGCTGCGAGTCGGCGGGCACGCCGTCATCGAGCGGTGCGCTCCAGATCCCGGCGTAGGCAAGCGACTGCTGCGCGTCCCAGATGTAGTTCGACATGACCTGGCAGCCAAGCGATTGCGCGACGATCGCGACCGGCACCGCGTCGCCCGCTTCGTCGAACAGCTCGTCGAGCCGTTGCAGGATCAGCCGCTGCGTTTGCCAGTACGGACTCATGGCCAATTCTTTCTTGTGCTCGAGACTGGCAGCATCCGACAGGCCGAACAGCATCAGCTCGCGCAGGCCTTCCCAGCGCAGCTGCGGACGCATCCGATCGAAGATCGCCCGCTCGTTTCGCTGCAGCACGGGCTGGTAATACACCGGCCGCCACGCAACGCGATCCCACGCGCTTTGCAGCCGCAGCCGCAGCGGCACGATCAGCTCATCGTGGAAGTCGGGCCGGGTTTCGCCCATCCCATGGACGATCAGCAGTGCCAGCTTCGAGGCCATGTGTGATGCATATGTAAAAAGCGGGAACCTGTCAGTGCCACGACGGGTCAATGGTTGTGACGGCGTCGAGGTGTTGCTTGTGATAGACGGCGCAGTTTGCAGCGAAAACAGCTGGATGGCTGCATCCGTCGCTAAATGGCGGCAGTAGAGAGTCGATATTACAGAGCGTAGGCGCAGGAACTGGGTTTTACCGTTGAGCGTTGAGTTGTCGACGTGGCAATCGGAGCAAGCATGAAGAGCAAAGATGGTTGGCGAGGGCATCTGCGCGACTTGGTGACTGCGAGTCTCGACCCGGTCGTTTACGCGATGCAATGGGCGCACGATCCGCGTTGCATGCAGCGAGGCTCCCGGCACCGGCGAGTGGGTGCGGTGGTCGCGAATCCTGCATCGGTCTGCAGACTGTGGTCCTCGACCTCGCGCCGCGACTGGCGCTGATTCCGCTGATTCCTTCGCGAGGCCCGCTCTCCACGGCATTTCTCGCTACTCTCTTCAATTAGTCGCCGGCCGTTCCTGTCGCGCAGCGTTTAGCCTGCGCTCATGCTCAACACTGACGATCGACTGCGCCGCCTGCTTCGGTCGCGCCTGCTCCATCCCTATCGCTTCAACGCGCGCTGCGAGATTGGCCCGTTCGTAGTTGCGAACGTGTGCCCCGAGCGCTCGCTCGTCGTGGAACTGCAGGCGCAGGCGGACGAGCGCCAGCGCCAGCAGCAGCGCGCGGCTTTCCTGGCCGGGCTCGGCTACACAGTGCTGCGGATCTGCCCTCGCGAGTTGCAGCGGCAGCCGCGGCGGGCGCTGCGCCGGGTGCGGGCCGCGCTGCACCCCACCGGACGGTGAGGAGGGAACCGTGTAGCAAGCTATGGCATTCAGTCCATTACGGGAGTATCCTCTGGATTAATCCATTAGCGGACTTGACGAAATGCTGCAACCCCGCCCCACCCCTCACGCCCTCGATTCCGAAGAGCTCGGCTCCACCGCGCTCACGGCATTCTTCAACATCACGCAGCGTTGGGGCCTGAGCGCCGAGGAGGAGCGCACGCTCCTGGGGGTGCCGCCGCGCTCGACCTTCTTCAAGTGGAAGAGCGAGCGTGCCGCGAAGCTCTCCGCCGATACGGTCGAGCGCATCAGCTACGTGATGGGCATCTACAAGGCGTTGCGCATCCTGTTGCCCACTGCGGAAGCGGCGCACGCCTGGGTCAAGAAGCCGAACACGGCCTATGCCTTCGCCGGCAAGTCCGCGCTGGAGCGCATGCTCGGCGGGCGGGTCGTTGACCTGGCGGATGTGCGCCGCTATCTGGACGCCGAACGCGGCTGACCCAAGGAAATGTCGGATCCCAGAGCCGTCAGCCTGCGCTGGCAGAAGATCTATCGCGTCGTCGCCGCCAAGCATCCGCCGGTCAACGTCTTCGAAGACATCGTCGGGGCGCGCCAGCTCGAGATGGCGTGGCACCTGGAAGGCTTGACCAACGATCGGTTGCGCGACGAAAGCGGCGAGGTTCCACTGGTCGCCGCCGAGGATCGCGTGCGCGGGCCAGGCGCGAGCATTCTGATGGCGCCATTCACGCACCTCGGCCGGCCGAGCCGCTTCAGCGATGGCAGCTACGGCGTGTACTACGCGGCCCGCTCGCTCGAGACGGCAGTGCGCGAAACAGCGTTCCATCGCGGCCGCTTCATGGCAGCGACCAACGAGCCGCCCTGCGATGTCGATATGCGCGCGTACGTCGGTAAACCGGTTAAACCGTTCCTCGACATCCGCCCGACGCGTTACGCCGCCTTGCACGATCCAGACGACTACGCGACACCGCAGAAATTCGCGCAGCCGCTGCGCGCGAAAGGTCATTGGGGGCTCGTCTATCGCAGCGTGCGTCACGCCGGCGGCGAATGCATCGCTGCGTTCAAGCCGCAGGCGGTGAGCATTCCGACGGCCGGGACCGCGCTCGCTTATGTCTGGGACGGCGAGCGGGTGAACAAGGTGTACGAGAAGTCGGAAGTGCTGTTCGAGTTGTGATGAGTTGCTGCCTCACTTTTTCCAAAACCACGGTTCCACATGCAACATGGGCACGGTCTTGCCTTCGTAGTAGCCAGGCATGAATTGCATCCGCCGCATGTGGGCCGTGTAGAGCAAGCCATACCTGGACGCCTCGATGCCGTTATTGGGAACGGCCAGGATCAGCGGCTCCGCGAGGCGCGTGTCCACTACGACCATCAACACGGCATGGATTGCGATGGCCTGTCCGCCACGTACGGCGGGCACGAATCGAGCCTCGCGGATAGCCGCAAGCACGGCTAGGCGTAGATCGCGCGGCGCCGATTCGGTCAGCGAGTAGCACTTTGCAAAGAGTGAATTGCCGTGCGCGCCGACGAGCGTCTCGCAATGAACCTCGTAGCGACCGCGCGGCAGATCGCGAGGCAGGTCCAGCAACTCCTCGATCGATTCCTGACCCACGACCAGGCGCGCCGGCGCATCCGCGGCTCCGAGGCGTGGCAGGCAGAAGACTAATGCGATCGCTGTCCAGACAGCGTGCCGCAGGCGGGCTCTCCCTATTTGTATCTCGACAGGATCTTCTCGAGCCCCTTCGCGCCCGGAGTCAGCTTGTCGTACGACAGCTGATTGATCGGCGTCGCCGTAGTCTTGTTGACATCGTGGAAGTCGGCGCCGGCTTCGTCGATGTAGATGAGGCCCGTCACATACTCGCCCTGCGCGAGCTTGGCGCGCAAATAGCTGTACGCCGCCGCGCGGTCCGTCGGATCGTAAGCCGGATCGAGCTTGCGCAGCTGGATGCGGCTGCCGTCGTGCATCGTCACCGGCATCGCCTCACCCGCAGCGTACTGTGTCGTGATTTCTTCCGCCGGCGGCACGAAGTCCGCATGCACCACCTCGTCGTAGTGGTCGCGCACGAACTCGTAGCTCTTGGTCGAGCCTTCGTGATCGTTGAACGTCACGCACGGCGACAGCACGTCGATGAGCGCGAAGCCCTTGTGCTTCAGGCCAGCCACGATCAGCGGCACGAGCTGCTCTTTGTCTCCCGAGAAGCTGCGCGCGATGAACGTACAGCCGAGCGTCAGCGCCGCGAGCACCGGATCCACCGGCGGCTGCAGGTTTTCCTCGCCTTTCTTCGCCTTCGAGCCGATGTCGGCGGAAGCCGAGAACTGACCTTTGGTCAGGCCGTACACGCCGTTGTTCTCGATCATGTACAGCATGTCGAGATTACGGCGGATCGCATGCGCGAACTGACCGAAGCCGATCGACAGCGTGTCGCCGTCGCCGGAGACGCCGATGTAGTAGAGGTCGCGGTTCGCAGCCACCGCGCCGGTGGCGATCGAAGGCATGCGGCCGTGAACCGAGTTGAAGCCGTGGCCGCCGCTGACGAAGTACGCAGTCGTCTTCGACGAGCAGCCGATGCCCGACAGCTTGGCGAGCTGCTCCGGCCGCATCGACATCTGCCAGCAGGCCTCGATGATCGCGGCCGTCACGGAGTCGTGGCCGCAGCCGGCGCACAGCGTCGACATGCCGCCTTCGTAGTCGCGGCGGGTCAGGCCCAGCTCGTTACGGGGCAGGGAGGGGTGCGCGACTTTCGGTTTGGCGATGAAGCTCATGGGAGAACCTTCAGGAAACGTTGGCCAGGCGCTTGCCGGCACCCAGTTCGGCGGCGACACCTTCGACGATGCACGTCGATGAAATCGGCAGGCCGCTGTAATGCAGGATCGAGCGCAGCTTCGACTTCTCGACCGCAGTCTCCAGCGTCAACAGGCTCTTCAACTGTGCGTCGCGGTTCTGCTCCACCACGAACAACGTCGAATGCGCAGCGAGGAATTCCTCGACCTCCGGCCCGAACGGGAAGCTGCGCACGCGCATGTAGTCCAGCTGGATGCCGCGACGCTTGAGGACATCGAGTGCTTCTTGCACCGCGCCGTCGCAGCTGCCGAGAGATACGATGCCCACGTCGTGCGAGCTCTTGCCGGCGAACGCCGCCTTCGGCACCAGCTGCTTCGCGGTGTCGAACTTCCTCTTGAGACGATCGAGCACGATCTGGTAGTCGGTCGAGTCCTCGGTATAGGCGCCGTACTGCGTGTGCCCCGAGCCGCGGGTGAAGTACGCGCCCTTCGGATGCACGCCGGGCAGCGTGCGATACGGGATCGCGTCGCCGTCCTTGTCGAAGTACCGGTAGAACTTGTCGAGCTGCTCGATCTGCTCCTTGCTCAGCACCTTGCCGCGATCGGGACGGTAGTTGTCGTCCCATTTGAGCGCCGGGCACATCCAGTCGTTCATGCCGATGTCGAGGTCGGACATGACGAACACCGGCGTCTGCAGTCGCTCCGCCAGGTCGAACGCTTCCACCGACATGTAGAAACATTCTTCGGGACTGTTCGGGAACAGCAGCACGTGGCGCGTGTCGCCGTGCGACGCATAGGCCGCGAGCATCAGGTCGCATTGCTGCGTGCGAGTCGGCATGCCGGTCGACGGGCCGACGCGCTGGATGTCGAAGATCACCGCGGGCACTTCAGCGTAGTACGCGAGGCCGATGAACTCATTCATCAGCGAGATGCCCGGGCCGCTGGTCGGCGTGAAAGCCCGCGCGCCATTCCACATCGCGCCGATGACGGCGCCGATCGCCGCGAGCTCGTCCTCGCACTGGACGATCACGAAGTTGCGCTCGCCGGTCTGCGGATCGACGCGCCACTTCTGGCAGAAGCTCTTGAATGCATCCATGACCGACGTGGACGGCGTGATCGGATACCACGCGCCGACCGTCGCGCCGGCGTACATGCAGCCCAGCGCGGCGGCGGTGTTGCCGTCGATCATGACGTGGTTCGACGTCTTGTCCATGCGCGCCACGCGCAGCGGCAGCGGGCACTGGCAATGCTCTTTCGCGTAGTTGTAGCCGATCTCCAGTGCCTTCACGTTAGCGTCGAGCAACGACTTCTTGCTCGCGTAGCTCTCGCCGAGCATCGCTCGCATGATCTCCATGTCAACGTCGAGGAGCGCGCCGAGGAAGCCCGCGTACATGATGTTCTTGAGCAGGATGCGCGAGCGCACGCCCTGGAACGTGTCGTTGCACATGCGCGCAAACGGCGCGCCGAGGATGGTGATGTCGTCACGCTTGAGCAGAGCAGGGCGCGGCCACGTCGAGTCGTAGATCAGGTAGCCGCCGGGGCTGACTTCCTTGACGTCTTTCGCGTACGTCTCGGCGTTCATCGCGACCATGATGTCGACCCGGCCGGAGCGGGCGACATAACCGTCGCGCGTCACGCGGATCTCGTACCAGGTCGGCAAGCCCTGAATGTTCGACGGGAAGTAGTTCTTCCCGATCACCGGAATGCCCATCCGGAAGATGGACTTCATCAGCAGCGAGTTCGCGCTCGCCGAGCCGGTGCCGTTTACATTCGCGAGCTTGATGACGAAGTCGTTCAGGCGGTCTTGCGCGTCTGCTGCGTGGAGCATGGAGGGGTCTCGTCGCTCGCGTAGGGGATTCGGATCGTGGACTTCTGCATGTCCCACGCTGCCGTGGGGCAGCGCTCGGCGCACAGGCCGCAGTGCACGCAGACGTCCTCGTCTTTGACCATGACGCGGGCGGTCTGTTTCAACGGGGCGGAAATGTACAGCGGCTGGGTCACGTTGCGCGCCGGCGCTTTCAGCCGCGGGCGCAGCTCTTCTTCGGAGCCGTTCGCAGTGATCGTCAGGCAATCGGTCGGGCAGATGTCGATGCAGGCATCGCACTCGATGCAGTCTTTCGCGGTGAACACCGTCTGCACGTCGCAGTTCAGGCAGCGCTGCACTTCGGCGACGGCCTGCTCCGCGGTGAAGCCGAGCTCCACCTCGATGTTCACCTTCTTGAAGCGTTCCTTCAGGTCGACGTGCGGCATCAGCCGGCGCTCGACCGGGTTGTAGTCGTTCTTGTACGACCACTCGTGCAGGCCCATCTTGCGGCTCGACAGATTCAACAGCGGCGGCAGGCGCTCGCTCACACTCTGCCCCTGGCAGAACTTGTGGATCGAGATCGCCGCCTGATGGCCATGCTCGACCGCCCAGATGATGTTCTTCGGGCCGAACGCCGCGTCGCCGCCGAAGAACACTTCCGGCCGCGTCGCCTGGAACGTGACCTTGTCGACCTTCGGCACGTGCCACTTGTCGAACTCGATGCCGAGATCGTTCTCGATCCACGGGAACGCGTTTTCCTGGCCGATCGCCAGGATCACGTCGTCGCACGGGAAGAGCTGCTCGCCGACGACGCGCTCGGCCGTGATGCGGCCTTTGGCGTCGAGGTCGTATTCCATCTTGTCGAACAGCATGCCGGTGAGCTTGCCGCCCTCGATCACGAAGCTCTTCGGCGCGTGATTGACGACGATCTCGACGTTCTCTTCCTCGGCGTCGTCGAGCTCCCACGCAGACGCCTTGAAGAAGCCGCGCGGCTTGCGCGCCATCACCTTGACGTCGTCCGCGCCGAGACGCAGCGAGGTGCGGCAGCAGTCCATCGCGGTGTTGCCGACGCCGATGATCAGCACTTTGCGGCCGATCGCCTTGATGTGATCGAACGCCACCGACTCGAGCCAGTCGATGCCGATGTGAATGTGCTGCTCGACGGCGGGAGAGGCGCGGCGGCCGGGCAAGTCGAGGTCCTTGCCTTTCGGCGCGCCGCTACCGACGAAGACTGCGTCGAACTCTCCCGATGCGAGCAACTGCTTCATGCTCGTCACCGGTGAGCCCAATCGCAGGTCCACCCCCAAATCGACGATGTAGCCGATCTCCTCCGCGAGCACGCGCTCGGGCAGGCGAAAGGCCGGAATGTTGGTACGCATGAGGCCGCCGGGCGTGCCCCACTTCTCGAAGATCGTGACTTCGTAGCCGAGCGGCATGAGGTCGTTGGCGACGGTGAGCGACGCCGGACCGGCGCCGATGCAGACGACGCGCTTGCCGTTCTTCTGCTTCGGCGCGCGCGGCAGGCGATCGGTCACGTCGTCGCGATGATCGGCGGCGATGCGCTTCAGGCGGCAGATTGCGACCGGCTCGGCTTCGACGCGCCCGCGCCGGCAGGCCGGCTCGCAGGGGCGGTCGCAGACGCGGCCGAGAATGCCGGGAAAAACGTTCGACTCACGGTTGACCAGGTAGGCCTCCGTGAACTGACCTTGCGCTATCAGCCGAATGTATTCGGGGACGTCGGTATGGGCCGGGCAGGCCCACTGGCAGTCGACTACGCGATGATAGTAATCAGGATTTCCAGTATCGGTCGGTTCCACCGTTACTCAGTCCCCGCCGGTTGTGGCGCTGCTGAAAGACGGCAAGCCTATACCCAACGAGGGGGAGGGGGAAGCAGCAGCAGATGTCAGGCTGAGCCCTGACTCAATTCACTCTCACTCTGAACCTGACCTCGAAAAACGGATTGCCCGCGCCGCTCGCCGCCGCCATCGTTCCCTTCGGTCTCACTCTTATATGCGTGACTGCCGGATCGCAGCCGTTGGCGTCTGCGACCGGCGTGTAGACCCAGCTGGCGCCGCCATTATTGGAAAACTCCAGGTCGTCGCCGGCATTGGCCAGGCCGGAGAACGTATAGGTCAGCGTGCTCGTCGGTGTGCCATTCGTAAACGCTACGGGTCCTGAGCCGGCGACGCTGAGGTCCTGAACGAACAGCGCAGTGTTCGCCGGAACCGGATCGACGAGCGCCACGGTGTTGCTGTCGACGCTGCCTGCGCCCTGGTTGGTAACGCGCAGCGTATAGGCTTGCAGCGCGCCCGGAATGGCCTTCGGGTTGGTTGTGTTATTGAGCGGATCGCTGAACACGGCGACCGACTTCAGGTACGTCAACGTCGGGCCCGATGTGACGGTGACGTTACCGCCGAACTCCGAGGTCTGGCCGCCGAGCGTCGCGGTGCTGGTCAGCACCGAGCCGATGCTCACGCCGCTCGGAATCGCCATCCGGAATGCGAAGCGGTTCGTCGTGTCCGTGCCTTGCAGAAGGCCGTTGATCGCGGCCGGGCCGTAGGTGCCGGTCGTCGCCAGCAGGTCCGACGCAGCGCCTTCGGTCAGCGTCGTCAAATAAGTGAGCCCCTCGCCGAAGCCGCTCGGATCCGCCTGCGCGACGTACAACTCCATGGCGCTGCCGGGCCGCGCGAAGCCGGTGATCGAGAGCTCGCCGTTGGCGATGATCGCCGAGGTGATGACCGGAAAGTTCAGCAGGCCGTTCGGCCCGGTGTCGGCGTCGCTCGCGTCGTTGATCGTCACGCCGTTAGGCGTGTTGAGCGCGTTCGGGTCGCGCGTGTTCGGATCGAGGTCGATCGCCAGCCCGCTGACCGCAGTCGCTCCGCCGTTTGCGCTGAAGCTGTTCTGGCTGAGGATCGTGCCGCTCGCGTTGAGCAGCACCATGCCGGGGCCGCCGTTGTTACGCACGCGATTGCGATAGAACAGGACGTTGCTGCCGGTGTAGTTGTAGCCGACCATGCCGAGCCGCTCGGTCGACGGCGTCGATCCCGAGTCGAAACCGTTGTTCTGCACGGTGTTGTTCGAGACCTGCACGTTCGAGTAGACGTCGGTCGCTGCGCCGAAGCCGAGCTCGATGCCGCCGCCGCGCTGATCGCGCACCAGGTTCGCGACGATCTGCACGCTGCTGGCGCCGTTGATGAGCAGGATGCCGTCGAATGTGTTGTCGTGGCCGCCGGACGGGCGCGCCACTTCGTTGAGCGTGATCGTCGAGCCCGTGCCGCCGCCATCGCAACGGATCGCCGAGTTGTTGACCGTCACGAAGTTGTTGCGAATGGTTACGCCGCTCGCCGAGAACCCGATGCCGTACGCCGCCGCAGAATCGTCGGCACTCGAGCCGGTCGCGGTCATGCCGACGAGATTGCCGCGTGCCGCACCGGAAGCGCCCGACAGCAGGATGTAGCCTTGCCGCAGAGCGAAACCCACGATCGCCTGTGCAGTGCCGCCCAATGTCACGGTGCCACCGGCCGCACCGTTCAGCTGCACTTCCGGCCGCTCGAAAAACGGGAAGAAGGTGTTGTCGACGCCGACGGAGCCGCCGGTGCCGAGCGTGCCGCTGTTGGTGTTGCCGATATTCGTCGTCTGCGTCGACGCGTCCAGCCGCGTGCTCGCGCCCGTCACCGTCGGCAACGTACTAGCGAGCGTGATCACTGCGACGCCGCTCGTCAGCGCGCCGCTCGGGATCATGAAGATGCTCGACTCGAAGCCCGCGGGCAGCGCGGTAGGGTTGCTCTCGATCACACCGCTGCCCGCTTGCGTGAGCGAGCCTTCTCCGCCCAGCGCGTTGGCGTTGATGATGAATTGGCGCAGGTTGCCCTGGCACGGATAGGACGTATTGCCCGAGCCGCCGGCCGTACAGATCGACGCGTCGCGCGTGCTGACGACGGTGTCGAAGTTGAAGCCGAAATCGATGCCGGAGACGGTGTCGCCGCTGTTGTTCGGATCGACCGCGCTCCACGACTGCGTCGTGGTCGTCGCAGTAGTGCCAGGCATCGTCCCGGTCGTTTGTGCAGCGTCGACCAGTGCAGGACCGCGGCCGCCGACCTCGTTCGTCACGGTGACGAGGCTGCCCGCCGGCGCTTCCACGCGATACGTCTGCACGGGCACGCAGGTCGTGCACGTCGTGCCGCCGGTGCGTTCCGAGCGGACCGTGCCGTTCACGACGCGGATGCGGCGCTCGGTGTTGCCGGTGTATGTGTAAGTGAAGACGCCGTTGGCGTCCGTCGTCACAAATGTCTGGAACGCATTCGAGCCGTTGTAGATCTCGACGCGCGCGCCCTCGACACCCACGGTTCCTGATGTGCCGAACGGCCGGCCCGCGCCGCCGCCATAGTTGGGGTCCTCGAACACTCTGCCGGTAATCGTCGCCGCGCCGACTTGACCGGCGAACGCCAGCGCGACCCAGGCCAGGGCCGCTCGCAGCAGGAATGATTTCGCCGAATGCGCAGGCATCTGCGCAGACTAGTTAACGCCGCTGGGTGGGCACGTCGAAGCGTTCACAGTTTGACGCCCTTATGGCAATTCGGGATTAGAACGGAGAAGCCGTTGGCTATTGGGCTGTAGGTCGGGCTTTAGCCCGACAATCCGTGCCAAGAGTCGGGCTGAAGCCCCACCTGCAGCCCAACGTGCACAGTTCACGCGCATCGCCGTGCGCGTCGCACACATTTCCACGCACCGATTTCGCACTGCGTTCGCCGCAGCGCACCCTCCGGTTTTACAGAACAGCGTCAAAAGCGCGATCCCCTCGGCACTTCCTCGGGAAACTTGAGCCCACGGCAGGTGAACTGCGACCCCTCTCACAATTCCATATCGGGATTTGTCAAACATCGCCCCCACGCAAGGAAACGCCCACTAGCGAGTGGAGGGGTGATCAAGAAAGATTCAGCAAGCTGACTTATCAACGAGCAGCGCCCTCCCCGCGTGCGGGTGTGACCTGGAGTTACCGGGAGGTCACATGGTCAAGACTCGTTGGTTGTCGGTTGCGGCTACTGCTGTGTTGGGCGCGCCCTTGGCGTCGCATGCGGCCGGCACCCCCGCCGGCACGAGCATCCAGAACACGGCGCAGGTCAGTTATTCGGTCGGCACCTCGACCGTTACCACCGACTCGAACACCAGCACCATTCAGGTCGCCGAGCGACTCGATGCCGTGCTGACGCTCGCCAGCGCGACCGTCCAGGTATCGCCGGGCGCAACGGCCGAAGAGCTGGTGTTCACCTTGACCAACACCGGCAACGGCAGCGAGCGCTTCAACCTCACCGCGCTGAGTGCCGGCGTCGTCGGCGACGACTTCGATCCGACGCTGGCGTCGCCCGCGATCTACTTCGACAGCGACAACAGCGGCGATTTCTCCGGCGGCGATGCCGCCTACAACCCCGGCGTGAACGACCCGGTGCTCGCGGCCGACGCGAGCGTGCGGCTGCTCGTCATCAACAACATTCCGGCCACCGTCGTGAACGGCAATCGCGGGCGCAGCCAGTTGACGGCCGCCGCAGCAAGCGGCACCGGCCCGCAGGGCACCAGCTTCGGCCTGGTGGGTGACGGCGGCGTCGAAGCCGTTGCCGGCACGACCGGCGGCGATGCGGTTCTGTTCGGCGAATACCTCGTCGCCGACGTACAGCTCAGCGCGGTGAAGTCGCAGACGATCCTCGATCAGTTCGGCGGCGCGCGACCGCTGCCGGGCGCGCGCATCACCTATCAGATCGTCGTGACTCCGAGCGGCAGCGGCACCGCCGCCGGCTCGGCGATCAACGACCTGATTCCCGCAAATACCACGTACGTCGCGGGCTCGCTGCAGCTCAACGGCAGCGCGCTCTCGGACACCGCCGACGGCGACGCCGGCACATTCGTAGCCACGCCCGCCGCAGTGCGGGTCACCCTCGGCGATCTGAGCGGCGCTTCCGGGCCGCAGACGGTTCAGTTCGCCGTGACCATCAATTGATAGCGACCAGTCAGGAGAAGGGACGATGAACGGGAAGACAACGATTACGACTTTGTGCGCAGCCTTGTGGATGACGCTGCTGAGCGCCGCCGCGCACGGCGCCGACAAAGCCTGCGTCGAGCTCAAGACCACGGGCGAGACCGAGAGCGAGGTCGTCGAGAACGGCCAGAAGGTCAAGCGTCTCGTGCCTGCGGCCAAGGCCGTGCCGGGCGACCAGATCGTCTGGACGATCACCGCGACCAACGTCTGCAAGACGCCGACGGACAACGTCGTGATTGCCAATCCCGTCCCGGAGCACATGACGTACGTTGCCAATTCGGCGATGGGTACTGGCACCGACATCGCCTATTCCCTCGACGGCAAGGAATTCAAAAGCGCGGCAGAGCTGCAGGTGCGCGCTGCCGACGGCACGGCGCGCGCCGCGCGTGCCGACGAGTACCGCGCGATCCGCTGGACGTACAAGGCCACGTTCGCGCCGGGCGCCACTGCGTTCGTGCGCTATCGCGCTGTCGTCAAGTAACGGTTGAGTAATGCCAATGCGCGTCTGGCAAGGGCGCGCGGCGGCACCGAAGTTTCCCTTGCCAATGTGTGTATCACTCTTTGGAGATCTGCAATGACAATCGCAAGGCACGTCAAGAACGCTGCCCTCGCGCTGCTAGCACTGTCCTCGGTCGGCGTTTTGCAGGGAGCGTACGCAAACGGTACGGCTTCCGGCACCACGATCAGCAACCAGGCGACGGTGGACTACAGCGTGGGCGGCGTGGCCCAGACTCAGATCACGAGCGCGGCAGCGTCGTTCGTGGTCGACACCAAGATCGACTTCACGGTCAGCGAAGT
>DATNFA010000007.1:0-3046 GCA_035606615.1 Steroidobacteraceae bacterium
TGCCAGCCGCCCCGGGCGCAGCGCACAATCACGACGGGTTTTTCTACGCCCTCCTGCAAAAGAGCTGAGTCTTTCCGGAAGGATCGCGCGGCTCGCCGCTCCCGTCCATGCGCCGCATTCTCGCCGGCCTGTTGTGCCTGATGGCTTTGCTGTCCTCGCCGGCGGCAACGATCGCGCACGCCGATACGATCGGGGTCAAATCAGCCGAACTGCTGCCCGAGGACGAAAGCTACGTCCTGAATGCGCAATTCGACCTCGCGTTCAATCCGACGCTCGAGGAAGCGCTGCAGAAGGGAGTCTCGCTCTATCTGGTCCTCGAGTTCGAGCTCGTGCGTCCGCGCTGGTATTGGCTCGACCAGAAGGTGGTGCAGATGTCGGTGCAATACCGCCTGACCTACAACCCGCTGACCCGCCAGTACCGCGTGACCAGCGGACTTCTGGGCCAGCAGTTCGATTCGCTCGATGAGGTCGAGCGCCTGCTTTCGCGCGTGGTCTCGCGACCAGTCGTCCGCAAGGACGCGCTGTCCCCCGGCGAGCGGTACGAAGCGGCCGTTCGCCTGCGGCTCGATGTCGCGCAATTGCCGAAGCCGTTCCAGATCAACGCGCTGGCCTCGCGCGACTGGTCGCTGCAATCGGAGTGGTTCCGCTGGAGCTTCACCCCGTGAGCAGGATTCTCGCGCCGCGCGCGTTGCGCTACGTGCTGCTGGCGTGCGCCGTCCTGGGCACGGTGTTCCTGTTCCTGCTCGCGACCGCGAGCGCGAATACCGCGCTCTTCGCCAGCAACTACAACCTCCTGCTGGTGCTCAACGGCGCGATGGTCGCCCTGTTGATGGGGCTGGTCGGGTACCAGCTGTGGCGGCTGCGCAAGAACCTCAAGGCTGGCGTGTTCGGTTCGCGACTCGCGATCCGCCTGGTGCTGCTCTTTGCGCTCGTCGCGGTGCTGCCCGGCGCGCTGCTTTACGGGGTGTCGGTGCAGTTCCTGGGCAAGAGCATCGAATCTTGGTTCGACGTGCGCGTCGACAAGGCGCTCGAAGGCGGATTGAATCTCGGCCGCGGTGCCCTCGACTATCTGCTGAAGGAAACGACCAACAAGGCTTCGCAGCTCGCGCTCACCCTGCAGGAAGGGGATGCGGCCAGCATGCCGCAGCGGCTCAATCGCGCCAGCGAGCAGGCGGGCATATACGAGGCGTCGCTGTTCACCTCGAGCGGCGGAGTCTTGGGCGTCGCCGGAATCTCGGGCTCGACGCTGACCCCGGAGCCGCCGCCGGCGCAGGCGCTGCGGCGTGCGAGGCTGCAGCAACCCTACTCGGCGATCGACCAGACCACCGACCAGGGGATGCTGCTGCGGGTCGTCGTTCCGGTCAACACGTCCGATCCCGGGGAGCCGCTGCGGCTGCTGCAAGTCGTGGAGCCGGTGCCCCGGCAATTGCAGCTCGATGCCGAGAAAGTGCAGGCCGGTTACCGCGACTACCAGGAGATAACGTTTTCCCGCGTTGCGCTGAAGCGCCTTTATGCGCTCACGCTGACCCTGACGTTGCTGCTCGCGCTTTTTTCCGCGCTCGGGCTCGCCGTCGTGCTCTCCGAGCAGGTGAGCGGACCGCTGGGTCTTCTGGCCGAGGGCACGCGCGCTGTCGCGCAAGGCGACTTCAGCCGCCGGCATCCGGTGCAGAGCCGTGACGAGCTCGGTGTCCTCACCGAGTCGTTCAATACGATGACCGCGCAGCTGGCCGAAGCGCAGCAAAAGACCGAGGAGAGCCGGCACGCGATCGAAACGGCCAATGCCTATCTCGAAAGCATTCTGTCCAACCTGTCGGCCGGCGTGCTGGCATTCGACAGTGCATTTCGGCTGCGCACCGCGAACCCGAGCGCCGCGGTGATCCTGCAGCAGCCTCTGGCCGATTTGATCGATGCGGCGCTTTCCGACTGGGGACGCCGTCTGCCGGCGCTCGCCGGCTTTGCCGAGCTGGTGGCCGACGGATTCCGGGGCGGGCGCGACGGCCAGTGGCAGCGGCAGGCCGAGGTCACCGTGTCGAATCACAGCCGCGTGCTGCTGATGCGCGGGTCGAGGCTGCCGGGCGAACCGGTTGCCGGCTTTGTCGTCGTCTTCGACGATGTGACCGAGCTGGCCGAGGCGCAGCGCGATGCCGCCTGGGCGGAGGTTGCGCGCCGCCTCGCGCACGAGATCAAGAATCCGCTGACGCCGATCCAGCTGTCTGCCGAGCGGCTCGCCGTCAAGCTCGGCGGCAAGCTTTCGGACTCCGACGAGGAGGCACTGGCCCGGGCGACGCGGACGATCGTCGCGCAGGTGGGTGCGATGAAGCACATGGTCGACGATTTCGCGATCTACGCCAGGCAGTCGCGCCCGGGCAGGATGCAGCCGGTCGACATCAATGCGCTATTGCTCGACGTACTCGGTCTCTACGAAAATCTGCGGCCCCATGTCTCGCTCCGCCTTGCGGAGGGCGATCCGGTCATTCACGGCGAGCCGACTCGGTTGCGTCAGGTGATCCACAATCTGCTCCAGAATGCCATCGATGCTCAGGCGGAATCGCCCGACCCCGCGTACGATATCGGCCTCGAGGTGCGCGGCGACGAGGTAGCGTTGTCGATCGGTGATCGCGGCGGCGGATTTCCCGACGATGTCGTGCGCCGCGCATTCGAGCCGTATGTCACGACCAAGGCGAAGGGAACCGGCCTCGGGCTGGCGATCGTCAAGAAGATCGCCGAGGAGCACCATGGACGGGTAACCATCGGAAACCGGTCTCCGCATGGGGCGGTGGTGACCTTGTACTTGCCGTTCAAAGGAACCAACACGTGATGCCGCAGCAGAAAGAAATTCTGATCGTCGACGACGAGGTCGGCATCCGAGAGCTGTTGTCCGAGATTCTGCAGGACGAGGGATATCAAGTCAGCGTTGCTGAAAATGCCGGCGAGGCGAGAAGTTACCGGCTGCGCACGCAACCCGCGCTGGTGCTGCTCGACATCTGGATGCCGGACACCGACGGGGTGACGCTGCTGCGGGAGTGGGCGGCGAACGGCCAGCTGA
>DATNFA010000008.1:0-53088 GCA_035606615.1 Steroidobacteraceae bacterium
GTTGTCGTGAACAACGGCATCGTGCTGGTTGCGCACATCGCGCAGCTGCGTGCGACGGGCATGGAGCGCACGGCCGCGATCATTCAGGCGGGACGCGACCGCCTGCGGCCGATTCTCATGACCACTCTCACGACGCTGCTGGCAATGCTGCCGCTCGCGATCGGCGATGCGCAGGTTGGCGGCGGCAGCAACGGCGGCCCGGCGTATTACCCGATGGCGCGCGCGATCATCGGCGGTCTCGGCTTCTCGACGATCGTGTCGCTGCTGATCGTGCCATCGATGTACGTGTGGCTCGACAATGCGGCACGTTGGACGCGAAGAGTGGGAAGTCCCGCTGCAGCCCGGCTTACTGCAGAAGGGACTGGTACAGATCCCAGTAGTCGTCAACCAGCACGTTGACACCGGCGCGGTTCGCAGTCTCCAGCCCCGAGACCGGCGCAGTCGGCACGGGCAGCGTGCCGATCGAATCTGTCAGCGGCACCGTATCCGCATCGCTGCGATAGCTGGCAGCTGCTCGCACGGCATCCGTGCGCTCCTTCAGACCCGAAAGGTTCTCGGCTTCGTCATTGAGCATCGCGAGCACATCGCGAAGCAGCGTCATCAGCCGCGCACAATCGGTGGGGCTGCCGTAACGCACGTCGAACAAGCGCTTCGACGTCGTCTCCTTCGCCAGCATCGCCAGGCCGCCCGCCGCCAGCGCGGCGACCAGCTGCTGCGCGTATGCAATCACCGCCGTGTTGACGACACGTCGGCCATCGACCGAGATACCGGGGAACTCCGGCGGCGGCGTCTCTTCCAGGTTCGTGCGATCGTCGGACAGATCCGTCACCAGCGTGACGGCCTGGTCCCATTGCAGGCGCTCGGCTTCGATTTCCTCGGCGAGCCCGCGGCGGCGGAAGTAGTTCCAGAATCCGCGCATCGCCGTCAGCTTGGCCTCCATCAATTTGATCTGCGCCTCGAGCATATCGGCGCGCGAGCGCGCGTCGTGGATGCGGCGATCGAAGTCCGCCAGCTCGCGACGACGCGTCTGATCGAACTCGATCACTTGCCGCCGCTGTTCGCGATCGGTCTGCTGTTGCTTGAGTTGCTCGGCGAAGCGCCCAAGCCGCGCGCCTGCCGTGCGCCACACGGCGCGCAGCTGGAAGTACACGAGCGCATGCACGGCGATCTCGGGATTGCCGAGATACTCTTCCAGAACCTGCACGTGTTCCTTCGCGCGTGCCGTCGCAGTTTCCTGATTGCGAATCTGCTCGAGCAGCTTCAGGCGCTCGTCCTGCAACCGCGTCAGCTCCTTCTTGAGCTCGGCGCGATTCCAGAACAGCTGCAGCAGCCGCTCGTCCTGCTCGGGCTGACGCGCTCCGGGCAGTAGCTGACGAATGTTGGTCAGTCGGGAGATGGCCATGTTCGCGGGCGCAGGACGCGATGGCGGCTTCGAGCGCTGCTCAGCGGCGCAGCGGGCCCGGGAAGTGGTGGCCGCGCTCGACGCAGTAGTCGAGCCACTTGTTCAGCATGACATTGCGCAGCCAGCGATCGCCGAGCTCGCGCGCGAGCTGCGAGCGCAGTGCTTCGAGCATCGAGTGACGATGCCAGCGCGCGCACCCCTGCACTTCAGCGAGGCGCGCATCGTGATAAACGCGAATCTGCAGATCCGGGTCCGCGAGCGGCGTGCCGGCGTCGTCGAATACATACGTGAGGCGAAAGGTCGTCGTGTAGCGCGAGCGCTCATCCACCGCGAGATGCAGCGCGCAGTCGCCGGCGACGCGCGAAACATGCGAGCCTTCCACGCCGTGCAGATCCGGCACGAGCCATGCAAGGCGGATGTAGTTGCTCTCGTACAGCGACATCAAGCTGACGAAACTGCCCGGCCGGGCGCGCCAGCTGACTGCGCAATTCGTGTCGTTTTCCAGTGTTGCCAACATGGGCCGAATATAGCACAGCGATTTTCGCGTTCGGCCGGCGGCATGAGACTTGCGTCACGATCGGATTACGGTCGCAGCCGTCGTTCGAGCCCCGTCTTGTCGAGAATGCGACTTGCGATCTCTTCGATCGAGCACTCGGTTGTGTTGATGCACGGAATATCGTAGCGTCGGAAGATCGCTTCGGCCGCGCGCACTTCGAACTCGACCTGCTGCGGCGAGGAATATTTGCTGTTGGGGCGCCGCTCATTGCGGATCTGTTGCAGACGCTCCGACGCAATCGTCAATCCGTACAGCTTGCGATGGACCTTGGCCAGCGATGCTGGCAGCTGGCCGGTCTCGAACTCCTCTTCGGCAAACGGGAAATTCGCGGCAAAAATGCCGTACTGCAGGGCCATGTACAGGCAGGTCGGCGTCTTGCCCGAGCGCGACACACCGACCAGCACCAGGTCCGCGCGGTCGTAGTCGCGCGTGATGGCGCCGTCGTCGTTGGCGAGCGCGAAATTCGTGGCGTTGATCCGCAGAGTGTACGCTCCGATGTCCTGCATGCCGTGCGCCCTGCCCTGCGCGCGCGAAGACTTCACCTTGAGCTCCAGCTCCAGCGGGCCGAGGAACGCGTCGAAGAAGTCGAGGAACAGGCCGTTCGCGCGCTTGATGATCTCGCGCATGTCCTCTTGCACCAGCGTGCTGAAAATCACCGGCCGCACACCCTCCGCTGCAGCGGTCGCATTGATCCTGCGTACCGCTTCCTCCGCCTTGTCAACGGTGGAGATAAATGGCAGAGTCACCTGCCTGAACGCTCCTCCGTCGAACTGCGTCAGCAGACTGTGACCCATCGTCTCCGCGGTCACGCCGGTCTGGTCGGATACGAAAAAAACCGTTCTTCTGTCCATCTCCAGACTGTCGCACCTGACCGCCACGCGGATCAAGAGTTAGAATGCGCGCCTCATGAGTACGAGCACGAGCAGCGCCTATACCATTCCCTTCGCCCGCCTCGGCCGGCACGACGTAGACACGGTCGGCGGTAAGAACTCCTCGCTCGGCGAGATGATCAGCCATCTCGCGAAGGCCGGCGTCACGGTGCCGGACGGTTTCGCGACGACGGCGCAGGCCTATCGGGATTTCCTGCAGCACGAGGACCTCGCCGCGCGCATCTCGAAGGAGCTCGCGACGCTGGACGTCGAGGACGTCGAAGCGCTCACCACGGTCGGTGCGCGCATCCGCCAGTGGATCCTGGCGACGCCGTTCCCGCCGCGCCTCGAACGCGAAATCCTCGAATCGTTCGAGCGCATGAGCGGCGGACGCGACATCGCCGTCGCAGTGCGATCCTCGGCGACCGCGGAGGACCTGCCGGACGCATCGTTCGCCGGCCAGCAGGAAACGTTCCTCAACGTGCGCGGCCGCGACGCGCTGCTCAAATGCGTGCACGAAGTGTTCGCGTCGCTTTTCAACGATCGCGCGATCGCGTATCGGGTCCATCAGGGGTTCGCGCACGATCAGGTCGCGCTGTCGGCGGGTATTCAGTACATGGTGCGCTCGGACCTCGGCTCGAGCGGCGTGATGTTCACGCTCGACACCGACTCCGGCTTCCGCAACGTCGTCTTCATCACAGCTTCGTATGGCCTCGGCGAGACGGTCGTACAGGGCGCCGTGAATCCTGACGAGTTCTACGTATACAAGGCAGCGCTGCGTTCCGGACACGCGCCGATTCTGCGTCGCACGCTCGGCGCGAAAGCAATCAAGATGGTGTACGGCGCGCCCGGTTCCGCCGCTCGCGTCATGACGGTGGACGTAGCACCTGAGGATCGCCGTCGCTTCTCGGTCACCGACGTCGACCTCGTCGAGCTCGCGAAGCAGGCACTCATCATCGAAGAGCACTACGGCTGCCCGATGGACATCGAGTGGGGCAAGGACGGCGAGACCGGCAAGATCTATATCCTGCAAGCGCGGCCCGAGACTGTGCAGAGCCGCGCGGGACGTACGGTTCAACGCTTCGCGCTCAAGGGCAAGAAGTCGAAGGTGCTCGCCAGCGGCCGTTCGATCGGTCAGCGCATCGGTGCGGGCCCGGCGCGCATCATTCGCGACGTGAAGGAGATGACGCGGGTCCAGAGCGGCGACGTGCTGGTCGCTGACATGACGGATCCGGATTGGGAACCGGTGATGAAGCGCGCCGCTGCGATCGTCACCAATCGCGGCGGTCGCACCTGTCACGCGGCCATCATCGCGCGTGAGCTCGGAATCCCCGCGGTCGTCGGCTGCAGCGACGCGACTGAGACGATCCGCGAAGGCCAGCCGATCACTGTGTCTTGCGCCGAGGGCGACACGGGTTTCATCTACGACGGCGCTCTGCCGTTCGAGCAGAAGAACCTGGAGCTGGATTCCCTGCCGCCGATCTCGACCAAGATCATGATGAACGTCGGCAACCCGGATCGCGCGTTCGACTTCGCGGGCATTCCGCATCGGGGCGTTGGCCTCGCGCGCCTCGAGTTCATCATCAACCGCATGATCGGCGTGCACCCGCGCGCGCTGCTGGAATTCGACCAGCTGCCGCAGGAATTGCAGCAGACGATCCGGCGCCAGATGAGCGGCTACGCCGACCCGGTGTCGTTCTATATCGACAAGCTGTGCGAGGGCGTCAGCACGATTGCCGCGGCGTTCGCGCCCGAGCCGGTGATCGTGCGGCTGTCCGACTTCAAATCGAACGAGTACGCCAACCTGATCGGCGGGCGCCAGTACGAGCCGCACGAAGAGAACCCGATGATCGGCTTCCGCGGCGCTTCGCGCTACGTCGACGAGGCATTCCGGCCCTGCTTCGAGCTGGAGTGTCGCGCGCTCAAGCGCGTTCGCGAACAAATGGGGCTGAAGAACGTGCAGATCATGGTGCCGTTCGTACGCACCGTGAAGGAAGCCGAACAGGTGACGGTGCTGCTGGCGGCGAACGGGCTGAAGCGCGGCGAGAACGGCCTCAAGATCATCATGATGTGCGAGCTGCCGACCAACGCGCTGCTCGCCGAGCAATACCTGGAGTACTTCGACGGCATGTCGATCGGCTCGAACGACATGACCCAGCTGACGCTGGGCCTGGACCGCGACTCGGCGATCATCGCCAAGCACTTCGACGAGCGCGACGAGGCAGTCAAGGCTCTACTGAAGATGGCGATCGACGCGTGCCGCAAGCACGGCAAGTACATCGGCATCTGCGGCCAGGGGCCGTCCGATCACCCCGACTTCGCGCGCTGGCTGCTCGAGCAGGGCATCGAGAGCATCTCGCTGAATCCCGACACCGTCGTGGAAACCTGGCTGTTCCTCGCCGGGAACCAGCTCAAGTAGCTCGCGAGAGCGTCCAGAACAGCAAACGGTTGTTCGCGGGCATTGCGTGCTCGGCGGTGAACGCCAGGCCATGCTGAAGGCCGAGCGCCTTCAGCGCCTGGTCGTCGCGCAGTCCCATGTTCGGATCGCGCGCACGCAGCGACGCGTCGAAGGCCTGATTGGATTCGCTGGTAAAACGCCCGTCGCGATTGAACGGCCCGTACAAGGCGAACATGCCTCGCGTGCGCAACACGCGCGCGATCCCGGCAAACATCAGCTCCACTTCCGGCCAGCTCATGATGTGAGCCGTGTTCGCGCTGAACACGTAATCGACCGTCTGGACCGGCCACTCGCTGTTACGCACATCGAGCTGCAGCGGCGCACGCAGGTTCGGCAGCGCCGCCTCGCTGACCCACAGACCGATGCCTGCCAGATTCGCTTCGCAGTCCGTCGGCTGCCATTGCAGATGCGGCAGATGGCTCGCGAAATGCACCGCGTGCTGCCCGGTGCCGGCGCCGATTTCGAGCGCAGTGCCGGGCTGCGTGAACCACTGGCGCAATACCTGAAGAATGGGCTCGCGATTGCGCTCGCAAGCGTCCGAATGGGGTTTCACGGTACGCGCAGGAATGTCTGGCGGTAGTGCTGCATCTCGCGAATGGAGTCGCGGATATCGTCGAGCGCCAGGTGCGTGGAGCTCTTCTGAAAGCCGCTGAAGGCTTCCGGCGACCAGCGCCGCGCCAGCTCCTTGAGCGTGCTCACGTCGAGATTGCGGTAGTGAAAGTACCGCTCCAGCTCCGGCATCTCGCGGGCGAGAAAGCGCCGATCCTGGCAGATGCTGTTACCGCACATCGGCGAGACGCCCGGCTCGATCCAATGCGCCAGAAAATCCACTGTCGCCCGCTCCGCCTGTGCTGCTGTGACCGTGCTTGCGCGCACGCGCGCCGCCAGGCCCGAAGTACCGTGCTGACGCCGGTTCCAGTCGTCCATCGCGTCGAGCACGGCGTCCGACTGGTGGATTGCGAGCACCGGCCCCTCGGCCAGCGTATTCAGGTGCCGATCCGTGACGATGGTGGCGATCTCGATGATGTGATCGCTGTCGGGCTTGAGGCCCGTCATTTCCAGGTCGATCCAGATCAGGCGCAGCGGATCTCTGTCGCTCATTGCGGCATCATACCAGCAGAAGCTAAAGTGCCGCGGGAGACTACGGAATGCATTGGTTCGCAGGATTGTTCGTGCTGCTGCTGGCAGCGTCCACGCTGACGCGCAGCTGGTTGAACCAGCGCCAGGTCGCGGCCGTTCTGCGCCACCGCGACGAGGTGCCCGGAGCATTCCGCGCTCAAATCGACCTCGCATCTCATCAGAAGGCTGCCGACTACACTGTCGCGAGCGCGCGAGTCAGCCGCTGGGATACGCTGCTCGACGCAGCAGTGGCACTGCTGCTCACACTTGGAGGCGGACTGAGCGCTATCGACCGCGCATGGCAGGCAGCGCATCTGCCTGCAGTGTGGCACGGGACGGCAGTCGTGCTCTCCACGTTCCTGCTCGTCTCACTCATCGGCCTGCCGCTCTCGATCTGGCGCACGTTCGGCGTCGAGGCGCGTTTCGGTTTCAACCGCACGACTGTCGCGCTGTTCGTCGCCGATCTGTTCAAAGGTCTGCTGCTCGGACTGGCGCTCGGCGGGCCGCTGCTGTTCGTGATCCTGTTCCTGATGCAACGGTCCGGCGCTCTGTGGTGGGTCTATGCGTGGCTCGTGTGGGTCGGGTTCACCGTGCTGATTACCTGGGCCTACCCGACCTTGATCGCGCCGCTTTTCAACAAGTTCACGCCGCTGAGCGACGAAACGCTCAAGCAGCGCACGGAAGCCTTGCTGCAACGTTGCGGCTTCTCCTCGCGCGGCGTCTTCGTGATGGACGGCTCACGCCGCTCGGTGCACGGCAATGCCTACTTCACCGGCGTCGGGCGCAGCAAGCGCATCGTGTTCTTCGACACCTTGCTGGAACGTCTGCAGATCGCCGAAGTGGAAGCCGTGCTCGCCCATGAGCTCGGCCATTTTCGCTTGCATCATGTGCGGTGGCGGCTGGTACTCTCGCTCGGCTTGGGCCTGCTGGGTCTCGCAGTGCTCGGCTTCCTGACGCAATGGCCGGATTTCTATCGAGCCTTCGGCATCTCGACGCCCTCCTCCCACACCGCATTGCTGCTGTTCGTCTTCGTGCTGCCGGTCTTCACTTATTTCACGACACCGATCGGCGCATGGTGGTCGCGCAAGCATGAGTTCGAGGCCGACGAGTTCGCCGCGAAGTTCGCCGACGCGCGCCAGCTCGCCGAGGCGCTCGTGAAGCTCTACCGCGACAACGCAACGACGCTCACGCCGGATCCCCTGCACTCGGCCTTCTACGATTCTCATCCGCCGGCGCTCGTGCGGATCTCACGACTCCAGCAACTCGCCGCGCGCCCATGAGCGACGACGCTGCCGAGGTAGCGGCGCGTGTCATCGAGTCGTTTGGTCGTCGGGTAACGGTGGCCACGGCAGATGGCGCGACGTTTCCCGCAGAGTTGTTCGGAAAACGCCTGACCTGCGTGTGCGGCGACGAAGTGATGATCCGTCCGCCATCGCGTTCGAGCGGCGACGTCGCGAAAGTCGTGACGGTGGCACCACGTCGCACGGCGTTCGCGCGCACCGACAGCCGCGGACGCACCGAGCCGCTCGCCGCGAACCTTTCGCTCCTGGCCGTGATCATCGCGCCCGAGCCAGTGCCCGATCCTTACATCGCAGATCGCTATCTCGCCGGCGCGGCACTCGCTGGCATCACGGGAATCGTGGTCGTCAACAAATCGGAGTTGCCGAGCGCCGCGGACGACGAATTCCAGGCGTACGTCAGCGAATACGACGCCGCCGGCTACGAGGTGCTGCGTCTCTCGGCACACAGCTCCGACACGGTGATGCAGCTGAAGGCGCGGCTGGACGGAGCCGTCGCGATGCTCGTCGGGCAATCCGGCATGGGCAAGTCGACGTTGACCAATGCGCTCGCGCCCGAGTCGTCCCGTCCGACGCGCACGATCTCAGAATCGACCGGCGAAGGTCGTCACACGACGGTTTCGACCGCATTGTTCCGGATTCCCGGCAGCGGCGAGCTCATCGATTCGCCCGGGGTGCGCGACTACGCCCCACCGCCCGTGGAAGATTCACAGGTGCAGTTCGGCTGGCCGGAAATTCTTGCGCTCTCCCCGCAGTGCCGCTTCAACAACTGTCTGCATCTGCGCGAGCCCGGTTGCGCGGTGACAGCGGCGGCAGCTGCCAACCGAATTCCGCCGCGGCGCTACGAGAGTTACAAGCGGCTCATCAACATCATCCGTGGACTGCCGCCCGAGCACGAGCGGCGCAGATGAGAGTCCGGGCTCTAGCCCGACAAGACGTGTCGCCCGGCGAGCGCGTGCGCGAGCGTGCCGCCGTCGACGTATTCGAGCTCGCCGCCGACCGGAACGCCGTGCGCGATGCGACTCGATTTCACTTTGTGACGCTGCGCGAGCTCCGCGATCACGTGCGCGGTCGCATCGCCTTCGACGGTCGTATTCGTCGCCAGGATCGCTTCCTTCACGTTGCCCTCCGCGAGCAACGCTTCGAGCTGCGCGAATCCAAGCTGATCGGGACCGATGCCATCGAGCGGCGAGAGATGGCCCATCAGCACGAAGTAGGTGCCGCGATAGCTGCCCGATTGCTCGATCGCCGCAACGTCCGCGGGCGATTCGACCACACACAGCAGCGACTGATCGCGTGAGGACGCCGAGCAGATCGGACACAACTCGGCATCAGCGAACATTCGGCAGCGATTGCAGCGGCCGACGCCATCGAGCGCCTGCTGCAGCGCCTCGGAGAGAAAGCCCGCGCCGTTACGGTCCTTCTCCAGTAGATGAAATGCCATGCGCTGCGCAGACTTCGGCCCGACGCCGGGCAGGCAGCGCAATGCTTCGAGCAGACGGACCAGGGACGGCGGATAGATCATCGACTAAGGGTCGATCAGAAAGGCATTTTCATGCCGGGCGGCAGCTGCATGCCGCCCATCACGCTCGACATCTTCTCCTGTGTCGCGCGTTCGAGCTTCTGCACGGCGTCGTTGACGGCCGCGGCGATCAGATCTTCGAGCATGTCTTTGTCGTCGCTGCTGACGATCGAAGCGTCCAGCGACACGCGGCGCACTTCGTGCCGACCCGTCATCGTCACCTTCGCCATGCCGCCGCCCGATTCGCCCGTCACTTCGAGCGCGGCGATCTCCGCTTGCGCGCGCTGCATGTTCGCCTGCAGCTGCTGCGCCTGTTTCATCATGTTGCCGATGTTGCCTTTCATGGAAGCTCCGAAATCATTCGGTGGGACGGATGGAGTCGGGCTGGACGGTCGCGCCGAACATGTCGCGCATCGCACGCACGTTCGGGTCGCCCTCGATCGCTGCACGCGCCTGCTGGACGCGATCGTCGGCGGCCGCCTTCTGCTGGCGCGCCAGCGTATCCAGCGCACGATCTGCAACGGTCAGTTCCAGCCGCACTGGCTCGCCGAAGTAGGCGCTCAAAGCCTGAGCAAGCTTCTCTTCGAGCTGCGGCCGGCGAAAATGCTCGCCGTCCGCGTCGAGAACGAGCTGCACCTTGTTGCCTTGCTTGCCGGTGAACGAGGTGTGCGCGGCAAGCTCTTTCACCATGCCTTGCAGATTCATCTGCGCGACCATCGCCGACCAGTCCTTCGCGCTCGCGGGTGCGGCGGCGGCGGGCTTCGGCGACGGTGTCGATGCACTCGGCAAAGCTGCAGCAACGGCCCTGACAGGCGTAGGGGTGTTCGACACTTGAGCTGGCGCACCCTCTGCCATGCCGAAAGCGAGCATGCGCAACAGCACCATCTCGAATCCGCCGCGCACATCGGGCGCCAGCTCCAGGTCGCGACGACCGACGATCGCGATCTGGTAGAACAATTGCGCGTCCTCCGGGCTGAGCGCACTCGCGAGCCGCTTATACGTCTCGATGTCTTCAGCCTCGTCGAGCTGCAGATCCGGCACGGCTTGCAGCAACGCCAGTTTCTGCAGAAGCGCGGCCAGATCGGCGAGGACTTCGCGATAGTCCGGGGCGCGCTCATCGAGCGCTGCCACGCAGGCCAGCACCTTCTTCGCATCGCGCGCTAGCAGAGCCTCGACGATCTCGAACACCTGCGTGCGATCCAGCGTCCCGAGCATCAGGCGCGTGTCTGCGGCGGTCAGCTTCATGCCGCCGAACGCGATCACCTGGTCCAGCAGGCTCAGAGCGTCCCGCATGCTGCCCTCTGCAGCGCGTGCCACGAGACGCAGCGCATCCGGCTCGAACTCCAGCTTCTCCGCCTGCGCGATCTCCGTCAGGCGTTTGTAGATCAGCCCCGGCGGAAAGCGTTTGAGATTGAACTGCAGGCAGCGCGACAGCACCGTCACGGGCAGCTTCTGCGGATCCGTCGTCGCGAGCAGGAATTTCACGTGCGGCGGCGGCTCCTCCAGCGTCTTGAGCAACGCGTTGAAGGAGTGCGTCGAGAGCATGTGCACTTCGTCGATGAGGTAGACCTTGTAGCGACCGCGCGCCGGCGAGTACTGCACGTTATCGAGCAGCTCGCGCGTGTCATCCACCTTCGTGCGCGAGGCGGCATCGACTTCCATCAAGTCGACGAAGCGCCCTTCGTCGATCTCGCGGCAGGCGCTGCATTTACCGCACGGCGTCGGCGTCACGCCGGTTTCGCAATTGAGCGACTTCGCCAGGATGCGCGCGATGGTCGTTTTGCCTACACCCCGTGTGCCCGTGAACAGGAAAGCGTGGTGCACGCGGCCGGTCTCGAGCGCGTTGACGAGCGCGCGCATGACGTGTTCCTGGCCGGCCAGCTCGCTGAAGTTGCGTGGCCGCCATTTGCGTGCGAGAGCGAGATAGGACATGCAGCGAAGTCTAAATGGAGGCGGCCCGCGCCGGCACCTCTCCGGCGCCCGATATCACCGTTACCGTTGCTCCCTTCCGGGCCTGGCGGGGTTCGCGGCTGCTCGTCGCGGAGAAACCGACGCGAGCCGCCATAGGTGGTTCAAATGGGGGCGTCGCGGATCGATTGAAAGGCGCGCGATATTAACAGGAAGCGCTCAGCCCCGCCCTCTGTAGGGCGCGACGCCCTGGTCGGGAATCCACAGGTCGGCCGGCGGGCGGCCGGTCTGCCAGAAGACGTCGATCGGCATGCCGCCGCGCGGATACCAATAGCCGCCGATGCGCAGCCAGCGCGGCTTGAGAAAATCGACCAGCCGACCCGCGATTGCCAGCGTGCAGTCCTCGTGAAACGCGCCGTGATTGCGGAACGAGCCCAGATAAAGCTTCAGCGACTTGCTCTCGACCAGCCAGCGCCGCGGCACGTAGTCGATGACCAGATGCGCGAAGTCGGGCTGCCCGGTAATCGGGCACAGCGAGGTGAATTCGGGGGCGGTGAAGCGCGCGAGGTAGACCCTGTCGGGGTGCGGATTGGGCACGCGCTCGAGCACGGCCTCGTCGGGCGACTCGGGCCAGGCGACGCGCTGGCCGAGTTGGGAGAGAGGTTCCCGGCGTTTTGGCATTACAGGATGTCCGACGCGTAGTCGGCCAGCCGAGAGCGTTCGCCGCGCACCAGCGTGATGTGCCCTGAATGCGCCCAGCCGCGGAAGCGATTCACCACGTACGTCAGGCCCGAGGTCGTCTCCGTCAGGTACGGCGTATCGATCTGCGCGATGTTGCCCAGGCACACGAGCTTGGTGCCCGGGCCGGCGCGCGTCACCAGCGCCTTCATCTGTTTCGGCGTGAGGTTCTGCGCCTCGTCGAGGATCAGGAAGCGATTGAGGAAAGTCCTGCCGCGCATGAAATTCAGCGAGCGGATCTTGATGCGATTGCGCAGCAGGTCGTTCGTGGCAGCGCGGCCCCAGTTGCCGCCTTCCTGGCTCTGCGTCAGCACTTCCAGGTTGTCCATCAGCGCGCCCATCCACGGCTCCATCTTTTCTTCCTCGGTGCCGGGCAGGAAGCCGATGTCCTCGCCGAGCGGGATCGTCACGCGCGTCATGATGATCTCGCTGTAGCGATTGCTCTCCAGCGTCTGCGCCAGGCCCGCTGCGAGCGTCAGCAGCGTCTTGCCGGTGCCCGCCGGGCCGAGGATCGTCACGAAGTCGATTTCCGGGTCAAGCAGCAGGTTGAGCGCGAAGTTCTGCTCGCGGTTGCGCGCCGTGATGCCCCAGGTGCTGTGCCGATCGTTGCGGTAGTCGCGCACCAGTTCCATCACCGCGCCGTTGCCGTCGATGCTGCGTACCAGCGCTTCCAGGCCGTTCGAGTCCTTCTGATACAGGAACTGATTGACGTGCCACTCGCGGACCATCGGGCCCTGCACGCGATAGAACGTGCGCGAGTGCTCCTGCCACGAGTTGATGTTCTTGCCGTGGCGCTCCCAGAAGTTCGTCGGCAGCTCCTGCACGCCCGTGTACAGCAGGTCCGCGTCTTCGATCGTCTTGTCGCTGGAGTAGTCCTCGGCGTGCACGCCGATGATCGCGGCCTTGATGCGCAGGTTGATGTCCTTCGACACCAGCGTGATGCGCGCGTCCGGAAACTCTTCCTTGAGCGCCAGAGTCTGGCCGAGGATCGCGTTGTCCGCGCCGTGACCGGGCAGCGTGTCGGGCAAACCGCCGACCAGCGCTTTGGTCTGGAAGAACAGGCGGCCGGTCGAAGGCTGCTTCTTGCCGCCGTTCGAATATTTCGCGTTGGGCAGCTCCAGACCCTTGTCGATCTGCGTCTTGGTGGCGCTCGCCATCAGCTCGTCGAGAAAGCGGCTCACCTGTCGCACGTTGCGTGCCGCTTCCGACAAGCCTTTCTTACCGGCGTCGAGCTCTTCGAGCACGATCATCGGGATATAGATGTCGTGCTCGTCGAAGCGGAAGATCGCTGTCGGGTCGTGCATCAACACGTTGGTGTCGAGCACGAAGATGCGTCGCTGCTGACGGTCGCGCGAAGTAGCGCGCCCGCGCCGGGTCTCGGGAAGTTCGCCTCTGGGCATGACGTCAGAGCGCCTTCGCTGCCGCGAGTACTTCGTCCGCGTGGCCGGGGACTTTCACCTTGCGCCACTCCTGCCGCAGAACGCCGCCGCCGTCGATCAAGAACGTGCTGCGCTCGACGCCCATGTACTTGCGACCGTACATGCTCTTTTCCTTCCACACAGCGAACAGCTCGCACACCTTCTTGTCCTCGTCGGAGAGCAGGTCGAACGGGAATTCCATCTTGGCCTTGAACTTCTCGTGCGACGCGACGCCGTCGGGCGAAACGCCGAGCACGACGGTGCCGGCCTTCTTGAATGCGGCGTGCAGGTCACGGAAGGCCTGGCCCTCCAGCGTGCAGCCGGTGGTGTTGTCCTTCGGATAGAAGTACAGGACCAGCTTCTTGCCAGCCGCGTCGCTCAGCTTCCAGTTCTTGCCGCCCGTCACGGGGCTGCTGAATGCGGGGACTTTCTTGTTCAATGAAACAGTCATGCCTTCACCGGTTCGAGGATTGCGTCGAGATTGAGCTGGTCGCACAGGTCCATGAATTCCTCGCGCAGCGCCGCGATGTGGATCTTGGCCGGGATGTGCACCACCATCTGCACCGCGAACATCGGCGCGCCGGTGTGCGCGGCGGCATAGCTGCGCGTCGAGAGCTCCGCGATGTCGATGGCGCGCGAGCTGAAGAAACCCGCCAGGTTGTGCACGATGCCCGGCTGGTCGAGGCAAACCACGTCGACCGAATACGTGACGACGTCGCGGCGCGCGGCGCGCTGCTCGGTGCGACGCACGCTGATCGTGAAGCCGCCCGCGTCGCCGAGCTTCTTGAGCTCGGTCTCCAGCTTGGCGAGCGTGTGCCAGTTGCCGGACACGAGCAGCAGCATCGCGAACTCGCTGCCGAGCGCCGTCATGCGGCTGTCGACGATGTTGCCGTTGCAATCGAGCACGATGCGGGTGAGGTCGTAGACGAGACCGGTCCGGTCGCTACCGAGTGCGCTGATGACGATAAATTGCATCGAATGGGGAAGTGGCAAGGGTGGGCGGGGCGCAAGTTTACAGGCTCAGCCCCAGAGTGAAAACGGCGGTTTTTTTGCCTGCCTTGCCTTGCACCGCGAGGCTGCCGGCCAGTACGATCCCTGCCATGTTCAGCGGCAGTATCGTGGCGCTCGTCACGCCCATGAAGGTCGACGGCGCGGTGGATGACGAAGCGCTCGAGCGCCTGGTCGAATTCCACGTCGCCAACGGTACCAACGGCATCGTCGCAGTCGGCACGACCGGCGAATCCCCGACGCTGAGCGTCGAGGAGCACATCGGCGTCGTGCGCACAGTGGTACAGCGCGCCGCCAAGCGGATCCCGGTCATCGCCGGCACCGGCGCGAACTCGACGCGCGAAGCGATCGAGCTGACGCAGCTTGCGAAGGATGCGGGCGCGGACGCCTGCCTCATGGTCACGCCGTATTACAACAAGCCGACGCAGGAAGGCCTGTTCCAGCACTACAAGGCGGTCGCCGAGCGCGTCTCGATTCCGATCATCCTGTACAACGTGCCGAGCCGGACCAGTTGCGACATGAAGCCGGAGACGGTCGAGCGGCTCGCGGCGGCGGTCCCGACCATCGTCGGCATCAAGGAAGCGGCGTCACTCGAACGCAATCGAGAGCACTTCGCCCGGGTCGGAGGTCGCTTGGCGCTGCTGAGTGGCGACGATGACCTGGCGTGCGAGTGTGTCCTGGCCGGTTACCAGGGCGTCGTATCGGTCAGCGCGAACGTCGCGCCGCGGCAGGTTCGCAACGTCATCGAGGCCGCGCTCGCCGGCAACCGCGAGCTGGCACGCAAACTCGACGCGCAGATGCAGCGGCTGCACAAGGCGATGTTCCTGGAAACGAACCCGATCCCGGTCAAGTGGGCGGTTGCCCGGCTTGGCCTGATCAAGGATGGCATCCGGCTGCCGCTGGTGCCGTTGTCGAAGCAATTCCACGGGCAGGTGATGGAGGCGATCCAGTCGGCAGGCATCGGGTTTGCCTGACGGGGGCCGGACAGGTAACCTGCGCGACCTCAAGCGGAGAGATGGCCGAGCGGTCGAAGGCGCTGGACTGGAATTCCAGTAACATCCTCACAGGTGTTCCAGGGTTCGAATCCCTGTCTCTCCGCCACTACCCCACTTTGAATGCCTTCACGGCTTTGAGCGCCAGCGCTTTCAGCGCTTCGAGATCGTTCTGCACTTCGTTCTTCGGGATCAGCACCTGAAACCGCACCGCATCGACGCCGGCCGTGGTCGTCGGGCGCTCGATCGATGCGGCCGCGCTCACTTCGACGGAGACGGCACCGCTCGATAGAAGGCGGATCTCTGTAACGGTCAGGTTCATAAGGGGCTCCCTGCTGTGGTTATCCAGCGGGGCGCGATCATACCTTGCGAACCCGGCTTCGGTCCGGCTCATTTAACTCTTGTATCCGTCGCGATCCAATTCGCTTCCCAGGTGTGACCGCCGTCGCCAGAAAACGACTGTTCGAAGTGACAGATATCGGCCGACTCGCAGTGGATGACGAACTTCACGAAGATCGAGCGGCCGTTGAGCGTGTCCTGGTTGTAGAACTCGCCGCGGCCCTTCTTGAACTCGCCGATCGCCGGGATCGCCATCGTGCCGCCGCGGCTGTTCGAGAAATTGAGGCTCCATTGCCGCGACTCGGGATTGTAGAGACGCAGGGAGAGCGCCTCGATCGCACCGGCCGGGCCTTTCACGTCCAGCTCCACCAGATTTGCGCGGCCGTCCCAGACTTTGCTGACGACCGTTGTTCCCTCGTACTCCACCCAGCTGGTCGATCCCGTGAGCGGACGCTGCAGACGCTTCAGGTGCGTCTTCCACGTGCCGATTTCCCAGTCGAAGTCGTGCTGGCCGTCGGGTTGTGCAGGGGTGTCGGCGCCGTGCGCGAGCACGGACAGCAGGGCGAAAATCAGAATGAGCTTGAATGCGTTCATGACTGCCTCCGTTTCGAGAACTATGCGAGGCAGCTGGACCCATTCCTAGAACCACTTTCGTCGCAGTCAGTGAGCCATTACCTCCGGCCCTGGAAGAACGCACGCAGCATCGCGCCGCACTCCTCGCCCATCAGCCCCGCCTCGCATTCGACGCGGTGGTTCAACGACGGATGCTGGACGATGTTGAAGATCGTTCCGGCAGCGCCCGCACGTGGATCGGTCGCTGCGTACACGAGGCGCTTCACACGTGCGTGCACCATCGCGCCAGCGCACATGGCACACGGCTCCAATGTGACATACAGCGTCGTGTCGAGCAGTCGATAGGTGCTGAGCTTCTGCGCCGCTGCGCGCATCGCGACGATCTCCGCATGCGCCGTCGGGTCGTTCGTGCTGATCGGGCGATTCCATCCTTCACCCACGATCGCGCCGTCCTTGACGATCACGGCGCCGACCGGCACTTCGCCGGCCTGCTCTGCTTCGCGCGCCAGCTCCAGCGCCCGCGCCATGAATATCGAATCGCTCATGAATCCAGACCACCGATCGAAACAATCGCCCGTCGAACGATCCGCAGGCCGGATCTTGCAGCAGCGCGCGACGCGACAGCGAACCCGAACACCAGCCCGCCGCGTCCGGTCGCGCCGTACTTGGAAAGAGGATGCACTTCTATCCCCGAGCGCGCGCATTCGGCCGCGACCGCGCGATCATCGAGGCGCAGCGCGCGATTGTCCTTGAAGATGCCGGTCACGTGCATGCCGCCGCGCGCCGGACCGAGGTCCAGGAGGTCTTCGAGGACCTTCGCCTCTTCGAGGAACGCTTGCCGCCGCTCATCGTAGATCGTCCGCGTCTTGCGGATGTGACGCGCCAGGTGTCCATCGCGGATGAACGCCGCGAGCACGCCCTGAGTCAGCAGCGCCGTATGACCGTCCGCGACGTGCTTCGCATCGACGAACGCGCCGACCAGCGGCTCAGGCACGATCGCATACGCAATGCGCAGGCCGGGGAACAGGATCTTGTTGAAGCTGCCGATGTAGATGACGCGTCCGTTGGCATCCATGCCCTGGAGCGATGCGATCGGCCGACCTTCATAGCGATAGTCGCCGTCGTAGTCGTCTTCGAGAATGTATGCCTCTTGCTCCGCCGCCCAGTCGAGCAACGCCCTGCGCCGCTCGAGCGACATCTCATACCCAAGCGGGTATTGATGCGCCGGCGTGACGTACGCGACGCGCGCCTGTAGTTCGATCAGGCGGCCTGCGCTGACGTCGAGCCCCTGCTCGTCCACCGGGACGTGGACGACGCGCAAGCCGGCTGCGCGCAGGCAGTGCTGCACCGGTTGATATCCGGGCATCTCCGCCCACGCGCGATCTCCTGGATCAGCGACGATCTTGCCGGCGAGCTCGACGGCCTGCTGCGTGCTGGTCACGACGATCACCTGATCCGGCGAGCAGCGAGTCGCACGCATGGCAGCTGCGTGCTCGGCAATCGCTTCGCGCAACGCGGGCAAGCCATTGCTCGCACCATAGCCCCAGTAGTCGTTGCCGGCGCGACCGGCCTCGCGACTCAACAACCGATTCCACACCTTGCGCGGGAACAGATCGCCAGGAGGCAGTGATGGCTTGAACGGAGCGATCGTCTCGGCGTGGTAGTTGCCTGGGTAGCTGCGCAACGCCTCAGCGCGCTCCGACAGTCTCGGCGGCACGCTGCGAGGCTTCGATCGGGCCGCACGCGGCGGCGCGAGTGGCGGCGCATCGCGCTCGGGGAGTTGCGGCACGACGAACGTGCCCGCACCGCGACGACGCACGATGTAGCCGTCGGCGACGAGCTGGCCCAATGCCCAGTCGACTGTATTGCGTGCGACGCCGAGATCCTTGGCGAGCGTGCGGCTCGATGGCAACCGCGCGTTCGGCGCCAGCGCTCCGCTCGCGATCGCCGCACGCAGGCGATCGCAGATGCGCATGTACGCCGGCTGATCCCGGCCCGTTTCGAGACCGGTCACGTCGACGGAGAATACGGAACGCGCATGCTTGCTCATCGTCTCCTATGGTATCCCGTCACGCGGTCACGAGACCCGCTCGAACTGCATGGTCCAGTTCACTTCCCACGTCTTGCCACCGTCGGGCGAGAACGCCTGCTCCCAGCGGGCGCTGGTCGCTGTGATTTTCGACCATGTGAAGCGGACGCGGATCGGCTTGCCGCGCAACGTATCGTCTGCGTAGAACGTGCCCACTCCGGCGACGAACTTGCCTTTGACCGGCGGATCGAGCGCACCGTGCGGCGAGCGCGAGTCGACCCACCAGATCGCCCACTGCCCGGTCTTCGGGTCGTACGCGCGCAGGCTGACGGCGCGATAACTGTCGCCGGGGAGATTGAGGAGGTTCTCGTCGACGTTGCCCCAGCCATCCATCAACGCCCGATTGCTGCAGGTACCGTCGAACTCGACCCACTCCTGATTGTTCGCCAGCCGCTCCTTGAGCCGACGATGCTGTACGCGCCATTCGCCGACCAGGAAATCGAAATCGTGCAGGCCGCTGACGTCGGCCTTTTCGATCCGCTGTGGATTGTCCTGCGCGGCGCTGACTGGAACGACGATGCCAACGGTTGCCGCGAGCGCTCCGGCCGCGGCAAGCATGATGCTGAAGCTATTCATCTGACGCTCCCTTGGTGACTCGTTTGAAATCGCTCACCCAGTTCGTTTCCCAGGTCTTGCCGCCGTCCGGCGAGTAGGCCTGTTCCCAATGCGCGCTCGTCGCCGTGATCTGCGACCAGATGTAGCGGACGCGGATCGGACGTCCGTTGAAGGTGTCGTCGGCGTAGAACGTGCCGGCGCTCTCGAAGCGGCCTTTGAGCGGCGGATCGAGAGCGCGGACCGGATCGCGGCCGTCGAGCCACCAGATCGCCCACTGCCCCGACTTCGCGTCGAACGAGCGCACGCTGACGCCGCGGTATGCGCCATCTGGAACGCCGAACCAGTTCTCGCTCACGTTGCCTGCTCCGCCGAGCGCCGGGCGCGTGCTTTGCGTGCCGTCGAACTCGATCCACTCGGTGCTTCCGGCGAGCCGCGCCTTCAAGCGACGGTGATGCACCTGCCAGTCGCCGAACAGGAAATCGAAATCGTGCACGCCGCTCAGACCTTCGGCGACAGCCGAGCACGCGACGAGAGCGGCAAGTGCACCGACAAGAAAGTGCCGGCGCGTGAGAGAGATCATGGTGGCGCTCGCAGCGAATGACACGAGCGCAAGGTGCCTCCACTGCGAGGCACGCAGAAGAGCCATTTACGACGGCCGGCTCAGGCCATCGCGAACCACTCGCCTAGATTGCTTGGACTGACGTTGCCGCCGGTCAGCACCGTCGCGACGAGGCGGCCGCGAAATTGCTCGCGATGATCGAGCACCGCCGCGAGGCCTGCGGCGCCGGCAGGCTCGAGAACGACGCCGAGCTCCTGGTGCGCGAGCCGCATGGCAGTGATCAGCGAGCTGTCCGGGACCAGCAAAACGTCATCGATCAATCCTGTCAGGTCGTTCACCGCTTCTTCGAAGGGTGTTCCCACCGCAATGCCCACAGCGATCGTGCCGTCGCACGGAGCGGTCACGACCTTCTGACTGCGCCACGAGCGTTCCATCGCCGGCGAAGCCGTCGCGCACACGCCGATCACGCGCGTGGTCGGGCACTGCGCTTTGATCCAGCGCGCCATGCCGCCCAGTAACGCGCCGTCGCCGAGCGGCACGACGATGTGGTCGAAGCATTTCGGCCAACGCAGCAGCTCGACTGCAATCGTGCCCGCACCTTCGGCGATCGCGGCTTCGCGGCCGTCCTGAACGAGATGGAAGCCGTTCTTGCGCGCGAACGCCTCGGCTTCGACATGCAGCTCGTCGGGATCGTCGCTCCCCTCTCGCACCATCGCACCGAGACCCCGCATGCGCGCGACCTTCATCGGATTCGCATGCGCGCCGACGAAAATCGTGATCGGCCAACCGCGCTTGCGTGCCGCATAGGCCATGCCCTGGCCGAAGTTGCCGGCCGTCGCACAGACCAGATGCGGCGAGCCCGACATCTGCGACACCAGGAACTGCGCGCCGCGCGCCTTGAACGAGCGGATCGGGTTGAGGGTCTCCACTTTCACGACCAGCCTGCAGCCAAGCTCGGCCTGCAAGGTCTCGGCTTCGAACTGCGGGGTATCGCGAAACGCGGGGTCGATGGCTGCGGACGCGGCGACGATGTTCTGCAGCGACAGGCGATGCTTCATGGCCGAAAGTCTACGGACCCGGGTCGCGACGCAATTGATTCTTTACGCGTGCCGACGCAACAATATTGCGTGCCGCGCAAACCCGCCTTCCACCTGGACGAGCTCGATCGCAAGCTCCTCGAGCTATTGCAGAGCGACGCCGCCCGTCCGCTCTACGAGCTGGGCGACCTGGTAGGCCTCTCCGCCAGTGCCGTGCAGCGCCGACTGTCCCGGTATCGATCCAGCGGCGTGATCGCCAAACAGATTGCCGTTCTCGATCCGGACGCCGTCGCGGGCACTGTGCTGGCTTGCGTGCTGGTCACGCTGGAGCGCGAATCGAAGAAGTTGCACGGGGCTTTTCGTCAGCGGCTGGTCGCCACAGCGGAGGTGCAGCAGTGCTACGACCTGGCAGGCGCCTGGGATTACTTGGTTATCGTCGCCGCGAGCAGCATGCCTCGCTGTCGCACTGTTATCGATGCGCTCTTTCTCGATGCCCCGAACGTCAAGCGCTACGAGACGCTATTCATCTTCGAGCCCATCAAGCGCGGTCTGAACATACCTGTGCGCTGAGCTTCGACGGGTCGCTTGCTCATCGGGTTGTCGGAAGTCGGCGGTCGCAAACGTCCTAGGAGCAAATCTTGATCCGTGGAGGATGCGACGATGTCGAGCAGATCAAAAACAGCGGCCAAGGCTGGCCGGATTCGTTTTCGCACGAAGGTTCTCACGGCGGGGAAATCGGCGACCGGTCGCGACGTTCGCGCAGTCACAGTGCCGGCGGATTTCCAAGGCGTGTTGACGCGTAGCCCGAAACTCAAAGCGGTGTTCGACGGGCTTTCCTACACCAAGCGGCGAATCATCGCTGAGGGCATTGCCGGCGCGAAAACCGCGCAAACGCGCGAGCGACGGATTCAAAAGGCGACCGAAGACCTGAAAGCCGCGCTCGCAGGGCAAGCGATCAAGACATTTTTCATGGGAGCGGGCGAATGATTCACGTCACAAGGAATCATTCGGCGGCCTTACTCAGTGTAGTTCGTACGCGGTAGTTTGCTTCTGCGCATAACAGAGCGCGGCGTAGGCGATCGACTCACTCGCGCTCGCGGAGTGCTCGCGGCGCGCCGTGCAGGCTGCTTCGCGCGGACACAATCTTGGAGCAATCGCTGCGGGGCCTACAGATCACATCCATGCTTCGTTGTACGATCAACGCGCTGAACATCAGACCTCTTTGCTGTGAATCCAGACGAGGACGGAGCCATGCGTAAGCCGCCGCGCGTAATGATGGGTGTGTTGGTTCTGGGAGCGATGACTGCCCTGACACCCCTGTCGTGGTCGGCTCCGGTGATCGTAGAGGAGTCGGCGCGACTGCAGTCACCCGGAGCGTCGGCTGGGCTCGGCGGGGCGGTGGCGATCTACGGCAATCATCTCATCGCGGGCAGTGAGGTCCCTCTGGATGGAGAGTTCGTCAAATGCGTCACGTTGCTGTTCGAACGGCCCACTGCCACCGGCGCCTGGAGTTATACGGCACAGCTCACAAATATTGCGGTCGCCGATGATCGCGGGGGCTGCCACCTCGCTGTCGCCGCCGCGGCCAACACCGTCGGCGTTTCTGTCCGAGACCATGCCTTCGTGTATGAGCGAACTTCCACGGGATGGCTCGAAACGCAACTGCCCCTGCCTCCGGACCGCACCGATTTCGCCTCCGACATCGCGCTGGCGAACGACTTCGTCGTCGTCGGGGGCGTCAGCTCGCAGGGCGTTGCGGGCTTTATCTACCGTAGGAGCGCTGTGGGGCAATGGGCGTTCGAAAGTACCGTCGTCGCGGGCGCCGTGACACGCGGCGACAACGACTATCTCGGCGAAAGCGTGGCGACGGACGGCCGCTCTATCGTCATCGGCAAGCCCGATCCGGGATCCGGACTTGCGCCCGGACTGCTATACGTATTTCGGCGTGCGGCGAATGGCCAGTGGTTCAAAGTCGACGCGCTGCACGACGATCTGACGCCAGTGAGCGCTGCCGCTGGCGGCGACGTGACCGTCGCCACGCCGACGCCCGGCGTCGGCGTGGCTGCCTATACGGACGGCCGCGGTGGCGCATCGATCTTCCGCGAGAGCAGTCCGGATGTGTGGTCGAACCTGGACAACGTGCGGCCGCTGAACGCCCGCATTGGCCCGTTCACCGGCGTATTCGGAGTCGATCTCAACACGTTGCCCGGTCCCGTGGGCCTCGCAACGTCACAGCCATTCGCTATGGATCGGGGTGCGGACTCCGGCTCGGTGACGGTGTATGCCCCCAAGAACGGATTCGAAGTGTTCGAGCCGGTGGTGAAGTTTCTGGCGAGCGATGCGCGCCCCGGCCTCTTACTAGGCCGATCCATGTCCTTCCAAGGCGACACGTTGGCTGCAACGGGCGGCGATCGAGTCTACGTATTTCGCGTGCCTGCAAACCTCGCTCAGCCGGCGATCGTTCAGGATGACTTCGCAGACGCCAATTCGGCGGGCTGGATTCAATCGTCGCCCACCTGGACGGTGCCTGTGGCGCACGGCTCACGCGTGTTCCGTCAGAACTCAACGACGGACGCCCGCTTCGCGACGCTCAGCCAGATCAACTGGTCGAATGTGGCAATCGAGGCCGATGTGCGGCCACTCGCCTTCAATGGATCGGACCGATGGGTCGGCCTGCTGGCGCGGCACGTCGACAGCCAGCACTACTATTATGTCTCGCTGCGCAACAACAACACCCTGCGTCTGGCGCGTCGTGACGGCGACTCGTTCACGACGCTCGCCTCGACCCCGTGGACGACGGTCCCGAATCGCAGCTATCACATGCGTCTGGAGGCCGTTGGAACGTGGCTGCGTGTGTACGTCGGAGGCCGCTTGCGGCTCCAGGCGCGGGACTCGACGTACAAGCAAGGCACCGTCGGCTTCAGGACCCACTTCGCGCAAGCAGAGTTCGACAACGTGCTCGTGAGCCCGAATCCCGCACTGATGCTGCTTGCGGACGACTTTCAAAACCCCACGGGCCACAACTCCAGGTGGAATGAGCAGCCCGACCAGAACTGGTCGGTTGTCGACGCGGGCGGCGGCAATCGGGTCTTTCGACAATCCGTCGCGTCGGGAAGCGTACGGGCGATCGCCGGCGTCGAGTATGACGCGGCGGAACCGGAAGTCGCGGACCACGTGGTCGAGGCCAGAGTTCGAGCGATCAATTTCGGCACCACCGCCGATCCGCGCTTCGGACTGCTCGCGCGCTATCGGGACAGCGCGAACTTCACGTTCGTCACTCTCCATCGCAACGGGCGCATCGTCCTGGGCCAGCTCAACGGCGGCTCGCAAAAGATTTTCGCGAGCGCTGCAGCGACCATTACGGCCGGAACGTGGTACCAGCTGCGTCTTTGGGCCGTCGGCGACCGGCTACGCGTCTACCTCAACGGCGCAATGAAGCTCGATGTGCGGGACAGCGCGGTCGACCCCTCGAGCACACGTGCGCTCTATGGCCTGACTACTTCGGCGACAGCCGCCGAGTTCGACGACGTCAAGGTAACGCAGCCCTGATCTATTGCGAGTAGACGACAGCTCCGCCGACTACCGTTTCGATCACCTTGGTCTTGGCGATCTCTTGAGCCGGTACGGTGAGAGGATTGCGATCCAGCACGATGAGATCGGCCAGCTTGCCGGCTTCGAGCGACCCGGTCGAATCATCCTGGTGCAGCTCATAGGCTGCGTTGATGGTCGCCGCGCGCAGCACCGTTTCGCGCGACAGCCCAGGGTCGTCACCCAGTCTGCCGCGATACTCCGCTGGGGCGTCGGGAGCATTCGTGCGCGTCACGCCGACCTTGAAAGCGAACCACTGGTCCAGCGCATCCACGGGCCAGTCGCTGCCGAACGCTATCCGTGCGCCCGCCTCTGCCAGAAACCCTGCGGGCTCGAGGATCTTCATGCGTTGCGGCCCGAAGTAGTCCTTGACGCCGAGCGTGTCACCCGCCGGCTTCTCCCATTGAAATGACAGCACGGGAATGACATTCAGTGCCTGGTAGCGCTTGAAGTCGGCCGGAGCGACGATTTCGTTGTGAGCGATGGCCGGCCGAATATCCGCGGCAGGCAACGCTTTGCGAAGCGCCGCGACGCCGTCGAGCCCCGCGCGCACTGCGCCGTCGCCGTCGGCGTGCATGTGCGGGTCGATGCCGGCCCGGCCAAGCGCGATGAGGACTGTTGCGAGAGCATCGGCAGGAAAGTACACGTCCGGGCCGCGACTCGTGCCCGGTACCCACTGCGGCTGCTCAGCTGTACCGGCATTGCGACGATAGGGCTCCAGCATCGCGCCCGTGAACGCGGGCGCGGAAATCACTCCGTCGAGGAACAGCTTGGCGTTGCGCACCGTGATGCCGGGCGCCCGCCCGACCGTTCCTTCGTCAAACTCCTTGCGCAGCGCGACCACGCGCGCCACTGCCGCCGTCAGGTTGTTCACCTCGGACGGCGCGATGACAGGCGCGAAGTGGGCACGCGCCGTGAGTCTGCCCGCCTTGCGAAGGGCAGCGAAGGCAACCAAGTTCTCGCGCTCTGCACTTGCATCCAGAAAACTCGTGACACCCTGTTGCCTCATGGCATCCAGCGCTTTGGCCGCGGCCTCGACGTCCTGAGCTGCCGTCGGCTTGGGCAGCAGCGAATCGAACACGTGATGAGCTGCGTCTTCCAACAGGCCGGTCGGCTCGCCCGCAGCGTCGCGCCAGATCTTGCCGCCAACCGGATCGGGGGTCGCAGCAGTGATCTTGCCGAGCATCAGCGCGCGGGAGTTCGCGAGCACAGTGTGGCCGAACGAGGAACGCACGATGATCGGCCGTTTGGTCTGGAGCGCATCGAGCGTCGCACGGCTGGTCTTCACACCGGCCGGGAGCATGCTCTCCTGAAACCAGCTGACGACTTCGAGCCAACCGTCCGGTTCCGACGTTTTGGTCTGGTCGACACAGGCAGCTACCCGTCGCTGCAGTTCCTCCACGGTCAACGACGCGTAGTTGAGATTGCATTTCAGCAACGTGGCTCCGGCTTCGCGAGGATGCATGTGCCCATCGACGAGGCCGGGCATCAGGAAACGCCCATGGAGATCCACTTTGACGGTCGCGGGACCGATGTAGCTCGCGAGTGCAGAGTCACTCCCGACGTAGAGGATTCGTCCGTCGCGAATGGCGAGCGCGCTGGCGAGTGACTTGCGGGCGTCGGCGGTGAAGATGACGCCGTTGAGGTACACGCGATCGGCGGGGCCGCTCGCCAAGTCGGCCGCCAGGACCGGGGCGGCCAGCAGCAGCAGCGCTACACGGCCGACGATCGTGGCGAGCGTCACTCCCACTCGATCGTCGCGGGTGGCTTGCTCGAGATGTCGTACGTGACGCGCGAGATGCCGTTCACTTCATTGATGATGCGACGGGACACCAGCTCCAGGAACTCGTACGGCAGGCGCGACCAGCGCGCGGTCATGAAGTCGATGGTCTCGACCGCGCGCAACGCAATCACGTAGTCGTACCGACGGCCGTCGCCCATCACTGCGACCGAGCGCACCGGCAGGAACACTGCGAACGCCTGGCTGGTGCGATCGTAGAGATCGTGTTTGCGGAGCTCTTCGAGATAAATGGCGTCGGCCTTGCGCAGCAGATCGGCGTACTGCTTCGTCACCTCGCCGAGAATGCGCACACCGAGACCCGGCCCCGGGAACGGATGCCGATACACCATCTCGCGCGGCAGACCAAGCTCGACGCCGAGCTTGCGCACCTCGTCCTTGAACAGCTCGCGCAGCGGCTCGAGCAGCTTCAGGTTCATCTTCTCCGGCAGGCCGCCGACGTTGTGGTGGCTCTTGATGACGTGCGCCTTGCCGGTCTTCGAGCCGGCCGACTCGATCACGTCCGGATAGATCGTGCCCTGCGCCAGCCAGCGGATGCCCGGCAGCTTCGCCGCCTCTTCCTCGAACACTTCGACGAACAGCCGGCCGATGATCTTACGCTTGCGCTCCGGATCCGCCTCGCCCTTCAACGCATCGAGGAACCGTGCCTCGGCGTTGACGCGGATCACCTTCACGCCCATGTGCTTCGCGAACGTTTCCATCACCTGGTCGCCTTCGCCCAGGCGCAGCAGGCCGTGATCAACGAACACGCAGACGAGCTGCTCGCCGATCGCACGATGCAGCAACGCGCCGACGACTGAAGAGTCGACGCCGCCGGACAGGCCGAGCAGCACTTTGTCGCGCCCGACCAGCTCGCGCACCCGCGCGATCGAATCCGAGATGATGTTGCCGGGCTGCCAGCGCGCCTCGCAGCCGGAGATCTCGCGCACGAAGCGCTCGAGGATCTTCAGGCCTTGCAGCGTGTGCGTGACCTCAGGATGGAACTGCACGCCGTAGAAGCGCCGCGACTCGTCAACCATCGCCGCGAGCGGCACGTTGTTGGTGAAGCCACAGGCGACGAAGCCCGGCGGTACCGCGTCCACGCGATCGCCGTGGCTCATCCAAACGTCAAAGAGCGCCCTGCCCTCGCTGTCGCTGTGATCGCGCAAGCCATCCAGCAGCTTGCACGGCGCGGACGCCGTGACCTGCGCGTAACCGAACTCGCGATCGGTGCTCGGAGTGACGCGACCGCCCAGCTGCATAGCCATCGTCTGCATGCCGTAGCAGATGCCGAGCACCGGAACGCCCAGCTCGAACACCGCTTGCGGCGCGACCGGCGCCTTCGACTCCGTCGTCGACTCCGGGCCGCCCGACAGAATGACGCCGCGAGCGCCGAAGGCGCGAACGTCGTCGTCGCTCATGTCCCACGGATGGATTTCGCAGTAGACGCCGCTCTCGCGCACACGCCGCGCGATCAGCTGGGTGTACTGCGCGCCGAAGTCGAGAATCAGGATCCGATGGGCGTGGATGTCCGGCGGGTGAAACGCGGTCGCGGAAGCGGCAGGCCGTTTGGCCATTTCAGCTGACACGGTAGTTCGGCGCCTCTTTGGTGATCGTCACATCGTGAACGTGGCTCTCGCGCACGCCAGCGTTGGTGATTCGTACGAACGACGGTCGCGTGCGCATCTCTTCGATCGTGCGGCTGCCGGTGTAACCCATCGCGGCGCGCAGACCGCCGGCGAGCTGATGCAGGATCGTGACGAGCGAGCCCTTGTACGGCACGCGCCCCTCGACGCCCTCCGGCACGAGCTTCTCCAGCTCTTCGGTTGCATCCTGAAAGTAGCGATCCTTCGAGCCGTGCGACTGCGCCATCGCCCCGAGCGAGCCCATGCCGCGATACGACTTGTAGGACGCGCCCTGGTACAGCTCGACTTCGCCAGGCGATTCTTCAGTACCGGCGAACAGACCGCCGATCATCACGCAGTGCGCGCCAGCGACCAGCGCCTTCGCGATATCGCCCGAGAAGCGAATGCCGCCATCGGCGATCAGCGGCACGCCGGAACCCTTCAACGCGGCCGCGACGTTCGCGACGGCAGTGATCTGCGGCACGCCGACGCCCGCAACGATGCGAGTGGTGCAGATCGATCCGGGACCGATGCCGACCTTGATGCCATCCGCTCCCGCTTCGACGAGAGCTTTGGCAGCTTCTGCGGTCACGACGTTGCCGGCGATGATCTGCTGATCCTTCCAGGCACGCTTGATCTCGCTGACCATCTTCAGCACGTTGCTGGAGTGGCCATGGGCGGTGTCGACGACGATCACGTCGACCCGCGCTTCGCGCAGCGCTTCGACCCGCTTCAGCGTGTCCGCGCCCGTACCGACTGCAGCGCCGACGCGCAATGCGCCGCGCTCGTCCTTGGCCGCGCGCGGGAACTCGGTGGCCTTCTGGAAGTCCTTGACCGTGATCATGCCCTTCAGGTTGAAGTTCTGATCCACGACCAGCACCTTCTCGATACGATGCTTGTGCAGCAGCGCCAGTACTTCTTCCTTCGGCGCGTTCTCGCGCACGGTGACCAGCCGCTCCTGCGGAGTCATGACGGTAGACACGGGCGCGTCGAGCTTGGTCTCGAATCGCAGGTCGCGGTGCGTGACGATGCCGACCGCCTTGGAGCCCACGACCACCGGCACGCCGGAGATGTTCTTCGCGCGCGTCAGCTCCAGGACCTCACGGATCGTCTTGTCGGCCGTGATGGTGATCGGCTCATGGATCACGCCGCTCTCGAACTTCTTGACCCGCTGCACTTCGCGCGCCTGGGCCTCGATGCTCATGTTCTTGTGGATGACGCCGAGCCCGCCTTCCTGCGCGATCGTGATCGCCAGGCGGGCTTCCGTGACCGTGTCCATGGCGGACGACAGGATCGGCAGATTGAGACGGATCGTGCGGGTGAGTTGCGTGCTCAGGTCGGCATCGCGCGGCACGAAATCGGAGTGTGCCGGGACCAGGAGCACGTCGTCGAAGGTGAGTGCTTCCTCGAGAATGCGCATGGATGGTACCCGCGTTATCGATGAAAGCGCGCCATTGTACATGAATACAACCAGCCTGTAGCCTTCTTTTCCATGCCGCCTTCGGACCTGGAGCTGGATTTCTCGGAGCCTGCGCCGCCGCCGCAGCCCGTGGAAACTCGCGACATCTACACCCCGTCGCGCCTCAACCGCGAGGCCCGCACGCTGCTGGAGCGCGGCTTGCCGGCGCTGTGGCTGGAGGGCGAGATCTCGAACCTGTCGCGCCCCTCCTCCGGCCACTGGTACTTCTCGCTCAAGGACGAAGCGGCCCAGCTCCGCTGCGCCATGTTCCGCCAGCGCAATCTCATGACCCGGTTCTCTCCCCGGGACGGCTCGCACGTGCTGGTACGGGGCAGAGTGAGCCTCTACGAGCAGCGCGGGGACTATCAGTTCATCGCCGACTACATGGAAGAAGCTGGCGAAGGCGCACTGCGTCAGCGCTTCGAGTTGCTGAAGACGAAGCTCGCAGCCGAGGGCCTGTTCGCCATCGAGCATAAGCGGCCGCTGCCGCGCTTGCCGCGAAGGATCGGCGTCATCACCTCGCCGACCGGCGCAGCGATCCGCGATGTCCTGCACATCCTACGGCGGCGCTTCTGCACGATCCCTGTATTGGTCTATCCGGTTCAGGTGCAAGGCGGCGTCGCGGCAGCACAGATCGCCAGGACGATCCGGCGCGCCTCCGCCCGAGCGGAATGCGACGTGCTGATCCTGGTCCGCGGCGGCGGTTCGCTGGAAGACCTCTGGGCATTCAATGAAGAGAGCGTGGCGCGCGCCATCTACGACTGCACGGTCCCGATCGTCACCGGCATCGGTCACGAAGTCGATTTCACGATTGCGGACTTCGTCGCCGACGTGCGCGCACCGACGCCTTCGGGCGCAGCGGAGCTCGCGGCTCCAGACGGCAACGAGTTGCTGAAGAATGTCCTGCGCCTGACGAATCGTCTGAACGTCGCGCTGACGCGCTCGCTCAAGACGCAGCAGGATCGTGCTGCGTGGCTGCAGCGACGACTCGCTCAGCTGCACCCAGGCGTCGAGCTGCGCCAGCGCGCTCAACGCCTCGACGATCTCGAGCAGCGCTTGATTCGGGTCGTTCGCTCGGATCTCAGTGATCGGCAGCGGACTGTGTTGCAACTGGCTACGGAGCTGCGTCAGCACTCGCCCGCGTTGCGCGTTGCGAACGCTCGCAGGCGTCTCGGAGTCGCGCACGCAAGCATCGAGCGCGCTGCGCGGCAAACGATGGACAAACTCGCGAGGCGCCTCGCAGTAGCATCGCGAACGCTCGACGCAGTCAGCCCGCTCGCGACGCTCGAACGCGGCTACGCCATCGTCACCGACTCGAAAGGCACGGTCATCACGAATGCTCAGGACGTTCGCGCAGGGCAGATCATCGAAGCCCGGCTGACGAAGGGCTCGGTCCGTGCGCGCGTCGAGCGCAGCACCAATCCGGAGCTGGACCTGCGCCTGCCGCCGTCTGACGAGAAATGAGCGACGAGAGATGATCCGTACTCTGATCCTGTTTGCCGCGCTCATTGGCGCTGCTCACGCGAACAATCTGCCGCGCGAGAGCCGAGTCCCCGGCGGCATCGCCCTGATCGAGATCCCCGGCAGCGACCTGGCGCCGACAGCGCTGATCGACGCACGGCGCACCGCCGTGATTCGCAGCGGCGACCGCTGGCTCGCGATCGTCGGCCTGCCGTTGTCGACCAAGCCCGGTGCGCACACGCTGAAGGTCGCGACGGGCAAGGAAACCGTCGACGTGCCGTTCCAGGTCACCGACAAGAGCTATCGCACGCAGCATCTGACGATCAAGAATCAGCGGCAGGTGGAACCCGCGCCGGAAGATCTGAAGCGCATCGCCTCGGAAACCAAGCGCTCCGATACTGCTCTGTCGAAGTTCACGACTGGCGGAACGCCGGTGTTCGCGTTGCAGGCACCCATCGAGGGCCAGCGCTCGGACTCGTACGGCTCGCGGCGCTACTTCAATGGCCAGCCGCGCAATCCGCATTCGGGTATGGACATCGCGGCTGCGAAGGGCACGCCGATTCACGCACCGGCTTCAGGCACGGTGGTCGAGGCGGGCAACTTTTTCTTCAACGGCAACACGCTGTTCATCGATCACGGCTACGGCCTCGTGACGATGTACTGCCATCTCGAAGAGATCAAAGTGAAGGTCGGCGACCGACTCGCAGCGGGCGATCTGCTGGGAACCGTCGGCGCAACCGGCCGAGTGACGGGCCCACACTTGCATTGGGGCGTGGCGCTGAATCGCGCGATGGTCGACCCAGCGCTGTTCCTGGACGAGTGACCGGGATCTACAGGCCTTCGGGGAGACTCTTGGTCTTCTGCTGCAGGAAGTCGCCGACGACGGGGCGAAACCGGTCCATGTCGACGAGGAACGAGTCGTGCCCCTGCAACGAAGGCATGCGCACGAATTGAACGTCGCGAGCACCCACGGCGAGGCCGTCCGCCAGTTCCTGCTGCTGCTGGATAGGGAACAGCAGGTCAGTCTCCACGCCGATGATCAGCGCACGCTCGACGGTGAAACGCTTCAGCGCCTCTTGCACCGTGCCGCCGTGGTCGGCGAGATCGAACAGATCCATCGCGCGCGAGATGTACAGGTAGCAGTTCGGGTCGAACTGACCCGTGAACTTGGTCGCGTGACTTTCCAGGTACGACTCGACTTCGAAGTCGATGCCGAATGGATCGCCGGGAACGCGCTCGGCACTGGCGCGCTCGCGCCCGAAGCGCACCTCCCATTCCTTCGCTGAGCGATAAGTGGCCATGCCGAGCTTGCGCGCGAGGCGCATGCCCTGCACGGGCATCGCATCGGCGGTGTAGTTGCCTTCCAGCCAGGCTGGATCGCGCCTGATCATCTCCCGCTGCAACGAGCGCAATGCAATCGAGAACGGCAGCGAACGCGCGGCCGCTGAGATCGAGACGACAGTGCGCGCCTCGCCCGGGAACAGTGCGCAATACGCGAGCACGGTCATGCCGCCGAGCGAGGGGCCGATCACCGCAGCGAGTGTCTTGATTCCGAGCGCAACGGCCACTTCATGCCCCGCTCGCGCCATGTCCTCCACGGTGAGCACGGGGAAAGTCAGACGATAAGGCTGACCGGTCATCGGATTGATCGAGATCGGCGACGTCGAGCCGAACGGGCTGCCGAGCGAATTGATGCAGATGACGAACAACCGGCGCGTATCGATCGGCCGGCCCGGCCCGATCATGTCCTCCCACCAGCCCTGCGAAGGATCCTCGGTCGAGGAGGCCGCATGGGCCGAGGGCGACAGGCCCGTGAAGATCATCACGGCGTTGTCGTGGCGCGCCGCCGGGTCGCCCCAGGTCTCGTAGGCGACTTCGACGCTCGGCAACTCGCCGCCGCGGCGCATGGGGAACGGCCGTTGCAGTTTCAGGATTTTGCGGGCGGCTGCCATGGCGCTGTCAGTGTAATGCCTCAGCGCTTCACGCGCTTCAGCAGGCGCTTGCGCGAGCGCACCTGGCGCGGCGTGAGCGGATTGCGCCGGCCCTTAAACGGGTTCTCGTCGGCGCGGAACTCGACGCGCACCGGCGCGCCTTCCAGCCGGAAATGCTTGCGGAACAGGTTCGCGAGGTAGCGCCGATAGGCTTCCGGGACGTGCTGCACCTGGTTGCCGTGCACGATGATGATCGGCGGGTTGCGTCCTCCCTGGTGCGCATAGCGGAGCTTGATGCGGCGACCGCGGACCAGCGGCGGCTGGTGCTGCTGAATCGCCAGCTCCAGGACACGTGTCAGCTCCGGCGTCGCCATCTCGCGCATCGAGGCGTCATAGGCGTGGCTGACGGCTCGCATCAACTCGCCGACGCCCGTGCCGTGCAACGCCGAGATGAAGTGCACAGGCGCGAAATCCAGGAACGGCAGCCGCAGATCGAGGCCCGTGCGGATCTCGTCGCGCTTGTCCATGGGGATGTTGTCCCACTTGTTTACGGCGATGATCAGCGAGCGCCCGCGCTCGGCGACCAGGCCGAACAGACTCGCGTCCTGCTCGGTTACTGCATCGTGCGCGTCGATGACGCCGATCACGACGTTCGCCGAATCGACGGCCTGCAGCGCTTTGATGACGCTGAACTTCTCGACCGCCTCCTCGACTCGCGCGCGGCGCCGCACGCCGGCGGTATCGATGAGCGTGTAGCGACGGCCATCGCGCTCGAACGGCACGAACACCGCGTCGCGCGTGGTACCGGGCTGATCGAACGCAATCAGGCGCTCCTCGCCCAGCAGGCGGTTGATGAGCGTCGACTTGCCGACGTTCGGCCGGCCGATCACGGCGACGCCAATGTCGTCGGGACCTGCGGCGTCGCCCTCGCCAACGTGCTCCAGACCTTCGAGCGTCTGCTCCATCAACGCGCGCACGCCATCACCGTGCGTGGACGAAATGGCTTGCGGGTCGCCCAGGCCGAGCTGATGGAACTCCGCGGCAGCGGACGCGGCGTCCAGGCCTTCCGCCTTGTTCGCCACTACAGTGACTCGCTTGCCGAGCTTGCGCAGCGTCTGTGCGATGAAATGATCGGAGGGCGCGAGCCCCTCGCGTGCGTCGGTGAGAAACAGCACGCGATCGGCTTCCTCGACGGCGCGCAGCGCCTGCTGCGCCATCAAGACTTCTACGCCGCGTGCGTCGACGACGAGACCACCGGTGTCGACGACGAGGTAAGGAATGTCGCCGACTTTGCCGTAACCGTATTTACGATCGCGCGTCAGCCCGGGCAGATCCGCGACGAGCGCGTCGCGGGTGCGGGTGAGGAAGTTGAACAGGGTCGACTTGCCGACGTTGGGCCGGCCGACCAGCGCGATGACCGGCAGCATTTATCCGCCATTCGGTTGCGTTTCGGGCTTCGGCTCGGCTTCCGGCTGCGGCTCGGCTTCCTGCTGCGGCTCGGCTTCCTGCTGCGGCTCCTCTGCCTTCGGCTCGGCGGCCTTCGGCTCGGCGGCCTTCGGCGGCGGCATCGTATCGGGCGAGGGCTTGGCCTTCGCCTGGCTCTTGAACGCCAGCAGCTTGCCGGAATCCGTCTGCACGAACACCCCGGAATCGGTGCTGACTGCGGGATTGCTGATGCGCTCGCCGTCCGTCTTCTGCCGCGCGACGATCTCGCCGGTCGCCTTGTCGAGCCAGTGCACGTAGCCCTCGAAGTCGCCGACGACGAGCGCGTCGCCATCCAACGCCGGTGCAGTGAGGCCGCGTCGCTTCATCGCGTCCTGTTCCCACAATACGGCGCCGTCGTTGCGCTTCATCGCGATCACGACGCTGTCGGAGTTGGTGAGGTACAGGTTGTCGTCGTCCATCGTGAAGCCGCGATAGCTCGAAGCATCGCGCGCCCACCAGATCTGCCCGGAGTCGAGCGCGAGCATCGCGACGCGACCCTGGAAGCCGACCACGAAAATATCGTCGCCGGACACGCGGGCCGGCGCATCGATGTCGGCGAGCCGCTCCAGCTCCGTGCGGCCGTGCGGCGCGTTCACGATCGCGTCCCACATTACGTCGCCGTTGCGCGGATCGATCGCCAGCACTTTGCCGCTGTCGAAGCCGGCGATGATGCGATCGCCCGCCAGTATCGGCGGCGCCGTGCCGCGCAGCGTGAGCCTCGGCACCTGCTCGTCGACAGCCCAGCGCTGCGCGCCATCGCTGCCCGCCAGCCCTTCGACGTGACCATCGACCGTGCGGATCACGACGACGTCTTTGGCAATGAGCGGCCGCGCCAGGATTTCGCTGCCGATGGACTTGCGCCAGCGCTCTTTGCCGTTGGCGGCTTCGAGCGCAACGATGTCGCCGTCGCTCGAGCCGAGCACGATCAAGTCGCCCTCGACTTCCGGCCCGGCGGACAATGCCAGCTTGGTCTTCACGGCCCAAAGCCGGCGGCCGTTCTGCGCGGACATCGCGATCACTTCGCCATCATGCGAAGCGGCGTACACGGTTCCGTCGACGACCATCGGCCGCAGCGCAAGCCGCAGGCTCGCGGAGTCGCCGCCCAGGCTGGCGGTCCACTCGCGATGCACTGTGCGCTTCGGAACGATGTCGACCAACTCGGCCGGCGGATCGATCTCTTTGTCGCCGCAGGCAGCGAGCGTCAGGAATCCTGCTGCGCCGAGCGCAGTCAGTACCAGGCGAACGCGATTCGCAGCGAACATCAGGAGTCTCCCTTCGCAGCCGCGGCTGCCGGCTTCACCGGCGCGGCCGGGACTTCGCCGCCGACGTCACGCAGTTTCAGCTCGACGGTCGGTCGATCGACCTGGCCCTTGGCGTCGGGAGCCAGGGCCGCGGCGTACTCCGCGCGTGCGCCCTGCGCATCGCCTTTTGCGACCAGAGCGTCGCCGCGGATCTCGCGCACCTGCGCTGCGAAGGCACCGGCCTTCTCGACATTCAGCAATTGCAGCGCCTCGTCGTGCTTGCCGGTCTGAATCAGCAGCCGCGCCAGGCGCAGACGCGCGACTTGCCCCAGCTCTTCGTCGGCCGACGTGTCGACGACCTCACGGAGGTGCTTGATGGCCTCGTCGAACTTGCCCTCATCTGCATCGCGCTTGGCGAGCAGCAGGCGGCCCTGCTGGGTGTAGCCGGACTTCGCGTGCTCGCCAGACAGATCGTTCAGCAAGCGCCCGGCCTGATCCAGGTCGTTGGCCGCCAGCGCCTTCTGCATGTCGGCGTACACCTTGGCCGCCGCGCTGGCCTGTTGGGCACGGTAGGTCTGCCAGTACTGATAGCCGGCCAGCAACCCCAGCCCGAGGGCGATGCCCGCGAGAATCCACTTCCAGTTCTCGCGCCACCAGTTGCGCAGCGCCTCTTCCTGATCGCGATCGGTTAGATAGTCTTCGACCATGGCAGTGTCATCTGTCTAGGTAAGTTGTAGGGACGCCTCAACGACCGAGCCGCGCGGCAATCTCGTCCGCGGCACGCTCCCAGGCGATCTCGACCTGCGGCGCTTCCACTCGCAGGGACTTGAGACCGACGACGCGGCGTTCGGTTTCCGCATCGCCAAGAATCAGCGCCAGATGCGCCCCGCTCTTGTCGGCGCGCTTCAGTTGCGATTTGAAGCTGCCGCCGCCGCAGTTGGCCTCGATCCGCACCGACGGGACTGCATCCCGGATGCGCTCCGCCAGCGCCAGGCCCGCGGCCTCGGCCTGCTCGCCGGCCACGACCAGATAGATGTCGGGAGCGTACGGGGGTGTCTCGCCCCGCTGAGCACGCAGCAGCGACACGATCCGTTCCTCGCCGAGCGCCCAACCCACGGCGGGGGTGTTCTCGCCGCCCAATTGTGCGACCAGGCCGTCGTAGCGGCCGCCCGAGCAGACTGCGCCCTGCGAGCCCAGCTCGGTTGTCAGCCACTCGAAAACCGTGTGCGTATAGTAGTCGAGCCCGCGCACCAGGCGCGGATCGAGCACGTAACGGATGCCCACCGCGTCCAGATGCCGGCACAGCCCGGTGAAGTGCTGGCGCGACTCCTGGTCCAGGTACTCGGTCAGCACAGGCGCACCCGCGATCAGGTCCTGCAGCTCGGGATTCTTGCTGTCGAGAATGCGCAATGGATTGCCGTCGAGGCGGCGCAAGCTGTCGGCGTCCAGGCGCGACTTGTGCGCCGTGAAGTACTCGACCAGCTTTTCGCGGTAAGCACGCCGCGAGGCGGGCGTGCCGAGCGAATTGACGTGCAGCTCGATGCGCTCCAGACCCAACGTGCGCAGCAAGCGCGCGCTGAGCATGATCAGCTCGGCATCGATATCGGGACCGGGAAAGCCGAAGGCCTCGGCATCGAGCTGGTAGAACTGGCGGAAGCGTCCTGCCTGCGGCCGCTCGTAGCGGAACATCGGGCCGGCACACCAGACGCGCTGCCGCTGATTGTGCAACAAGCCGTTGCTGATCATCGCGCGCACGATCCCGGCAGTCGCCTCGGGTCGCAGCGTCAACGAGTCGCCGCCCGGATCTTCGAAGGTGAACATCTCCTTCTGCACGATGTCGGTGAACTCGCCGATCGAGCGCTTGAACAGCGCCGTGTTCTCGACGATCGGCACGCGGATCTCCTGATAGCCGTACGCGGCGAACAGCTCGCGCGCGACGCCCTCGAGCCGATGCCAGCCGGCAACGTCCGCCGGCAGCACGTCGTTCATCCCGCGCGGCGGCTGGATCTGTTGCTGCGTCACTCGACCCGCTCCGCGGTTTTCAGGGAAGTATCCGGTCTCACTGAGCCATCTGCCTCGATCACAAACTTGGTGCTATCCCACCCTGCGCGGCGCGGCACGACGATCGGCCGATCGTTGACCTGCGCGTTCACTGCCGACACCAGGCCGAGGCTCACGCGCAACGGCGGCGTACCGGCGACCGAGCGCACGCGACCCGGCGTGCCCATGTCGAACATCAGGCGTTTGCCCGACGCGTCGTAGATTTCGGTCCACGACGGCTCGATGAACTCCAGCCGCAGGCGCACTGCGGCGGGTGTCGGCGACGAAGCCTGCGGCGCCGCTTGAGCAACAGGCGCAGGCGCTTGCGCAATTGGCTCAGTCACCGTCGTCGGCTCAGTCAGCGTCGTGGACTCGTTCACTGTCGGTTGCTGCGGCGCTGTCGGCGCAGTCACTGCACTCGTCGTTCCAATTGCACCGCGCGCCTGCAGCAGCTGAAACACCAGCCACGCCAAGCCCGCGACAATCACAATCGCAGCCGCAATCCACAGCGGCAACTTCGATACACGTCGACGCTCGACGCGCAGCGGCACTGCCATCACCGCCGGAACCGGCGTCGGATCGGGCGGCGTGCCGCCGAGCGCCTCGTAGCGCGCCAGGACCGTCGCGGGCGACAGGCCGAGGAGCGTGGCGTATTTGCGCAGGTGCCCTCTTGCGTACACCGGCGCGCCCAGCGCCTCGAAGCGATTCGTCTCGAGCGCCTCGATCACCCGGATGTCCAGATGCAGTTCCTCGGCAACGTGTTGCACCGAGTAGCCGCGGCGCTCGCGCTCGACACGCAGCATCCCGCCCGGCGTGTCCGGCTCGGCTGCCGCCGCACCCGATGCACCGCCGGCCCGCTCATTCATCCCGGATTCCGCTCGGACTCCAGCAGTTCCTTGGTCTGGGCGGCTGACGGATATTCACTCTTGAGGCGCTGCGCATAGTGTTGCGCCTGCGCCTTGTTGCCCAGCCCGCGCTCGATGCGCACACCCAGCCACAGCGTGGCGGGATTCGTGCGCCCCACTTCGTTGTAGCGCTCGAGGAACGCTCGCGCCGACATGTATTCGGTCTGGCGATATTCGAGATCGGCCATCTGGAACAGCGCTTCGCTGAAGCGCGGCTTCACGTCCAACGCCTTGCGCAGGCTGACCTCTGCGTCCTTCATGTTGCCGGCCTGGAGAGCACAGTTGCCGGCGTTCAGGAACGCCACTTCCGGCGTCTTGTACAGCGGATCGGCAGCGGCTTCGAGCGCGATCTTCTGCCCGCGCTCGTACTTCTTCTGCTGGCAGAGATAGACCGCGTAGTTGTTCTTGAACTCCGGATTCTTCGGTTCCAGCGACACCGCGCGCTCGAAATGCGACTCCGCCTTGCTCTGATCGCCGAGGCGGTTGTACAGCATGCCGGCGACGAGGTGCGCGCGGCCGTAGCGCGGGTTCTGCTCGAGCGCGCGGTCGATCTTGTCTTTCGCCTGCTGCAGGTTGCCCTTGCGCAGATGCTCGATGCCGAGCTCCAGGTTGATCTCGGCAGCCCGCTCGGGCTTCGGCGTCGTCACGTTGTTGCTGTTGGTGCATCCGCCGAAAAAAATGGCAAGGATCACCAGGCCCCTGGTCACGATCGTCGCTGCACGCTTCACGGTTGCACCGCCACTGAGATGAGCTTGGAGCCGAGGCGTACGGTCGTGCGGTCGTTGACCCGGCCGACCAGCTGGCCGCAGGCGGCGTCGATGTCGTCGCCGCGGGTGCGCCGCGTCGTCGCGATCACGCCGTTGTTGTTGAGTATCTGGCGGAACCGTTCGATCGCCGCGGCGCTCGAGCGCACGTAGCGCGTCCCCGGGAACGGGTTGAACGGAATCAGGTTCACCTTCGCCGGATGGCCCTTGAGCAGCTGCGCGAGCTCGTGCGCTTGCTCCGGCTTGTCGTTGATGCCGTCGAGCATCACGTACTCGAAGGTGATGCTGCGGGCGTTCTGCTTGTTCACGTACAGCCAGCAGGCATCGAGCAGCTCGGCGATCTTGTGCTTGCGGTTGATCGGCACCAGCTGGTCGCGCAGCGCATCGTTCGGCGCGTGCAGCGAGACAGCGAGCGCGCAGTTGGTCTCTTCCGCGAGCCGCACCATCTGCGGCACGAGACCCGAGGTGCTGACCGTGACCCGGCGGCGCGAGATGTCGAAGCCGAGGTCGTCCATCATGATCTCGGCAGCGGGTACCACGTTGCGATAGTTCGCGAGCGGCTCGCCCATGCCCATGAAGACGACGTTCGTGACGACGCGATCACCGCCGGGGGTAAACCCGAGCTCGCGGTTGGCGAGCCACACCTGCCCGACGATCTCCGCGACCGTGAGGTTGCGATTGAATCCCTGCTGAGCGGTCGAGCAGAACGTGCAGTCCATCGCGCAGCCAACCTGGCTGGAGATGCACAACGTGCCGCGACCCGGCTCGGGAATGAACACGGTCTCGATGCCCTGCGTGCCATCCATCGCCAGCAGCCACTTGCGCGTACCGTCGGCGGAGACCTGCACCGTGGTGATCGAGGGTGTCGAGACGACGGCGACCTCTTTCAGCCGCTCGCGGAAGCTCTTCGCCAGGTCCGTCATCTGGTCGAAGTCGGCAACGCAGCGCTTGTACAGCCACTTCAGCAGCTGGCGCGCCCGGAACGGCTTCTCGCCCATCCCGACGACGAAGGCATCCAGCTCGGCGCGGGTCAGCCCGAGCAGGTTGGTCTTCGCGGTGCTGTCGAGGCTCGCGTTCATCGCAACAACAATCTTACGCCGTGCTCAGCGCGTGCGCGGGCAGAGGTCGGCGGCGGCGAAAAAGTACGCAATCTCGGTGCGGGCGTTCTCGGCGCTGTCCGAGCCGTGCACGACGTTCTCTTCGATGCTGGTTGCCAGGTCGGCGCGGATCGTGCCCTTGTCGGCCTTCTTCGGATCGGTGGCACCCATCAGCTCGCGGTTCTTGGCCACGGCGTTGTCGCCTTCCAGAACCTGAACGAGGATCGGGCCCGAGCTCATATAGCGGGTCAGGTCCTTGAAGAACGGCCGCTCGCGATGCACGGCGTAGAAACCTTCGGCCTGGGCCTGCGTCAGCTGCATCATGCGGGCCGCGATGATGCGCAGGCCGGCCTTCTCGAAGCGGCCGTAGACGTTGCCGATCACGTTCTTCTGTACGCCGTCGGGCTTCACAATGGAAAGAGTGCGTTCGAGCGCCATGAATCCTCGTCCTCGATCTAAGTAGAATCAATGAGTTAGGAAAGCGCGACGGCCTGGGGACGGCCGCGCGCGGCGCAGTCTACCGGGGGCGCCCCGGAGCAGCAAGAAATCGAATGGGGACGGGAAGTTAGGTCAGACGGTGAACGATTCGCCGCAGCCGCATTCGCCCTTCACGTTCGGGTTGCGGAAGCGGAAGGCCTCGTTCAGGCCCTGCTTCACGAAGTCGACCTCGGTGCCGTCGATGTAGCCGAGGCTGGCGCGGTCGACGATCACTTTGACGCCTTGATCCTCGAACACGACGTCGTCGTTGCCGATCTCGTCGGCATAGTTCACGACGTAGGCGAAGCCCGAGCAGCCGGTCTTCTGGACCGACAGGCGCAGGCCCACGCCATGCCCGCGGCGCCCGAGGAAGGAGCGGACGCGGTCGGCAGCAGCTGAAGTCAGTGAGATGGACATAGCAGGGAGATGGCGGTCAACGGACCCGAGTCAAGGCCGGCGGCTCATTCGCATCGTGCATGAGGCCATGCCCGCAGCAATTGTACGATCGATCCGGCCCGGCGAATTGATGCATGCGTCGCATTTCACCGGCGGCGCTGCCACTCCGCGGCGAGGGCGTGGACAGCATCCTCCATGACGAGCAGCCGCCCGCGCTTCTCGGGCGGGAATTCGAGCTCGTCGGCGGCCTCGCGCCACGTCCAGCGGCGCAGCTGCTCCTGCGTTGCCCCCTGCAGGCGCTCGCTCAGCAGGGAACCGGCGGCGATGCAGTGCGGGCAACCGTAAACCTCGAAGCGCAGCGCGACGATGCGATCGTCCTTCACCCGCGCGCTGAGATCGAAGCGCACGCCCTGCTCCGGATCGCCTGCGGAAGCGGCGATGATGTCCTCGCCCGCGGCGAAGCGTCCGACGTTGCGCGGCCGTGCGAAATGCTCGACGACGAGCGGGTTGTAGGTTTCGCTCACGATTTTTTCTCCGAAGTCGCCGGGGGCGAGTACGAGCGCAGCCGCGTCACTTCACGCTTCACGGCGGCGATCGCTGTTTCGACCTGCTCCGCTGTCGTGAAGCGGCCGAGACTGAAGCGCAGCGAGCTCTGCGCCAGCTGATCGCTGCGACCGAGCGCACGCAGAACGTACGACGCTTCCTCCGAAGCCGACGAGCAGGCGGAACCGGCGGAAACCGCCAGCTCGCGCAGCGCGAACTGCAGGCTCTCGCCCTCGACGCCGCGGAAGCTGATATTGAGCAGGCCAGCCACACGATCCGTCGGATGTCCGTTCAACTCGACGTCGCCGATGCTCGCGATGCCGGCCCACAACTTGTCGCGCAGCGCGCCGATGCGCTCGACGTCCTGCTGGCGATCGCGCTCCGCGATTTCGAAGGCGAGGCCCATGCCGACGATCTGATGCGTGGCCAGCGTGCCTGAGCGCAAACCGAACTCCTGGCCGCCGCCATAGATCAGCGGTTTGAGCCCGAGCGGCGGTTTGCGCCGCACGTAGAGCGCGCCGATACCTTTCGGGCCGTAGATCTTGTGCGCCGTCAGCGAGAGCAGATCGACGTTCATCGCTTCGACGTTCAACGGCAGCTTGCCGGCGCTCTGCGCAGCGTCCACATGAAACGCGATGCCGCGCTCGCGACACAGCGCACCGACAGCCGCGATGTCCTGCACTACACCGATCTCATTGTTCACGTGCATCAGCGAGACGAGCTGCGTATCGGCGCGCAGTGCAGCCTGCACCTGCTCCGGGCGCACGATGCCGTCCGCCGCGGGCTTCAGCCAGGTGACTTCGAAGCCTTCGCGCTCCAGCTGTTTGAGCGGATCGATCACCGCTTTGTGCTCTGTCTTGGAGGAGATTAGGTGTCGGCCGCGGTCTGCGTTGAAGCGGGCGATGCCGAAGATCGCGAGGTTGTCGGACTCAGTGGCGCCCGAAGTCCAGACGATGCACTCGGGCCGCGCGCCGATCGCCTTTGCGACTTGCGCACGCGCCTTCTCGCACAGCGCCCGTGCGCGCCGCCCGTAGTCGTGGCCGGCCGAAGAAGGATTGCCCTGCTCGCCGCTCGGGCGCAGGCACTCGATCATCACGTCGGCAACTCGCGGATCGACCGGCGTCGTGGCCGCGTAATCGAGATAAATGGTCTTTACGGTGTTCACTGCTGCGCAGAATAAGAAAATTGCGTGGCGCCGTCACTCCGTGACTTCATCGCTGCGCCGCTTCGCGGGCCGGCGGCGCGCCTGAACCGCCGTAAGCACACCGCGCAGGATGTTCACTTCGTTCTGATCGAGCAGCGCCCGATTGAACAAGCGACGGATGCGCGCCATCAGGTGTCCGCCGCCAGTGCGATCGCGAAAGTCGATGTACTCCAGCACTTCCTCGAAGTGCTCGTACAAGCGCGTCATCTCCGCTGCGCTCGCCAGCGGCACGTCATGCGGCGGGATCTCTGGCGCGCCCGGGCGGCCCGCCAGCCACAGCTCGTAGGCGAACACCTGAACTGCCATCGAGAGATTGAGCGAGCTGTAGCGCGGATCGGTCGGAATCGTCGCCAGCAGGTTGCAGCGTGCGAGCTCGACGTTGGTGAGACCGATGCGCTCGGAGCCGAACACTATGGCCGCATTGCCGGAGCGGCCGGCTTGCACGATCCGTGCGGCGCAGTCGCGCGGCTCGACCAGATCGAACGGCAAGTGCCGCTGCCGGGCACTGGTGCCGACCACCAGGCCGCAATCGGCGATCGCGTCGGCGAATTCCTCGTGCACCCGCGCTGCCTCGAGCACGTCGTCGGCGCCCGAAGCGCGCGCCGTAGCATCTGCGTTTGGAAAGAACTTCGGCCGCACTAAATGCAGTTCGGCGAGTCCCATGTTCTTCATCGCGCGTGCGACGGCGCCGATGTTGCCGGGATGGTTCGGGTCGACGAGGACGATGCGGATAGCCATGGCGTTCGCTGGTATTCTACGCGCCGCCTATGCAACCGCTATTGAACATCGCCATTCAGGCCGCGCGCCGCGCCGGAGAGATCATCGTCCGCGGCATGAACCGGGTGCACCGTCTGGAAGTGCGCGCCAAGGGTCAGAACGACTTCGTCACCGAGATCGATACGGCAGCCGAGCGGGACATCATCGAAACGGTGCGGCGCCGCTATCCGCAGCACGCTTTCCTTGCCGAGGAAAGCGGCCAGAGCGGCGCAGACGACGAATTCGTGTGGATCGTCGACCCGCTCGACGGCACCACGAATTTCCTGCACGGCTTTCCGCAATTCGCAGTGTCGATCGGCGTGCAGCGTCGCGGCCGCATGGAGCATGCGGTGGTTTACGACCCGCTGCGGCAGGAGCTGTTCACGGCCTCGCGCGGCGAAGGCGCGCAGCTCGATGGCAAGCGCATCCGCGTCACCCCGCACATCGGCCTGGAGCGTGCGCTCATCGGCACCGGCTTTCCGTATCGATCGAACCTGCAGTGGCTCGACTCCTACATGGCGATGCTCAAGGCAGTGATGCAGGCGACGGCCGGCATCCGCCGTCCTGGCTCAGCGGCGCTCGATCTGGCTTATGTCGCGGCCGGACGCCTGGACGCATTCTGGGAGCTGGGCCTCTCGCCCTGGGATACCGCGGCCGGAACCCTGCTGATCACCGAAGCCGGCGGCATGATCGGCCGCCTGAACGGCGGCGAATACAAGAACGAAGGCGACATCGTCGCCGGCACCCCGAAGGTGTACGCGCCGCTGCTCGAACTGCTGGCGCCGCACGTTCCGGAGAGTCTGCGCTAGTGCTGAGCGACGATGGCGACCCTCGCGCGGCGCCTCGCTTTTGACCGAGTGCTCCGCTAGAGTGCCGCGCATCGCAGCGCCACAGTAACCAGGCAATGGAGCCAGTACAGCTATGCTGAAGAACCTGCTCGCGGTCAAATCCGTCCAAGACCTCGCGACCGAAAGCGACAAGGGTGAGCTGCGTAGATCACTGGGTCCGGTCGCGCTGACGGCAATCGGCATCGGCGGCATCATCGGCACCGGCATCTTCGTCCTCACGGGTCTCGCTGCTGCCCAGCACGCAGGTCCCGCCATCGTCCTGTCGTTCATCATCGCCGGCATCGGCTGCATCTTCGCCGGACTGTGCTACGCAGAGTTCGCTTCGATGATCCCCGTGTCCGGCAGCGCTTACGCGTATTCGTACGCGACACTGGGCGAAGGCGTCGCCTGGTTCATCGGCTGGAACCTGGTGCTCGAATACCTGTTCGCGGCGTCGACTGTCTCGGTCGGCTGGTCGCGCTACCTCGTCAAGTTGCTGGAAGAGTTCGACATCAATTTCATCCCGGCGGCACTCACTAGCGCACCGGTGGACTACACGGTCGAGAAGGGATTCTTCGCCACGGGTGCAATGTTCAACCTGCCGGCCGTGCTCATCGTCGCCATCGTCACGGTCATCCTGGTGCTGGGCATCCGCCAGTCGTCGGTGACCAACGCGATCGTGGTCGCCATCAAGGTCACCATCGTCGTCGCGGTGATCGGCTTCGGCGCCTTCTACATCACCGCCGACCACTGGCATCCGTTCATTCCGGAAAACACCGGCGTGTGGGGCCAGTACGGCTGGAGCGGCATCATCCGCGCCTCCGGCATCATCTTCTTCGCGTACATCGGCTTCGACGCAGTATCGACCGCGGCACAGGAAGCGAAGAACCCGCAGCGCGACGTGCCGTTCGGCATTCTCGCCAGCCTCATCATCTGCACTGTGCTGTACGTGCTGATGTCCGGCGTCCTGACCGGCATGCTCGAGTATCCGAAATTGAACGACGCGGCACCGGTAGCCACGGCGCTGCAGGCACATGCTGAGCTGCGCTGGCTGACGATCCCCGTGGTCTTCGGTGCACTCGCCGGCCTCACGTCCGTGATCCTGGTCATGATGCTGGCGCAGTCGCGCATCTTCTATTCGATGTCACGCGATGGTCTGCTGCCGCCGCGATTCCGCGCCTGCCATCCCGAGTGGAAGACGCCGGTGTTCTCCACGGTGCTGACAGGTGTCGGTGCCGGCCTCATGGGCGGACTGCTGCCGCTCAACGTGCTCGGCGAGCTCGTATCGAGCGGTACGCTGCTGGCCTTCGTCACGGTCTGCATCGGCATCATGGTGCTGCGGGTCACGAAGCCCGAGCTGCCGCGTCCGTTCCGCGTGAAGGGCGTGTGGTTCGTCGGCATCGGCGGCACGCTGTTCTGCGGCCTGATGCTTGCGAGCCTGTTCATGACCGGCGGCACCTGGTACCGGATCGTCGGCTGGACGATCGTCGGCTTCATCGTGTACTTCGGCTACGGCTACAAGCACAGCGCGCTGCGCAACGGCGGCTCGAGCCGCGCGGCGAAGCCCGGCCCGGCCAGCCCGGCGACCAAGTAATCCTCATCTCGCGAGGGCGCAGCCATGAACAAGGTGTGGCTCGTGATGTACGGCGTCACGGTCACACCTTGGAAGCTCATCGGCTACCTCGGCGTGTTCCTGTTCGCCGGCCGCTGGTTCGTGCAGCTCGCGGCATCGCAGGCGCACGGCAAGGTCGTCATGCCGCGGCTGTTCTGGTACATGAGCGCGCTGGGCAGCGTGATGCTGCTGTCGTACTTCGTGTTCGGCAAGAACGATTCGGTGGGGATTCTCTCGAATCTGTTCCCGCTGTTCGTGGCGCTGTACAACTTGTATCTGGATTTGAAGAACAGACCAGCACCGCAGTCGAGCTAAAGCCCGACTCTTATTCTTCTTCCAGCTTCTTCCTCAGCTTCACCGGCTCCAGGCGCTTGCGGACTCTGATGTTCAGCATCTCCACCGCAACCGAGAACGCCATCGCGAAGTAGATATAGCCCTTCGGGATGTGCAGGTCGAGGCCCTCCCCGACCAGCGCCGTGCCGATCAGGATCAGGAACGACAGCGCCAGCATCTTGATCGTCGGATGGCGGTCGACGAAATCGCCGATCGGACCCGCCAGGAACATCATCACGATGACGGCGACCACGACCGCCGCGATCATCACCTCCACGTGATCGGCCATGCCGACTGCCGTGATTACGGAGTCGAGCGAGAACACGATGTCGATGATCGCGATCTGCAGGATCACGCTGGTGAAGGTGGCGCGCACGCGGCTCTCGTGCTGCTGCTCCTCGCCCTCCAGGCCGCCGTGAATCTCCAGCGTGCTCTTCGCGAGCAGGAACAGGCCGCCGCCGATCAGGATCACGTCGCGGCCCGAGATGCCCATCGAGCCGACCGCGAACAGGTCCGACGAGAGCGACATCACCCAGGTGATCGACAGCAGCAGCAGGATGCGCGTCAGCATCGCGAGCGCCAGGCCGATCGTGCGCGCGCGCTGCTGAACTGCCTTCGGCAGCCGCCCGACCAGGATCGAGATGAAGATGATGTTGTCGATGCCGAGGACGATTTCGAGGGCGGTCAGCGTCGCGAAAGCGAGCCAGACTTGAGGATCGCTGAGCAATTCCATGGGCTGCCTACTGCTGCGTGCGCTGCTCGCGGCGCGTCGACCACAGCGAGGCCAGAATGCCGATCGCCAGGAAGCCGACGATCACGCCGAGCGAGAGCGCGTGCGGAATCTCGAGGCGATGATGCAGCAGCATCTTCACGCCGACGAAGCCGAGGATGAAGATAAGGCTGAGCTTGATGTACTTGAACATCATCATCAGGCCGGCGATCGCGAAGTACAGCGAGCGCAGGCCGAGGATCGCGAACGCGTTCGAGGTGAAGACGATGAACGGCTCCTGCGTCACGGCGAAGATCGCCGGGATCGAGTCGACCGCGAACACGACGTCCGCGAAGTCCACCAGCAGCAGCGTCACGAACAGCGGAGTCGCTGCGCGTGCGCCGTCCACGAGCGTGAAGAAGCGCTCGCCGTCGAGCTTGTCGGTGACCGGATAGACGCGCCGCGCAAGGCGCACGAGCACGCTCTTGCCCGGATCGAACTGATCGTCTTCGCTGCGCAGCATCCGCCACGCCGAGTACAGCAGGATTGCGCCGAACAGGTAGAAGGTCCAATCGAACGCGTGGATCAGCGCAGCGCCCATCGCGATCATCGCGCCGCGCAGGACGATCGCGCCGATGATGCCCCAGAACAGCACTCGGTACTGGAACTGCGCCGGGATCTTCATGTACGTGAAGATGATCGCGATCACGAAGATGTTGTCGACCGACAGCGACCACTCGAGCAGGTAGCCGGTCACGAACTGGATCGCGGCCTCGGCACCGTCCGGCGGATCCTCGCCGATGGCGTGCCAGCCGAACCACTGATACTCGTAGACGCCGTAGACGAGCCCTGCGAACGACAGCGCGACCACGATCCACACGACCGTCCAGCCGAGCGCCTGCCGCACCTGCATGGCCTTGGCCTCGCGATGCAGGACGCCGAGATCGAGCGCGAGAACGCCGATGAAGATCGCGAAGAAGCCGAGCCAGATGAGCCAGTTCATGGCGTCATGGCATGGCGTCTACTTTGGAGGTTTCCTTCTGTTCCATCAGATCGCGCGCCGAGAGCTTCATGTCCAGTGCGAGCGCTCCCGCGACGTAGATGGAGGAATAGGTGCCGACTACGATGCCGATCGTCAACGCCCAGGAGAAGCCGCGCAGCGTCTCGCCGCCCATGATCAGCAGCACGACCACGACCAGGAGCGTGGCGCCGCTGGTGATGATCGTGCGCGACAGCGTCTGATTGATCGAGGCGTCCATCACTTCTTCCGAGCTCGCGCGTCGGGTCTTGTGGAAGTTCTCGCGCACGCGGTCGAACACCACGACCGTGTCGTTGAGCGAATAACCGATGACCGCGAGGATCGCTGCGAGCACCGCCAGGTCGAACGTGATCTGCGTGACCGCGAAGAAGCCGAGAATGATCATCGGATCGTGCAGCGTGGCGATGATCGCGCTGATGCCCATCTTCCATTGGAAGCGGATCCACGTGTACACGCCGATCAGCAGGAACGTGAACAGGATTGCGAGGCCGCCCTGGTTGGTCAACTCCTGGCCGACCTGCGGGCCGACCACCTCCGCGCGCTGCAGCTTCACTTGCGGATCGACTTGCTGCAGCGTCTCGGTCACTGCCTTGCTGACCGCGTTGACGTCCTGATTTGCCTGCGGCAGCAGGCGCACCGCGACCGTGCGGTCGTCGCCGAAGTTCTGCACCTGCGGATGGGTGAACTTGCCCTCCAGCGTTGCGCGCGTCTTTTCCAGGTCCGCCTTCTGCGGATACTGGAACTCCAGCACCACGCCGCCGGTGAAGTCGATGCCGAGGTTCAACCCGTGCCAGAACAGCAGCACGATCGACGCGACGATCGCGAGGCTGGACACGCCGTACCACATGCGACGCGTGTGCATGAACGGGTACGTCGTGACTTTGTGGAAGAACTCCATGGTGTGTGCTACTCGTGACCGACTCGTAAGCTAGATGGGCAGGTGCGCGAGGCGGGTCCTGCGGCCCCAGATCCAGTGCACCAGCGCGCGGCTGCCGACCACCGACGTGAACAGCGAGGTGAGAATGCCGAGCGTCATGACGATGGCGAAGCTGCGGATCGTGCCGGTGCCGAACGCGAACAGCACGACGCCGGCGATGAGCGTCGTCACGTTCGAGTCTGCGATCGTCGCGAACGCTTTCTCGAAGCCCGCGTTGATCGCCGCGAGCGGCGAATTGCCTGCGCGCAGCTCCTCGCGGATGCGCTCGTAGATCAGGATGTTCGCGTCGACGGCGATACCGAGGTGAAACACGACGGCCGCGATGCCGGGCAACGACAGCGATGCCTGCAGCAGCGACAGGAGACCCACCGTCAGCACGAGGTTCGCCGCCAGCACTGCATTGGCGATCCAGCCGAACCCACGGTAGTACATCGCCATGAAGGCGAACGTCAGGAGCAGGCCGACTGCCAGCGCATGCCAGCCGCGCTTGATGTTGTCCGCGCCGAGGGTCGGACCGACCGAACGCTGCTCGACGATGGTCTGCGGCGCTGCCAACGCGCCGGAGCGCAACAGCAGCGCCAGCTCGCGAGCTTCGTTCGCCTGCAAGCCGGTGATGCGGAAGCTCGACGACAGCACGCTCTGAATCGTCGCGGCGCTGATGACGTCCTCTTCGGTACAGATCTGCCCGCTGCGCACGCCTTTGCACTGCTCGCCTTCGGCGAGCTGCTTCTTGGCGATGTACACGACGGCCATGCGCTTGCCGACGTTGTCGCGCGTTGCGTTGAGCATCGACTGGCCGCCGCGCGCATCGAGCTTCACGTTGACCTGCGGCTGGCCTTCCTGGAACGAGGAGCTCGCGTCCGTCAGCTGCTCGCCGGTCGCGATGACGTCGCGCTTGAGGAGGATCGGGCGGCCATTGCGCTCCTTATAGAGCTTCGAGCCGATCGGAATGCGCTTGTTGCTCTCGGCCTCGTACGGGTTGTTGGTCTCGTCGACCAGGCGGAACTCGAGGGTCGCGGTCGCACCGAGCACGCGGATCGCCTCGTTCGGATCCTGCACGCCCGGCAGCTGCACGACGATGCGGTTCGCGGCCTGGCGCGTCACGATCGGCTCGGCGATGCCGAGCTCGTCGACGCGATTGCGCAGCGTCGTGATGTTCTGCTCGATGGCAACGTCCTGGCGGCGCTTGAGCTCGGCGGGCGTCATGCGCATCTCGACGTACGAGCCATCCGCCTCTGTACCCGAGGTCAGCTGCAGGCTTCCGTCCGGCGCCTTCAAGGTATCCAGCGCGGCTTGCAGATCGGACGGGTTGCGCAGGACGACGCGCACGAATTCCTTGCCGGCAGAGTCCTTGCCCGAAGTGACCGCGCCGTACGGAATACGCTTGTCGCGCAGACTGGTGCGCACGTCGCGCTCCATTCGCTCCACGGCCTGCGCCAGCGCGCCCTGGACGTCGACCTCGTACACGAAGTGCACGCCGCCGCGCAGGTCGAGGCCGAGGCTCATCGGCTTCAGGCCGACGCGCCGCATCCATTGCGGCGTGCGAGGCACGCTCGACAAGGCGACGAGATAGTCGCCCGAAGTGCCCTTGACGATGGCTTCGCGCGCCCCGGCTTGCTGCTGCGGGTCGGCGAAGCGCAGCACCAGCCGATCCTTCTCGAGGTAGGAGGCCTCCGGCGCGACCTTCTGTGCCTGGAGCACACCGAGCACGCGCTGCTGTGCAGCCGCGTCCATCGCGACCCGGTCGTTGCGCGACAGCTGCAACGCGGGACCTTCACCGAAGACGTTCGGGAGCGCGAACAGCGTGCCGACCACCACGACGATGATGACCAGCCAATACTTCCAGCGGGAGAAGTGATACATGGAGAGTTGAGCGAATTTCCGACGTCAGAGGCTCTTCAGCGTGCCCTTGGGCAGCACCTGCGCGACAGTGGCGCGCTGGATCTTGACGTTCACGCCGTCGGCGATCTCCAGCGTCAGGTATTGCTCGCCCAGCTGCGTGACCTTGCCCAGGATGCCGCCGCTGGTGGCGACCTCCGCCCCCACCTCCAGCGCCGCGATCAGGGCCCGGTGCTCCTTGGCGCGCTTGGTCTGCGGGCGGATCAGCAGGAAATAGAACACCACGAACATCAGGATCAGGAACGGGATCTGCATCAGCGCGCCGGATTGCCCGGAAGCGCCGCTCTGTGCCTGTGCGGCAGCGGTGGAAATCAGCCAGTCCATAGTGGGAACCCTGAGAAAAGAGCGGCGCATTATACACAGGCGCTGCCGGCCCATGGTGGGTGCAGGAATGTACACTCTGCGCACCCAAAGCCCAGGCGGGGTGCGTGCCCTCCATGAGTTCCAGCCAAGTCCTCGTCATCTTCCTGCTCATCCTCCTCAACGGCTTTTTCGTCCTGTCGGAGATGGCTCTGGTGTCGGCCAAGCGCTCCCGGCTGCAGACCGCTGCAGAGCAGGGCGTGAGCGGCGCGAAGTCGGCAATCGCGCTGCTGGAGGACCCCACCACGCTGCTCTCGGCGATCCAGATCGGCATCACCTTGATCACGATCTTCACCGGTTTGTACGGCGGCGAAACCTTCGCCGGACCGCTGGCCGAGAAGCTCACCTCCTATGGCGTACCGGTGCAGTACACGACGGAGCTCGCCAAAGGCATCGTGGTGCTGATCATCACGTTCGTCACGCTCATCGTCGGCGAGGTCGTGCCGAAGCGGGTCGCGCTGCTGCACGCCGAGGCGCTGGCGCTGCGGGTCGCGCCACTCATGCGCGTGCTTGCCCGCATCACGGCCCCAGCGGTCTGGCTGCTGCGCGTCGCGGTCAATGCGTTCCTCAAGATCCTGCCGGTTTCCGCTGCTCCCCAGGGAGCAGTCACCGAAGACGACGTGCGTGCGCTCGTCGCCGAAGGCACGCGAGCGGGCGTGTTTCTCGCTTCCGAGCGCCGGCTGGTCGAAGGCGTGCTGGCGCTGGCCGACCGCAAGGTCGGCTCGATCATGATTCCGCGGCAGGACATCATCTGGCTCGACATCGACGAGCCGATCCAGGCGGTGTGGCAGCAGGCGAAGTCCAGCGGCCACGCGCGCTTCCTGGTGGCACGCGAGAAGTTCGAGAACCTGCTCGGCATGATCACGCTCGCGAATCTCAGCGAGGCCGTGCACCGCGGCGTACTCGATCCGGACCGCGACCTCGAGCCGCCGCTGCACATCCCGGATTCGATCTCGGTGCTGCAATTGCTGGATCAGTTCCAGCGCTCGAGCACGCACCTCGCAGTGGTGACGGACGAGTATGGGGAGATCGAGGGCATCACCACGCCGATCGACATTCTCAAAGCGATCGCCGGCGAGCTGCCGGAGCTCGGCAGCCGCGAGCGCCCGGAAGCGCTGCAACGCGAGGACAGCTCATGGCTGGTCGACGGTCATCTGCCGATCGAAGAGCTGCAGCGGCGGCTGAATCGCCGCGACATGGTCGGCCGCGACTATCACACCGTCGCGGGCTTCGTGCTGGCGCGCCTCGGCCGCATCCCGAAGGCCGGCGACACGCTGACCTGGCGCGACCTGAAGGTCGAGATCGTGGACATGGACGGCGTGCGGATCGACAAGATCCTGCTGTCGAAACCCGAGAAGCGGGCACCTGATGGCGCGCTGTAGGTCGGTCTTCAGCCCGACTCCGGAGTCCCTTCCTTCTGCTGATGCTCCTCGAGCCACTCGCGCCAGATCGCGAGCGACACGGCGAGCAACACCGGCCCGATGAACAGGCCCACCAGGCCGAACGCGAGCACGCCGCCGAGCACACCGAACACCACGAGCAGGAACGGCATGCGCGTTGCGTTGGAGATGACCATCGGGCGGACGAGGTTATCGACCCAACTGACTATCAACAGGCCCCACACCATCAGGAAGACGCCGTGCCCCACGTGGCCGTTGACCAGCATCCACAGTGAGAGGCTTCCCCATACGAGGGGCGCGCCGAACGGAATGAGCGCGACCAGCACCGTGATTGCTCCCATCAGCACCGGCGCCTCGACGCCGGCGAAGAAGTAGCCGATGCCTGCGACCGTGCCCTGCGCAATCGCGCCGAGAATCAGCGCATAGACCACTGCCTGCGTCGTCGCGCCAATCGCATCGAGATAGTCGTGCACGCGCGGGCCGAGAATTCCTTCGAGAATTGCGCGCGCCTCGCGCACCAGCCGCGGCCCATCGCGCAGCAGGAAGAACATCGACAGCACTGCGAAGAACAGCTTCGCGACGTTGCGCCCGACGCCGCCGATCAGCTTCGACATCTCGATCGACGATTGCTCCAGCGTCATCACCAGCTGCTCGCGAATCGCGGTCGGATCGGCTGAGAGTTGCTCCAACATGCCCTGCGCCCAGGCGCCGATCCAAGGCAGATCGTGCAGCGCGGGCGGCAACGACGGCTTCGACGCGAGGAACGTCTGCACCTTCGCGTAG
>DATNFA010000009.1:0-5707 GCA_035606615.1 Steroidobacteraceae bacterium
TTGCGTTTCTTGAGGCGTCGCAGTTGCACTTCGTTGACGTACAGGTCCATCTGCAGCCGGTTGATGACATCGTCCAGGTCACGATGCTCGATGCGCAGCTCCCTCAGCCGCTCCAGCCGTCGGAACGTCTCGGTCTCGACCTTGTTCTCCGATTCGGTCATCGAGGCGTACTTTACGCAACATGCCCAGGCCTGGCGAGCGCTCAGTGACTGTCGTCGTCGCGATTCTGCCGCTCGCGCCAGTCGCGCAGCTCCAGCACTTTGCCGCCCCCGTCACGGCCGTTGCTGTGCGGCGCGAGGGCCTCGGGCCGGACGGCTGCGGCCTGTGCGTGCGTCTCGCCCGGCGCGTAGCCGACCGACTCGACCCGCCGACCGGTGAGCAGCACGAAACCCTGCCGGCGCTCGATACTGGTCGCGGTGTAGTCGAACACGTAAGTGCGGCGAAGCTGCAGCCAGCCGTCGACGCGGACGAGCGCGAGCCGGGCGAACGCCACGGTGCCGTCGAGAAACTGCAGGCCGAGGCGGGTGCAGGCTTCCTTCGCCGCAGCGTTCGCGTTCTCGCGCGCGGCCAGGCTGTCCTGCCAGAACCACAGGACTGCAGCCGCCAGCACCATCACGATCAGCAGACCCCAGCTCAGCTGCATGCGAAAATCCCTCGCCGAATTGTCCGTATGATACGGCGCAACGAGCCGACCAGACTGGGACGAAGTCTTGAATATCCTGCCGGGCCCCACATACAGCGACAGCGTGCTGCCGCCCTGGGACGAAATCGACACCGTGCTGCTCGACATGGACGGCACGCTGCTCGACCTGCGCTTTGACAACTACTTCTGGCTGGAAGTGCTGCCGGAGCACTACGCACGGCGCCACCAGCTGTCGGTCGAGGCGGCTCGCACGAAGCTCGCGCCGCTGTTCGTCGCCAAGCAGGGGACGCTCGACTGGTACTGCATCGACTTCTGGACTCGCGAGCTGTCGCTGGACATCGCCGAGCTGAAGCGTGCGGAGCGCGAGCACGTCAGGTATCTGCCCGGCGCCGAGCGCTTCCTGCAAGCGCTACACGCGCGCGGTCTCCCTCCGGTGCTGGTGACCAATTCGCATCGCGGCGTGCTGCAGCTCAAGAACGAGCAGACCGGGCTGGCGCGCTACTTCGAGCGCATCGTCAGCTCGCACGACCTCGGCGTGCCGAAGGAGCATCCGCAATTCTGGACGCAGCTGCAGGCGCAGCTGGCTTTCGAGCCGACGCGCTGCCTGTTCGTCGACGACAGCGTTGCCGTGCTGAACGCGGCGCGGGCGCACGGCATCGGCCACATTTTCGCAGTCTCGCGCCCGGACTCGACTCAGCACGCGCGCCAGCTGGAAGGCTTCGTGACGGTCGAACGGGTGGAGATGCTGCTGGAGGGTGCTTAGTCCCGGGTTACTTCGGGATTGGCAGCGCCTGCACCGGAGCGTTTTCCGCGACGGCGGCGTCGTCGGCGTTTGGTCGCATCGCCGCCGGCTGCAGCTTCCGGGGGTTTCGGCGCATCGCTGGGTGCCGCGGCTGGGCGCTCTGGCCGCGGCGGTCGGGCCGGACGCGAACCCCCATCGCGGCGAGGGCCGGCTTCGCGGCGCGGACCGCCGCGGCGTCCGCCACCACTACCACCGCGTCCGCCACCACCGCCGCCACCGCGACGACCATCGTGCGGCCGGCCGCTGTGACGGTGTCGTACCGGGGTCGGCGCGACGATTTCGGGCAGCATGTCCTGCGGCACCGGCGCGACCGGAATCTTGCGGCCGATGTACGCCTCGATGTCCGGCAGCGAGATCACATACTCCTCGCAGCCGAAGCTGATCGCGTCGCCTTCGGCGCCGGCGCGCGCCGTGCGGCCGATGCGATGGACGTAATCTTCGGGATCCTGCGGCAGGTCGTAATTGAAGATGTGGCTGACGTCCGGAATGTGCAGGCCGCGCGAGGCCACGTCGGTGCCGATCAGCACGGCGAGCGTGCCCTCGTGGAAGTCACGCAGCATGCGCAGCCGCTTGCGTTGGGGCACGTCACCCGAGATCGCCTCGGCGTTGATCTCGTTGCCGCGCAGCAGCTGCTCGATCTGTTCGGCGGCGCGCCGGGTGTTGACGAACACCATGCTCCGGCGCGGGTCCATGTGCTTGAGCAATCCGACCAGCAGACGCGCTTTCTCGTCGTTGGACGGGTAGTAGATCACCTGACGCACGCGATCGACGGTCATCTTGTCGGGCTCGATGCGCACCAGCGTCGGGTCGTTCATGTGCTCGTAGGCGAGCTCCAGCACCCGGTGCGATAACGTGGCCGAGAACAGCATGTTGAGGCGGTGCTCCGGCGCCGGCAGGCGGCGCAGGATCCAGCGGATGTCGCTGATGAAGCCGAGATCGAACATGCGGTCGGCTTCGTCGAGGATCAGCACCTGCACCGCGCGCAGATCGAACACCCGCTGCTTCGCGAAGTCGATGATGCGGCCGGGCGTGCCGATCAAGACATCCACGCCCTGTTCGAGCTGATGGCGCTGCTTGTCGTAGTCGACGCCGCCGAAGGCGAGGCCGAGCGTCAGGCCGGTGTGCGAGCCGAGCACTTCGGCGTCGCGATGGATCTGCACCGCCAGCTCGCGCGTTGGAGCAACGATCAGTGCGCGCGGCGCGTTGAGATTGCGCGAGGGCATCGCCTCGGCGCGGATGAGCCGCGCATACATCGCGACCAGGAACGCTGCGGTTTTCCCTGTTCCCGTCTGTGCCTGTCCGGCGACGTCGAGACCGGCCAGCGCTTGCGGCAGCGTCTGCGCCTGAATCGGCGTGCAGCGTTCGAACGAGGCGTCGGCCAGACCCTTCTGCAGCGTTTCCGGCAGGTGAAGACTGGAGAACGAAAGCTCTGTTAAATGCGAATCAGCCATTCGTGATGCGATCTGCGAGAGGAAACTTCGCCGCGGATTTGGGCGAGACATTCGATGGGGGCCCGCTTGCAAATTGCCATGCCTGCGGTTCTAATAAGCCCCAACGCAGCGGAAGTCTCCGCTCCCGCCCCGACCGGATCACCGGCTCCAAGCTCCTCGTAGAAAGACCCCCGCCGGCGCGCCATTGGGGTGTCATGTCGAATAGATGTTTGATGAGTCGCAAGCTCGTATAGAGAGTTTTGACGGAGGCTGACTAGCCTTTTAGACCACCGCATTGTGCCCGAGCACGACTGACGAGTCACTTCAGTTTTGCTTCGGCGTTCCTTCGAGGTCTTTTCTCGCGTCCGATCGCATCGCGCTGCGATGCCGTGCGAGCGCACCTCATCTTCACAGGAGAATTCTCGGGTGACCAGCAACAGTGAAAAGATCGTGCACATCAGCGACACCAGCTTCGAGCAGGATGTGCTGAAGGCTCCCCGGCCGGTGCTGATCGACTTCTGGGCCGAATGGTGCGGCCCGTGCAAGGCGATCGCCCCCATGCTCAACGATATCGCCGAGGAGTACCGCGACAAGCTCACGATCGTGAAGCTCAACGTCGACGAAAACCCCAAGACATCGCAGCGCTTCAACGTGCGCAGCATTCCGACCCTCATCCTCTTCAAGAACGGCCAGGTCGAAGGCCAGAAGGTCGGAGCCCCCCGTAAATCAGACCTGGTCGCATTTCTGGACAGCAAACTGTGAGAGGCTATTTAGGTAATCAAGCCCGTAACCGCCCGGGCAAAGGTGGCGGCGGCGGTGGTCGGCCCAATCGTGGCAACGATGGCAACCGCGATCGCGGCGGCAATCATCGGCAGATGCACGACGACCTGCCGGTCGACGACTTCGACGCCGACGACGTAGGCATCATCTCGCCATCGGAGCTCGCAGCATCGCGTCAGTCGATGAATCTGACGCAGCTCAAGCTCAAACCGGTGTCCGAGCTGGTCGAGATTGCGACCAAGATGGGCCTGGAGAATCTGGCCCGCTCGCGCAAGCAGGACATCATCTTCTCTATCCTCAAGGCGCATGCGCGCAGCGGCGAGGACATTTACGGCGACGGCGTGTTGGAGATCCTGCAGGACGGCTTCGGCTTCCTGCGCTCCTCCGACAGCTCGTACCTGGCCGGCCCGGACGACATCTACGTCAGCCCGAGCCAGATCCGCCGCTTCAACCTGCGCACCGGCGACTCGATCTCCGGCCTGATCCGTCCGCCGAAGGACGGCGAGCGCTACTTCGCACTGCTGAAGGTCGGCGAGATCAACTTCGATTCGCCGGAAGGCGCGCGCCACAAGGTTCTGTTCGAGAACCTGACGCCGCTGCATCCGACCAAGCGTCTGAAGCTGGAGCGCGGCAACGGCTCCAGCGAGGACCTGACCGCGCGCATCATCGACTTGGTCGCGCCCATCGGCAAAGGCCAGCGCGGCCTGATCATCTCGCCGCCGAAAGCCGGCAAGACGATGCTGCTGCAGAACATCGCGACCTCGATCACCTCGAATCATCCCGACGTGTACCTGATCGTGCTGCTGATCGACGAGCGTCCCGAGGAAGTGACCGAGATGGCGCGCACCGTGCGCGGCGAGGTCGTGTCCTCGACGTTCGACGAGCCGGCCACGCGCCACGTGCAGGTCGCCGAGATGGTGATCGAGAAGGCGAAGCGACTGGTCGAGCACAAGCGCGACGTCGTGATCCTGCTCGATTCGATCACGCGCCTCGCGCGCGCCTACAACACTGTCGTGCCGAGCTCCGGCAAGGTGCTCACCGGCGGTGTCGACGCGAACGCCCTGCAGCGTCCGAAGCGCTTCTTCGGCGCAGCCCGCAACATCGAAGAAGGCGGCTCGCTGACGATCCTGGCGACGGCGCTCATCGACACCGGTTCGCGCATGGACGACGTGATCTACGAAGAGTTCAAGGGCACCGGCAACTCGGAAATCCACCTGGATCGTCGCGTGTCGGAGAAGCGCGTGTTCCCGGCGGTGAACATCAACCGTTCCGGCACGCGCCGCGAAGAGCTGATCACCTCGCAGGAAGAGCTGCAGAAGATCTGGATCCTGCGCAAGCTCCTGCACCCGATGGACGAGCTCGCGTCGATCGAGTTCCTGATCGACAAGATGAAGGACACGAAGACCAACGCGGACTTCTTCGACGCGATGAAGAGATGACGCGCGTACAGCGCGTCATCCCCGCGTAGGCGGGGATCCACCCGGACCTGGGTCCCCGCCTGCGCGGGGACGACGTTCCTGCGGAACGTCGACTTCGTCACATTCCTTCCGCTTCTGCCTGACGTCCGTGTCAGGCTCCGCCTCAGTGTTGCGATGCGCTTCTCGGACCGCGCCTCGCTTCGCCATTAACGTAATGCGCCAGGGAATAACCGAAACTGGCCGACGTTCTATTCCAGCCATGTCCGAGAGCCGCCCCGACTCGCCGACACTGCGCCTGCGCAGGCTCGACGCCGCGACGCATGAGCTCACCGAGCTCGTGCGCGAGGGCCGCATCTCGACCTTGTTCCAGCCGATCGTCGACCCGCGCTCGCGCGGCATCTGCGGCTTCGAGGCGCTGACCCGCGGCCCGTCCGACAGCTGGCTGCACTCGCCGCAGAACCTGTTCGAGGCGGCGCGCAAGAGCGGCGTGAAGCTGCAGCTCGACTTCCTCTGCATCCAGAACGCTTTCAAGCGCTTTGCAGCCCAGCGCGTCGCGGGGCTGCTGTTCATCAACGTTTCGCCGGACACCGTCTACGAAGAGCCCAATTTCGCCGTGCGCTTCCTCGATTACGCC
>DATNFA010000010.1:0-34931 GCA_035606615.1 Steroidobacteraceae bacterium
CGGCGGCTCAGTCGATCATTCGAGGATCCGCGCGCCGGCCGGATCCAGGGTCGAGATCCAGGCATCGCTCGCGAGGCCATGGGCCGTGAACCCGGCGACCATCGCATCGCGAATGCGTTCGGCGTGCTGTTGCTCGCACCACGCGAACAGGGTCGGCCCGGCGCCCGAGATCGAGCACCCGAGCGCGCCGTTCGTCATGGCGCCCTCCTTGACTGCTTTGAAGCCGGGGATCAGCACCTGGCGCTGCGGCTCGATGATCACGTCTTCGAGTGACTCCCGTATCAGCTGCAAGTCGCCGGTGAAGCATCCGGTGAGGAAGCCGGCGAGGTTCGCAGATTGCCAGATCACGTCGGACAGATCGATGGAGCGATTGAGGATCTGCCGCGCCTCGCGGGTCGACAGCATCATGTGCGGGTGCACGAGCACGCAGCGCACGGTCGACGGCACCGGAATCTGCTTGACGTTGGGATTGTCGATGCCGACCGTCAGCACCAGCCCGCCGTACAGGGACGGGGCGATGTTGTCGACATGCACCGAGCCGGAAGCGACGGCCTCGCCCTTCATCGCGAACTTGAGCAGCTCCAGCTTGCCGAGCGGCTCGCTCAGCAACGCGTTCGTCGCCACCACTGCCGCAACCGCGGAAGCGGCCGATCCGCCCAGGCCGGAGCCGAGCGGAATGCCCTTGTCGATAGACAGCTCGACGCCGAAATCCAGCTTCAGGTCTCGAACCATGCACAGCACGCCCATGCCTGCCGTATTGCGCTCCGGCTCGCGGGGAAGGTCGACGACCGTGCCCGTGATGGCGCCGATGCGCACACCTGGCTGCGGGAGCCGGCGGGCGGTGACGCGATCGCCGATTGCCTGGAAGCTGTGACCGAGCACATCGAACCCGACTGCCACATTGCCGACGCTGGCGGGCGCGAACGCTGTGGCTGTCTGCCGCATGCCTAGAGTTTCACGCCGAGGTAGGCACACACGCGCAGCAAGTCGCCGAACACGCCGCCGGCAGTGACCTCGGGACCGGCGCCGGGGCCTTGCACCACCAGCGGGTTCTGGTTGTAGCGCTGTGTCAGGAAACGAACGACGTTGTCCGTGAGATTGATGTTGGCGAACGTGTGCGACCGCTCCAACTCGACCAGGCCGACCGAGGCCTTGCCGGTGGCGGCATCGAGCGAGCCGATGTAGCGCAGCACCCGATCGCGGCTGCGCGCAGCTTGCAGGCGCTCCGCCATCGCCGTATCGAAGGCTGGCAGACGCTCGAGGAATTCCTCGGCCGTGCAACTGGCGAGCGAGCGCGGCACCAGGCTTTCGAGCTGCACGTCGGACAGCTCCAGGCGCAGGCCCATCTCGCGTCCCAGGATGATCAGCTTGCGAGCGAAATCGGTTCCCGACAGGTCGTCGCGCGGATCCGGCTCGGTGTAGCCGCGCGCCTTGGCAGCGCGCACCACTGACGAGAAAGGCTCGGAGCCGTCCCAGACGTTGAACAGGTACGCCAGCGTGCCGGACAGCATGCCTTCGATGCGATGGATCGCATCGCCGGTGTCGCGCAGGTCGCGCAGGGTCTGGATGACGGGCAAGCCGGCGCCGACAGTCGCCTCGTAAAGGTAATGCGTGTTGCCCGCACGCCGTGCCTCGTGCAGACGCGCATAGAACTCCAGATCCGCACTGTTCGCCTTCTTGTTCGGCGTGACGATGTGGATACCGCTCGCGAGCCAGCCCGGGTAGCGATCAGCGACGTCCTGGCTCGACGAGCAGTCGATGATGACCGCGTGCGGCAGATACTCCGCGTGGATGTGCTGAGCGAAGCGCGCGAGATCAGACGGCTCGTTGCGGCTGCTGAACGCATCGCGCCAGCGTGGCAGCTGCACCTGCGGATCCGCGAGGTGCATGCGCTTCGAGCTCATGATGCCGCGCACGCGCAGGTCGAGCTTGAGATCGCGCGACAAGCGCTGGATCTGCGACGCGAGCTGGTCGAGCAGCACGCTGCCGACGACGCCCGGGCCAATGAGCCCGACCGACACAGTATGCGGCGAAAGATAGAAACTCGAATGCACCGAGCGCAGAGCGCGAGCCGAGAACTTGCTGTCGATGACCGCGGAGATGTTGCGCTCCGACGCGCCCTGCGCGATCGCGCGGACACTGACGGCTGCATTGCCGAGTGCGCCGAAGACTTTCGCGGCGACACCGTGCGAGCCCGCCATACCGTCGCCCACGACGGCCAGGATGCTGCAGCCGGGATCGACCTGTACCTGCTGGATCTGTCCTTCGCGCAGCTCGCGATCGAATGCCTGCCGCACCACTGTTTCCGCGCGAGCAGCTTCGGCTTCGGGAATCGCAAAGCAGATCGAATGCTCGGAGCTGCCCTGGGAGATCAGGATCACCGAGATGCCGTGATCGCGCAGCGCGCCGAACAGGCGATGCGCGGTTCCGGGCACGCCGATCATGCCGGCGCCTTCCAGGTTGACGAGCGCGACGCGATCGATGCAGGTGATGCCTTTGACGGCGATCTCCGACGTCGGCTTCGCGCAGATCAGCGTGCCGGGTTTCTCCGGCGCAAAAGTGTTGCGGATCCAGATCGGAATGCCTTTCAGCACCGCGGGCGCCATCGTCTGCGGATGGATCACCTTGGCGCCGAAGTACGCGAGCTCCATCGCCTCGTTGTAAGACAGCGAGTCGATGACTTTGGCGTCCGGCACGAGCCGCGGATCGGCGCTGAGCACGCCATCGACGTCGGTCCAGATGTGGATCTCTGCCGCGCTGAGCAGCGCGCCGAAGATCGAGCCCGAGAAGTCGCTGCCGTTGCGGCCGAGCGTCGTCTGCACACCTTTCGCATCGCGTGCGATGAAGCCCGTGATGATCAACGTGGCCGGCGCCGCCGGATCGCGTGGCACGATGCGGTCGGCGTTCGCCTGCGACAGATCCCAGCGCACGGCCGGGCCGAGCGGTCCCCATTCCACCGACACGACATCGCGGGCATCGATCCAGTGAACACTGCCGGGGCGACGGCCGCGATGGCGCAGGTATGCGCTGAACAGGCGGGTCGACCAGATTTCGCCATACCCCGCGATCAGGTCGCGCACCGGCTGCGCGGCGGAGCGGATCAGCTCGACGGTATGGAGGATTCCCGCGATGTCACGGCAGTCCTGGGCGAGCTGGGCCAGGAATTCGCTGCGGGCATTGCCGGCGAGCAGCGTGTCGGCGATCACCTCGTGCCGGTGCCGCAGCTCTTCGATGCGTTCGGTCAGCGGCCCTTCCTGACGCTCGGCAGTCGCTACCAGGTTCAGCAGCGCGTCCGTGACCCCGCGGCAGGCAGACAGCACGACGCCGAGCCGCGGCTGCGGATCCTGCTCGAGGATGCGGGCGACGCGTTCCATGCAGACCGCGTCGGCGACGCTGGAGCCGCCGAATTTGTGTACGCGCCAGTCCACTTGCCAGGATCTCTTGTTGCTCTCTCAATGCCGACCGCGCAGCCGCTGGCGTCCGGCGCATGACCACCGAAGCGGATGGATGCAAACACTCGGAAACTGCCAGCGCGGGAGGGCGACACTCTAGCGGAGGAACTGACCAGTGACTAGGCGCAGGAACCTATAGGACACCTGGCAGGAGCGCTGTAGGTCGGGCTTCGGCCCGACGTCCTCACCCCGACGTATCCAGCCGCCCGAACGCCAGCAACGACCCCGCCTCTTCTTCCCCGGCCGCGTGCGGAAATCCAGGGCGCGCGAAGCAGATCGTCTCGCCGGGGTCCGGCCCGGCGGTGGCCGCCGCGTGCTCGTTGAAATACATCACCCGGGCAGGTCCGACTTGGATAAGGTCGCGATGCCGCATCGCGCGGCGCAGGATCCGGCGCGAGTTGACGACCAGGCCGTTGGTGCTGCCGAGATCGAGCAGCAGGTCCTGGCCGTTGTCGTGCACGATCAGCGCGTGGTAGCGACTGACGAATACGGAGTCGATCGAGATGTCGGCTTCATCGCCGCGCCCGACCAGGATGCGATCGCCGACGAGCGTGACTTCGCGGTCCGGCAGGCCTTGCATGGTGATGACCAGCTTGGCTCGGGGCACTGGCGCTGCCGGCGGTGCGGTCACATCGGCGGTCGTAACGGGAGCTGCGGGCCGCTTGTACTGCCAGCCCAGCTCTTCGGTCGCATGGTCGAGCGCCGAAGTCGTCACCAGAGGAGCGCCCTCGGATGCTGCCCATGCGAGTGCACGAGCGCACAGTTTGTTGATGCGTGCCGGCACGCCGCCGCTGCACGCGTGGATGTGCGACATCAGCGTGTACGGCATCAGACCGTCGGGATTCGCCGCCCCGGCTGCGCGCAGGCGATGTGCAACATAAGCCGCCGTCTGATCTTCCGTCAGCGGTCCGAGCGAAAAGCGCGGTGCGTTGGGTGTCACCAGCTGCGCCATGCGCGGTGACTCGAGCACCAGATTCAGGGAAGGCTGACCGATCAGCAGCACCTTCAACACGCGCGTGCCGTCGACTTCCGCGGCGGCGAGCGAGCGCAGCTCTTCGAGCACCGACGGATGCATGGCCTGCGGATTCTCGACCACGAGCAGGCAGATGCGGCCCATGCTCGCCTGGTGCGACATGAAGCGCTCGAGGCAACGGCGACGGTCGGTCTTGTCGGTCTCTTCGAGCGCGAAGCCGAACTGGTGCAGGATCTCCAGCAGGAAGTCGCGCGCCGGCATGTTCTCGCGCTGGATCGCGGCCGCGACGATGCGCTCGTCGAGGTCGTTCAGCATCCGGCGGATCAGCAGGCTCTTGCCGCAACCGTGGTCGGCTGTGACCACGCCGAGCCGCGCATTGGTCCACAGGGAGTGCCCCATGAACTCCAACGCGCGCAGGTGCTGATCGCTCGGGAAAAAGAACGCCTCATCGTTCGTCTCCGCGAACGGTGCGGTTGCGAGCCCGAACCCCACGGACTCGTCTAGAGATCGCGCATTTTCAATCATGTAAGAGCGTGAACTGTTCTACGCAACTCGTTGACTTTCATACGTTTGACCCCTTCAGTTAGAGTCATTCGCGAGTTGCCTGTTTGGACAATAGTCCGACTTTTGCAGTAGCACAAGGCGAATCCAGGGGTTGCGCCGCAAGCGCATTGGTGGGTCGGGTGGGAATCGAACCCACGACCAATGGATTAAAAGTCCAGTGCTCTACCGACTGAGCTACCGACCCACGAAACAGGAGGCGTATCGAGCGGGGCGCGCATGATACCGAAACGCTCCCGCCTGTTCACTGAATGAGTCATTCGGCGTACCGCGTCGGGTCCGCAACGCCCGCCGCCTTGAAGCCCTCGCGGCGCAGGCGGCAGGCGTCGCAGCGGCCGCACGCCCTGCCCTGCGCGTCGGCCTGATAGCAGGACACCGTCAGTGAAAAATCCACGCCGAGCTCGAGGCCGCGCCGGATGATCTGCGCCTTGGTCAAATCGATTAGTGGCGTCGCGATCTCGAACTTCAGCGTGCCTTCTACTGCAGCCTTGGTCGCGAGATTGGCGACGCGCTCGAACGCCGCGACGAATGCGGGGCGACAGTCGGGGTAGCCCGAGTAATCGACGGCATTCACGCCGATGAAAATGCGCGGTGCGTTCAGAACCTCGGCCCAGCCGAGCGCACACGCGAGCATCACGGTGTTGCGCGCGGGGACGTAGGTTACGGGAATGCCGACCTGCGGCGACTCGGGAACTGCGATCGACGAATCCGTGAGGGCCGAGCCGCCGATGCCGCCGAGGTCGAGCCGCAGCGTCCGGTGCTCGACGGCGCCGAGCACGCGGGCGACATGAGCCGCGGCGTCCAGCTCTGCGCGATGGCGCTGTCCGTAGTCGAGACTCAGCGCATAGCAGCTGAATCCCCGCTCACGCGCGATGGCGAGAGTCGTGGCGGAATCGAGACCGCCGGAGAGCAGAACGACTGCGCGGTCCATCATCGCCCCGGAGTGTCGCCCCACAGGACTTTGTGGAGCTGGATCTGCAGCCGCACGGGAAGCCGCTCGTCGAGAATCCATTGCGCGAGATCGCGTGCCTCGACCTGGCCATAGCTCGGGCTGAACAGCACAGTGCAACGCTCCGTCAGCTGTCGCGATCGGATCAAGTCGCGGGACCATTCGAAATCCGCGCGATTGCAGATCACGAACTTGATCTGCTCGTCCGCGCGCAGCAGGTCGAGGTTCTCCAGCAGATTGCGCGCTGCCTCGCCGCTGCCCGGCGTCTTGACGTCGACGACGCGGATCACGCGTGGATCGACCCTGCTCACATCGATCGCGCCGCTCGTCTCCAGCGATACCCGATGGCCGGCATCGCACAGCCGGCGCAGCAGATCGAAGCAGCCCTTCTGCGCGAGCGGCTCACCGCCGGTCACGCACACGTGCCGCGTCTGAAACTCCGCGACCTTGCCGAGGACATCGTCGAGGCTGAGCCACTCGCCGCCATAGAACGCGTACTGCGTATCGCAGTACTGGCAGCGTAACGGACAGCCGGTGAGTCGGACGAAGACCGTGGGCCAGCCAACGCTGTCCGCCTCGCCCTGGATCGACAGGAAGATCTCGGTGATCTTGACCCTGGCAGGCGCTGCCTGCTCAGCAGGCGGCGCCGCCGATGACGGCGCAGCACCCACTGCTCACCTTCCTTCCCCATCCATCTTCGCGAGACGCTGGCTCGCGAGACGGGCTGCAGTGGTGTCGGCGAAGCGCTGCACGACCTGGTTCAGCGCCGAGCGCGCTTCCGACCAGTTCTTCAGCTCGTAGTTGCAGAAACCGATCTTCAGCAGCGCATCCGGGGTCTTGCGCGAGTCCGGATACTTCTCGAGCACCGTGCGGAAGTCGCGCAGCGCGTCGGGATACTGCTTGGTGACGTAGTGCGCCTCGCCCAGCCAGTACTGCGCGTTGTCCGCGAGCGCGCTGGTCGGGAACGTCGTCAGGAACTGCTTGAAGCCGCTGATGGCCTCCGGGTACTTGCCGTCTTTCAGCAGGTCGAAAGCGGCCTGATAGTTCGCCCGGTCGTCGCCTTGCGGCACAGGCAGGTCGGAGCTGCTGGCAGTGCTCGCAGCTGCACGAGCCCCACCGCCCTCGAGTGCTGCGAGTCGACGATCGACGTCGCCGTACATGTCGCGTTGCTGGGTCTGTTGCTGCTGCACCTGGTGCTGCAGCTCATCCAACACGCCGCGGAGCATGCGCGCTTCGACCTGCACAGCCTCGAGTCGCTGCGACAGGTCGAGCAGGCTCTGGTTGGCCAGCACGCGCTCGATGCGTAAGAGCCGGCCATCCAGCTCCGTGAGCTTCTGGACCACCGGATCTTCCTCCGGCGGGGTCGTCGCGCAGCCTGCGAGCCAAGCGCAGGCTGCGGCAACGATCACGAATCGAAGTGTCGTCATGGGTTGCTCTTGCTCTGCGTGCTAGCGGCCGTAGACCAGCTCGACGCGGCGATTCTTCGCGTAGGCAGCCTCGTCGCTGCCCTGCACTGCCGGACGCTCTTCGCCGTAGCTCACCGTGGTGATCTGCGCCTCGGTCACACCTTGCAGCATCAGCGCGCGACGGACTGCCTGAGCGCGGCGCTCGCCGAGGCCGATGTTGTACTCGCGCGAGCCGCGCTCGTCCGAGTGGCCTTCGAGACGAATCTTGTTGCCGCTGTTCGTGTTGAGGTACTTGGCGTGCGCGGTGACGATCGGCACGAACTCCGGCTTGATTTCGGCGCGGTCGTACTCGAAGTAGATGATCGTGCCGGCCGCGATTGCCGCCTGTTTCGCCTGCTCGTCCGCAGGCAAATTGCGTCCGCTCACATCGTTGTCGCCGGTGCGGTTGGTCTCGGTGCCGGTCTCAGCGGGCGCGTTGCTGGCATCGGGCAAAGTGGGGGGCTTTGACTTACAGGCTGCCAGAGCGAAGCCACTCATCAGCACGATCAGCATCAGTTGCGTTACACGCATTCACCTCTCCTACGCACATCGATAAAGAAGGGCCGAAAACGAAGGGTATGACCGCAAAAATCGCGCGAAATTCTGCCACAAAGCCTGTTATCGCGCCTGCCCGCCGTGCAGGCTCATCGCGCCGCCGGGAACGGTGACCACACCGGCTCACGCACGTCTCCCGTGCTCGCAGCGAGGCGCTGCTGAACCCGGCCGTCGACCGATACCGTCGCCAGCACGCCACGGCCGCGGTCCTGGGTCGCGTAAATGAGTGTCGCACCGTTGGGCGCGAAGCTCGGGCTCTCGTCCTGCCGCCCTGGCGACAACACCTGCACGGCTTTCGACTGCAGATCGACGGTCGCGATCCGGAAGTTGCCGCGATCCAGGTGCACCACCGCCAGCTGCTTGCCATCGGGCGACAGGCGCGGACGTGCGTTGTAAGTACCTTCGAAGGTCACGCGCGTCGCACGGTTGGGCTGATCGACGTCGAGCTCGTAGATCTGCGGACCGCCGGCGCGGTCGGACATGAAGTAGAGCTTGCGGCCGTCACCGGACCATGCCGGCTCGGTATCGATGCCGGGGTCGAACGTCATGCGCGTGAGCGTCTGGCTGCCGAGCTTGAGCGTGTAGATGTCGACGTCGCCGTCCTTGCGCGACAAGGTCAGCGCCAGAGTGCTGCCGTCGGGCGACCAGGCCGGGGCACCGTTGATGCCCGCGCGCGCCGAGACTCGGCTGCGCTCGCCAGTGCGCAGCGTCTGGACGTAGATCGCGGACGCCTTGCTCTCGAACGACACGTACGCGAGGTTCTGGCCGTCCGGCGACCACGCCGGCGACATGATCGGCTCGGTCGAGCTGGCGATCTTCTGCTGATTCTCGCCGTCGGCATCGGCCACGATGAGTGTGTACTGCTGCTTCGGCGGCGTCCCCTCGGCGCTGACGAAGGCGATGCGGGTCGAGAACGCACCGCGAATCCCGGTCAACTGCTCGAAGACGATATCGGCGATCCGGTGCGACATCGCGCGCATCGAGGCGGTCGTCGCCGTCAGCCGCTGCCCGGCCAGGCGCTGGCCGTTGAGCACGTTGTACAGCTCGAACTGCGCCGCGTAGCGATCCGCGCCGTCCGGCGTGAGCTTGCCGACCACGATGAAGTCGCTCTTGAGATAGCGCCAATCCTGAAAGCGGATCTGGTCGCCGGCGCTCGGGCGGTCGATCATGTCCTTGCGGTCCAGCGGCGCGAACCGGCCACTGCGCTGCAGGTCGGCCGCAACAATTTGCGCCACGTCGAACGGTGCCGCGTTGGCGGACTCCCAGCCGAACGGCACGACGGCGATCGGCACGGCATTCTCCTGGCCCTGCGTGATCTCGATGACGAGCTGCGCATTCGCGACAGGCGCGAGTAACGCCGCAAGGACAAGCAGTGCGAGCGAGCGACCGAGGTTCAGCATTCTCTTCCTCCGACTCAATCTTCCCACGTCAATCTTCCAGGGGCTTGAATACGAACACCAGATTCCGCTCGAACACCCGCGGATCCGGCGGTGGCGGTAGCGGCGAGGCCTTGAGCACCGCCGCTTCGATCGACTGTTTCACAGCAGCATCGCCGTTGCACCTGTCGACCTGCACCGACAGCACCGTGCCGGTCGGTGTCTGCGCAACCTTCACCGTACATTCCAGCCCGGCCCGCGCCGACGGCGGGCGGTTCCAGTTGCGCACGATCGCTTGTTGGATCATTGCGATGTACTGATTCAGCAGCCCGGCGTTCGCCGCCTGCGCACGCCCCTCTTCCTCTTCGATCTGACTCTTCAGGTCCGCCTCGCGTTGCTGCTGCACTTTTGCATCCTCGGCAGCCTTGCGACGCTCGGCCTCTTCCTTCTGCTTGCGTTCGATGTCGGCGACGCGTTTGCGTTCCGCCTCGGCCTTGCGTTGCCGCTCCGCGTCCGCCTGAGCCTTGCGCTCGGTTTCCTGGCGCTCGCGTACTTGCTGTTCCTCGGCCTGGCGGCGTTCCTGCTCTTGCTCGCGCTGCTTCAGTTCCTGCTGACGCTCCTGTTCGGCACGTTGTTCCGCTTCGCGCTTTTCCTGTTGCTTGCGCTGTTCCTGCTGCTGCCGTTCGCGTTCGTGCTGCCGCTCGCGCTGTTGTTTGCGTGCCGCCCCTTCGAGGACGGAGCGATCCACGACCACGGCCTGAATCGCCAGCGTCGGCTGCAACGGCTTGCTCCAGATGTTGACCAGCGTGAGCCCGAAGACGGCCGCAAACACGAGGTGCAGCAGCACTGCCCCGATCAAGTAAGCCCAGTGATTGCGGATGAACTCCGGCATCGAGCTTCAGCGTTGGGGACGCCGCTTCGTCTCGACCGGGTCGGTGATGAAGCCGACCTTCTCCGCGCCCGCCTGCTGCAGCAACACCATGCCGGCCACTACACGCCCGTACGGCACGTTCTGGTCTGCCTTCACCAGCACCGGCGTCTTCGGCTCGCGCCGCAGGACGGCGCCGACGCGCTCGAGGACCCCCTCCTCCGTTACCGGCTTCTCCTCGTCCTTGCCGAGGTTCAAATAGAGATTGCCCTGCTTGTCCACGCTCAGAATCAGCGGCTGCGTATCCTCCGAAGGTATCGGCTCCGCGCCGGCCTTCGGCAAATCGACCTTGATGCCCTGAGTGAGCAGCGGTGCCGTAATCATGAAGATGATGAGCAGCACCAGCATCACGTCGATGTACGGGACGACGTTGATTTCGGCCATCAGCTTGCGGCCGCGCCGATTCGGTGACTGCATCATGCGTGTGCCTCGGCGGCAGCAGCGTGCCCGGTGCGCGGAGCGCTGGCGTGCCGCTGCAGGATCGTCGTCAGCTCTTCGACGAACGTGTCGTAGCGCAGCTCGATGCGGCTGACCTGGTCGGCATAACGGTTGTAGGCGATGACCGCCGGGATGGCCGCGAACAGACCCATGGCGGTCGCGATGAGCGCTTCGGCGATGCCCGGCGCGACCATGGCGAGCGTCGCCTGCTGGACGTTACCGAGGCCGTGGAACGCGTTCATGATTCCCCACACGGTGCCGAACAGGCCGACGTACGGGCTGGTCGAGCCGACCGTCGCGAGCATCGACAGGCTGTGCTCCAGGCGGTCGCTCTCTTTCAGCAGCGCGACTCGCATGCCGCGGCGGGCGCCTTCGATCAGCTGCGCCGACGGGAACCCGCCCTGCTGGCGCATGCGCTGGAACTCGCGGAAGCCCGACTCGAAGATCGACTCCATGCCCTTGGTCACGCGCCGGCCCTGGTCGATGGCGCGAAACATCGCCGTCAGGTCGCCGCCCGACCAGAACACTTCCTCGAAGCGATCCGCGTCGGTGCGCGCGCGCTTCAGCTCCGCGCGTTTGCGCAACATGATCGACCACGACACGATCGACGCCAGCAGCAGCAGCGCCATGACGATCTGCACGATGATGCTGGCGTTGAGCACCAGCTCCAGCGGATTCAGGCCCTGATTCATCATTCACCGATCTCCTGCATTGATCTGCTTCCACAGCTCCTGCGGCAGCGGCCGCGGGCGATAGCTCTGCGCATCGAGGCATGCGGCCCGTACGCGCCCGTCGAGCAGCAACACGCCGCCGACGGCGTCCCGATAGACCTCCTGGTCTAACGTCAGGCTGGCCCGCGAGGTCTGCTGGACCTTGCAGGTCACCTGCAGCTGATCGCCGTACCGCGCCGGCCTGCGATAGTGCGCCTCCACGTCGACGACCACGAATATCAGGCCGTCATCCTCTTTGAGGCGCACCTGGTCGACGCCGAGCGCGCGCAACCATTCGGTGCGCGCGCGCTCCATGAACTTCATGTAGTTTGCGTAGTACACGATGCCGCCGGCGTCCGTGTCCTCCCAGTACACGCGGACAGGCCAGACGAAGGGAGCCACATCCACCGCCATCACTGCCCCATCACTCGTTCTTGAACAGTTCCAGCGTCGCGCTCGCGCGCTCCGGCACCTTCAGGCCGAAATGCTGGTAGGCGTTGCGCGTGGCGACGCGGCCGCGCGCGGTGCGCATCACGAAACCCTGCTGGATGAGATACGGCTCGATGACGTCCTCGATCGTGCCGCGCTCCTCGCCGAGCGCCGCTGCGAGGCTCTCGACGCCGACCGGACCGCCGTCGAACTTCTCGATGATCGTCAGCAGGAGCTTGCGGTCCATCACGTCGAAGCCGAGCGGGTCGACGTCGAGCATGTCGAGGGCCGCCTGGGCCACTTCGTCGGTGATGCGGCCGCCGGCCTTTACTTCCGCAAAGTCGCGCACGCGCCGTAGCAATCGATTGGCGATGCGCGGAGTTCCCCGCGAGCGTTGCGCGATGCGGGCCGAGCCGCCGACGTCAGTCGGGACGCCGAGGATCGCCGCTGAGCGCGTGACTATGCGCTGCAACTCCGCCTGGTCATAGAACTCCAGCCGCTGCACGATGCCGAAGCGGTCGCGCAGCGGCGAGGTCAGCAGCCCTGCGCGCGTGGTGGCGCCGATCAGCGTAAACGGCTGCAAGTCGAGCTTGATCGAGCGTGCGGCAGGCCCTTCGCCGATCATGATGTCGAGCTGGAAGTCTTCCATCGCCGGGTAGAGGATCTCCTCGACGACCGGGCTCAAGCGATGGATCTCGTCGACGAACAGCACGTCGTTCGGTTGCAGGTTGGTCAGCAGGGCCGCCAGGTCGCCGGGCCGCTCGATCACCGGTCCGGAGGTCTGCCGCAGATTAACGCCGAGCTCATTCGCGACGATGTGCGCGAGCGTGGTCTTGCCGAGGCCCGGCGGACCGAAGATCAGCACATGATCCAGCGCTTCGTGCCGATTGCGCGCGGCCTGGATGAAGATCTCCATCTGCGTCTTGACCGCCTGCTGGCCGACGTAGTCCGCAAGCTTCTTCGGGCGCACGGCGCGGTCGAACGCAGCCTCGTCGCCCTGCGTGCCTGCCGATACGATGCGGTCCTCTTCGATCATTTTGCTGCCGCCGCCTGCAAGGCCTTGCGAATCAGTTCTTCAGTCGTCTGCACCGAGGCATCGACGCCCTTCAGCAACCGGGTCACTTCGGCGGGCTTGTAGCCGAGCGCGACCAGCGCGCTGAAAGCCTCCGCCTGTGGACCGACCGCCGGCTGCTGGGTTCCGCTGCCGGCAGCAATCACCGCCGTCATCTCGCCGAATCCCTTGATCCGGTCCTTCATTTCGACCACCAGGCGCTCCGCGGTCTTGCGGCCGACGCCCGGGATGCGCACCAGCGTGTCGACGTCCTGAGACTCGATGCACATGAGGAAGTTGTCCACGCTCATTCCCGACAACAGCGCGAGCGCCAGCTTCGGCCCGACGTTCGACACCTTGAGCAGCTCGCGGAACAGCCGCCGGTCGCGCTCGGTGCGGAAGCCGAACAGGATGTGCGCGTCCTCGCGCACGATCAGTTGCGTGAACAGCGTGATCTCGCTGCCCGCCGGCGGCAGGTCGTAGAACACCGGCAGCGGCGCCTCCACTTCGTAGCCGACTCCGCCGACGTCGATCACCAGCTGCGGCGGCTGTTTCGCGGTCAGGCGGCCGCGCAGGAAGCCGATCATCGAACCGCGCCCACCGCCAGCGACACGAGCCCGTGCAGGCGCCGGGAATGCGCGTGGCACAGCGCGATGGCAAGCGCGTCGGCGGCGTCCTCGCCCAGCGGGCCGGCGATGCTGAGCAGGCGTTTGACCATCATCTGGACCTGTTCCTTCTGCGCGCCACCGGTGCCGACTACCGCGAGCTTCACCTCGCGCGGGGCGTACTCGAATACCCGCGGCCGGACGGCGAAGGTGGCGCTCAGGGCCGCGCCGCGCGCCTGCCCCAACTTCAACGCGCTGTCGGCGTTTCGATTCATGAACACGCGCTCGATAGCGACCTCGTCCGGGCGGAACTCGCTCGTCAGCGATTCGACGCCGGCGAAAATCTCTTGCAGACGCTCTGCCAGCGTCTCCCCCCGCGCGCGGATCGCGCCGCTGACGATGTAGGCGGTGCGCCCTGCCTGCGTCTCGACGACGGCGTAGCCGGTGCGTTGCGATCCGGGGTCCAGGCCGAGGATCCGCACCTGCGCCGGCAACGCTCCGGGGCGCTGCGGCAGCGCCAGCTCGGCAACACTCTGCGGGCGCCTGAGTCTGCGCAAGGATTCCTCCGCTACGACGTTATGTCGGTGCCGTATGATAGCGGCAACGGCTGCAATCCGACACGTCGATCGCAGGGTTTTTTGTAGCCGATTCAGTGGCATGTCATCCCTCGAAAGCATTCCCGACAGCGCTGCGCGTGGCTCACGCGAGCTCGCAGACGCCCTCGTGCGTCTCGCACAGCACGCGACCGACGAACGCGCCGTCGCGAGCGGCCGCGCGATCGTCGACATCGTCACGGAGCTGACGGACGACGAAGAGATCCTGCGGGGCGCGATGTTGTTCGCACTGCTGGAAGCGCGCGCGCTGACCACGGATCGCGCCGAAGCCCTGGCCGGACCGGCCGCGACGCGCATCGCCAACGAATTGCTGAAGCTGGGCTCGCTGAACATCGCGGCACCGGTGAGCGGCGCCCCGTCGCTGTCGGGCAATCAGTCCGAAGGCCTGCGCAAGATGCTGCTCGCGATCGTCACCGATCCGCGATTGGTGCTGATCAAGCTCGCCGCGCAGCTCCACAAGCTGCGCGCAAGCAAGGATGCTCCGGAAGCCGAGCGGCAACGGCTGGCCTACGAGACGCGGCAGGTTTATGCGCCGCTCGCCAATCGACTGGGCGTGTGGCAGATCAAGTGGCAGCTCGAAGACTGGAGCTTCCGCTACCTCGAACCGGACAACTACAAGCGAGTCGCTGGCTGGCTCGCGTCCAAGCGCGGTGACCGCGAGCGCTACATCGAAGACGTCATCGCGATGCTGCGTGCAGAGCTGCAGAAGGCGCAGATCGACGCCGACATCGCCGGTCGTCCGAAGCACATCTACAGCATCTGGCGCAAGAGCCAGCGCAAGGGTCTGTCGTTCGATCAGGTCTTCGACGTGCGTGCGCTGCGCGTGCTCGTGGCGACGATCGCGGACTGCTATGCCGCGCTTGGCGTCGTGCACGGGCTGTGGCCGTACATCCCGGGAGAGTTCGACGACTACATCGCGACACCCAAGGACAACGCTTATCGCTCGCTGCACACGGCAGTGATAGGCCCGGGCAAGTTGCCGCTGGAAATCCAGATTCGCACGCGTGAGATGCACGAGCATGCGGAGCTGGGCGTCGCCGCGCACTGGCGCTACAAGGAAGGCGGCCGCGCCAATCCGGCATACGAGCAGAAGATCGTCTGGTTGCGCCAGCTGCTGGAGCCCGGCGAGCGCCAGGAGAGCGATGGCGATTTCCTCGACCGGGTGCGCTCGGAGGTGTTCGAGGATCGCGTGTACGCACTCTCGCCACGCGGCGAGGTGATCGAGCTGCAACGAGGCTCCACGCCGCTCGACTTCGCGTACCACGTGCATACGGATCTCGGCCATCGCTGCCGCGGTGCCAAGGTGAACGGCCGGATGGTGCCGCTGAACACCGTGCTTGCGAACGGCGACCAGGTGGAAATCGTCACGGCCAAGCAGCTGAACCCGAGTCGCGACTGGCTCGTGCCTTCGCTCGGCTACCTCGCTTCGCCGCGCAATCGCAGCAAGGTGCGCGCGTGGTTCCGCAAGCTCGACGAAGACCAGAACCGGCAGCAGGGCAAGCAGATCCTGGAGCGCGAGCTGCAGCGGCTCGCGATTCACAGCGTCACGCTGCCGGAGCTGATCGGCGAGTTCAATCTGACGACGGCCGACCAGCTGTATCTCGCGATCGGCGAGGGCGAGGTCACCGTCGCGCAGATCATCGGCGCGATCCAGCGTCGTGCGAAACCGCAGGAGCTGCCCTCGCCCGTGTCGCGCCGGCCGGCGGCGATGCCGAAGGAGACTTCGGGCATCACCATCGAAGGCGTCGGCGACCTGCTGTCGAGCTTCGCGCGCTGCTGCGGTCCGGTGCCGCCGGAAGGGATCGCGGGCTATATAACGATGGGCCGCGGCGTCAGCATCCATCGCGATGACTGCAGCAGCTTCCGCCGCCTGCAGGCCACGCATCCCGAGCGCGTGATCGCGGTGGAATGGGGCAAGCAAGGCGAACGCGCTTTCCCGCTCGACGTGACTGTGCGCGCCTTCGATCGCCGCGGTCTGGTGCGTGATATCAGCGCAGTGCTGGCTGATTCGAAGATCAACATCCAGGCAATGAACGTGGCAACGGATGAACGCGAGGGCATGGCGGAGATCGTCCTGCGCATCACCGTGCGCGATCTGGAGGAGTTGTCGCGCGTTCTCGGCCGGATCCAGGGCGTGCCGAACGTGACGAGCGCGAGGAGAAAAGCGTAGCGATTGTCAGGCTTCAGCCTGACTGCGCCAACGCTTCCTCAAACCTCGCCGCCCCCTGCTGCCGCATCGCCGCGATCTCGCTGTCACTCCACTCTCGGACCACGCGTCCGTCGAGCAGCAACGCTGCCTTGTCCGCATAGTGCTCCACGATATCGAGCGAATGCGTTGCCAGCATCACAGCGCAGCGATTGGCAGCCAGACGCTGCTGCAAATGTCTCTTCACGACCAATGCGCTCGCCGGATCCAGCCCATTGAACGCTTCATCCAGCACGACCAGCGCCGGCTCGCCGAGCAGCGCCAGCAGCACACAAAGCTTCTGCCGTGTGCCGAGCGAATACGTGTCGACGAAGCGGTCGAGATAAGGACTGAATTTCAATGCCTCGCCGAGCTCGATCACCTCGGGATCGACGCGCTCGAGCTCTTTGGCGCTCGCGTACACCTCGAGGCATTGCCGCCCGGTGAGCAGCCCGGGCAGCTGTTCAGGCGCGCATCCGTAGCCCAGCTTGCGCTTCGCATCGACAGTATGAGTGCGCACCGAGTGACCGCACACCAGAATGTCGCCGGCGCTCGCCACCAGCCGCGCCGCCACGCAGTGAAGCAACGTGCTCTTGCCGACGCCGTTCGGCCCCAACAGACAGAACCACTGCCCGGTGCGCACTTGCAAGGTGACTCCCCGCAGCACCTCCTGCTTGCCGTAGCGAGCGTGCACGTCGCGAATGTCCAGCACGATCGAAGTCATGTCTTCGCTCCTGCGCGGAAATGCCATGCGGCGAGCAGCGCCGCGAGCGGAATCGACCAACCGTGTTCGCGCGCTTCCACGATCGCCAGTGTGGCGAACGACACCACGAGCCTGACGAGCGGCTGGCGCGAGCGATAAGCATCGACGACGAAGATGCCGTACGAGAGCACCACGATCGCCAGCCACAGCACACTGACGTACAACGCGCTCGGCCACGGTGCGCCGAGACTGATCATCACCGCAGCAGCGACCGCGGTCCCGACGAACTGATGCAGCAACGCCCGGCGCGTCATTCCCCACGCGAACTGCGCGAACGGAATCGGTGTCGAGCGCAGCCAGTCGGAAGCCGATCGCGCCGTATCCCACACCGCGCGCAGCAAGCCGCCGAGATAGCCACCGAGCACCCAGATCGCGAGAACGCTCAATCCGTGGACGGCGGACGAGCCCGCCTGCACCGCGAACAGCGCTGGAATCAGCACGAGGATGCGCAGGTTTTCGGGCCGTCCCCAGGCGCGGACTTGCGCGAGAGGCCATCCGGACAGCGCGGCGGCAGAAGGCAGGGTCTCAGCGCGAACCTTGACCCTGCCGACGTAGCGCGAGCCCTCCAAGGCATCCGCACGCGAGCCCCGAGCCAACCACCAGCCAACGGCTGCCCCGACTGCGGTCGCCACGGTGACCCACAGGATGACTTTGCCAACGATCGCAGCATCGACGTCGCCCGCAACGCCCATCGCCACGAACAACACCCAAACTGCAAGCAGCTGTGTCGCCAGCGGCAACAGAGTCACGACGAGAATCGCCAGCAAGCGGCTGTATGTGCGCACCGGTGCAGCCGCGAGCCAGAACTGCGTGTAGCGGATCTCTGCTCGTTCGCGCTGCTTGCCTACGTTGAACGCGGCGTAGAGGGCGATCGCCGCGATCGTCAGCACGCGATAGTCCAGCAAGCCGTCGAACACCGCGCGAAAGCGCGGAGCGAAGGTCAGGAGAATTACGGCGAGAGCGGCCAGAATGCCGGCCGCTGCAGCCACGACGACTGCTGCATGGGCCATCGTCCGTCGCAGCAGATTCCGAGCGGCGAGCCATTCGGCAAACAGCAGCGGGTGCCGCCGCAACATGTTATTTCGCTGCAGCTGTCGACGCCGGCCAGAGCTTGAAGCGTAGTGCGCGCAGGCCGTACAGCGCAAAGATGACCACCAGCGCGACGATCATTCCCTTGAGCTGATCGCCGCCATCCTTGCCGCTGACGGTTTCGTAGAACAGCCACACGATCGCAACGAGTGCGGCGATCGGCACCAGCGGTCCGCCAGGGATCACGAACGGCTGACCGTCCATCCGCACGTCGCGCTTGCGCAGCACGAGCGTCGCAATGGCGCACAGGAAATACAGCGCCAGCGCGGCCAGGTTCGCGAACACCGTGAGCCACTTGAAGCCATCGATCTGTGTCAGCAGGCTGCCCACGAGTGCGACCGTGGCGACCATCACGCCATAGATGGCGATCGCGCGGTTCGGAGTGCGGAAATGCGGATGAACCGACGTCAGCACTCGCGGCAGGAAGCCGTCGCGGCTCATGGCGAACAAGCCGCGCGGCTCGGACAGCACGTTGGCGCTCAGGTAACCGAACATCGAAACCACGGCAGCGCAGATCATGATCGTGCGCGCGACGGGGCCGAGCGCGACTCCAGCGGCCTCAGCCAGCGGCGTGTTGCCAGTGTTGGCGAGCGCAGGTCCCATGATGCCAAGTGCCACGTATTGAATCGCGAGATACATGACGGTCGCGGCGCCGAGCGCCAGCAAGATTGCCCGCGGCACGGTGCGCGCGGGATTCTTCACTTCGCCGCTCGGTACAGTGGCGCCTTCGATACCAGAGAACGCGTAGATCATGATGCCGGCGGTGTTGAGCACGGTGCCGGCGGCTGGCACGCTCGCCCAGGCGAGATTGCTGGTGTCGATGAAGAACACGCCGACGAGGATGAACACCAGCAACGGCACGAGCTTCACGACGGTGATCGTCTGGAGCAAACGCGCGCCGCTGCGCACGCCGCGCATATTGAGCGTCACCAGGATCGCCACGCAGGCCACCATCAACACTTGCGTGACCCAACCCGGTGCACCGCTCGTCAGCGCGAGCAGCGAGCGCACGACCGCAGTGATAGCCGCTGCCGCCGCGAACCAGCCCGTCGTGAACACCAGGCACCCGGCGACGAACCCAGCCATCGGGCCGAGCGCAGTTTCGACGTATGCATACGCACCGCCCGTCGATGAAACGCGGCTGCCGGACTCCGCGAAGCACAGCACGACGAGGGCAATCACGATTGCGCACGCCACGTACGCGAGCGGCGCCGCGCCGCCGAGGCCGATGACTGCGAACGCCGGCAGCGAGAAGATGCCGCTGCCGACGGTGTAATTGAAGATGTTGGCAGCGAACTGCCGCACGCCCAACTCGCGCGAGAGCAGCGCGTCCGGGTTGACGTTGGCCGGGGCCCCGGCGGGTTGGGTGCCGCTCATGATTTCTTCGGCGGACGCGCGGCGGGACGCGAAACGCAACGACCGAGCCATTGCTGCACGTTCGGGTACGGGCTGAAGTCGAACTTCGCGGCGAGGCCCATCGACAGGACCGACGCGACGTTGAGGTCCGCGAGTGTGAAGCTGTCGCCCAGCAGGTACTGGTGCTTCGCCAGCTGGCCGTTCAGGACGGACAGCGGATGCTCCAGCGCCTTGATCGCGGCCTGCTCGGTCGCCGGATCCTTCGGGCTGCGCGCACGGAAGTACTTCTCGATCTCGCTGCCCGCCGGCAGCTCCGCGCGCTGCATGTACACGGTGAGCAGCGGCTTCTCGGCTTCGGTCATCGCCCAGAACGACCATTGCAACATCCGCGCTTCGTCTTCGAGAGACTTCGGCGCGAGCTCGCCGCCGTGCTTCTTCGCGAGGTAGATGTTGATCGCCATCGACTCGGCAAGACAGAAGCCGTCGTCGTCGATCGCGGGGATGCGGCCTGCCGGGTTGATGGCCAGGAATTCCTGCGACTTCGTGCCGCCGTCGGCGAAGTGCGTCGGAACGTGCTCGTACTGCAGGCCGAGCTCGCGACACACCCAGAGGGGACGCGCAGCGCGCGATCCAGGGTGACCGTAAATCTTCAGCATCGAAGCCTCCTCTGGCGAGGCGGGGAGAGTGACACAAGTGACACAGGTGACGAAAGTCACCCAGGTCACCTGTGTCGCTCCTGTTCTATTTATTGGGAAAATCGATCGCGATCTTGTCCGCGTTCAGCGCCGCTTCGTGCAACGCCTCGGACAGCGTCGGGTGCGCGTGCATGGTCCGCTGCAGGTCCTCGGTGCTCGCCGAGTACTCCATCGCCAGCACCGCCTCGGCAATCAGCTCGCCGGCCATCGGCCCGATGATGTGCACGCCGAGAATCTCGTCGTCGTCGGTCGCCGCGACGAGTTTGCAGAACCCACCGGTCGCTTCCATCGCGCGCGCGCGGCCGCTCGCCAGGAACGGAAACGAGCCGACCTTGTACGGCCGCCCGCTCTTCTTGACCTCTTCCTCGGTGAGCCCGACCCAGGCGATCTCCGGCGCGGTGTAGATCACCGACGGAATCGCCTTGTAGTTCACTTCGCCGAACTTGCCGGCGATCAGGTCGGCGACCATCACACCTTCCTCTTTCCCCTTGTGAGCAAGCATCGGCCCGCGCACCAGGTCGCCGACGGCCCAGACGTTCGCGGCGGCCGTACGGCATTCGTGATCGACGGTGACGAAGCCACGCTCGTCGACCTGCACGCCCGTGCCTTCGCCGAGCAGATCCTTGGAATACGGCCGGCGGCCGATCGCGACGACGACCTTGTCGACTTCGACGCTCTGTTCGCCCTTCGCGTCGGTGTACTTCAGCTTCACGCCGCCTGCGCCTTTGTCAGCGCCGGTGACCTTCGCGCCGAGGCGGATGTCGAGGCCGAGCTTTTTGAAATGCTTGAGCGCTTCCTTGGACACGGCGCCGTCTGCGGCCGGCAGGAACGTTTCCAGCGCTTCGAGCACGACCACTTCCGCGCCGAGACGCCGCCACACGCTGCCGAGCTCCAGGCCGATGATGCCGGCGCCGATCACGCCGAGGCGCTTCGGCACGGCGTCGAATTCCAGCGCGCCCCACGAATCGACGATCTGCTTGCCGTCGAACGGCAGGCTCTTGAGCTCGATCGGCGCCGAGCCCGCGGCGAGCACGACGTGCTTCGCGGTCAGCTCCTCTTTCTTGCCATCCTTGTTCGTGTACTCGACGCGGTTACCGCTCAGCAGCTTGCCGTGACCCTGCAAGCCCGTGACGCCTGCGCCCTTGAAGAGGCCGGCGATGCCGAGCGTCGACTGTTTGACGATCTGCGCGCGGCGCTTCTGCATGGCTGCGAGGTCGAGCTCGACACTGCCGATCTTCACGCCGTGCACGGCAAACTCGTGCTGCGCGCGATGGAGCAGCTCCGAGGATTCGAGCATCGCCTTGGAAGGGATGCAGCCCGCGTTGAGGCACGTGCCGCCGAACGCATAGGAGCCGTCCTTGTTCTGCCACTCGTCGATGCAGGCGACTTTGAGCTTGTTCTGACCGGCGCGGATCGCGCAGGGATAACCGGCAGGGCCGCCGCCGATGACGATCACATCGTATTGGGACATGCAGACTCGCTTGTTCTTACAGTTGCAGGAGGAGGCGCGCCGGATCTTCCAGCGCTTCCTTGATCGACACGAGGAATTGCACCGACTCGCGGCCATCGACGATGCGGTGATCGTAGGTCAGCGCCAGGTACATCATCGGGTGCACCTTGATCTCGCCGTCGATGACCATCGGGCGTTCCTGGATCTTGTGCATGCCGAGGATCGCGACCTGCGGCGGATTCAGGATCGGCGTCGACATCAGCGAGCCGAACACGCCGCCGTTGGTCAGCGTGAACGTGCCGCCGCTCAGCTCTTCCAGCGTGATCGAGCCGTCGCGCGCCTTCTGTGCGTACGCGCCCACCGCCACTTCGATCTCCGCGAAGCTCATCAGCTCCGCGTTGCGCAGCACGGGCACCATCAGGCCGCGATCGGTCGAGACGGCGACGCCGATGTCGTAGTACTCGTGATACACGATGTCACTGCCGTCGAGCGAGGCGTTGACGGCCGGGAAGCGGCGCAGCGCTTCGATCGATGCCTTCACGAAGAACGACATGAAGCCGAGCTTCACGCCGTGCTTCTTCTCGAACTTGTCCTTGTAACGCGCGCGGATCTCGTTGATGGCCGTCAGGTCGACTTCGTTGAACGTCGTCAGCATCGCCGCGGTCGATTGCGCCTGCACGAGACGCTCCGCGATGCGTGCACGCAGGCGGGTCATCGCCACGCGTTGTTCGGTGCGTGCACCACTCGGTGACGGTAGCTTGACCGCCGGTGCAGGCTTCGCCGCCGCCGGCTTCGCGGGCGCTGCTGCCGTGCCTGCCATGTGTTGAATGACGTCGCCTTTACTGATGCGGCCATCGCGTCCGCTGCCGGCGATCTGGCCGACATCGAGCTTGTTTTCCTCGACCATGCGTTTGGCGGACGGAGCTAGCTTCGCTGCCGAAGCAGCCTTGGGTTCCGACGCCGCCGCCTGTGGCTGCGCTGCCGCCGGCTTCGAAGCCGCTGCTGCTGCGCCCTCCTCCAGGATGGCCAGCACCTGACCGCTCGTCACGGTCGCACCGTTCTCGACCTTGAGCTCCTTGATGACGCCGGCGACCGGCGCCGGGACTTCCAGCACGACCTTGTCGGTCTCCAGATCGACGAGGTTCTCGTCGCGGCCGACCGGCTCACCGGGCTTCTTGTGCCACGCCACCAGCGTCGCATCGGTGACGGACTCGGGCAGCTGGGGAACTTTGACTTCGATACTCATTATTCTTTCCTGCTTCTACTTCTCGCCCGCCGCGCGCAGGCGGCTGGTCTGCTGCAGCGTCTCCTCGGCACTGGTCGAGCGCAGCGCTGCATCGACGAGCTGTTTCTGTTGCTCCATGTGCATCTGCGCGATGCCGGTTGCCGGCGCCGCGGCCGGCGCGCGGCCCGCGTACAGCAGCCGATGCTCGCGAGTCAGCGGCTCGTTCAACCGATGGCGGATCTGGTACCACGCGCCCTGGTTCTGCGGCTCTTCCTGGCACCAGACGATCTCGTGCGCGTGCGAGTACTTGCGGATCACCGCCGCGTACTCCTCGTTCGGGAACGGATAGAGCTGCTCGACGCGGATCAGCGCCACGTTGTGGATGCCATCGGCACGGCGCGACTCGAGCAGATCGAAGTACACCTTGCCGGAGCAGAACACGATGCGTGTCACCTTCTGCGGCTGGACGTCGTCGACTTCGTCGATGAGACGGCGGAAGCTGCCGCGCGTCAGATCTTCGAGCGGCGACACGGAGAGCTTGTGGCGCAGCAGGCTCTTCGGCGTCATGACGATGAGCGGCTTGCGGAAATCCTGCTTCATCTGCCGCCGCAGCATGTGGAACATCTGCGCCGGCGTCGAAGGCACGCACACCTGCATGTTGTGCTCGGCGCACAGCTGCAGGAAGCGCTCGAGGCGCGCCGACGAATGCTCGGGGCCCTGCCCTTCATAGCCGTGCGGCAGCAACAACGTCAGGTTGCACAGGCGGCCCCACTTCGCTTCGCCCGAGCTGATGAACTGATCGATGATCACCTGCGCGCCGTTGGAGAAGTCGCCGAACTGCGCTTCCCACAGCGTCAGACAGTTGGGCTCCGTGGTCGAGAACCCGTACTCGAAGCCCATCACCGCTTCTTCCGAGAGCAGCGAGTCGATGACCGTGAAGCGCGGCTGACTGGGTGCCAGATTCTTCAGCGGGATGTAGGCTTCGCCGCGGTTCTGACAGTGCCACACGGCGTGACGATGGAAGAACGTGCCGCGCCCACTGTCCTGGCCGGTGAGCCGGACTTCGTAGCCCTCGGTGAGCAGAGTCGCGTAGGCGAGATTCTCGGCGAAGCCCCAATCGAGCGGCAGCTGTCCAGCGGCCATCTTCTCGCGATCCTGCACGATGCGCGCGACCTGACGATGCAGCGTGACGTTGGAAGGCGGCGTCGTGAGCTTGGTCGCGAGCTCGCGAAGTTGCTCGACGCGCACGCCGGTCTGCACCACCTGGTTCCAGTCCGCGTGCGTGTATTTGCTCCAGTCGACCGTGTGCTTGTTGCCGATCAGGCCGAGCGCATGTTTCGCCTGCGACTTGCCCTCGTCGAGCTCGCGGCGGTACTCATCGGCCATCGCATCTGCGTCCGCCATCGTCAGCACGCCTGCGGCGACGAGCTTCTCGGCATAGATGTGGCGCGGCGTCTGCTGATTGCGGATCTTCTGGTACATCAGCGGCTGCGTCGCGGCGGGCTCATCGGCCTCGTTGTGACCGAGCCGGCGATAGCACACGAGATCGATCACCGCGTCCTTGTGGAAGGTCATGCGGTATTCGAGCGCCAGGCGCATCACGAACACGACCGCTTCGACGTCGTCGCCGTTCACGTGGAAGATCGGCGCCTCGATCATCTTCGCCACGTCGCTGGCATACAGAGTCGAGCGCGCGTCGCGCGGATCCGAAATCGTGAAGCCGACCTGGTTGTTGACGATGACGTGCAGCGTGCCGCCCGTGTAGAAACCGCGCGCCTGTGACATCTGCAGCGTCTCCATCACGACGCCCTGACCGGCGAAAGCAGCGTCGCCGTGGATCAGCAACGGCGCGACTTTGTCGCCTCTCGCATCGTTGCAGCGCTGCTGACGTGCGCGGACCGACCCTTCGACCACCGGGTCGACGACTTCGAGGTGCGAAGGATTGAACGCCAAGGCGACATGCACGTTGCCGGCGGGCGTGCGGATGTCGGTCGAGAAGCCCTTGTGATACTTCACGTCGCCCGAGCCGCGCATGTGGTTCGTGTCGTAGCGACCTTCGAACTCGGAGAACAGCTGCTGCGGCGACTTGCCGACGACGTTGACCAGCACGTTGAGGCGGCCGCGATGCGCCATGCCGATCACGATCTCTTCGATACCGCGCCGGCCGCCCTGCTGGATCACATCGTCGAGCAGCGCGATGAGTGCGTCGCCGCCTTCGAGCGAGAAGCGCTTCTGTGCCGGGTACTTCGTCGCGAGATAACGCTCGAGCCCTTCGGCCGCGGTCAGGTGACGCAGGAAGGTGCGGCGCTCTTCGTTCGAGAAGCGGTTCTGCACGCGGCCGGCCTGGAAGCGATCCTGCAACCAGAGGCGCTCGGTCGAATCCGAGACGTGCGCGAACTCCGCGCCGATCGTGCCGCAGTAGATGTGACGCAGCTGCGCGACGATGTCGCGCAGCTTCATGCGCTTCGCGATCGCGGACGTGCGGCTGCCGGTATGGAACTCGGTGTCGAGGTCCGCCTCGCTGAGACCGAAGTGAGCGAGCTCCAACACCTCCGGCACCGGCCGTCGCATCAGGCCGAGCGGATCGATGTCGGCGAGCAGATGACCGCGATTCGCGTACACCTGAACCAGACGCGCGACGGACGCTTGCTTAGCGGCGATGTTATCCGCGGTCGCGGGCGCCGCAGCGGCCGGCGTTGCCGCAGTCGAGGGACGCGCAGCGCGCTCGGCGAGCGCGTCGCGAATGGGCCCATGGGCCGCGTCATTGGTGCCGCCGAGGCTGAGGAAATAGTCCCGCCAGGCCGGCTCGACCGAGCTCGGATCGGCGAGAAACTGTTCGTAGAGAGATTCGACGTAGGGTGCGTTGCCGGCCCCCAGCGGGCTGGAGTCGAGCAAAGCTCGCAAAGAGTCGCTCATTGCGCTCGCAAGTTCCTGTCTTAACTGAAGAAGAAGGCCGCTGCCGGCCCGTGCAAAGGCCGGCTAGTGTAGCCGAAATGGGGACATTCGGGGTTAGCGGCAAGGGGCGGCGATATCCGCCGCCGCTTAGCTTCTGCCAGCTCTGGGCCCGCGCTGTACGCCGAGCGGGAATTCCGTGATGGAAGCGTCGCCGGAGTCAGCGGTATGAGGCCGCGGCGTCGCGACGATGCGATTGGCGCCCACGACGGTGACACCTGGCGGGATGTCGCGCGTGACGACGGCGTTGGCGCCGATCACGACGCCGTGACCAATGCGTACATCGCCTAGCACGCGAGCGCCGGCGCCGATGTAGACGTCGTCGCCGATGAGCGGCGCGATGTTCTCGCGATGGTCGCGGCCACCGATCGTGACTTGCTGCATGAGAGTCACGCGCCGGCCGATGACGGCCTGCGGGTGGACGATGATGCCGTACGGATGCGGCAAGATGACGTCGGGCGGCAGTCGACTCTGAATATCGCTGTTGAACAGCACGCGCACGAACCGGCTGATCAACGGAATGTTGCGGCGGCAGAAGAACAGGAGGATGCGGGTCGCCGTCGGATTGTTGCCGCTCTCCAGCGGCAGGCCGAGCCGCTCCGAGGTGCGACGCGCGAGCTGCGCAGCGATCGCGCACTCCGCTTGCGCAACGATGCGATCGAGCGGCTGATCGGCATCCAGCACGACGACGTTCTCATGACCGCGCAAGAGTCGCCGATACTCGCCACGCTGGCGGGTCGCTTCCTCTTCGCCCAGCTCACGTCCCTCGCGCTCCTGGAGCACCTGCGACGGAATATCGAACACCAGCCACAGCTCCGGACGCGGCACCCAGCGCAACAGCAAGCGCGCGAACGCGAGTGCGCGGTCGATGCGATAGCGGCGCGGATCGACCAGCACGTCGTCGAAATAGCGATTGGAAACGACCAGCGTAGAGCGCACGAGTTTTGGACGAATCCACAGCCAGTAGCCGAGCCAATAGTCGGCAACGAACATCATCAGCTTGATGATGGTCGTGAAACGCCCGCGCGGCTCGCGCTTGCGCGTGCCGCTGCCCGGCTTGATCGTGCTCGCGCGCATCACGCCGGGGCGCAACTCCATCATGTGCACGTTCTCGAACACTTCGAGCGGCCTGCCGCTGAGCGACTGGATGACGCTGCTCTTGCCGCTGCCCGGCGGCCCGAGGCAGGCAATCAACAGGCCTTGCGGACGCGACCAGCGGCGCAGACGGGTGAGCTCCTCGCGCAGCCACACCAGCGGCGGGACGATATTGCGCAGACGCAAAGCGCTCTGCAGAGGCCGCAAGCAGGCCTGCGCGGCTTCCCAGTTGCTCGACGCAGCGGCGCGCATGATGACGCCGCCTTCGCGGTCCGCGCGCCAGAAGCGCGCCACGTGCTTTTCGACGCCCTGAGGATCCCGCCGCCACATCGAGCTCAACAGGGCTCCATCACTTTCGGCGATCACTCCTGCATCGAGACAACGCAGCAGGTAACAGACAAATTCCTTCGCCGGCGCGAGTGCAGCGAAACCGGACGCGCGCACGCGTTCGCGCAACATTTCGCCCGCTCGGAACACGACGTGCCCGCAGCGCATGTAGTCGGCGCGCACTTCGATCGTCAGGAACTGCGGGTGCTCTTCGCGGCTGGTGCAGCTCAGCCGATAGCTGTCGACGCTGTCGGGCGCCGCGCGATGATCGATCAGGTCGAGCTCATTGCGGGCGCCGAAAGTCCGCAGCAGCGCCGGCACTCGCTCGATCACGTCGCTCGCGACAACGACAGAGATGCGCTCGGCGGTTACTGCGCCGAGCACGCAGTAGTCGAGTCGCTCGTCTTCGAAGAATCGTAACAGCGCCGCAGCGGGCGCGGGCAGGCTCAGCATCGATTGCCGCCTTCGCCTCAGAAAGGCAGATGGATCGCGCCGCTCTTCAGGGCTTCCGCGGCCACGGCGAGCACGCAGAAGAACATCGCGATCCACGTGTGCACTTGGGTCTTTCGCATTAAAATTCTCCGTGCCGGTGCCGTCAGTGAGTAAGCCAATCAATAAGCATTGCGGTCGCGCCAGACCAGCAGCGCGGTCCTGAGCATGATCGTGAGGTCCAGACGCAGCGACCAGTTGCGCAGGTAGTCGAGATCGAACTCGACGCGCCGCTGCATCTTTTCCACGGTCTCGGTCTCGCCGCGATAGCCGTTCACTTGCGCCCAACCGGTGATGCCGGGGCGGACTTTGTGTCGCAGCATGTAGCCGGCGATGACCTTGCGATATTCCTCGTTGTGACTGACGGCGTGCGGCCGCGGCCCGACCAGGCTCATCGTGCCGGCGAGCACGTTGAACAGCTGCGGCAGCTCGTCGAGCGACGTGCGTCGCAGGAAGCTGCCGAACGGCGTTACGCGCGGATCGTTGCGTTGCGCCTGAGTGATCGTGCGGCCGTCTTCGCAGACGCGCATGGTGCGGAACTTGTAGACGTAGATGGATTCGCCGTAGAGACCGTAACGACGCTGGCGGAACAGCGCCGGTCCCGGAGAGCTCATGCGCACGCCCACTGCGAGCGCGAGCAGCACCGGCCAGATCACCGCCAGCAGAATCGTCGCGAAAACCATGTCGCTGCCACGCTTGAGCACGCCGTTCATGCCGGAGAACGGAGTCTCGCGCACGGCGAACAGCGGAATGCCGTCGAGATCGCAGACCTGCGCCTGCATCGTGTCGAACACGTACAGGTCGGGCACGAAGTACACGGATGCGGTGGTGTCCTTCAATTCCTCGAGGAGCCGGGTGACGCGCTCGTCCGGCCGCATCGGCAGGCAAATGTAAATACTGCTCACGCTGTTCAGACGCACGTAGTTCGCGATGTCGGCGGTGCCGCCGAGCAACTGCTCATCGGGCAATCCGGGGAGACGCTCGCTGTGACGATCGTCGAAGAAGCCGCGGAACGTACCGAGATGCGGATTCGCGCGCAGTCGTCGCGCGAGCCGCGCACCGACTTCGTTCGCGCCGATGATGACGTGACTTTGTAGGATCTTTCCCCGCATGGCCGAGAATGCAGCGTAACGACGGAAACCGACTTGTGCCGCGACGACCACAAAGGGCGTAATCGCAAACCACGTAAGAATCACCTTACGCGAAAACATTTCAGTGACCTTCAACGCGAACGCGAGCAGCAGTAGCGCGGCCGAGACAAGCAACCACTCGCTGAAAATGCGATGGGTCAACAGCATCGAGATGCCGCGATTGCCGGAGCTGTCGAGCACCGGATCGCTGACGACCTGTGCCGAGATGAGAAATGCGAGCGCCGCGAGCGCCAGATAGTGCTGCGAGAGCGGCGAACCGTACGCCAACACCGTCAATAATAGGGTTGCGACGATTACCGTCGGATTGAGGATGTGCCGCTGCAACGCCACCGAGGGCGGTTCGGCGGTGCCGCGCTGAATGCGGTCGATGCGGCGCACGGGAGCGGTCACGCCGCTTGCGTACGCCGGTGCGCGAATGCCTTTGGCTTGAACTGTCTCGCGCATGAACTGATCGGCGTAGATGACGAAAACAACACGGGACTAACTGCCCCGCGCCGGAAAAGTTCCTGGGTAGACGGCGCGTTCATGGGACGCATGGTGGACGCTGCGCGCGCCGCTTGAAAGCTGTTGCTCGGGGCAGACGTCGAAAGAAAAAGGGCACGCATCGAACGATGCGCGCCCTTTGTGGGTGGAGAGTCGGGCTGAAGCCCGACCTGCAAGTTTCTATCGCGCCATTTCGGGGGCGCGTTGGCCGAGGCCTTCTTCGATCCGGTGCACGAGCTCGATCAGCTTCGGCCGGACGTCGTTCAACAGGTAGCTCGACGAGACCTTGAATGCCGGCGCACCGCAGTTGATCGCCATCGGCGGCAGACCGTTGCCCGGGCGGAAGCCAACTGCGATGCCGTTGACGTCGGGTTGCCATTCGCCGAACGACGCACACACCCCGAGCTCCTGGTACATCGCGAGCGACTTGTCGATGCCTTGCTTCAACGCCGGCCACGCAACGTGGTCCAGCTCCTTGAGCTGATCGAGCAGATCGGTGCGCTCGGTGTCGCCGCACACTGCCAGATAAGCGCGGCCGATCGCCGCCGTCCCGAGCTGCAAGCGCATGCCGACTTCCATATTGAGCGAGAGCACCGCGTTACCTTTACACACCTCGATGCAGACCATGCTCAACCGTTGACGTGCGCCGAGCGCCACCGACGTGCCGGTCGCATCAGCGAGCTCCTGCATCAGCGGCCGCGCCAGATCGCGCACTTCGAAGCGGCCGAGCACCGCGCTGCCGAGCGCCAGCGTTGCAGTGCCGAGCCGATATTTGCCCGACTCCTTCACGTAGTGCAGGTAGCCGAGCTTGGTCAGCGTGTAGGTCAGCCGCGAGACCGTCGATTTCGGCAAGCGGCAGCGTTCGGAGATGTCCTGGTTGCCGAGCAGCCGGCTGCCGCTGCGGAAACAGGACAACACGTCGAGTCCGCGCGACAAGGCTGTGACGAAATGCCGGTCCTGCTTGCCGACTCGCGGCCGTGCCGCGGCGGCGGCGCCTGCGCCTGCACTTTCGATCATCCGGGTCGTGTCTGATGCTCTCGTCGCCATAAAGGTATCCGCCCTTTTTTCAATCGCTGATGAATTCGCCCCATGAAGCTCGCGTAAAAATCAACCGGTCTGCGCCGTCGAGACGCGCGCTATTTCTGCTTCCTGCAGCGCCCGCCACTGCACCTTGCCGGTCGCCGACTTCGGCAGCGCATCGACGAACTCGACCATGCGCGGGTGCTTGTAGACGGCCATGTTCTGGCGCGTCCATTCGATGATGTCGCCCTCAGTCACCTGGCCCTTGTGCGTCGGCCGCAGCACGACGACAGCCTTGACCGTCTCGCCGCGATGCGCGTCCTTCGACGCGATCACGCAGGCTTCCTGGATCGCCGGGTGCTGATACATCTGCGCTTCGACCTCCGCCGGCCACACCTTGTAGCCCGAGGCGTTGATCATTCGCTTCAGGCGATCGACCAGGAAGAAATAACCATCCTCGTCGACGTAGCCGAGATCACCGGTACGGAAGAAGCGCTTGCCATCGAGCTCGATGAACGCGGCGCGAGTCGCTTCGTCGTTGCGCCAGTAGCCGCGGAAGATCTGCGGGCCGTGCGACACGATCTCGCCAACCTGTCCGGGCGGCAGTTCCGCGAGCGTGTCCGGATCGATCACGCGCGACTCGGTGTTGCAGATCGGGATGCCCAGGCATTGCCGCTTCGGGCGATCCGGCGGATTGATGTGCGTCGGCGCGATCGTCTCGGTCAGACCGTAACCTTCGACGTACGGCGAGCCGATGAGCTGCTGCAGACGCTCACCGACAGCGGCAGGCATGGCAGCACCGCCGCCAGACACTCGCTGGAGCGACGACAAGTCGTATTCGTTCAGTCGCGGGTTCGCGAGGAAGTCGATGACCATCGTCGAGATCGCGGTCCACGAGACCAGTTTGTAGCGCTGGATCAGCTCGGCGGCGACTTCGCGATCCCAGCGGCACATCAGCACGATCGTGCTGGCCTGATAGATCGGCGCGTTCATGCCGCCCTGCATGCTCGTGACGTGGAAGAACGGGAGCACTACGAGCTGACTGCTGTCCTGGATGCCGTTGAACCACACGGTGTTCACGACCAGGGTGTGCATCACGTTGCGATGCGTGAGCATGCAGCCCTTCGGTCGTCCCGTCGTGCCGGAGCTGTACGGGATGACGCAGAGATCATCCGGCCCCATGCGCAGCTCGCCGGGCGCGCGACTCGCCGCCAGTGCCGCGCTCCACAGCGTCACGCGGGAATCGCTGATCGCTTGGCGCGGTGCGGTCACGACTTCCGGCATGCGCAGTTGCGAGGTCGGAAGAATGTAGTCGCTGTAAGCGGCGACGATCGCGCGATCGAGCCTCGCACCGAGCAGCGGCTTGATCTGCGGGTAGACCTCTTGCGCCACCAGCGCGACCTTCGCGCCGCTGTCCTGCACGTAGTGCTCGAGCTCTGCGGTCACGCTCATCGGATTCACAGGCACCACGATCGCGTTGGCGCGCAGGATCGCGTAGTACGCGACGATGAACTGCGGGCTGTTCTGCATCACGAGGAGCACACGGTCGCCCTGCTGCACTCCGCAGTCCTGCTGCAGATATCCCGCGAGCTGCTCGCTCTGCTGCGCGAACTGCGCGAACGTCAGCACGCCTTCGAAAAAGACGACGAAGGGTTTGTCCGGGTAACGCGCCGCGGCAACCGTTGCGTTGTAGAACAGGTTGGTCGCCGGCGCGCTAAGATCGTGCGGCAGTGCCTTGGGCCAGAACTCGAAATACTTGCGGGACATGAATCCGCGGCTCCCCCTCGCGCTCGACTGACTGCTGGGTGCGGCGCCGCCCTGAGATGATGAGATTCCACAATGCGGGCGCCTATTCTGCCGCAGAAGCTAACACATCTCGCAGGGCGCAACCAAGCCTTGTATGCAACAGACGGACGCTATGACAACAATGCCAGTAAGAAGGTATGGTTCAACCACTTAACGTAAGTGCACAGCGGGTGTTGCGAAGTTGCCGGCAGCGGGCCACGCACCTATCATCGCCGTCCACTGTGAGAGCGGCTATTCCGCATCGCGGACGCAAGTTTTCACCCATAAAGCAGAGGGCCTGACCTCCATGGACTTGAACTTCACCCCCGAAGAGCTGGCATTTCGCGACGAAGTGCGCACCTTTTTGCGCGAGCAGCTGCCGGCCGATATTGCCCAGCGCATCAAGAACGGCCTGTCGATCCGCGCCGATGACTACCGGCGCTGGCAGACCATTCTCTATCGCAAAGGCTGGGGTGCTCCGACGTGGCCGAAGCAGTTCGGCGGCACCGGCTGGACGCCCGTGCAGCTCCACATCTTCGACGAAGAATCGGCTGCCGCCGGCGCGCCGCGCACGATTCCGTTCGGCCTGAAGATGGTCGGTCCGGTGATCATGGCTTTCGGCAATCCGACGCAGCAGCAACGCTGGTTGCCGCGCATCGTCAGCGGCGAAGACTGGTGGTGCCAGGGCTATTCCGAGCCGGGTGCGGGCTCCGACCTTGCGTCGCTCAAGACGCGCGCCGAACGGCAGAGCGATCACTACGTGGTGAACGGCCAGAAGACCTGGAACACCCTCGGACAGTACGCGGACTGGATCTTCTGCCTCGTGCGCACCGATCCGAATGCACCGAAGCAGCAGCAAGGCATCTCGTTCCTGCTCATCGACATGAAGACGCCGGGCATCACGGTGCGGCCGATCATCACGATGGAAGGCGCGCACGAAGTGAACGAGGTCTGGCTGGAGAACGTGAAAGTGCCGGTCGAGAATCGCATCGGCGAAGAGAACAAAGGCTGGACCTACGCGAAATTCCTGCTCGGCCACGAGCGCACCAACATCGCCGGTGTCGGCGCTTCCAAGCGCGAGCTGCAGCGGCTCAAGGACATCGCGGGCCAGGAGACCAAGAACGGCCGGCCGTTGATCGAGGATCCGTTGTTTGCCGCGCGCATCGCGCAGGTCGAGATCGACCTGATGGCGCTCGAGATGACGCAGTTGCGCGTGCTGTCGGCAGAGGCGCAGAAGCGCGCGCCGGGTCCGGAAGCGTCGATTCTCAAGATCAAAGGGACCGAAGTGCAGCAGGCGCTGAGCGAGCTGATGATGTACGCAGTCGGCCCGTACGCCCTGCCCTTCGAGCGCGGCTCGCGGGAAGAGGGTGACCTGCGCAGCATCGCCGGTCCTGCTTATGCGGCGCCGCTCGCGGCGACGTACTGCAACTATCGCAAAGTCTCGATCTACGGCGGCTCGAACGAGATCCAGCGCAACATCATTTCGCAGATGATCCTGGGGCTTTGAGCTCCTCGATCGACGCTATAGGGCAATCATGGATTTCAACTTTACCGAAGAACAGCAGCTGCTCGCGGACACCGTGCGGCGCTTCGTGCGCGAGCATTATTCATTCGAGGCGCGCCGCGAGATCCTGAAGTCGAAGGAAGGCTGGAGCCGCGATCTGTGGCAACAGCTCGCAGGACTCGGCCTCACTGCGTTGAACGTGCCGGAAACCCACGGCGGACTCGGTGCCGGGCCCGTCGATACGATGCTCGTGATGAACGCACTCGGCGAAGGCCTCGTGCTGGAGCCGTACCTGAGCGCGGCGGTCGTTACACCTGCATTCCTGAATCGCAGCGGCGATGAGAAGGCCGCGGCAGATCTGTTCCCGGCAATCGCTGCCGGCGAACGCATCGTGATCCTCGCGCATCAGGAGCCGAAGACGCGGGGCGAGGTCAATCATGTCGCAACGCGAGCCGAGAAGAACGGCGACGGCTACGTGCTCGATGGTCACAAGAGCGTGATCATGCACGGCGGAGCTGCCGACGAGTTTCTGGTCAGCGCGCGGACGGCTGGCAAGACCGGCGATCGCGACGGGATCTCAGTATTCCGCGTCGCGCCGGGTGCGAGCGGACTGAAGCTGAAGGGCTACCGCACGATCGACGAACAGCAGGCTGCCGATATCGAGCTCAACAAGGTGAAAGTGCCCGCGACCGCGCTGGTGGGTGCCGAAGGCCGCGCGTTTGCGGCGCTGGAAGCGGCCCAGGATCTCGGGCTGAGCGCGATTTGCGGCGAGGCAGTCGGCATCATGAAGGCCGTGAACGCCGCGACGCTCGAATACACCAAGAGCCGCAAGCAGTTCGGCCAGCCGATCGCGAAATTCCAGGTGCTGCAGCATCGGATGGCGGACATGTTCCTGAACGCCGAACAGGCAACCTCGATGAGCTATCTCGCTGCGCTCAAGTGCATCGAGCCCGACGCCGCCGAGCGGCGCCGTGCGCTGTCTGCCGCGAAGGTTGCGGTCGGTCAGGCGGGTCGCTTCGTCGGGCAACAGGCGATTCAATTGCACGGCGGCATGGGCATGACCGACGAGTTGATCGTCAGCCATTACTTCAAGCGCCTCACCGCCATCGACCTGACGTTCGGCGACACGGACTTCCACCTGCAGCAGTTCATCGCCACACCCGCCGGATGAAAAAAAAGCGCGGCGTTCACCGCCGCGCTTTTATCTTGCCCTGTGGGTCAGGCTTTAGCCTGACTCCTCACTTCTTCCCCGCTTCGTTCTGCTTCTTCGCCGCGT
>DATNFA010000011.1:0-46723 GCA_035606615.1 Steroidobacteraceae bacterium
ATCTGGCTCGCGCTCCGGCACCATCTCCAAGGTTCCAGGAGCCATGACCAGCCCGAGGTCTGCGGGTGATATCTCCGCCGCCGTCGACAGCAGCGAAGCGCGCCGAATCGTGTTCATCAGCTCGCGCACGTTGCCCGGCCAAGCGTGCGCCAGCAGCGCACGCTGCGCCGGCACGCTCAGCTTCTGACCGTCTTCGAGGAAGTGCTTGGCGAGCGGCAGGATGTCCTCCTTGCGCTCGGCGAGCGGCGGGACCTTCAACTCGATGACGTTGAGTCGATAGTAAAGGTCCTCGCGGAACCGTCCTGCCACGATGGCCGCAGGCAAATCGGAGTTGGTGGCGCTGATCACGCGCACCTTCACACGACGCGTCGTGCTGCTGCCCAGGCGCTCGAACTCGCCGGTCTGCAAGACGCGCAGCAGCTTCGCCTGGCCTTCGAGCGAGAGATTGCCGATCTCGTCGAGGAACAGCGTGCCGCCGTCGGCCGCTTCGAAGCGTCCTTGACGCACTTTGGTGGCACCCGTATACGCGCCCGCTTCGGCGCCGAACAGCTCCGCCTCCATCAGATCCTTCGGCAACGCGCCGACGTTGACCTTGATGAACGGACCGCCGCGCACGCTCGAATTCGCCTGGATGATCGCGGCCAGCACTTCTTTGCCGGAGCCATTCGGCCCGGTGATCAGGATAGGCACGTCGGCAGCCGCGATGTGCGTGGCCTTCGTTACCACGTCACGCATCGGCTCGCTTTCGAACACCAGCCCGCACAGGTCGAACTTCTGCGCGAGCGCTGCGCGAGACTCGGCGCGACGGCGTGCCGCACGCTCCTGCTCGACGGACAGGCGACGCAGCTCCAGCAGATTACGAATCGTCGTCAACAGCCGCGCGTCGTCCCAGGGCTTCGCCACATAGTCCGCTGCACCCGCCTTGACGAGGTCGACGGCCGTTTCCAGGTGCGTCCACGCGGTGAGCAGCACGATCGGCACCGTCGGGTATCGCTCGCGAGTGGCGTGAAACAGCGCGACCCCCTCCTCGCCCGACGTAGCCTCCTTGCGGAAATTCATGTCCTGCAGGACCAGGTCGATCTGCTCTTTCGCGAGCGTCCGCAGACCTTCGTCCGGACCACTGGCGGCAAGCACGCGATGCCCTTGCAGCGCCAGCAACACTTCGAGCGCAGTTCGCACGGCGTCGTTGTCGTCGATGATCAGAATGCTTGCCATGTGCGAATCATACCGTCCGCGTGGCGATGGCCGGTGGAATCGCCGCCGCGCGCCGCGCCGGGAGGAAAGCGGCCAGCTGACCCAGTACCCACAGCACTAGCACACCGCCGCCAACGTACAGCGGAGGCAGGCGCGGCAGAGAGTAGGCGGAGCTCAGCCATTGCCCGAAGGCGAACGCGAGAATGCTGCCCGCAACCACGCCGCCGGTCGTCAGCAACCAGTTCTCGAGCATGAAGTATCGGATGATGTCGATCCGCCGCGCGCCGACTGCGCGGCGCGTGCCGATCTGCTTCCTGCGCACGTTCACATGGAAGCTCGCGAGACCGACGATGCCGAGCGCCGTGACGGAAACCATCAGCACGATCAGCACGCTGAGGAACGCAACCATGCGGCTGTCGGCACGATAGCTGCGCTTCTTGATCTCCGTGTGCGATTTCACGTAGGTGATAGCGCGATTCGGATTCGAATTCGCAAGCTTCTGCTCGATTTCCGCTATCAGCGCGTCGCGCTGGCCGGGCTCGGCGCGCACGACATAGCGCGCCAGCGGGCCGGCCTCGATGCGCGGGGTCAGCATGACTTGCGTCAGCTTGTCCCAGCCGACCCACGAGCCGAGCATGTTCTCCATGATCCCGATGACGACCGCCGAGTGCGACAGGTCGTAAACCGTCTTGCCCACTGCGTGCTCCGTGCCGAAGATGGCCTTGGCCGCGTCCCGGTTGAGGATCACGAACGGCACGAAGTCCGAAGAGTTCGGATCCGGGGTGTACTGGATCTCGCTCTGAGTGAAGTTGCGGCCCTCGACGAGCTTCACGCCGAGGGCTTCCACCCCGTGCTCGTCGACCGAGAAGTGGTTGGTGTTGATCGTGACCTTCTCGCGCGTCTGCTCCGGTCCGAGGTTCGTCGCCGAGCCGCCTTGCGACAGCGGAATCTGGCTGATCGGCGCAGCGCTGATCACGCCCGGCAGCGAGCGCAGCAGCCGCAGGTCGTCATCGATCGTGCTGCGCTGAACGTAGTTCGGGCCAAAGCCGTAACTTTGCACGAAGATCAGATTGTCGGAGTCGATGCCGGGCGGCCGGCCGATCTTCTCGACACGCGTCGTGATGATGGCGACCGAGTTGGCGACCACGGCCAGGGTCAGCGCGATCTGCAGGCCGACCAGGATCGCGCCGGTCTTGTTACGCAGCATCGCGCTCAGGATGGGACGAAGTTCCATAGGGACCTCTTACTGCGTCTTCAGGTAGGCGGCCGGCTGCACCCGGCAGACGCGCCACGTCGGATAGAAGCCGGCGAGCAGACCCGACAGCACGGCGATGCCGATCGCAGTCAGCAACATCGTGAAGTCGAGTCGGGTCAGCTCGTCGTAGTTTTGATAGAGGTTGCGGACGCCCCATAGACCCAGCGCCGCCAGCGCGATGCCGAGCAGGCCCCCGGCGAACCCGATCACGCCGACCTCCATGAGATGCTGCCGGAAAATAGCCGCCTTGCTCGCACCGAGCGCGCGCCGCAGACCGACCAGCGGCGCGGCGCCGAGAAATTTGGCAAGCAACAGACCGATCATGTTCAACAGGCACACCGCCAGGAACATGAACGACAGGCCGACCAGCACCCGGTTGTCGTCCTGCACGGCCTCGTTGACCCGCAGCCACTCGTCCGGATGCCGCAGGTGGTTGTTCAGCGGGCGCTCGAAGCGGCCGAGCGCCTTCTGCTCGCGCACATAGTTGTCGATGAACTGCTGGAAGGCCGCGGCCTTCTCGCTGCCGCGCAGCTCCACCCAGAACTGGATCCACACGCAGTCGCTGTTGAGGAAGTCCTGGAAGTTGTCGATCTGCTGGTCGCGCCAGCAGTTGGTGTTGCCGGCGCTCTGCATCTCGTACTGCTCGCCGATGCCATACGGCACGAACAGCTCTTCGATTTCGTCGAAGTTTCCGTTGTTCAGGTCGTAGAACTTCGGCGTCGGCGCCCAGTCGTCGAGCACGCCGATGACTTTGAAATCGTGGCCATCGAGCCGCACCGTCTGACCGACGCTGTCCGCGCCGCCGAACGCCTTGTCATTGGTTTTCTTCGACAGCACCACGACCGTCTGCGAGCCATTGTCCGCCGCCTGATCCCAGCCGCCGCCATACTTGAACGGCACGTCGAACATGCCGAAGAAGTCCTTGGTCGTCGTGCGGCCCGTGACGAGGAAGGGTGCCACGCCGCTCTTTGGCGGCGCTTCCACGACGAACGCTGCTTTGCGCATCATCACCTTGCGATCAGGAATATCGGACGCGTACAGCGCCTGCGCGTCGCGATAGGTCAACTCCGGCGGCGGCAGCTCCGGATGATCGTCGGCAAAGGGTTTGTTCGAGTCCCAGCTGTCGAGCGTGACCGAGTAGAGCACGTCGTTGCGTGCCGCCATCGGGTTGCCCGACATCAGGCGATACACCGTCAGCGTAGTGATGCACACGCCAACGCCGACCGCGATCGCGCCGATCATCAGCCCGCTCAACATCGGGTTGCGGCGCAGGCTCTTCAGTGCGAGGCGAAAGTAATAAGCAAACATGGCTGTCATCCTGTGGCCAGCGCCTCGGGGCGGACCAGCGGCTTCGCTGCGAACGGCTGCAGGTCGGTGACCTGCCCATCCATCACGTGCACATTGCGGTGGGCGCGGCGCGCGAGCTCCGGATCGTGCGTGACCATGATGATCGTCGTGCCGCGCCGGTTGATGTCTTCGAGCAGGTCGACCACCTGTCGCGCCATCAACGAGTCGAGATTGCCGGTCGGCTCGTCCGCCAACAGGAAGCGCGGGCTGCCAGCAAGCGCGCGAGCGATCGCGACGCGTTGTTGCTGACCGCCGGAGAGCTGCGCGGGGATGTGCTTCATGCGCGATGCAAGGCCGACGACTTCAAGCGCCTCACTGATCCGCTTCTTGCGCTCCGGCGCGCTCATACCGCGATAGCGCAGCGGCACGTCGACGTTGTCGAACACGTCGAGGTCGGGAATCAGGTTGAAGCTCTGGAAGATGAAGCCGATCTTCTGATTGCGGATGCGCGAGCGCTCGTCGTCCGACAGGCGGCTGACGTCGGCGTCGTCCAGCTTGTACGTGCCGGTATCGAACGACTCCAGCAGGCCCGCAATGTTCAGGAACGTGGTCTTGCCCGAGCCGGAAGGCCCGGTGACCGCGACGAACTCGCCCTGGGTGACTTCGAGACTGAAATCGCGCAGCGCGTGCGTCTCGATCAAGTCCGTGCGAAAGACCTTGGAGATGTTGTGCATGGAGAACATGAGGGTCCCTCTTTGATTAGTCGGCTAGCCGCACGGTTTCGACGCGCTCGAACTCGCCAAGGTTTGAAATGATGATGCGATCGCCGGGCTGCAGGCCCTCCAGGATCTCGACTTCGGAGATGCTGCTCGCACCGGTGCGGATCGAACGCCTGGTGGCGACGTCGCCCTGCACGACGTAGGCGACGCGCCCGCCGCCGGTGTCGAGGAACGCACCACGCTGCACCTTCAGCACGTCGTCGCGCGATTCCAGCACGATGCGCGTCGACAGCCGCTGGTTCTGGCGCAAGCCCTGCGGTACTTCGCCCGAGAAGCGCAGGCGGCCGGTCACCTGACCCGACCGCACCTCGGGCGACACCGCGCTGACTTTCGCCGCGTACTTCTTCGTGCCGTAACTCACTTCCGCGTCCATCCCCAAACCCAGATCGTCCGCATAGCTCTCCGGCACCTGGAACTCGATCTCGAACGCGGTGAGATCGACCACGGTGATGAGCGGCGCGTTCTGCGCGACGGAGGCGCGCTCGGCCACAGCGAGCGTGCCGACGATGCCGTTGACCGGCGACTTCAGGTTCAGCTCGCCAACGCGTCGCTGGAGGTCCTCGACGACCAGGCGCTGCCGGTCGCGCTCCAGCCGGCGCGCGCGCAGCTCGAACTGCAGGCTTTCCTTCTGCAGTTGCGCCGTCTCGATCGCATGCTTGTGATTGACGCGAGCCGCGGCTGCATCATCACGCGACTTCTCGTAGTCGCGCTCGCTGATGAGGTGCTTGCCCCACGAATCCTCGCCGCGGCGCATCTCGCGCTCGGCCGCCTGGATTGCGACGTTCGCAAGGTCGATCGCCTGCTGGTTGGCGGCGAGCTCGCGCCGCGTATCGATGCCTTGACGCTGCACGGCAACCTCGAGGCCGTCGAGCCCTGCCTGTTCACGCTGCAACTCGTTGCGCAGCTCAGGGCTTTCCAGCGCCGCGATCGGCTGGTCCTTCTTGACGACGTCGCCGGCCTGAACGAGGTAGTGCACGGTGCCCGGTGCGATGGCGAACATCGTCGGGCTCACGGCAGCGACGACGGTGCCCTGCGAGGAAATATCGCGAACGAACGGGCCGCGCGTCACTTCGGCGATGCGGACGCGCTCGATCGGTACGGAAATTTCGGCAGCGAGCCAGTTACGGACGACGAACGCGATCACGATCAGTAGCAGCAACACACCGGCGCCGATCCCGATCATTTTATAGCGACGGCGCTTCTGCGCCGGTGCCGGATCGACAGCGATGTCCTGCGCCGAGGTATCGCGAATTCGCGTCACCTTCGGGCCGGAATCGGAATGCAACGGTGTGATCATCGGCCTCGCTCCGCTTCGGTGTGCAGGCAATCGCTCGCTCTCGCGCGCGGCGACTGGATCGCGTAGCGCACGTCGTGCGCTGTCAGCAGCGCCTCCAGGCGGCTCGCGGGAGCAGCCGGCGCCGGCGCATCGGCCCGAATCGCGGTCAGGGGCATCAGCGAGCAGAGGAGTCCCATTCCTAAAAGACGTACTGAACGCGTGCTCATTACTGTCTCCCCTTCGTTTGCCCTGGCGACCTGTCCGACCGGCCTTTGGCTAATTGGATTGCACGGCGTGTGCCAAGGTTGGAACGCGCTCGGAAATGGGGTTTTTCCGGGGAAAATCGCGCGATTGCGCGGAGCTGTAGGCGCTGGCCGCTTGTCCGCTCGCGAGCGCCGGACAGCAACCGGACACTCCCGGACACTTTTCGCGGCGGAACCAGTACAATCGCCGCCCTGCTTTGGACTGGGGCTGTAGGTCGAGCTTCAGCCTGACTCTGATGTGGGTCAGGCTTCAGCCTGACTCCTCTTTATCTCTAAAAGCGCGCCCGTAGCTCAGTTGGATAGAGTACTGCGCTTCGAACGCAGTGGTCGGGAGTTCGAATCTCTCCGGGCGCGCCATCTTCTCAAGTCCGTTCCGATCACGTAAGTCGAACCGTTAGCCGATCGTCAAGGGTGGATCGAGCGCGATGGTTCCGGACAACTTCAGGTCCAGAGTCTTCAGCTCGTTGTGCAGCTTGACCTCGCCGTACTTCAGCTGCGCGCTCGCGGAGCAATCGCCTGCGCCGATCGCGATGATGCGTCCCGCCAGGATCCTGAGCTCGGCGGCACGGAAGTCTGCAGCCAGCTCCAGCGTGAATCGCAACCGAGTGCGGCCGAGGCCGAGCAGGCTGACTTCCACGATCGGGTGCACATTGGTCACCACGCTGTGCTCGCCGAGATACGCGGTCGCTTCCTTGTTCTGCGGCTGTTTGCCGGCGTACTCACGCAGCTCACGCGCCTTCGCCCATGCGCGCGCAAGCAGCCCGAAGGCATCGCAATCGAGCACGTTGCGCACCGCCTCCGTGGCCTTGGAGCCCGCAACCTCCCACACGAAACCCGGGATGCTGGCCTCACCCATCCCGGGCTCGCGACTCAGCTCCTCTTTGACGACTTCGTCGATGCGCTCAAGCTTCTCGGGCAACAAGTCGCGCACGGTGCGTCCGTATTGCTCGCCCATGTCACACCTTCTCCGGAGTCACCGGAATCTGAGTCTTTGGCATCGCGCTGCCAGGCTCGATCCACGAGGAGATGCCGAGGGGCGGGGCGGCCTTGCTCAGCGAGCCGGCGGATGAGGAGCCCGACGGATCCAGCGACGGCGTGATCTTGACGATATCGCGCCAGCGCTGTCTGCGCATGAGGTGTGTTGCCGTGGCTCCGGCGCCGAGTAGTGCGATGCCGCCGCACGTGATCCATATCCACGGGATCGGTGAAACGACCCTGCCGGCGAAACTGAAAGCATTGTTGTCGCGATCCGGATCCTGCTCAGCGGCCAGGAATTCGACCCGACCCTGGAACGGACCCGTGTCTCCAAAGGAAGCTTCGAGTGTGAAGGTCACGTCGGAACGCGCGCGGATCGTGCATGGAGGGTCTTCACACAGTGCGCCGCTGCTTTCGAGATCGACGTTGTTGCCCGAGACGTTGACCTGCACTCGCGTCGCATCGCTCGGCCCCTCGTTGTGGACCGTAAAAATTATTGGAACATGGTCGTCCGGATGGACGCGGTCGTTCAAGCCTTCCATGCGGACGACCGAGATATCCGCGCTGCGCCTTCGCGTCGGCGTCGGCGTGGGCGTGGGCGTGGGCGTCGGCGAAACAATAAGGCCCTCGTGGGAAACGATGTTGTTGTCCCGATTCGAATCCTCTGCTGCAGCGACTGTCAGCAGGTTGCTGAACACGCCGGCAGACCCGAGCGTCGCTGTGATGATCACTGAGGCATCGTCCGCGGCGGCAATGCTTGGAATCGTGCACGGAAATGCTGCACAGTCGCCGGTGACGCTGTCGGCCTGCATGTTCTTCCACGCTGCTTGGACAGTGACGTTCGTTGCAGGCTGTGGCCCGGCGTTGTGGATCGTGATGCGATAGGTGACGTGCTCGCCCGGCCGGTGCTCCCCGTTCGGATCACCCGTCGTCGACACCGAAACATCCGCTTGTGCTGGCGTCGTTGCCGTAGCGACGCGCTCCACGTCACTGAGGATACGGAAGCTGTTGTCGCTGAGATCGGCGTCCGGTTGCCTCGGTCGCGCCGTGACCTGACTCGAGAACCGCGGCCCATCGCCGATACGCGCGTAAACGAAGAAGCTGGTATTGGAGTCGGGAGGGGCCGATTCCATCATGCACGGCATTGCATGACAGGCCCGCTCGAAGGTCGGATTGACGCGCGTGATCGTCAGGTTCTGGAGCTGCATCTCGACGTTGACGAAGGGCACCGGAATCGAGCTTCCGTTGCCGACAACCACCCAGTACTTGACCTCGTCGCCGGCGTGATAAGGGCCAGGGGTTTCCAGCGTCATCCTCGCCGTGATGTTCGCCCGCTCGCGACCATCGGAATAACCCACCTCGATGGCGGTGTTCGGAGTTCGCGTAGTCCCGGGGTTGGGCGACTGACTGACGATTCGTCCTCTGGGCGGCGGCCCCGCAATCTCGCCGGCCTTGATGGCCACATTGATCTGTCCGAGGGCTGTCAGGGTTGGCTTGACCTCGCACCCCAGCATGTCGGGAACGAATCCCTGCCGCACCTGCTCCATGAGTTGCTGCGGCTGGCATTTCTCGGGCTCTTGGGCATGCGCCCACGGCGCGATTGCGGTTGACAGTGCAATGAACAACGCGGCACGTCGCGCGAAGTCGTCCATGCGATGCCCAGCCCTGAAGGAAGCGTTCCGCTTGTAGGTATCAGTTTCGAATCGAGGCTACGCCGGTGATTCGAGATTGTCCATCGTGCTTGAGTTCGCTTGCATGAAGAACGCTGCAAGAAGCTACTCCACTGCTGAAGGAAGCATAGGGCGCTGGACTGACTGCAGCGAATCGCCGGCCGAATGCAGTAAGCGGTCTGGGTCAGTGCAGACCTTCGCACCTACACTGCTGCCATGAAAAAGCACTATGCAGTTTGGTTGATGGCTTCGGGGCTGTGGTCGGTCGGCAGCGCGCCTGCGACCACTCCACCTCTCGACCTGGTTGCGGCACTCGAGGCGACGAGCCCGAATCCCTCGTTGGGCGATCAGGCGCAAGTGCCCGGTCGCCTCGTCGGAACCTGGGACGTCGAGTACACCGACTTCGCGAAGGACGGCAAGGCCATTCACCGCACAGGTGAATTCATCGTTGGCTGGGTCATGGACGGGCGAGCGATACAGGACGTCTGGATCGTCAACCCGTCCGGGAAGCGGTCGGAGCGGGAGGTTTACACCACCCTGCATTACTTCGATCCGAAGTCGCGAACGTGGCACGCAACGTTTGTCGACCCCGAGCACAGTTCAATCGCCCGCTTCACGGGCGGGCCGCAGGGAAACGATCGGTTCGTACTCGAAACGCCGGACCTCGGCAGCGAGACGCACCGATGGTCGTTCAACGATATCCGCTCGGATTCCTTCGTCTACCGCGATGAATCAACCAGCGATGGCGGCAAGACCTGGAAGCTGCACTCGGAATATCAGATGAAGCGGCGGGGCGCAGCCCCAGCCGCGCCGTAATCGTCATGAGGAGCCACCCGTCGTGGGTGAGGATTTGTCACTGGCTGGTTGCTGCGAGTTTCCTGACGCTCGCGGTCAGTGGCTTTCTCATCCTGATGGTTCATCCACGCTTGTATCTTGGCGAGGTTGGCAATGACCTCACCCCGGCCTTCTTGACGCTGCCCATCAGCAACAACTATCTCCCCAGTGAGTTGCAGCCAGCGATTGTCTTTGCAGAGTTGCCTGGCAGCCCCATCAGTGCCGAGCGCAACTATGAAATCTTCAATAAGAACGGTTGGGCGCGCAGCCTGCACTTCCTTGCAGCGTGGATTTTCGTTGTCGCGGGCATTGTCTATCTTGCATTTGGTTTCGCCACGAGCCACATAGCGCGCGAGCTGCTGCCGCGCATTCGTGAGCTTGCACCATCAGCCGTCTGGCAGGACCTGAAGGATCACCTGCGGATCGATTTCGCGGCGTCGCACGCTGGACCGGGCTATAACCTCTTGCAGAAGCTGACGTACACGAGCGTCGTCTTCATCGTCTTACCCGTCATGATCGCGACCGGCCTCACGATGTCGCCAGCGATCACGACTGCTTACCCCGTGCTCCTCGATCTGTTTGGCGGCTACCAGTCCGCTCGGACCGTGCACTTCTTCGGTTTCGCCGCACTGATTCTGTTCTTCATCGTTCACGTTGCGATGGTCATTGCCACGGGCTTCGGCCAACAGCTGCGCGCCATGACGTGGGGGAAATAGCATGACTACGCGAAGTCCAATCTCGCGTCGCGCGTTCGTCGCGGGCATGGCCACATCTGCTGGACTGGCACTGACGGGCTGCACGCAGACTGAGCCTCCAACCTACGGCCACGTCTTGCGCATGGGCGACCTGCTGACCTACAAAGCCCATCGCCTGCTGCTGCCTGCACACTCCCTCGCCCGCGAATACGACTACCGCGACATTTCTTCGGTACCGGCGATCGGTACCACGAATCCGGCCGACCCGAACAAGTCCATCTTCAACAAGGAGTACGGGCCGGTCTATGACCGTCTGCTCGCGAACAACTTCTCCGACTGGCGGCTGATCGTCGAAGGCAGCGTCACGCGGCCAGGCGCTTTCTCGCTGGCTGACTTGAAGCGCATGCCTTCGCGAACACAGATCACGCGGCACACCTGCGAGGAAGGTTGGTCAGCGATAGCACAATGGACTGGAGTGCCACTGCGCAATGTTCTGCAAGCTGTCGGGACTCGGCCAACAGCGCGATTCGTGCGCTTCGACGCCTATGATGCTTATGCCGATGGCATAGACATGCTGGACGCGCTGCACCCGCAGACCATCCTCGCATACGGGATGAATGGCCGTGACCTGCCGATCAGTCACGGCGCCCCATTGCGCGCCAGAGTTGAGACTCAACTGGGTTACAAGAGTCAGAAATTCCTCCGCCGCATCGTCGTGACGGATCACTTCGACGACGACTGGAATATTCGCAATGGCTGGAGCTGGTACGCAGGAATCTGAGCTCTCCTTGTGAACGAACGTTGCACGTTCGGATTTGCTCGAACACAAAGCGACGCGCTCGCGGCCGATGCATTCTTCTATATGCGCCGATCAGCGCACTTGGCGCTACGTGCTGCATTGCTCGCGCGAGCACCAGCAAGCTAAGCTCCGGCGCGTCAAAAAAATGGCCATCTGCACGGAGGCATTGTCATGCTGAAGATGACTCACGTCAGCAAGGTGTATCGCACTGACGTGGTAGAGACGCACGCGCTGCGTGATTTCTCCGTCGAGGTGAGCGCCGGCGAGTTCGTCGCAATCACCGGCCCGTCCGGCTCAGGCAAGACGACGTTGCTGAACGTCGCGGGTTTGCTGGAGCCGTTCGACAGCGGTGTGTACGAGCTGGCGAATGAGGACGTGAGCCGACTCTCCGACAATGCGCGCTCGCGGCTGCGCAACGAGAAGCTCGGCTTCATCTTCCAGAGCTTCAATCTGATTCCAACGCTCGATATCTATGACAACGTCGACGTGCCGCTGCGCTATCGTCGCATGAGCTCGGCCGAGCGTCACAAGCGCGTCAGCGGCGCACTCGATCTCGTGGGCCTGTCGTCGCGGACGAAGCATTTGCCGTCGCAACTCTCGGGCGGCCAACAGCAGCGTGTTGCTATCGCTCGCGCCATCGTCGGCGAGCCGGTGTTGTTGCTGGCCGACGAGCCGACCGGCAATCTCGATTCGCTCATGGCGCGGCAGATCATGGACCTGCTCGCCGCGATCAATCGCGGCGGCACGACGATCGTCATGGTGACGCACGACGCCGAGCTGGCGCGCCGCTCACAACGCAATGTGCACATCGTCGACGGACAACTGGCAGACACCGGCGCCTCGCCGCCGCAAGCAACGCAGCCACCGAGCCCAAGCGCAGCGGCCTGAGCCGCAGGAGCACTTCATGTTCGCGTACTACGGACGGCTCGCGCTCAGGAGCCTGGCGAGCACGCCGGGGCTCACGGCACTGATGGTGCTGGCAATCGGTCTCGGCATCGGCGTGTGCGTCACGATCCTCACGGTCTATCACGGCGTGTCGAGCAACCCGCTGTGGTGGAAGAACGATCGGGTTTATTCGGTCACGATGGATGACTGGGATCCCGAAGGGCCGGCCTATCCGGAGCGCCCGCAGTTGCCGCCACCACAAATGACGTACATGGACGCGACCTACCTTGCGGCCTCGGACGTGCCGCTGCGCAAGGTCATCATGTATCCGGTCAACGGTGTCGTGAGCGGCGGGGCCGACGGCGGCCGGGCGTTCAAGACGCGCACCCGCATCACGACTGGCGACTTCTTCGAAATGTTCGATGTGCCGTTTCAATACGGAGGCGGCTGGACCGCGCAGGCGGACGCCGGGGCCCAGAACGTCATCGTCCTGAGTCGCGCCTTGAACGCCAGGCTGTTCGGTGGTGCGAGCGGCGTGGGCCAGACCATACGCTGGAACGATCGCGAGTTTCGTGTCATCGGCGTCCTCGGCGAGTGGCATCCATTGCCGCGCTTCTATGACATGAACACGGGTCCGTTCGATGATCCGGAGGACGCGTACATCCCGTGGGGCTGGGGTCGCGTGCTCGCGCAGCTGACCAGCGGCACATTGCGCTGCTGGAACACAGCGGAAGCTACCGACACTTTTGAGCAAGTCGCCGCCTCGAGCTGCGCGTGGATTCAGATGTGGGTGGAGCTACCGGACGCGCGCGCCCGCGAGCGTATGCAGACCGTGCTCGATGCCTATTGGTCCCAACAACACGCGGCAGGCCGTTTTCAGCGGCCGCGAAACAATCGCTTGACGAACGTGGAGCAGTGGCTGCGCGATCAGGAGATCGTGCAGGACGACAATCGCATGCTGGTGCGGCTCGCGTTTGCGTTCCTCGTCGTGTGCCTCATCAATACGGCCGGACTGCTGCTCGCGAAATTCTTGAAGGGTGCGCCTGCGAGCGGCATCAGGCGCGCCCTGGGCGCGAGTCGCGCGCAGATATTCATCCAACACATCGTGGAGGCAGGCATCCTCGCGGCGGGCGGCTGCATCGTCGGTCTGCTGCTGAGCGCAGCAGGATTGTGGGGACTGCGTGCGCTGTACGCGAACAGCACCGAGACAGGTTCGGGCTACGCCGGCTTTTCGCACGTCGACTCGGCGACACTCGTCTGGGCGCTGGTACTCACCGTCGTGACGACGTTTCTCGCCGGCAGCTATCCCGCGTGGCGTATTGGCCGCGTGCCGCCGACCGTCTATCTGAAGAGCCAATAGGCTCGCGGGGGACTCGTGAATCTGCAAATCCGCCCGACTCTGCTCGGCTTGCTGCGCGAAGGTGCGGGTCCCTGGCTCGTCGCCGCACAGGTTGCGCTCGCGCTCGCAGTGCTCGTCAACGCGGTCTACATCGCCAAGCAACGCATCGACAAGATCGGGCACGCGACCGGCATCGACGTCGAGCAAGTGTTTGTGATCCGCAGCGCCGGCTTCACCCCGCGCTATCAGCACGCCGCGACGATTCGCGCTGACCTCGAGTACCTGCGCAGCGTGCCGGACGTCGAGGCCGCGTCGGTGATGGACTACGCTCCGCTGGTCGGCCGTGGCAATCGCACACGCTTCATGCTCAAACAGGGAGACATGGCTCACGCCGTGCGCGCTGCGATCCACACGGTGGATGACCAGGCTCTCGACGTGCTAGGTGTGAAGCTCGTCGCCGGCCGCAACTTTCTGCCGCAGGACATTCTGCCGCCCAAAGTGGGCGACGACGCCGAGTCAACCGTGTCACAAGTTCTGATCAGTCGCGTCCTGGCGGACGCCCTGTTCCCGGACGGTCAAGCCGTCGGTAAAGGCGTGTACGCAGCCGGCCCCTTCCTGAGCTCGCCCGCGATCATCACGGGTGTGATCGAGAACCTGGACGGTCACACGATGAACAGGGACAACCAGCAGCACGTGGCCTTCCTGCCGCGCCTCCCCTATCCGGAGGAACCCGCGGCGACCTACGCCGTCAGGGTTCGGCCCGGCCGCATGGCGCAGGTCATGAGCACGGTCGAAAAACACTTCGAGGCGCCCGATCCCGATCGCTTCATCGACTGGATCCGCCCGCTGCAATACTTCAAGGACCGCGCCAGCATCGCTGACCGGAACATGACGACGTTCCTCATCGTCGTGACCGTGCTGCTGCTGACGATCACGGCGTTCGGCGTGTTCGGCCTCGCGACCTTCAACGTCGGCACGCGCACCAAGCAGATCGGCACGCGACGGGCCGTCGGCGCACGCCGCATCGACATCATCGGCCAATACATAGTCGAGAATTGGCTCATCACGACGGCCGGCGTGATCGTCGGCTGCGCGCTCGCGCTCGCTGCCGGTTCGTGGCTGTCCAGTGAATACCAGTTGCCGCGGCTCGACCTGTATTACCTCGTCGCAGGCATTCCGGCGCTGTGGATCATCGGCCTGCTGGCCGCGTGGTATCCGGCACGCCGGGCAGCAGCAATTTCGCCGGCCACAGCGACACGCGCGGTTTGACGACTGCGTCGAAATAATTTACAGGCGAATCGCTCTTTCACTCGGCGTGACTGGAATCTCGCTGCGTTTCCGATACTGGAATGCAGGTACCTGTCATTCAGCTGAGCCAAGGGAGTGATCGAATGAATCGCCTTGTCAAACAGAGCGTCGCTGCCGCCGCAACTTTGATGCTTGCGAGCGCCGCGCACGCCAGCCTCGTCACCTATGAGTTTACCGGCACGCTCACCATCGGTCCGATGGGAGACCTCGCTGTACCGGAAGCCTTCAGCGGCCTCGTTTCATTTCACGACGGGCTTCGAGATCGCGATCCGAGTCATACCCACGGCCAGTACGTCGATCACCGCTGGAGCGCGGTGTTCGAGACTCGCATCGGCGATCAGGAATTCATCGTGCATGGCGGCCGTATCGGAGAGATCGACGTCGACATCTACAACAATGATCCCTCAGTGGGGGTCGGTGGGGGTGCCGACGGTCTGGGGATCTTTGCGACCGATCAATTCCTTTCGATGGGATTTTTCCAGCTCTACGATCCCGACGTTTTCCACAACGCGCGGATACCCTCGATCACGCCCCCTTTGTCCGGGCTCGGCGGATTCTTCATCGACGAAGGCGCTGGCGGAACTTTCTCCGGCTGGTTCGACAGTTTCACTTGCACGACGTGCGCGCCGGCAACGAGCGTTCCAGAGCCCGGCACCCTGTTACTTTCGGCGGCAGGACTGCTGATGACGGGTTACGCCGCGCGTCGGCGCAGGAAAGGCTACGGGCGCATGCCAGGTGCGAAAGCACGGTAGATCCGAGCCAGCGCCACATCCTTCGTCCCGGGCTCGAATAGTTCCTCGAGTGTCGACTGCGCAATGAACCCGTCGCGAGACATGCGCTGCATGACGCGCGCCGCTTCTTCATGCCGCAGATTGCGCGTGCGCACGTTGGCGAAGCAGCGGCCCGGCCGCAGCAGCGCGTCATCGATGTCATTCACGTTGGCCAGGTTCGTGGTGAAGATGATCTTGCGGCCTTGCGCCCGCACGACGCCGTCTGCGATCGCAAGGAAGCGATGCAGGTCGTGATTGCCGTTGCTGCGCGCGAGCAGCAGATGATCGGCATCTTCGATGACGAACGCGTCGTGTGAGCCGGTGACGAACTCGACGAAGATTTCGTCGCTTTCCAGGGCGCGCTTGTCCGCGGTGTACAGGACCTTCGCGCTGTCCTGCTTGCGCGCGGACAGGGCGCTCAGGATGGCGCGCACCAGCCGGGTCTTGCCAGTGCCGGGGCCGCCTTGGAGTACCAGCACGGTCTCGCTCGCGTCCAGATAGCGGTCGATGAACGACGCAATCGGCTCGCCGATGGACGGATACGCTTCGTCGTAGAGCCGATCGACCATCAGCTCGTCGAATGACGTGCTGTTGAGTCCGCGGTTGCTGTCGGTGAAGTACCAGTCGATGGTGAAGGTCTGCTCGGCTTCGTAACGATCGCCGACGATGCGGAACAGCTGCTCACGCAAGTCCATCGCCCGCTGCACGCTGTCGGTCCAGATACCGAACTGGCACGAGCAGTAACCCGCCTTGCGCCATCCGTCCGCGTCGATGAACACGCCCGGTCCATCGAGCAGCAGCGAGCCCTCGGCGAGCCGCAGCGCGGCCAGGCCGGATTGCGTCGCCAAGTCGTCGAAGATGTCTTCCAGCTTGCGCCGCGCGGCGCAGCGGACGCGGCGAAAGATCGGATAGCGCGCGCCCGTGTTTTCGAGCGCACGCATGGCGCGCGTCTTGATCACGCTGTCCGCGAGATCGAAGACCTTGTGCTGGAACTCGAGACCAACCGCGAGCGACGTCGCGTCAGCGGCGGCGCGCTCCGGATTCAATTTGTGAATGCTCATAAGTATTTCATGTCGATAGCGCGCAGCCCGCCGCTGCCGCCAGAAACACAAAGCCCCTGGCAGGTTGACCCGGCCAGGGGCTTTGTCGGAGCCGAAAGGCTACGCACCTGACTTGGGGAGCGAGCAAGCTCCGCAAGTCATCTCGCGAAAGCTCACGCTTGGTTGTCGTTCATTGCGCTGTACTGTGACGTGGGCATGTCGATTGCCAGTAATTCAATTCGTGTCCGGGGCGCGCATATTACTGAGGACGTGCGGCGTGTCAAACCTTTCCGGCAACTGGCGTGTGTCCGACCGAACAGACAGCCCGGACTCAACGGTGCAGCCTTGAGAATATCTCGCAAATTCCAGCTGCATCGCTTGGACGGGCCACATGCCACAGCAGGCTTCCCTTCGCTTCGCATTGATATCGCTCGCAAGCATGCTCTTGCCGCTGTCGGGCCTGGCCGCGCCCACCGGAGTGCCGGTCTACAGCGTCACTCCCATCGGCGGGATCACAGGGCTTCGTGTCAATCAAACGGGCGATGTCGTGGGGTGGACCACGCTCAACGGCCTGGCTGTGCCGATGCTGCGTACTGCCGAAAACGGGGTCATCGTTCTAACGACGTCGAGCAGCCAACCCTATGGAGTCGCACGGGATGTCTCCGCGCGCGCGGCGGGAGTCATCACTGTCGTCGGCGAAGCGCGGCTCGACTCGTCCGGTTCGGCGATTCACGCGGTGCGCTGGCGCGTTGCGATACCACAGGGCATCGTCACCGCCGTGACTGATCTCGGCGTCCTGCCGGGCGGCTCGGAAAGCGCCGCCTACGCCATCAACGACGCCGATCAGATCGCAGGGACTTCAGACGCGAGCTCATCACTGAGTATCCGATCCTTCATCCATTCTCCCGCGACCGGCATGAGAGATCTCGGCCTCGGCTCGACCGGGACCAGCGCGCGCGCCCTGGACATGAATGCCTCGGGTTTGATCGCGGGTTATCTGGGCCTCGAAGCATTCCGCTGGTCGACGATCGGTGGCCTCGAACTCCTGGGTAAACCTGCTGGCTGGGCCAACTCATTCGCCTTTGCGATCAACGCCAGCGGTCAGGTTGCCGGCAGCGCTTCCGGCGCCTCGGGTAATGCCGAAGTCGTCGTGCGGTACACGGACGGGCCAGGCTGGAAGATTCTCGGCGGAACAGGTCAGCGCAACGCCGGGAACGGCATCAATCAATGGGGCGATGTCGTAGGCACGGGGTTACTCAGTACATTGCGCCAGGGCGTCATCTATACCGACAACCTGGGTCTGCTCGCGATGATTGATGATCTCCTGTTCGTTCCGGGGAGCTGGCGAATCATGGAGGCGTACGACATCAATGACGCGCAACAGATCACAGGATGGGCGATCAACACCCAGACAGGTCTGCGCAGCGCAGTGCTCCTGACACCTGTGAGCCCGCCGCCCCCAAATCTGCCGCCGGTCGCGAGATTCACCTATAGCTGCACCGCTTCCTTCTTCTGCAGCTTCGATGGTTCCGGTTCGACGGACGATCGCGGCATCCTGGCATGGGTCTGGACGGTGGCTGGACAGCAAATCGGTGTCCTTCAGTCCAAGTTCATCGGCGTCCAGTTCAACTCACCCCAGACGATCAACCTGACCCTGACAGTGACGGATACTCGGGGAGTCACCAACAGCATCACGCAGCCGGTCGTGATTGGCGGAACGAACCAAGGGTCTGCCTACACTTTGTCTACGAGCTCCCTGGTGTTTGGTAATCAGGCACTGAACCTCGCTTCAAGCGCGAAGACGATCACGCTGCGCAGCACCGGCGTCACGGCATTGCCGATCACCTCGATCACCATCGGCGGCATCAATCCCACCCAGTTCGCGCAGACCAACAACTGCGGGACCTCGGTAGCTGCCGGCGCGAGCTGCGCGATCAAAGTAACGTTCAAGCCGATCGGTACAGGATCGAAGGTGGCTACACTCAGCGTGACTGCGGGTGGCGGGGCAGGTACCAAGACTGTATCGCTCTCGGGTACAGGCGTGAGATCAACTTTCTCCGTGTCCCCGACCGCGCTGCGCTTCGGCAATGTCGCGCGCAATGCCGTCAGCACTGCAAAAACCGTGTGGATCAGCAATACAGGCGGCGTCGTGCTGCCGATCACCTCGCTCAACCTCGCGGGCACGAATCCGGGGCAGTTCGCTCAGACGAACAATTGCCCGGCTCAGGTGGCAGTAGGTGGTAGCTGTACGTTAAGCGTGGTTTTCAAGCCGACGTCGACGGGTGCGAAATCGGCGATCTTGCAGGTCACGCCCGGCGGAGGCGCCGCGCTGCAATCGGTCTCGTTGCGTGGGAAAGGAATCTGAGATTTGACGCCGCGCTTGGGCACTGCGCGGCTGCGTGTTGCTTCGAAGTTCGTGGGCTGCTAACGCGACGCCGTCAATCGCGCCGCCAACGCGTCCAGCTTCGGCTGGACTGACATCGCCACTTCGTGCGCGGCACATTCGTAGCGCACCTGTTCGGTTCCGGCAGAACCTGTGCCCTTCCGCTCGCGGCACTTCGGCGCCAGCTTGGCGACAATATCCTCGTTGGCGGAACGATAGTCCTCCAGCAGCGCAGGCTCAGCCGCCAACCCGCCTTTGGCTTCGCCGACCAGCTTGACCGGGTAGATGACGCTGATGGCCAGAGCGACTGCGGCTGCGTCATCGCCAGACACTGCATCGAAATACGTTCTGGACTTGCTGGCGCACTCCACGGTTTGCATCAGCCAAAGCGCCAACATGTCGCTGGACATTTGTTCGATCGAAGCCGCGCTGGTGACGCTCGTACGGATGCAAGCACTTACGTCGTGCGGGTCGATCGAGCCTCTGCCCAGGTACTTGGCGATGCCGACGCGGCTCTCGATCTCATAGATCTGTTTTTGGGCGGCACCGAGGGCGAGGTTCATTGCCCCCAGCGCTTCGTGAACGTCGGCCGTGGACGCTCCTCGACCGATCTTCTCCGCAACGTCCATCGCCTCGTCCGCCACGCGAACAATCTGATTGATCTCATCGATGGACTTCGGCGGCTGCGAGTCGCAGGCCGTGAGAGTCAACGCCGCCGCGAGAAGCATCGTGCGCACCGGAACCTCCGTGCTGCTGTCCACGTATCCAATCTGGGTACAGTCGCACGGTCATACTACCCATCTTTTTCGTCGTTCTTCGTCGTGGCGCCACCTTCGCCGCCTGAATGAGCCGCCCTGGTCCGATCGTGCTCCACGAACGTGGCGCGCAGATTGCGGAAGTTATTACCGCCGACGAATAACCTTGATGGTCTCCAGCGCTTCGAGATACGCCGCCACGTGCTCGAGAGGCACCGGGCCGAACTCCGCGGCCAGCGCATCGCGAATGTCGCGGACGCTGCGGCGGCCATCGACGAAGTTGAGCGCCTCGATCGAGTACTCACCGCCTCCGCCGCGCAGACCGGAATAATCTGTAAGCGCCAGCGCTGCCGCACGCTCTGCACCGAGATGATCGACCAGGTAGTCGTAGCCGAACACGCTCATCGGACCTTTGGGTTCGGCATTGCGCACGTACACGACGCCGGGCGGCTCGCGCTTGGCGGAGCTGCGATCAGCGACCGAAATGCCGGCCAGTTGCCCGAGAAACCGCTGGCGCGTAGCACGCATCGCAGGTGGCACGGTCAGCCAACGCTCCAGCGAGTCCAACACACCGCGCTCGTACGCCATGTGCAGTGTTTCCAGCGCCCCTTGCTCAGCAGGCGGCAATCCGCCGCGACGCTCCAGCATCACTGCGGTCCGTCGCAAGCTCTGACGTTCGAGCAGTGCGGCGAGCGCCGGCAAGTCTTCTGCGGTCAGATTGGCGAGGAACCAGGCACTCGCTGCACCGATGAAACCTGCGCGCTCCAGCTTCGTCGCGTCGATATTCTCGGGCAGATCGCCGGTCGTATGAATGTAGCGGTCCGGCCAGTCATTCATATAAATAGTCGGGATGCGGAACGAGCTGTCGGTGAACACCACGTGGTCGCTGCCGGCATCGAATTCCTTCACCTGTGCGAGCAGCGCCTGCTTGTCACCGCTGGCAGCAATCAGCGGATAGCGCGAGCCGCGGCCGGCTGCGAAGGCTTCGCTTTCGGCGTTGACGAAGGCAGTAAACGCCTCGGCCACGTCGTTGATGAAGTTCGGCAGGCTGGCGGGCGAGCGCGTGACATGGAACACGGCTTTGGTGCGCGGGCCGCCGCCGACCATGTCCATGTGGATGTCGGCAATGATCTGCTTGGCGAGATCGGGGCGCGCGTTCAGCAGAAGGGTGCTGCCTTCGATTTCGGGAGGCCAGAAGAAGCGCAGCGTGCGGCGCGGACGCGCGAGCTTGCCCTGCGCGATCAGGTGCGCATAGCTGCGCGCAACTTCCAGAATCGTCGCACAGCCGCTGGCGTTGTCATTCGCGCCCGGCCGGGGATGATCGAGATGGCACGTGAAAGCGATCTGCTGCTGAGTCAGCGCGGGATCCGCGCCGGCGATCGTTGCGGTGACGATCTCGTACTCGCCTGGATGGCGCTGCGCTTTGACACTCGCGTGCAGCCGCACCGTTTCGCCCGCGGTCAGGCGCGCCTGAAAACTGCGCGCCTGCTTGAGTGACACCATGAAGCCGAAGGTGCGACGCGGACTGAAGCTGTCCAGATGCCCCCAGCGCACCAGCGACTCATCTTCACGCGACCAGGCCGTCGGTTGGTTCTGCGCATAGCTGACGATGCCGGCCGCACCGAAGCGATCCACTGCCAGCGGCGCGACGGCCTCGGGCTGCGAGCTGGTCAGCACCAGTTGGCCGCGTAGCTGCTTGCCCGCATAGTCCTGCTCTCGTGTCCCTGCACCCACGTCTACTAAATCGGCAGTGACCTCGCCGCTGTCGCTGTCCTGAGCCAGCGACAAGGGCATGGATTCCCAGCTGGCGATGCGAGTGCCTTGGTCCCACAGTTCGGCAAACTCTGCATCCCAAGCCGGCCGCGCCTTCTGAGTGCCGAACATCGTCTTCCCGTCCGCGGGAAACCGCAGCACTTCCACAGTGTCCAGGCCGGCACGCCGCAGTTCGGCCACGATGTACTCGGTGGCACGATGAAACGGCTCAGAGGCGCGCATGCGATGCAGCTGCGCGAATACTTCGACGTCGTGCTTGGCGCGATCGCCATCGAGCTCATTCGCAAGTGCTGCGATCACCGGTTCGGGCAGCAACGGTGGCGTGGCAGCACTGGCCGCGCCGCTGGCGCACGCGCTCGCGAGCAAGAACATCGCAACACGCTCGATTCCAAACCCACGGCAGTTGGCCACATCCGACTCCGGCAATTGAGGCGCGGCGATCTTCCCCGGGCACTGCGCCGGTTGCAAGCGCGTCGCCAACGATTCAGTGGCCGTCCGGCTCAGTCGGAAGGTTCATCCGACGCAGCAGCGTCTGCCATCTGGGGTCCGAGTGCAGGCTGTCCAGACGCGGATCCGTTTTGACGTAGTTCAGCGCGTCGCGCTCTTCGGTCACCTGGAACAACAATCGGAAGGCTTCGTCCTTATCGCCCAGTGCGGCGTAGGTCGTTGCCAGCACAAACCACTGCGATCCCCTGGTCCGTTGCAGATCGAGGATTCTCCTTGCCTCGTCAGCCTTGCCCATGCGCGCGTAGATTCGAGCCACGGCGGGGCTGAGATCCTGTGCCCGCCCTGACACCCTCTTCTCTTTCTCATGGACGGCAAGCGCCTCGTCGTACCGACCCATCTCCTCGTAGACATCTGCGAGCCGTCCATAATTTCCGGGGGCCTCTGGCTGCAACTCGATGGCCTGGTTCAGATGCAGAATTGCCTCATCGAATCTGCGCGCACGGTAGAGGATCCTGCCGAACGCCGACTGAACCGTCGCCGACAACGGATCGAGCTGCTCGGCTCGCTCGATGTGGGCGATCGACTCCGGGAAGCGCCCCAGAGCCATGAACAACATGCCTTCAAAGAAATGGGCGTCCAGACTGTTCGGGTCGAGTTCCAGGGCGCGGCCGAAATCCATCTCGGCACCCGACCAATCCCAGTCGTATGAGAATTTGATGCGACCGGTCGAGACGTGCGCTGCCGCGAGCTGCGGATCGAGCTCCAACGCCCGAAGTGCGGCGGCGCGTGACTGCACCTCTACTTGTTTCGGAGACTTCGCTCCCCACACACCCCGCCACCACCACGCGTGAGATAAACCGGCATACGCGGCGGCATACCGGCCATCGAGGCGTGTCGCTTGCTCGAAATGATCGATTGCTCGCGTCAGATCCTCCTCGTCCAGCCTCCACAGATAATGCTGGCCCAGCAAGTACTCCTGGTACGCGGCTGGATCGACCGAAGCAACCGATGCCAGGCGGGCACGCTCCTCTGCCGTGATCTGAACCTGGATCTCTTCGGCAACTGCGCGCGAGACCTCACCCTGCAGCTTCAGGATGTCGGTCAAGTCGCGCTCGTATTCGCGCGCCCACAGATGCGCATCCGTCGCCACGTGAATCAGCTGCACGCTGATGCGCACGCGATCGCCCGTGCGCAGGACCGACCCTTCGACGATCGCATCCACGCTCAACGCCCGCGCAATCTCAGGAAGAGAGCGGGTGCCGCCTTTGAATCGCATCACTGACGTGCGCGAGACAACGCGAAGCGCGCGGATACGCGCAAGGTTGCCGATGAGCGCCTCCGTCATGCCATCGGCGAAATATTCCTGCGCCGGGTCGCCTGACAGATTGGCCAGCGGCAGTACTGCGAGCGAAGTAATCGCCGGTGGTGCCGCCGGCGCGCCTGGCGGATGGCGCCAGAGGTAGACCACGAGGACTGCTGCCGCGAGCGCAACCAATCCACCTAGCAGCAGCCATCGCGATGCCCGCGCCTCCTTGGCAGATGCGCCGGCTCCTGCCGCCTCTCGAACGTCCGCCACGAAGCGATACCCCTTGCCCGGTACCGTGACGATGTACGTGTGCTGGTCGGGTTTTTCGCCCAGCGCCTTGCGCAGGATGGAGATGTTTCGCGCCAATCCTCCCTCTTCGACCACCGTGCCACGCCAGACCCGCTCGAGCAGCTCGTCCTTGGTGACGACGCGGTCGCGCAACTCGATCAGCGTCAGCAGCGTGTCCAGGACTTTGGGCGTCAGCGCTACGGGTTCGCTGTCGCGCCACAACAGTTTCTTGTTGCCATCCAGGCAGAACGGTCCGAACTCGTAAGTTGCCTGCGACGCGTTCATGACGCCCAAGAAGACTTTCGAAGAAAAAAGAAGCTCGGTGGGAAGGACTCATGGCCGTCACTGCAGCCACCGTGCGGGCGCAGGGTGCGCCGCGCCGACGATTCTATCGCGGCTCGACGCTCAACCGAATCCGTGTACGTGAAAGGAGAATCCGATGACATCCAGAATCCCGAGAGTCGCAGCCGCTGCCTGGCTGGGCGCCTGGGCCCTCCTCGCCGGCAGTGCGATCCAATCGAGAACCGCGCTCGCCCATGAGTGCGCCCCGGACAACCAGGTACTGGAGTGGAACCAGGTTCTTATCGACACGCTCATCGCGACGAGCACACCGAACTCATCCAGCCAGCGGCTCGGCGCGATCGTGCACACGGCAATCTTCGATGCCTACAACGGGATAGAGCGGCGCTACCAACCAATCCTCGTGCGTCCAGCGGCGGTTCCTGGTGCGTCGCGCCGGGCTGCAGTGATTGCCGCCGCACACACCGCGCTGGTCGGCCTGTTCCCCTCCCGGCAATTGGAGTTGGATTCCAGCTACACCGCCTCCCTCGCGGCGTTGGACGAGGACCGCGAAGATTGCAGCGCATCGCGCGACCACGGTACGCCTTGGCATTCGCGGGAGCGCGCCAACGCATGGCAATCGCGCCAGCGCGGCATTGCGTGGGGCACGGAGGTCGCGCAAACCGTGCTCGCGCGGCGTGCGAACGATGGCTTCAACGGCATCTACGTTGCCTTCGGCGGAGGGCAGGCAGTTGGCCAATGGCGTCCCGTTGCGCCCGCAACAGCGATGAGCGCGCAGGGGTTGGCGTTCACTGCTCCGTTTGTCCTGGTTGCGAACACACAGTTTCGACCGCCCGCACCACGCGGTTTGGACAGCCCGACGTATGTGAACGACTTCAATGCCGTCAAGGCGCTTGGTGGTATAACCGGCTCGACCCGCACCGAAGAGCAGACAGCGCTCGCTCCCTTCTGGGAAGGCAACGCCAGCGTTCACTGGAATCAGGCGGCGAACCAGATTGCGCGCGCCCACCGCCTTTCGATCTCCCGCGCCAACCGCCTGCTCGCGGTGTTGAATATCGCGATGGCCGATACGGCTTTGACCATCTGGAGCGCCAAGCGCTTCTATGGCGAGGATGCGGCGGCGGTGACATGGCGGCCGATTACCGCCATCACGCAGGCAGCTACCGATGACAACCCGGGGACAGGTCCCGACGTTGCCTGGGCACCTCTCGTCACTACGCCGTCTCACCCGGAATATCCTGCCGGGCATCCCAGTCTCAACGGGGTGGCCGCGAGCATTCTTCTCGCGCACTTCAGCGACCGACAAACATTCAAGCTCACGACACCCAAACAGCCGGACCGCACGTATACGAGCATCAGGCAGGCGCGCGCTGACGGCAACAACGCGCGAGTGTGGGGCGGCATGCACTATCCGAGCACCGTCGCAATCAGCGACGCCGTTGGTAAAGCGATCGCGCGCTACGTAGATCGCAACTCCATGCAGCGACTGCATTGGCGGCGAAACGGACCGGTGTATGCAATCGATGCTGATGATCGAGCAGTGATCGATGAGCTCGCGCATTGAATCATCCAGGCGCACGCGAAGCCGCGCTTCGCGTGCGCGATGTTGCGGACTCTCGAAGTCTTCTGGACCCGCAAGCCGCGCGACTGAGTTCGCTCCCGGCTGCTAGTCCTTGCGGCCGGCCACCATGAAGACAGTGATCGCGCTGAAAAACGAGCCTGTCTCGGCAGCCCGTTTCTGAAATGTCATCCACTCGGATGCGTCTGCAGCAGTGATCGAGCCCGCGTGTTGGAGCTCTTCGACTTTCTTGTGGAGCCCGACGGCGTCCATCACGAATTCGTACTCCATCTGGATCGTATGGGGCTCGACCTGGACGTCGCGCAGCCCCAATTCCCGGCACCATACCGGTAGCCAGCGTCCGGTCCAGCCATCGCGAAAGCCGTCGCCGAAGGCGTTGACGATCCTGCGCGTGCAATCGCGCTGGGGCGAAGCAATGACCAACGTATCGTGATCCGGCTCGATGGCCACGAGGTGCCCTCCCGGCCGCAGGACGCGGATCATCTCTGTCAGCGCACGACGCGGCTCATCCACGTGACACAGCACGCGCGAGGATCGAATCCCGTCAAAAGTGCCGTCATCGAACGCGAGACGTTGGACGTCCCCCACCTGGAACTCGACCGGCGAGCCGGCGCTGGTTACCCGCTCGACTGCCTGCGACACCATGAGTTGGCTGCTGTCTACTCCGACCACACGGCCCGCGGGACCGACCAGCGTCCGCAAGGCGAGGGCGTCTCTGCCGGTGCCGCAACCTGCTTCGAGGACGGCAGCCCCGGGCTTGACTCGCAGCATCTCGAACGAACGCGCATTGACACGGCCAAAGTACCGAGTGGAGACGGTATCGAGGAATCGAACCAGAGCGCCGGGATCTGCGGCCTGGTCGACACTGGCGAAGGACTGAATGGTCTGTGCAGCGTTCATGCGTTCGCGAATCCGTGCTGAGGTGTTGGGTCCCGCAGGTTACCCAGTGGCCGCCGATCGGTCGAGACAGCGAGCTCGCATTCTTTGGAGCAGTCGTTGCCGAATATGCAACGTGGTTGATTCTCCGACCGATGAGCGGACCCTCATTCGCGCATGCAACGAATTCCAGCACGTTGCACGGCCTCCCGCATCACATCGAGCGGAATGAACATGGCGATGCATCGAGCCGCGCGCTCATTCTTGCGGTGATGCCACCCTTTCACCTCGTACGTAGTGTGCTTGCCGGGCCTCGGCCGCACACTGCGTCGTGCGCATGTGCCCGGCTCTTCGCATCTTCATCGTGCTCGCGGCCCTGTGCGCCTGTTCGCGCGAGTCCGGATCTCCACCCGCCGAGGCGCCGCAGGACAGTCGCGCCTCGACTCCAACCGCTGCGCCCGCGGATAGTCACGCCTCGACTCCAGCCGCTGCGCCCGAACCCGCCCCGCCTCTCCCGAGCGCCCTCGATCAGGTCATCGAGCCGCACACCGGTGACCTCCCGGAGATGCTGCAGCGTCGACAGATTCGCGCGCTGGTCGCCATCGACCGCACGCACTTCTTTTTCGACCGCGGCGCGCAAAAGGGGATCACAGCCGATGCGCTGGTCGAGTTCGAGCGCTGGATCAACGCAGAGCTGAAAACGAAAAAGAACCTGAAGATGCAGGTCGTGGTCGTGCCGGTGCGGCGCGATCAGCTGTTGCCGGCACTGCTGAGCGGACGCGGCGACATCATCGCAGTCTTCGTCACCGACACGCCCGAGCGCCGCAAGGTCGTCGATTTCGCGGATGCCGGATTTCAGGTCACCGAAGTCTTCGTCCGCAATGCCGCGACACCTGCAGCGGCCACGGTGGATGACTTGTCCGGCCGCGAAGTGTGGGTCCGCCGCGGCACCGCCTATTTCGAGAGTCTCGAGCAGCTGAATCGCGACCTCGCGCAGCGCAAGCTCAAACCCGTCGTCGTTCGCGAGCTGGATCCGTCGATCGAGGATGACGAAGCGCTCGAGATGGTCAACGCCGGTGTCATCCCCGCCACGGTGACCAACCGATACATCGCGAAACTCTGGGCGCCGATACTGCCCGAGCTGCAAGTTCAAGAGACTATTCAGCTGCGCAGCAACGCGCCGTTCACCTGGGCAGTGCGCAAGGAAAATCCGCAGGTGCGGGCGCTCGTCGGCAAATTCCAGAAGGCGCACGGCGAAGGCACGCTCTGGGGCAACATGAAGTTCAAAGAGTACTTCACCGAGGGCAAGTTCATCCGCAACCCCGGCAAAGCCAAGGATGCCGAGCGCCTGCGGCAGACGCGCCAGCTATTCGAACAGTACGGCACCCAGTACTCGCTCGATTGGCTGCTGCTCGCGGCCCAGGCGTATCAGGAGTCGGGACTCGACAACAAGAAGAAGAGCCCGGTGGGAGCAGTCGGCATCATGCAGGTCATGCCGGCGACGGCGCGGGATCCGCGCGTGCGCGTGAAGAACATCGAGCAGCTCGATCGCAACATCGAAGCGGGCACGAAATATCTGCGCCTGATGATCGACGACTACTACGAGGCGGAGCCGATGACGCGGCTCGACAAGGCGCTGTTCTCGCTTGCTTCCTACAACGCCGGGCCGGCCCGTGTCGCGAAGCTGCGCGCCGAGGCTGGCAAGCTGCAACTCGATCCGAACATCTGGTTCGACAACGTCGAGATCGTCGCCGCCCGCCGCATCGGCGCGGAGACAGTCACGTACGTGCGCAACATCTATAAGTACTACCTGGCCTACAAGCTGCTCGAAGAACAGGGGCGATTGAAGAGCGCGTAGCGACTGCTCAGGCTGCAAACGGAAAGACGGCACACGCGAGCGAAGCGACCAGCATCAGCAGACAGACCAGCACCGCCCACTTCAAGGTGAAGCGTTGGTGATCGCCGAACTCCACGCCCGCGAGGCCGACCAGCAGGTACGTCGAAGGCACCAGCGGGCTGAGGAAGTGCACCGGCTGGCCGATCAGCGACGCGCGCGCAATTTCGACCGGCGAAATGCCGAATCCGCTCGCCGTCTCGGCGACGACCGGTATCACGCCGAAATAGAACGCGTCGTTAGAGACGAAGAACGTGAAGGGCAGGCTGGCCAGCGCCGTGATCGGCGCAAGATAGGGGCCGAGCGTCGGCGGAACGATGTCGAGCAGGCTCTTCGCCATTGCGTCGAGCATGCCGGTGCCGTTCAAGATGCCGGTGAAGATACCCGCCGCAAAAATCAATGAGACCACCGCGATCACGTTCTTCGCGTGGGCGGCCACGCGCTCGCGCTGCTCGGAGACTTTCGGAAAGTTGATGACCAGCGCGATCGCAAACGCGACCATGAACAACACTGGCAGCGGCAACACACCGAGCACCAGGGCGACGAGCAGCGCCACAGTAAGCAGCGCGTTGAACACGAGCAGTCTCGGCTTGCGCTCGGTATCCGCATCCGACTGCGGCGGTACCAAGGCGCTGTCTGCAATAGATACCTCTTCCGCTGCAGCCGCACTCAAGGACAAATGACCGAGCCGCTGCTTTTCGCGCCGACCGAGCAGCCACGCGAGACCCAGCACTCCGACTATGCCCGTCACCATCGCGGGCAGCATGGGCACGAACACTTCGGCGGGCTCGACGTGCAGCGCGCTGGCAACGCGAGCGAGCGGACCGCCCCATGGCGTGAGGTTCAGCACGCTGTTCGCGAGAATAGTCACGCAAGTCAGACTCAGCGGGTCCAGACGCAGACGCCGGTAGAGAGGCAGCATCGCGGCGACTGTGATCATGTACGTCGTCGAGCCGTCGCCGTCGAGCGAGACGAACGCAGCGAGCAGCGCCGTACCGACGACGACCTTCAGCGGATCGTTGCCGACCACGCGGAGGATGGCCCGGATCACCGGATCGAACAGACCGACATCGATCATCAGGCCGAAGTAGAGAATCGCGAACATCAGCATCACGCCGGTCGGCGCCAGCGTGCGCAAGCCCGTCAGCATCATCTCGCCCAATTGCGGTCCGCCGAAGCCGCCGAGCAGCGCGAACAGCACGGGGATGCTGATCAGCGCGACCAACGGCGAAAGCCGCCGCGTCATGATCAGCGTCATGAACGTGATCACCATGCCGAAGCCGAGCAGGGTCAACACCGCTATCAAACCCTCCGAATCACCGGCAGCACGACACGAGATGCGCGCTCTTTATCCACGAACACGCGGTTGGTCGCAACGCGTATCCCGCCGCGGGCGCCTTCGGGCGCACCGCTGTTCCAGTTGAGATCGAAGTGCGGGAAGTTGCTCGACGAGACGTCGAGGCGGATCCGATGACCGCGCTTGAACAGGTTCGAGGTCGGAAACGCCGTCACCTTGATGCGATAGACCTGGCCGGGCGTCAGCAGCGACGGTCGCTCCCACGAATCCCGATAGCGGCAGCGCAGGATTCCGTCGGTGAGATTCATCGCATAGCCGTCCGCGTAGTCTGCATTCGGCGGATACACGTCGAGCAACTTGATCGTGAAGTCCGTGTCCGGACAATTCGATGCGATCCACAGCTCGGCTTCGATCGCTCCAGTCACTTCGACATCGCGCTCGAGCGGCGCAGTCTGAAATACGAGCACGTCCGCACGCTTCGCCAGCGGCTGGTACGGCGGGCGTGAGCCGTAGAAAGCGGGAGCTTCACGCTGATCGAACGCACCACCGACCATGACCGGTTGCCCCGATGTGACAGTGCCGCCGATCGTCGGGACGGGGTGGCGCGGATCGTAGTCGTAGATGCGTGGCGGCGCACCGGCATCTGGCGCGGCCTCCGATAGTCCGCCATCACCGTGCAGATAGAAGCTCGTCGGCACGGTTCCCGCCAGCGGCCACTGCTTCTCCGCGCGCCATTGCCCGCCGTGGTCCATGCGGCCCGCGGAATTCTTGCGGCCTGTACCGCCGCCCATCACGAAGATCTGCACCGGCGGCTCACCGTCCACTTCATTCTTCACGCCCTTCAACCAGCGGTCGAACCAGCGCAGCCGCAGCGTCAACAGATCGGGCGCGATGTTGCCGGCGAGCTGTGCTGCCGGCCCGAAGTCGACGTCTCCGGCAAAGGTCTCGTGGTTGTTGCCGTGAGTCCAGGGCCCGAGAATCAAGCGCTGCGGACTGCGCTTGAGCTTGCTGAGAGCGATGTAGTTGTCGGTCGCCGTGCGCGGATACGGGTCGTACCACGATGACATCCAGGTGACCGGCACATCGCTGAAGCGCTCGTACGAGCCTTCGGCGTAGATGCCGACCTGCTTCCAGAAGTCGTCGAAGACGCCGTGCTCCCATTGATCGAAGACATAGTCTTCGTATTCCGGAACGAGGCTGAGCGGCGAGTGGCCGCGCGACCAGGGCATGCGCCCGAACCATTGCTTGATGTCGATCGCCTGCAGCGCCGCGCGCTTGGCCCGATCGTTGCGAATCTCCGGCGCCTCCAGCGCCGCGTTGAAAGCCCACGTGACCTGCTTGAGCTCGAACGCGCCGCCCTGGCGAATACCGCCCTGATAGGCGTTGGCGAATCCGCCGGAGTCGATGAACATCGCCGCGAGCCCGGGCGCATCGAGACACGCCAGCGCAGTGATGGTGTGCGCGCCGTACGACAGACCTTGCGTACCGATCCGGCCGTTGCTCCACGGCTGCTTCACGATCCAGGCGCAGCAGTCGTAGCCGTCGCGACCGTCGCTGAGATACTTCACGTACTCGCCCTGAGAATTGCCGCGACCGCGGCAGTCCTGGAACGCCACCGCATAGCCGTGGCTCGCGTAAATGTTCGCGATCTCCTCGCTCGCATGACGCCGCGTCTTGCCAGACTTGCCGTACGGCGTGCGCTCCAGAATGACCGGGACACGCTGCTCCAACGCCTTGCCGTTCTTCGCAGGGAGATAGACATCTGTCGCGAGCTTCACGCCATCGCGCATCGCGACCATCACGTCGCGCTGGACGATGACCTCGAACTCTCCGCGCGCCGGACCGGCGAAGACCCGTGCAGGCACCGCGAGTGCTGCGGCGAGTTGCAGAAACTGCAAAGCAAATTCGCGACGATCGATCAATGGCACGTCCTCCCCGTGCGCTACGGTAACTGCGGTCGTGCCGAAAGAGAATATTCCTCTGCAACCTTCCCTGTCGGCGGTCCGTCTGAAGTCGTCATGAATCGGTGGATCGCTGTTGTCGCAGCGGCAGGATCGTGTTTCGCAGTGCCCGGCTGCTCGCCGCAGACGCAGGCACCGGCCGGTCTCGTCGTTGCCGACGTGACGGTCGTGTCGCCCGAGCGCGCGGCGCCGCTGGAGCATGCCTATGTGCGCATCACCAACGGGCGAGTAGCGGAAGTGAGTGCGCGTCCGCTGCGCGGTGAGCGGGAAATCGACGGCACGGGCCGCTACCTCATTCCCGGCCTCATCGACAGTCATGTGCATCTGGCTGTGCCGCCCGGCTTCCCGGCGGCCATGACACGCGAGCAAGCCACCGCGCATCCCGAAGTGGTCGCGGTCACGCTCGCGCAGGATCCGAAGAGCTATCTCTTCTTCGGCTTCACGACAGTCGTCGATCTCGTCGGCAGCGGTGACCGCACAGCGCAGTGGAATGCTCTGGAGCTCCGGCCGGACGCCTACTTCTGCGGAGCCGCGGCAATCATCGGCGGCCAGCTGCGCGCCATTCGCTATCCATACTTCTCATACCCCGTAACGTTGCAGGAGCGGCTGGCTGTCATCAGCGATCCGGTCCAACGCACGCCGGAAGCGATCGTCGGCCGCATCGCCGCCGATGGAGCGATCTGCGTGAAGACTGTCTACGACGGATTCGTCGGAGTCACGCCGACCGTGGACGAAGTCAAGCAACTCGTCGCCGCGGCTCACGCACGCGGCCTGCCTGTATTCATGCACGCGAACCGTAAGAGCGCCCAGGCAGTTGCTGTCGGCGCCGGCGTCGATGTGATCGCGCATGGAATGTGGCGCGAGCCGGGCGAGGAAGTCGCGCTGGCTGCAGAAGAACGCGAGCTCTTGATTACAGTCGCGCGGCGCGGCACTGGCTATCAGCCGACGACACAAGTGATCGTCGGCGAGCTCGACATGCTTCAAGCCGACTATCTGACGCGCTCCCAAGTTGCCGATGCGTACCCGGCAGCGTTCATCGACTGGTGCGCGCACGCGAAGGACGGCTGCGGCGCCGACCGTCACAGGGACGCTGCCGCCGAGCCCAGCATTCGCGGAACGATCGCGCGAGCGGCCGAGCTTACTCGCGTCCTTGCGGAGGCCGACGCGCGCTTGCTGTTCGGATCGGATACTCCGAGCGACCTGCTCTACACCAATCCGCCTGGACTCAACGGCCGACTGGAGATGAGCAACTGGATTGCGGCAGGCGTCTCGAACGGGAAGCTGTTCCGCGCGCTCACGATCGACAACGCCCGCATGCTCCGGCTCGACGACAAGCTCGGCACGGTCGAGCCGGGCAAGACAGCCAACCTGCTGCTGCTGCGCTCCAATCCGCTGGCGAGCGTGACTGCGTTCGATACCATCGAGACGGTGATCCTGCACGGCCGCCCGATCCAACGCAGCGAGCTGTCAGCGCGCGTCTGGTAACATCCGCGCGAGTGCCGCCCTCCTCGTCCCGTCACCTGCCACTGCTCGGAATCGCGCTGAAGCTCGCCTCGGTCGCCGTCTTCGCCGGCATGACCGTGTGCGTCAAGTTTCTCGGCCGCGACATTCCCAGCGGCCAGACGATCTTCGTGCGCGGCGTCATCTCGGTCGTGGTGCTGGCACTGATCGCGTGGGGCACGGAAGGACTGCATCTGCTCAAGACCAGCAACTGGCGCCGACATGCACTGCGCTCGTTGTCGGGCACGGCCAGCATGTTTTGCCTGTTCGCGGCGGTCACGATGATCCCGCTGGCCGATCTCACGGCGATCACCTTCACCGCACCGATGTTCCTGACCGTGCTGGCAATGGTATTCCTGGGCGAACGGATTCACCGCTTTCGCTGGACCGCGCTGAGCATCGGCTTCGTCGGTGTGCTGATCACGATCGGTCCGCATCTGTCGTTCGCGCACGGCGCTTCCGCCGGCGTCCTGCTCGCGCTGGCAAACGCCGTGCTATCGGCCACCGCGATGGTCTTTCTGCGCAGCATGAGCGGCGGCGAGCACGCGATCACGATCACGTTCTACTTTTCGCTGACGTTCATGCTCTGCGCAGCCGTGACTGCAGTTCAAGGCTGGCCGATGCCCACGCCGACGCAGTGGCTGCTGATCGTGCTCGCGGGATTGTTCGGCGTGTTCGGCCAGCTGCTGATGACCTATTCCTATCGCTATGCCGAAGCGTCGGCGATCGCGCCGCTCGACTACAGCAACATGATCGTCGCGATCATAATCGGCTACGCGTTCTTCGACGAGATCCCGGCGCTCTCGATCTGGATCGGCGCGCCGCTGATCCTCGCCTCAGGGCTGATCATTCTGTGGCGCGAGTATTACCTGAAGAAGCAACTGAGCGCGCCGCTCAACCAATAGCCGCCGCGTAACGGAACGTGGCCATCGCCAGTACGGCGAGTCCGATGAGCGCGGCAGTGATTCGCGCGCCGGCCGCGGCTTGTGCGCGCAAGGCAGCGACCTGCCGCGCGACCTCCTCGGACGGTGCGCCGGACTTGCCCTGTTGCTCGCTGAGTTGTGCGAGCTTGAGCCCCGCCGGTCGCCCGACGAAAAATCCGGAAACGAACGACAGCAGCGCAGCCACTGCTCCCGAGATGAGCACCATGCCGCCGATGGACCTGTCGCCCTGATGCAGGACGGCCATGAGATAGATGCCCGATACGATCGTCAGAAACGCCGCGATCCCGGACGCCGGGCCGACTTTGCGCGCGATAACCCGGACCCACTGGCCGAAGCCTTCGTTGCCCTTCTGGGCAGCGAGCGGGAGGATCACCGACGTCATCGTGAACACGGCGCCAGCCCAGGAAACGCCGCCCAGGATGTGAACGGCCCGCGCCAGCAGGATCAACAGTGCGCTCGACATGCTCAGGTCCCTCCGTTGATATTGGATATACATCGTGTATAACGAATTCATGACTGTCAAGGGAAAAGACCGGCGCAAGCCCTATCGCAGCGACCTGCGCGACGCCGCGGCCGATGTGACGCGTGCGCGCATCGTGAAGGCAGCACGCAGACTGCTGACGGGCGGTACGGACCTGCCCGCCTTCTCGCTGGACGCCGTCGCGCGCGAAGCAGGCGTTACGCGGCTGACTGTCTACAACCGGTTCGAATCGAAGCGTGGACTGGTGGAGGCAGTGTTCGACGACATCGCCGAGCGCGGCGGCCTATTCGAGCTGCGCTCCGTGCTGGCAGATACGGACGCGATGTCGTCCTTGCGGGGAATCGTCGCGGTGTTCTGTCGATTCTGGGCATCCCATGACCGCGCGCTCGCCAAGCTCGCAGGAATGACCAAGCTCGATCGGGATATCGCTGTAAGTCTGAAGCAGCGTACCGAGCGTCGCCGCGGCGTGCTGACGGTATCAGTCAAGCGGCTTCCCGGAGTACGCGAAGCCGACGACCTGGTCGATATCCTGTTCGCACTCACCAGCTTCGAGACCTTCGAGGCACTCTCCGTCCGGCAGCGCAGTGCCGCTGCCGTAGAAGCCCTCATCTGGCGGCTCGTCGAAGACTCCGTCCGGTCACATCTGCGCTAGCTGCGCTACAAGCAGAAGCCGATGGGGCGGTACTATCGCCCGCTCAGACAGGCGGACGGATCGTACCGGACAGAGGAGCGGCTCATGGCGAAACTGCGCGTTCAATCATTTACCATTTCGCTCGACGGCTACGGCGCGGGCCCGAACCAAAGCATGCAGGCCCCGCTCGGCGCCGGCGGCGAGCAACTGCACGAGTGGCTGGTCGGCACGCGCACGTTTCAGCAGACGCACGGCGACGGCGCTGGCACGACCGGTATCGATGACGACTTTGCAGCGCGCGGCTTCGCGAACATCGGCGCGTGGATTCTCGGCCGCAACATGTTCGGCCCTCCCAGCGGCGGCGCCTGGCAGGACGACACTTGGAAGGGCTGGTGGGGCGACAATCCGCCCTATCACTCGGACGTGTTCGTACTCACACATCATCCGCGCGCGTCGCTCCGCATGGAGGGCGACACGACGTTTCACTTCGTCACCGAAGGAATTCACGCGGCGCTCGATCGAGCGAAGGCAGCAGCCAAGGGTCGCGACGTGCGGCTCGGCGGCGGCGCCGCCACCATCCAGCAGTATCTGCGTGCCGGGCTGATCGACGAGCTGCACCTGGCGATTTCGCCGATCATGCTCGGCTCGGGCGAGCATCTGTTCGGCGGGCTGGACCTCGTGAAGCTCGGCTATCGATGCGTCGAGCACGTGCCGTCAGCCGCCGCGACTCACATCGTGCTGAAGAAGTGAGCCGCGGCCCGGACTTGAACCGGCGCGCTTGCGCCCGCATCCTGCGTCCATGACAGCCAACATGCCTGCCAAGCTCAAGATCGACTTCGTGTCGGATGTGTCCTGTCCTTGGTGCGTGATCGGGCTGCGCTCGCTCGAACAAGCGCTGGAGCGCGTCGGCGACGCCGTGAGCGCCGACATTCATTTCCAGCCGTTCGAGCTCAATCCGCAGCTGCCCCAGACGGGTCAGGACATCACGGAACACCTCGTGCAAAAGTACGGCTCGACGCCCGAGCAGCTGCGCCACAACCAGGAAGCGATCCGGGCCCGCGGCGCCGAGCTCGGCTTCACCTTCGACATGGGCAAACGGTCTCGCGTCTACAACACGTTCGACGCGCATCGACTGCTGCACTGGGCCGAGCTCGAGGGCCGGCAGCTCGAGCTGAAGCGCGCGTTGTTCGCGGCGTATTTCACGGCAGGCCGCAACCCGAGCGATCGTGAGGTGCTGGTCGATCTCGCTACGCAGGCAGGGCTCGATCCCGTGCGGGCGCGCGAAGTCCTGGAATCAGGCCGCTACGCCGACGAGGTTCGCGAGCGTGAGCAGATGTATGGCCGGCTGGGTATCCAGGCGGTGCCGTCGGTCATCTTCAACGACAAATATCTCATCCAGGGCGGGCAGCCCGTGGACATCTTCGAGCAGGCGCTGCGGCAAATCGCCTCAGAAGAACCGCCATCTCACTAGGACGGCGACGACGGCGGGCACCAGGAAGATCAACGCGAAGACGGGCAGCTCCTCCGTGACGGAATAGCCGGCCTTCGCCACGCCGGTCCACATATTGAAGGCGGCGATAACGAGCCAGAGCGCGACGTACACGACCGTCGCCACCGTGGTCGCGGCCGGATAATTCGCAGCGAACAACCTGCCCAGAATCAGCAAGGCAGCCAACAATAGAAAGCCCGTGAGCAGGAACAGTGCGGTGCGCATGGTGGCGAGCTCCGTCGATTCACCATTTATACTGTAGCGGAACCCGAAGGTCGGGTCGGCACTTGTAGGACCCATGAAAACCGCACTCTCCCTTGCAACTCTTATCGTGGCAACGGCGCTCGCTGCGCCGGCGCTGTCCCAGACCGATGAGGCGCGCAGCTTTGCCATCGGCGATTTTTCGGCGATGGCGTTGCGCGACGGCACGATCTCCCTCCCGAATGACAACAAGGTATTCGGCGTCGGCCACACGCCCGCGGAAGTCGCCGGGCTGCTGCGCGAGGCGGGATTGCCCACGGACCGCCTGGAGCTTTCCCTGCAGCCGCTGCTGGTGAAGACCTCTGAGCGCGTGATGCTGTTCGATACTGGAGCCGGCGGCAACATGGGACCGGGCGCCGGCAAGCTCATTGCCTCCCTGACCGCCGCCGGTATCGCACCCGCTACGGTCACCGACGTCTTCATATCGCACTCGCACGGCGATCACGTCGGCGGCCTGCTGAACGCGTCAGGTGCGCTCGCCTTCCCGAACGCGACGATTCACATCTCAGCGCCCGAATGGGCGTTCCTGAAGGGAATGACGGCAGAGCAGGCCCAGGGCGCCGGCGTCGGCCAGCACCCGAAGCTGATCGCCGCGATCACGCCGAAGGTCGCCACGTTCGAGCCGGGCGCCGACATCATCCCCGAGGCGGTCAAAGCAGTCGACATCAAGGGGCACACGCCGGGTCACTCCGGCTACATGATCCGCTCCAAGAACAAGTCGGTGTTCTACGTCGGCGATACTGTGCATCACTCCGTCGTGTCGACGCACAAGCCGGAATGGACCTGCGGCTTCGACACCGACGCGGCTACCTCGGAGGCCAGCCGCAAGGCTGTGCTCGGCGCGGCCGCTGCGAAGGGCCAGCTGATCTACGCGTTCCACTTTCCGTTTCCGGGACTCGGCAAGGTCAAGGCCAAGGACGCCGGCTTCGTCTGGGTGCCGAACTAGCGCTCGATCTCAACCGCCGCCCTAACGACCGCTCTGGGCGATCTTGATCGTGCCGTTCAGCGTCTTGACGCGGATGACCGGCCCGCCGCCGTTCAAGGTCGCCACGATGACGTCCTCCATGCGCACGGAGACGCCGCCGCGGCTCTCGTTGCGCTCGATGCGCGGCTTGCTCGGCTTCACGTCCAGCTCGAAGTCCGAGACCATCTCGCCGCGCGAAGTGTCGAGATGAAGCTCGGCCTTCGCGCTCGCCGGCAACGTCAGCGTGATATCGCCGTTCAATGACGAAAGAGACGTCGCGCCGCCCGCAACGACACCGGCCAGACCGACTGCGATCGGATTGTTGACGCTTTCGGCGATCACCGAGCCGGTGATGTTGGTCGCGGTGATCGGCCCGTTGATGTTTTCCAGCTCCAGGTCGCCGACGACGTCGCGGACGATGATCTCGCCCTCGTTGACCGTGGAGAGATTCAGCGTAGCGCGGCGCGGCACGCGGGCGACGATCGTAATCCGATTCGTCGGCGGAGCTTCGGACTCGATCGAGACGCGGTTGTCGCGCTCGCTGATCTCCAGCCCGGAGCCGCCCCCCGACAACATCTTCGGTCCCGACGGCGTGACGATCTTGCGCCGGCCGCTCGACAGCGTGACCGTGACTGCGACGTCCTTGCGCTCCTCGCCGATCACTTCGATGTGCGCCGAAAGAATATCGATGTTCAGCGACATCGGCTCGCCCGGCCGCGACAGCGGGATGGTGATCGTTTCCGGCTGGGCTTGTGCCGTCGCCGGCACAGGAGTCGCGTTCTTGGCCTGACCGAAGGCCGCGGCCGCGCCGAGCAGGGCCGTGAGCGCGAGCGCCGTGTGGGTGAAGTGTTTTGCGGTGTTCATGATTACTTACTCTTGATTACTTGCTTCGGCGGATGCGCAGATCGCCGTTGAGAGATTCGATGCTGAAAGTCGGACCGCCGGTGCCGAGACGGATCCCGGCGGCCTGCTCGATGTGATAGACGAAGCGCCCTTCCTCTTTGCGCTGATCGATCTTCGCCGGCAGTGCGAGCGGCTCGAGGTCGAACTCGGAGACGACGCTTCCCTGCATCACGCTCAGCGCGGCATCGAGCCCGGTGCCACCCGGCACCGTCAGCGTGATGTCGCCGTTGATCGTCTTGATGCTGCAATCGCGGCTCGGTGCGCGTGCGAAGGCAACTTCGACGGCGCCGTTGACGCTCTCGATCTGCGCGCAGTCCTGCAGATCCTTCACCTCGACCGGGCCATTCACGTTGCTGGCGCTCACCGGCCCGCCGCCGCCCGCGACGTCGATGCTGCCGTCAGTGACCGTGCTCACGTCGATCTGCGTGCCCGGCGGCACAGTCACTTCGAATTGATAGTCGACGCGGCAACCGCGGCAGCGATTGATCCTGGGCCGCACCGTGTCGTCCTGCTTGCCGACGACCATCGCGACGCCGTCGCCATCCGCCTTGACGTCCAGGAAGATCGTCTGCTTCGAGAGCTCGAACAGCTCCTGGCTCGGTGCAGAGCGCTTCTCGTCGACGATTACCGCGATCTCGCGCGCTGTGCCGATGCGCACGCGCACGTTGCCCCAGATGTTGTCGATCAGCAGCCGCGGCATTGCCGCGCTGACAGGGAAGCTTTGCGACCAGGTCTTCTGATCGGTGACCGCAGCAGCGGCCTTGTCTGCGAGCGCCAGCACGGCGAAAAATCCAAGCGCGACTTGCTTGTTCATACACGATTCCTCGATACCGACGACTTGACGTGTTGCGCGACGTCGGGATGCAGCCGCCCGCGCTCGCTGAGCTGCAGCAGCTGTTCCATCTGCATGGGATTGCCGTAGCGGAGCACCAGGTCGGCGAGCGCCAGCTGCACGAGCGGCGATTCCGCCTTCTCCAGCGAAGCCATCAGTTCGTCGCCCACCGCCGGCGAACCGACGCGCGGACCGATCGCATCGATGGCAGCGGAGCGCACCGAGTGCACTCGATCGTCGACAGCGCGCTCCAGCAGCGCACGTCGCACTTCCGGGTCGTGCTCGGCGAGATCGCTAGCCTCGATCACGCCCAACAGTCGCTTGCTCGCGGAGTCGTTCTCGAGCCGATCCAGCACCAGGTTGCGATTGAGGATCGCGACCTGCTGCTGCAGGTCTGCCAGCTCGCCGTGATTGGCCGTGGGCTGAGCTCTGAGCAACAAACCGACCATCACGCCGACGAACAGGCAGCCCATCGCCGCCGCCAATCCCGGCGCAGTGATCCAACCGAGCCAACGACGGCGGCGATGCATGCGTCGGTCGACGTGCTCCAGCTCGTCGTAGAACTTGCGCCGCAGATCCTGCGAAGGCGCCTCTTGCGGCAGGTTCTCGAGCTCGCTCCAGAGCTGCTGCTCGGCGGCGTCCTCGCTCTCGAACGGCACGCCGCTCTTGCGTTTGTCAGACATCGATCGGTACTCCGTTCATGCGCGTGAACGTGGTGTTCAACAGTTGCATTGCGCGGTGCATGCGTACGCGTGCGGCGCTTGCGGTGCAGCCGAGCGCGCGGGCCAGGTCGTCGTAGTCTTCGAATACGAAGCGCCCGAGCCAGATGATCTCGCGCGCGGCCGCAGGAATTTCCGCCAGCGCTCGCGCGACCAGTCGCAGGTTCTGCTGCCCGGCGGCGACCTGCTCGCTCGAGCGATGATCGACGAGGCCCGCGGCGTTCTCGTCACTGTCGTCGTCGGCGACGGTGCGCCGGTCAGCGCGGCGCAGGTAGTCGAAGGTCACGTTGCGGGCGATGTTGAAGATCCAGGCCTTGCAGCTGCCCTCGCCGCGATAGCTGGCAGCCTTCTGCAACAACTTGAGGAACACATCCTGGACCAGGTCCTCGCTCGCCGCGGGACTGCGCGTCAGTTGCAGGCAGTATTGATAGACGCCGCGGTGGTGACGCTCGAACAACGTGCCGAGGCACGAGGCATCGCCGTCAGCCACCCACCGGATCAGTTGTTCGTCTGATACTGCCTGCATGATCGTTTTCGCCGCCTCGCCCACAGAGACGGGCGAAGCCGGAAAACGTTACGCAAGGGATCGCCCCTTTGCTACAGGCTGCCGAGGATATCCTTGGCCACGACCTCTTCGCGCCAGCGTCCCCAGATGGAGCCCTGCTGGTAGTTGCCGGCCGTGAAGCCGACCACGAGCTGCGCTTCGGGCACCACGATCACCAGCTGGCCGCCATTGCCGCTTGCCTCGTATTCCTTATAGATGCGGTCCTTGGCATGCAGGTCGAACAGATGCCAGGTGAGGCCATCCGCGGCCAATGAATAGCTGTTGCCGAACTCTTCCTCGCTGAGACCGGTCGTGGCAGGCGTGATCTGGATGTATGGAGTGGTCGAGCGTTTCACCCAGTCTGCGCTGACGATGCGCTTGCCGTTCCACTCACCGCCAGCAACGTAGAGCTGGCCGATTTTGAGGAGATCGCGCGGCCTCACGAACGCACCGCCGCCCTGATAACCCTCGCCGTTGGCGGCGATGTTCCAGTAGTAGCGCCCGAACTGCAGAGGTCGCGCAACGCTGCGCTCGAACAGATCGGGCAGCCAGGTGCGCGTCGCCGTTGTCAGCGCGCCGCCGACGAGGTTCGTATTCGCTGAGCAATAAGCATAGTGAGTGCCGGGGTCGTGCACCTGGCGCAGGTCGAGCGTGTACTTCCACCAGTCCGGCTGCGCTCGCTGCGTCGTCATCGTTCCTTCGTTGCCCAGAGAGTCGGAATTGTTGTCATCGCAGTCGAGACCCGAGGTGTGGGTCATCAGATGTGCGAGCGTGATGCGCGCCTTGCGCGGGTCCGGATTCGCGAACGGGCCGCGGTCGGCGAGCAGCTGGTAGATCGGCGTGTCCTGCGAAATCTTCGCGCCTTGCAGCATCGCCGCGCCGAGCATGATCGACGAGAAGGTCTTGCCGGCCGAGCGCGTGTCGTGCGGCGTGTCGCGCGAGTGGCCGAAGAAATATTCCTCCAGCACCAACTTGCCGCGCCGGGCGATCAATAGAGAGTGAACCAGCGGCGCGCCGCGGACGAAAGGATCGGCATCGATGAATCGTTGCACCAGCCGCGTAAGCATCGCTTCGTCCAGGCCGACTTCGCGTGCATTCGCAGTGATCCAACCGTCGCCGTTCTCCGGCGGCTTGCGATAGACGTACTTCGGCTCGCCCGGCAGTCGCGGGAAAGCTGCCGCGGCCTGCGCGGACTCACGACGCTTCAGCTCCAATACGCTACCGAGGTCGCTCCAGGAAATCCTGAGCCGGTCCGGCGAGCGCAACAGCGTCGCTGCCTGTTTCATCTCGCGGCCGTCGGGAGCGCGGCGATAGAACCGCACCGTGTCGCCCTCGCGGGTCACGAAGAAGTAGGAAGCGCCGCCGTTCGAATTGAGATCGGGATTGCGAAATGCACCGACCAGCGCACCCTCCTCGTTGTACGAGATCCGCAGATAGAGGTTGAATCGATCCTCGAGCGGCTGCACGGTGCCACGCCACTCGTCGGCACCGGCCTTGCGCAGCTCGACCCGTCCCGCGAACGACTGTCCCGACCCGCCGGGATCGTTGCGATCTTCGGTTTCGCCCGAGGGCCGCACCCACCAGCCCGCCGTTGGCTGGCCGTTCGCGAGCGCGCCGCGATAGAGACCGCGATCCTGCGAGAACAGACAACGCAGCGCGCTGGCCTCGGCCACGCACGGCGCTTCGGCGCCGCCTATGCTCGCTCGCCAGCTTTGGCCCGAACGTCGCAGCGCGAGCTCGCCTTGCAGTGCCGGCGCGAAGGTGGTCTCGCTCGCCCAGAGGCCGAGCAATTCGTTGTCCTCCGCCAGCGCGGTCACGGAATTCAGCGCGAGGAGCCCAATGACGACGACGACGATGCTCTTCATGTTGAAGTGCGAGCCTTGAGCCACGCGAGGATCGGCTCACGGCCGGTGCGTAGATTGTTCTTGAGCGCTGCGCACGCGGCGCGCAGATCGCGCTTGCGCAGCGCCGTCATGATCTCTTTGTGATTCGCAGTGGCGACTGCGACATTGCGGCTCTCGCGCATCAGCGCAATCTCATAACGGCGCGTGCGCTGAATGATCTGACGGATCAGCTCGATCAGCACCTGGTTCGGACAGCCGCCGATGAGCTCCATGTGGAACTCGTCGTCGAGGTTGATGATGGTGTCGCTGTCGCGCGCGCGGGCGATCGCCTCGTTGATCTCCTGCAGCCGCTGCATGCGCTCGCGCGCGGGCAGGCCCGCGAGCCGCAGCGCCTCGGGATCGAGGATCGGCCGGATGTCGTACAGCTGGTCGAACTCCTCGACCGTCAAGGGCCGCACGAAATAGCCGATGCGCGCGACGCTGCGCAACGCGCCTTCTTGCGCCAGCCGCGCCAACGCCTCGCGCAGCGGCGTCCGGCTGATGCCGAGCTGCTGCGACAGGTGGACTTCGTTGATGCGGGCGCCTGCCGCCAGTTGCCCGTCGACGATCATGTTGCGCAGCCTGAGCACGACCGAGTCGCTCAGATTGTCGCGGACGAGTGCCAAGCCTGCTGAACTCTGCATGCTGTATACAGTACGCAATTCAGACGAACCGACGCAAGGTGTCGACCGCAAATTCGCACACTCGCGCCCGCCGGCGCGCCAGCGTGTACCCTATTCGCCACGAACAACACCAACGACGGAGCAGGAGTGTCCCAAGGTTCACAGTTCCGGCTGCTACGGCAGCGCCGCTTTCTGCCATTCTTCGGCGCCCAGGCGTTCGGCGCCTTCAACGACAACGTCTACAAGAACGTGCTCGTCATCGTCGCGACCTATCACGCCGCGAGCTACACGCAACTCGAGCCCGAGCTGCTGACGAACATGGCCGGCGGGCTGTTCATCCTTCCCTACGTGCTGTTCTCCGGCATAGCCGGTCAGCTCGCCGACCGCTTCGACAAGACGCTCGTGCTCAAGGTGGTGAAGGCCGCGGAGATCGTCATCATGACGATCGCTGCGCTCGGGTTTGCCGCGCACAGCATCGAGGTGCTGCTCAGCGCGCTGTTCCTGATGGGCGTGCATTCGACGTTCTTCGCGCCGGCGAAGTACGGCCTGCTGCCGGAGGTGCTCGAGGAAGCGGAGCTGGTCGGCGGCAACGCGCTGGTCGAGATGGGCACGTTTCTCGCGATTCTGCTCGGCACGCTCGCGGCCGGCCTGCTGGCAGCGGAAGGCGGCATCGGCGCAATCGCAACTGCGTTGATCGGGGTCGCCGCCCTCGGCTTCGCGACCAGCCTGGCAATTCCAGCACTGCGTCCCGCTGCGCCCGATCTACGCATCGATTGGCGGCCGTGGACTTCGACGTGGGACAACATCCGCGCCGCGCGCGAATCGCGTGCCGTGTTCCAGTCGATCCTCGGCATCTCGTGGTTCTGGTTCTACGGTGCGCTGGTGCTCGCGCAGCTGCCGCTGTTCGCGAAGGACGTGCTCGGCGGCAGCGAGCAGATCGTGACGCTGCTGCTCGTGCTCTTCTCGGCCGGCATCGGCATCGGATCGCTGCTGTGCGAACGCTTGTCCGGCCGCAAAGTCGAGATCGGACTGGTGCCGTTCGGCTCGATCGGCCTGACGGCCTTCGCCGTCGATCTCTATTTCGCGGTGCCGGGCTCGCCTCCCGGGACCGGGCTGAGCGCGGCGCAGTTCGTCGCCCTGCCCGGAGCCTGGCGCGTGCTCATGGATCTCGGCCTGATCGGCGTGTTCGGCGGATTCTTCATCGTCCCGCTCTACGCGCTCGTGCAGCAGCGCGCGCGGCGCGACGCAATGTCGCGCGTCATCGGCGCAAACAACATTCTCAATGCCGTCTTCATGGTCGTCGCCGCGCTCCTGGGAGCGATCGCCCTGAACGCGGGCCTGTCGATCGTCGAGCTGCTGCTGCTTACCGGCATCCTCAACGCGTTCGTCGCCGCTTATATCTACCGGCTCGTGCCCGAGTTCCTGTTGCGATTCCTCGCGTGGCTGCTCGTGCATTTCATTTATCGACTGCAGACGCGCGGTACCGAGAACATTCCGGCACAGGGCCCTGCCCTGCTGATCTGCAACCACGTCGGCTTCGCCGACGCGCTCGTCATTTCGGCGGCGAGTCCGCGGCCGGTCCGCTTCATCATGGAAGCGAGCATCTTCCGCATCCCGGTGCTGAGCGCGATCTTCCGCGGCATGAAGGCGATCCCGGTCGCGCCCGCGAAGGAGGATCCGGAGGTTTACGAGCGCGCGTTCCAGATCGTCGCGAAGGAGCTGCACGACGGCCAGCTCGTGTGCATCTTTCCCGAGGGCCGCCTGACGTCGGACGGCGAGATCGGCGAGTTCCGCGCCGGCATGATGCGCATCCTCAAGGAAACGCCGGTGCCGGTCGTGCCGCTGGCATTGACGGGCTTGTGGGACTCGATGTTCTCGCGCAAGTACGGGCAGGTGTGGCGCCGTTGGCCGCGGCGCTTCTGGCCGAAGATCGGTCTCAGGGTCGGCGCGCCGATCCTGCCCGAGCGCGCGAGCCTGCAAACGCTGCGCGAGGCAGTCGTCACACTGCGCGGCTCGGATCGTTGAGGGACTACTGGCGCGGCCTTCGCCGCTTGGCCTGCCAGTATCGAATCATCACGAAGCCGGTGGCCATGCCGCCGAGATGCGCGAAGTGCGCGATGCCCGAGGCCGTGCCAGTCACGCCGAGATAGAGTTCCAGCGCACCGTAGATCGTGACAGCGAGCCACGCCTGAATCGGCACCGGAATCGGGAAGATGATCAGCTCGCGACGCGGATACGCCATGCCATAGGCCAGCAGCAATCCGAACACCGCGCCGGAGGCGCCGACAACAGGAGCTGGCGGCAAGTTCGCGGCACTCACCACTATCAGCTGCATCAGCGCCGCGCCGACCATGCACACGAGGTAATAGACGAGATAGCGCCGGGCTCCAAAAAGCTGCTCGACTGCAGAGCCGAACATGAACACTGCGAACATGTTGAAGAAAATATGCAGCCAGCCGCCGTGCAGGAACCCGTACGTCAGCAACTGCCACGGCCGGAACAATCCGGTTTGCAGCGGCCAGAGCGCGAACATGCCGAGATTGACGTTGAGCCACTGCAGGGCGAAAACGCCGACGTTCGCGAGGATGATCGCTCTGTTGGTAGGTGTTATGCGGTCGAACATCGCGACAGTATGCGGACTCGCTGACTCAATTCAACAAGCAAAAAAAGCCCGCGGGGGCGCGGGCAAGGGGGGTTAGTGAAAACAGCGAAAATCGAAAATCAGGCAGCCGCGGCGCTGCGCGCCGTGTAAGGCCGATACGGCAGTCCGAGATCGCGCGCGACTGCTTCGTGCGTGATCGCGCCCTGGTGGACGTTCAAGCCAGCAGCCAGGTGCGGATCGAGCGCGAGCGCGCCGACGCCGTGGTCAGCGAGCGCACGCACATACGGCAACGTTGCATTGGTGAGCGCGAACGTCGAAGTGCGCGGCACGGCACCTGGCATGTTCGTGACGCAGTAGTGAATGACACCATCGACCACGAACGTCGGATCTGCATGGGTCGTCGGCTTGCTGGTTTCGAAGCAGCCGCCCTGATCGATCGAGATGTCGACCATCACGGCGCCGGCCTTCATCTTCTTCACCATGTCGCGCGTGACGAGCTTCGGCGCCGCTGCGCCGGCGACCAGCACCGCGCCGACGACGAGGTCAGCCTGCGTGACCAGCGACTCGATCGCTTCGATCGTCGAAGCGGCAGTCTTCAGCTTGCCGCCGAACATCGCGTCCAGCTGGCGCAGCCGCCGCAGCGAGCGATCGACGACAGTGACGTCCGCGCGCATGCCGACAGCGATTTCCGCGGCGCTCGTGCCGGAGACACCACCGCCGAGAACCACGACCTTCGCCGGGGGCACGCCCGGCACACCGCCGAGCAGCACGCCGGTACCGCCGTTCGCCTTCTGCAGCGATGCGGCACCGACCTGGACCGACATGCGGCCCGCGACTTCGCTCATCGGAGTGAGCAGCGGCAGCGAGCCGTCGTTCGCAGTGACCGTCTCATACGCGATCGCAGTCGAGCCGGAGGCCATCAGCGCCTTCGCCTGCTCCGCATCGGCGGCGAGATGCAGGTAGGTGAACAGGATCTGTCCAGGGCGCAGCATCTTGCACTCGGCGAGCTGCGGCTCCTTGACCTTCACGACCATTTCGGCGCCGTCGAACACCTCCTTCGCCGAGGTGACGATCTTCGCGCCTGCTGCGACGTACGCCGCGTCGTCGACGCCGATGCCG
>DATNFA010000012.1:0-13896 GCA_035606615.1 Steroidobacteraceae bacterium
ACTCACGCTGGCCGCAGCCGCGGCCGGCGCCAGTCCCAAGACGGACAAGGTCATCGAGAACGTCCGTCTGCCGACCGGCTTCAAGATGGAGGTCTACAGCGACCAGGTTCCTGGCGCGCGCTCGATGGCGCTCGGCCAGAAGGGCACGCTGTTCGTCGGCACTCGCGTCCGCGGCGGTAAGGTTTACGCGATCAGCGGCACGCCCGGCGACGCGACGAAGCCGACCGTTCGTGTCATTGCCGACAATCTCAACACGCCGAACGGCGTCGCCTTTCATGACGGCGCGCTCTACGTCGCCGAGATCAATCGGCTCCTGCGCTTCGACGACATCGAAGCGTCGCTCGACAACGTGCCGCAGCCGAAGGTCGTGCGCGACGATCTGCCGAAGGACGGTCATCACGGCTGGCGCTACATCGCGTTCGGACCCGACGACAAGCTCTACTTCCCGATCGGCGCGCCGTGCAACGTCTGCAACGAGCCGAAGTACGCAATGATCACGCGCATGAATGCTGATGGCTCCGGTCAGGAAGTGTTCGCGCGCGGCGTGCGCAACACCGTCGGCTTCACCTGGCATCCGGTCACGAAGCAGCTCTGGTTCACCGACAACGGCCGCGACTGGCTCGGCGAAGATGCGCCGCCATGCGAGCTCAACGTCGCGACGCGCGCCGGGCTCGATTTCGGCTTCCCGTACTGCCACGGCAAGGACATCAAGGATCCCGAGTTCGGCCAGCTCGGCGACTGCAGCAAGATCACGCCGCCGGCGCAGTTGCTCGGCGCGCACGTCGCGCCGCTCGGTGTGAAGTTCTACACGGGTAACCGCTTCCCGGAAGGCTATCGCGGCGACGCGTTCATCGCCGAGCACGGCTCGTGGAACCGCAAGGAGAAGAACGGTTACCGCATCACGCACGTGAAGATCGACGGGACGCGCGGCGTGAAGTACGAGCCGTTCGCCACCGGCTTCTATCGCGGCGACGACGTGTTCGGTCGCCCGGTCGATCTGCTGATGCTGCAAGACGGCTCGATGCTGGTCTCCGACGATCAGTCAGACGCGATTTATCGCATTTCCTACGCGGTGCCATGAAAGCTCTCGCCACCTTCTTCGGCTTCGTGTGGCGTGTGCTGGACACGCTGCGCAAAGTGATGCACTTGATCGTGCTGCTGGTGCTGTTCCTCGGCCTCGCTGCGGCGCTGTCGCCGAGCATCCCGATCGTTCCTCACAAGACTGCGCTGGTGATCGCGCCGCAGGGCACGCTCGTCGAGCAACTCGCCGGGGATCCGTTCGATCGCGCGGTAGCGGAGTTGTACGGGCAGCAGCGCGCTGAAACGCTGGTGCGCGATCTCACCGACGCGATAGCAGCTGCGAAGACCGACAAGCGTGTCGCAGCGCTGGTGCTCGATCTCGGGCACATGGCAGGCGGCGGCGTTGCCAAGCTGGAGGAGGTCGCCGCAGCGATCCGCGACTTCCGCACCAGCGGCAAGAAGGTGTACGCGTTCGGCGAGGGCTTCGACCAGGCGCAGTACTACATCGCTGCGCAAGCCGACGAGATCTATCTGGATCCGCAAGGGCTCGTGCTCATCGACGGCTTCGGCTACTACCGCACGTTCCTCAAGGGGCTGATCGACAAGCTGGCGATCGACGTCAACGTGTTCCGCGCCGGCAAGTTCAAGTCCTACACCGACCAGTTCAGCCGCAGCGATATGTCGGAGACGGAAGAAGAGGAGAGCCTCGCGTGGCTCAACTCGCTCTGGTCGCAGTACCAGGCCGGCATCGTCAAAGCGCGTCAGCGGCCCGAGCGGCTGGCAGCAGGCGCTATCGCCGACTACGCGAACAACTTCGCGACCCTGGCGAAGGAGCAGCGCGGCGACCTCGCGGCCGTGGCGCTCGCGCAGGGGCTGGTGACGGAGCTCAAGTCGCGGCGTGAGTTCGAAGAACAGATGAAGGGGCTGGTCGGCGAAGACGAGGATCAGCACACGTTCCGGGGCATCCCGCATTGGGACTATCTCGCATCGGTGCGGCCCGCCCACGCGCTGCATCTGGATGGCGATCGTGTCGGCGTGGTGGTCGCGTCCGGCGAGATTCTCGACGGCGAGCAACCGCCGGGCACCGTCGGCTCGGATTCGCTCGCGCGCCTGTTGCGCGAGGCGTTGCATAACGACTCCATCAAAGCGGTCGTGCTGCGCATCGACAGTCCGGGCGGCAGCGTCTTCGCTTCGGAAGTGATTCGTCGCGAAGTCGATGCGCTACGCAAAGCCGGCAAGCCGGTGGTCGCTTCGATGAGCAGCGTCGCCGCCTCCGGCGGTTACTACATCGCGATGGATGCCGACGAGATCTGGGCAAGCCCGGCCACGCTCACCGGGTCGATCGGCGTGTTCGCCGTGTTTCCGACGGTGGAGCACACGCTCAACAAGTTCGGCATCACTATCGACGGCGTGGGTACCACGCCGCTCGCCGACGCGCTGCGGCTCGATCGAACGATGACGGATGCAGGCAAGGCCATCCTGCAAGCGTCTGTCGAGCACACTTACAGCGAGTTCGTCGAGCACGTCGCGGCCGCGCGCGAGAAATCGTTCGACGACATCGACGCCGTCGCGCAGGGCCGTGTGTGGGCCGGCGTCGACGCAGCTCAGCACGGGCTGGTCGATCATCTCGGCTCGTACAAGGACGCGCTGAACGCAGCGGCAAAGCGCGCCAAGCTGGGCAAGGACTACAAGGTCGAGTACATCGAGCCGCCGCTCGGCTGGCGCGAAGCGATTGCGCTGCAATCGCAGGCGCTGGCAGCGCGCTTCGCGCGCGCAGTGGCGCCGGAGCAGAAACTGCTGACTGAGGCGCGGCGCTGGTTCGAGCCGCTGGAAGAGGAACTCGCGCGGCTATCGCGGTTCACCGATCCGAAGCAGGTGTATTACTACTGCCCGTGCTCCGTGAATTAGATCTCTATTTCTCCCAATTCATCACGACCTTGCCCGACTGGCCGCGGCCCATGATCTCGAAGGCCTGGCTGTACTGCGTGTACGGCAGGCGGTGGGTGATGACGGGACGGATGTTCAGGCCGCTCTGCAACAGCGCGGCCATCTTGTACCAGGTCTCGAACATCTGCCGGCCGTAGATGCCCTTGATCGTCAGGCCTTTCAGGATCACTTCGTTCCAGTCGATCGCGACTTCGTTCGGCGGGATGCCGAGCATCGCTATGCCGCCGCCGTGATGCATCGTCCGCAGCATGTCGCGCAGCGCTGCCGCGTTGCCTGACATCTCCAGGCCGACGTCGAAGCCTTCCTGCATGCCGAGCTGCTTCATCGCGTCCTCGAGCTTGTCGCGCGTGACGTTGAGCGCGAGCGTCGCGCCCATCTTGCGCGCCAGCTCCAGACGGTAGTCGTTGACGTCGGTGATCACGACATTGCGCGCACCGATGAAGCGCACGATCGCCGTGGCCATGATGCCGATCGGCCCGGCACCGGTGATAAGCACGTCCTCGCCGACGACGTCGAACGAGAGCGCGGTGTGTACGGCGTTGCCGAGCGGATCGAGAACCGCAGCGATCTCGTCGTCGATCGCGGGCGGCAGCTTGAAGGCGTTGAAAGCCGGAATCACGACGTACTCGGCGAACGCTCCGGGACGATTGACGCCGACGCCGACGGTGTTGCGGCAGAGGTGACGACGGCCGGCGCGGCAGTTGCGGCAGTAGCCGCAGGTGATGTGTCCCTCGCCCGAGACGCGATCGCCCGGCTTGAAGCCCGAGACTTCGCTGCCGATCTCGACGACCTCGCCGCAGTATTCGTGCCCGATCGCCATCGGTACCGGGATCGTCTTCTGCGCCCAGGCATCCCAGTTGTAGATGTGCATGTCGGTGCCGCAGATGGCGGCGCGCTTGACGCGGATCAGGACGTCGTTTGGGCCGGGCACCGGCTTGGCGATGTCCTGCAGGTCGATGCCGGTGGCGGCACGGGCTTTCACTAGTGCATGCATAAGGCGCGCAATTCTAGACGACGCGGAGTTCTTTGCCGATCTTGGTGAAGGCGGCGACGGCACGATCGAGCTGCTCGCGCGTATGGGCCGCCGACATTTGCGTGCGGATCCGGGCCTTGCCTTGCGGCACGACCGGGTATGAGAAGCCGATGACGTACACGCCTTCGTCCAGCAGCCGGCGCGCGAAATCGGAGGCCAGCTTCGCGTCGCCGAGCATGACCGGGATGATCGGATGCTCGCCCGGCACGAGGTTGAAGCCGGCCGCAGTCATTCCCTTGCGAAAGTGCGCGGCGTTCTCCCACAGACGATTGCGCAACGTCGTATCCGCTTCGAGCATGTCGAGCACGCGCAGGGTCGCCGCGGCGATGAACGGCGGGATGCTGTTGGAAAACAGATAAGGTCGCGAGCGCTGCCGCAGCCACGCGATGATTTCCTTGCGGCCCGAGGTGTAGCCGCCGCTGGCGCCGCCGAGCGCCTTGCCGAGCGTGCCGGTGAGGATGTCGACGCGATCGATGACGCCGCGCAATTCGTGCGTGCCACGGCCGCGTGCGCCGACGAAGCCGGTCGCGTGCGAGTCGTCGACCATCACCAGCGCGTCATGGCGGTCGGCCAGATCGCAGATGTCCTTGAGGCGTGCGATCACGCCGTCCATCGAGAACACGCCGTCGGTCGCGATCAAGCGCACGCGGCACTTGCTCGCCTCCTTGAGGCGCGCCTCCAGCTCGTCGAGGTCGTTGTTGGCGTAGCGAAAGCGCTGCGCTTTGCATAGCCGCACGCCGTCGATGATGCTCGCGTGATTCAGCGAATCGCTGATCACCGCGTCCTGCTCGTCGAGCAGCGTTTCGAACAAGCCGCCGTTCGCATCGAAGCACGATGAGTAGAGGATCGTGTCTTCGCTGCCGAGGAAGCGGCTCAGCCGTGCCTCGAGCTCTTTGTGGACCTCCTGCGTGCCGCAGATGAAGCGCACGGACGCCATGCCGTAGCCGTAGCGATCGAGCGCGCGCTGCGCGGCTTCGCGCACGGACGCGTCGTTGGCGAGCCCGAGATAGTTGTTCGCGCACAGATTGACGACTTCGGCGCCCGCGCCGACGCGCACGACGGCGCTCTGCGCGGACGAAAGCACGCGCTCCGGTTTGAACAGGCCCTGTGTTTTCAGCTGCTCGGTTTCGCGGCTCAGCCGCTGGAGGAGTTCATCCTTCACAAACCTGTCCTCGGTGCATCGAAGGGGGCGAATTGTGCCATCGCGCGGAATCCGGCACGTGATCCGCACGGTGGATGCTGGAATGAGACGCGGATTCCGAACTGCAGCATTCATTTTGGCTATTGAGCCCGGATAGCGATTTTTCTACCATCGGTACGACCGCAGAGCGACTGGCCGTTCTGCATATAAATAAACTTCGGATAAGCGGTAGGTTCCGCAATTGGGGGGTACACATGAAGGTGAATCATCGAACGCTGCTGTCCTGCGCCGTCAGCAGCGTGCTCGGCTTCTCGGCAAGTGCCGCACTGGCGCAGGAGAGCGGACGCTCCGCGAGCGTTCTGGAAGAAATCATCGTGACTGCGCAGAAGCGCAGCCAAGGTCTGCAGGAGGTGCCCGTAGCTGTCTCGGCTTTCACGAGCGAGACGCGCGATCTGTTGGGCGTCAACACCATCGCCGATCTCACGGATTTCACGCCCGGCCTGTCGTATGCCACGACGCTCGATCGCATGAGCCTGCGCGGCGTCGGCCGACTCACCAACAACTACGGCTCCGATCCCGGCATCGCGACGTACTCGGACGGTTTCTATACCGCGAGTAACGTCGAGGCCGGCAAGCGGCCGATTCACACCGAGCGCATCGAAGTGCTGCGCGGCCCGCAGGGCACGCTGTACGGCCGCAACTCGATCGGCGGCGCGCTGAACGTCATCTCTAAACGCCCGACCGATACCTGGACCGGCGAAGTCCGCGCGGTCGCCGGCAACTACGACACGCAGATCTTCGACGGCGCGCTGTCCGGACCGCTCACCGACTGGCTGCGCTTCAAAGTCTCCGGCAGCACCGGCGGCCAGGGCCAGGGCTTCTTTCGCGACGAGGATGGCGGTCCGAGCGAAGGCAATGTCGGCGACGACCTGTATGCCGAGGGCCAGCTCGAGTTCAACATCGGCGAGTCGTTCGACGGCTGGTTCAAGTACGGGCATACGGAGTGGAACCAGCGCCGCCGCTCGCTGAGCAAGATCACGCCGCAGGACATTTCGCCGCGCTACTTCGGCGGCCTGTTCCCGACGACGACCTACAACGGTCCGCAAACCGCGTCGGCTGCGCTGCCCAACGTGACGCTCGCGACGCCGCCGTACACCACGACCAATCCGGCGCTGCAAGGCGATCACCGGACGTTCAACACCGACACCCCGTTCGAGACCAATCTCGACAACGTGCACATCTACACGCTCGAGTTGATCTGGCACACAGGCTTCGCGGACGTGAAGTACGTCGGCGGCTACCAGGGCTACACGTATACGCAGGAGTCCGACTTCGACGGCACTTCGCGCACGGAGCCGTACACCGTGCTGGTGGGCGGGGGCCGCGTCGGCACCGGGCCGGTTCTGCCGGCGACTCCGTTCACGATCTTTCCGCAGGTCCGGGCGTTCTATCAGGAGGATAAAGAGTATTACAGCAACGAGATCAACCTGATCTCGACGCACGACGGCCCGTTCCAGTGGATCCTCGGCCTGTACCAGTATCACGAGCAGGTGTACCAGTTCGCCGGCGTCAACGCGCCGAATCAGCCGCAGCTCGATCAGCCGCGCGCTTCGGCCACCTCGCCTGCGACCGCGCTTGGCCCGCCGAACCCCGACCGGATCCTGCAGAACGCCGGCGCGTGGCTCGACGCCGATGCGCACGCCGCTTTCGGTCAGATCGACTACGCCTTCAGCGATCACTGGAAGATGACGCTCGGTGCGCGCTACACCGAGGATCGGAAGGACGCGGAAGAATTCCGCACGCGTGCGCTCTACGGCTTCGCGACGCGGATCGCGCAGGCGCCGCCGCCGGCACCCGTCAATCCGTTCGCCGGGCTCTGGACCGGGCTGCCGTTCGCGTTCTACAGCGAGATCGACCGGCGCAACCGGTTGGCCGGCGAATGGCACGCGACGACCGGCACCGCCGGACTGGAGTGGACGCCGAGCGACGACACGCTGACGTTCGTGAGATACACGCGCGGCTACAAGAGCGGCGGCTTCAGCGCCGGTGCATTCGCGCCGGGCCGCGAGGGCTACACCGAGCCGGAGTTCATCAATTCGTACGAGTTCGGCGTGAAGCAGACGCTGGCCGAGCGTCTGACCGCGAACCTCTCGTTGTTCTACTACGACTACGAGGATGCGCAGTATCCGTCGACGGTGCGCGACCCGGTGTCCAACATCAACGAGAACCGCTTCTTCAACCTGAAGCAGGCCACCTCCATGGGCGCGGAGCTGGAGGCGACCTGGGCAGTGACCGAAGCGCTGCAGCTGTACTTGAGCTATTCCTATCTCGACACCGAGATCAAGGACGACCGCTGCTTCATCGACAACGACGACACCGGCATCAGCGGCGTGCTGGTCTCACCGCAAGCGCGACCGTGCTCGACGCCGGCAGTGGGGCTGCAGGTCGGTCAGCGCATCGACGGCGGTAGTCTGCCGAGTGCACCCAAGAACAAGGTCGCGTTCAACGCGAGCTACACCTGGTTCACGCCTGCCGGCAACCTGACGGCTTCGGGTACGTGGACCTACAAGGACGACACCTACTACTCGGTGTTCAACCGCGACCACAACCTGGCCCCGGCTTATGACGAGACGGACGTGCGCTTGTTGTGGAACGAGCCCAACAATCGCTACACGATCATCGCCTTCGCGAAGAACGTGTTCGACGATGAAGGCTACGAGGCGGCCAGCGCGGAAATGTCGGCATGGGGCGTGCAGAGCAGGTTCCGCTCGCTGACGTTCCCGCGCACGTACGGTATCGAGGCGCAGTTCCGCTTCGGCAATTGACAGAACCCGACCGGCTCGCACCGGGCTCAAACTAAACGCCGGCCGATCTCCAAGATCGGCCGGCGTTTTCTTTCCTATCCTTGCTCAGGGTTTGGCTGAAGCGGTGACGATTCCATGCTGCGGGACAGTTAAGCGTATTGCTGTTCCGCACAGGAGTTCTTACCATCGACTGTGACCGCAGAGCGATCGTCGATTCTGCACACAAATATCTTTCGGGCTTTCATCGCTCGGCCCGAGTGGGGGTTTCTCATGTTGAAGTCGAATCAGCGAACGCTGCTGTCGTGCGCGATCAGCAGTGTGTTGGGCCTTGCTGGCGCAGCAGCGCTCGCGCAGGAAGCGTCACGAACATCGATACTCGAGGAGGTCATCGTTACTGCGGAAAAGCGCGCAGTGAACATCCAGGACGTACCCGTAGCGGTCTCCGCTTATACGAGCGAGCGGCGCGACGTACTGGGTCTGAACAGCGTGGAGGACTTCGCGCGTTTCACGCCGAGCCTCACCTATCGCAACAACGACCGCCTGTCGATGCGCGGCTTCGGCCGACTCACCAACAGCATCGGCACCGATCCGTCGATCGCATTGTATTCCGACGGCATCTTCTCCAGTTCGATGGCCGATACCTCGACGCCATCGCTATACATCGAGCGCACCGAGATTCTGCGCGGCCCGCAGGGCACGCTGTACGGGCGCAACTCGATCGGTGGCACGCTCAACATCATTTCCAAGCGCCCGACCGACGAGTTCGAAGGCGAGCTGCGCGCCTCGGTCGGCAACTACGGCGAGTGGCACACCGACGCGTTGATCCGTGGCCCGATCACCGATCACCTGCGCTACCTGCTCGGCGGCGGCGTCGTGAAGCGCGACGAGGGTTTCATCAAGAACAACGGTACGGCCGAGGACACTGCGACCGTCGACCGCTGGCTGGTGGAGGCGCAGCTGGAAGCCGATCTCGGCGAGCATGTGGTGGCGCGCCTGCGCTATTCGAAGTTCGACTGGAACGACACTTACGGCGTCGGCAACACGCTGCTCAACAGCATCTCGCCGTACGATACGACCAACATCGTCGGTAACGGCAACGGCGCGCTGTACTACAACACTGCGCGCGGCATTACCGAGCCGAATCCCGCCGTGAACGATCCGTACAGGATGAACACGAATCGCGATGCCCCCGGCGTACTGCGCGATCACAACCGCATTCACCTCGATGTCACCGCGGACCTTGGCGGCACCACGTTGAAGTACCTGGCCGGGTACCAGGAGTATGCGTATGACACCGGCGGCGATTACGACGGCGGCAACCGCACCGGTACGCAGACCATCGGCGTCCCGGCGAACATCGCCCAGCTGAGCGTCGATTTCGATGGCGCCGCCGGCCCGTTGACCCCGTACACGTTCGGCAATCCGGCGTTCAACGGGCTCAACGCCAGCGTCGACAGCAATACGTTCTACACGGAGTCGCAGCGCTGGTGGTCGAACGAGGTGAACCTGTCCTCGAACGGCGATGGCGCGCTGCAGTGGATCGTCGGTCTGTTCCAATACAACCAGACCTACGATCAGCCGCAGGGCATCCGCATTTCGAACGATCCGGCGCTCGCCGCTCCGGTGAACAGCGCGATCGCGAATCCGGATCGCAACATCCTGCTGGTCGACGGCCACCTGGAAACGGACTCGTATGCTGGCTTCGGCCAGATCGATTGGACTATCGCCGACAACTGGACCCTGACGCTCGGTGCGCGCTACACGAAGGACAAGAAGGAAGGATTGGACTATGCGCGTCTCGTCGCGCGCGGACCGACGACTGCGACCACGGCGGCAGACCTGGCGACGGCGCCGGTGTCGCTGGACACCGCGATCTTCGCGCAGACACAAGCAGTGCTCGCAGCGAACGGCCTGCCGAATGCAACGCCGGCTCAGGTCGACGCATTCCTGCGCGGCAATCCCGCTGTGGCGCGGCAGATCACTGATGGTGTCACTGGCGCCTTCCTCGCGAACACGCAGGCGGTTGCGCTCGACGTCACGCAGTCTCAGGTCTGTGGTGCCGTTGCGTGCCCCCCGGACATGCGCGCGTCGTCGCGCGGCGGCTTGGAGCGCAATCTCTCGGGTGACTGGGATGCCGTGACTGGCGTCGTCGGCCTGCGCTGGGAGCCGAGAGAGGGAACGGATACGTACCTGCGCTACAGCCGCGGCTACAAGTCCGGCGGCTGGCTCGCCTCGAACGGCCTGACGCTCAATCCCTATGCAGATCCTGAGTACGTCAACACGTACGAGCTTGGCTGGAAGCAGATCGTGGCCGGCCGCCTGCAGTTGAACACTGCGGTCTACTTCAACGACTACAAGGGATTCCAGGCACCGCTCACCGTGCAGCGCGACCAGAGCACCGAGAGCCGCTTCCTGAATCTCGATGCCGAAACCTACGGTGTGGAGATCGAGACGGTCTGGTCGCCGACCGATGCGCTGCAGCTGTTCCTCAACTACGGCTACCTGCATACGGAGATCACGGACGGTTGCTGCTTCGTCGACAGCGCGGATCCGCTTGCCGTGTCCTCGGGCGCGCAACCCGTCAGCGTGGTGTCGCCGACTCGCGTGGCGCAGACGCTGGAGGGCAACCAGCTGCCGCTGTCGCCCGAGAACAAGTGGACGGTCGGCTTCAACTACACCTTCAACTTTACGCCGGGCGCGTTGACGTTCACGGGCATGTACACCGACACCGACGACATGCAGACCTCGATCTGGGCGAACCCGGCGTACACCGCGCCCTCGTTCGAGATCGCGGACTTCCGCCTGCTGTGGAACGATGCGCAGAACCGCTACACGATCATCGGCTTCGTCAAGAACGCGTTCGACGAAGTCGGTTACGGCAGCGTGACCCCGAGCTCACCCACGCTGGCGCCGACGCCGGGCGGCATACGTAGCGACGTGTCGCTGACGTTCCCGCGCACCTACGGCATGGAGGTGCAGTACCGCTTCTGATCTGAGAAGAAAAAGAAGATAGAGATCGTGCCTGCAACGCCGGTCGACCCTGTCGACCGGCGTTTTTCTTTGCTTATCTCGCCCGGCCTTCCTTCCACGCCTGCAGCAGCTTGTCGTACGCGATCGTCTCGCCCTTCGGCTTCTCGTTCGCGAGCTTGGCCCAGGGCGCGGCATTCGCCGACAGCCAGGCCGACGCATCCTTCTTCTCGTTGAGCTTCGGCGGGCAATTCTTCATGCCGGCGCGCTCCAGGCGCGCGAGGATGCGGTCCATCTGGTCCGCGAGATCGTCCATGGCTGCCTGCGGCGTCTTCTCGCCGGTCACGGCCGTGGCCACGTTCTGCCACCACAGCTGCGCCAGCTTCGGATAATCGGGCACGTTGGTGCCGGTCGGCGTCCACGCGATGCGCGCGGGGCTGCGATAGAACTCGATCAGGCCGCCGTACTTCGCCGCATTCTTCGTGAAGTACTCGTGGCGGATGTCGCTGTCGCGAATGAAGGTGAGCCCGGTGATCGATTTCTTCAGCGACACCGACTTCGACGTGACGAACTGCGCGTACAGCCACGCGGCCGACATCCGCTGCGGCTCGACGCCGCGCAGAAACGTCCACGAGCCGACGTCCTGGTAGCCGTTCTGCATGCCGTCCTTCCAGTACGGCCCGTGCGGCGAGGGCGCCATGCGCCACTTCGGCGTGCCGTCGGCGTTGACGACCGGCAGGCCCGGCTTGGTCATGTCCGCGGTGAACGCCGTGTACCAGAAGATCTGCTGCGCGATCTCGCCCTGCGCGGGCACCGGGCCGGATTCGGAGAACGTCATGCCCATCGACTGCGGCGGCGCGTACTTCTTCATCCACTCGATGTACTTGGTGAGCGCGAACACCGCGGCCGGCGAGTTCGCAGCGCCGCCGCGCGCGACTGATGCGCCGACCGGCGTGCACTTGTCGGCGGCGACGCGGATGCCCCATTCGTCGACGGGCATGCCGTTCGGAATTCCCTTGTCCGCCGAGCCTGCCATCGACAGCCAGGCGTCGGTGAAGCGCCAGCCGAGCGAGGGATCCTTCTTGCCGTAGTCCATGTGACCGTAGACGCGCTTGCCGTCGAGCTGCTTCACGTCGTTGCTGAAGAATGCAGCGATGTCTTCGTACGCGCTCCAGTTGAGCGGCACGCCGAGCTCGTAGCCGTACTTCTTCCTGAACTGCTCCTGCAGGTCCTTGCGCGCGAACCAGTCGGCGCGGAACCAGTAGAGGTTGGCGAACTGCTGATCGGGCAGCTGGTACAGCTTGCCGTCCGGCGCGGTCACGAACTTCGCGCCGATGAAGTCTTTCAGGTCGAGGCCCGGGTTGGTGTACGCCTTGCCGGCGCCGGCCATGAAGTCCGACAGCGGCAGCACCGCGCCGTAGCGATAGTGAGTGCCGATCAGGTCGGAGTCGGTGATCCAGCCGTCGTAGATCGAGCGCCCCGACTGCATCGAGGTCTGCAGCTTCTCGACCACGTCGCCTTCCTGGATCAGGTCGTGCTTCACCTTGATGCCGGTGATCTCGCCGAAGGCGCGCGCCAGCGTCTTCGCTTCGTACTCGTGCGTCGTGATCGTTTCCGACACGACGCTGATCTCGCTGACGCCCTGCGCCTTGAGCTGCGCGGCCGCGTTGATGAACCACTTCAGCTCCGCGAGCTGCTGCTCCTTCGAGAGCGTCGAGGGCTGGAATTCCTGATCGATCCAGCGTCGCGCCGCCGCTTCGTCGGCGAGTGCCGGCGTCGCGATCAGCACCAGAGTGAGCGATACGAGCGCGCGGATTTTCATCGGTAACCCCTCTTGTCAGCCCCAACGCATGATCGCAACCAGCACGGCGGCGCTCAAGCCCGCGCCCCACCATTGCGGCAGCTCCGTGAGTCCTGCCCACGCGAGATTCACATAGGCCGCGGCGAGCAGGCCGATGAACAGGCGATCGCCGCGCGTCGTAACCAGCGGCAGCAATCCGCGGCGCGCGATGGTGGGCGAGCGCAGCTCCCACACGGTCATTGCCACCAGCATCAGGCCAATGCAGACGAAGAAGATCGCAACCGGCGGCGTCCACGCCATCCACGACAGCAGCGACATCACACCCTCCCCATCGCGAAGCCCTTGGCGATGTAGTGGCGCACGAAGTAGATGACCAGCGCGCCCGGCACGATGGTGAGTACGCCAGCCGCCGCGAGCGTTCCCCAATCCATGCCGGCCGCCGACACGGTGCGCGTCATGGTCGCTGCAATGGGCTTGGCGTCGACCGATGTCAACGTGCGCGCGAGCAGCAGCTCGACCCACGAGAACATGAAGCAGAAGAACGCAGTGACGCCGATGCCGGCCTTGATCAGCGGCAGGAACAGCTTCACGAAGAAGCGCGGAAACGAATAGCCGTCGATGTAGGCCGTCTCGTCGATCTCGCGCGGCACGGCGGACATGAAGCCTTCCAGAATCCACACTGCGAGCGGCACGTTGAAGACCATGTGCGCGAGCGCCACGGCCAGGTGCGTATCCATCAAACCGATCGCGGTATAGAGCTGAAAGAACGGCAGCAGGAACACTGCTGGCGGCGTCATCCGATTCGTCAGCAGCCAGAAGAAGAGGTGCTTGTCGCCGAGGAACGAGTAGCGCGAAAACGCGTAGGCGGCGGGCAGGGCGACCGAGACGGACAGTATCGTGTTGAGCACGACATAGATGATCGAGTTCACGTATCCGCCGTACCACGCCGGGTCGGTGAAGATCGTCGCGTAGTTCGCGAACGACAGCGATTCGGGCAGCCACGCGAAGCTGCTGGTGATCGCGAGGTTGCTGCGCAGGCTCATGTGCACCATCCAGTAGATCGGTGCGAGCGTGAACGCGAGGTACAGCGCGAGTACCAGCCAGCTGTGTTTGCGCTTCATCGCTGTTCCTTCATGAAGTTGTACAGCACGAAGCACAGCAGCAGGATGATCAGGAAGTACAC
>DATNFA010000013.1:0-90441 GCA_035606615.1 Steroidobacteraceae bacterium
ACTGCCTGGGCCAGTGTTCACGTGCTCGGACAAGGCAACCCATGCGGAGGGTTGTGATTCGGGCGGTCCCGCTATCGTGGAGCTTGCGCTCGTTAGACCGGAGACTTTGCGTCACCACCTTTCGGTGGGTTTGCCTTTGTCTGAATCGTGCGGGCGCACCCTACCACGAGTGCGTCACACCAAACGTGTGACACAGTTCACAGTTCGTCGTCGAATGAAGACGTGAGAAACCGGAGACAGATATTGGGTTAAATCGCAAACGATGTTGAGTTAAATCGCAACGCCTGCGTTGCAGACTCAACGGAAGATTCTGTCGCCTCAGAGATCGAAAAATTCTGTCAGGACTTCGTTGCCTGTGAGGGTGGCGAACGGCAGCTGCTTTGCGTCGAAGCGTGCGCGCGACTGCGGATCAATCATCGCTACGGCGAGTGCGGTGCTGAGCTCGTACGCTCTCGTGTCATAACCCGACTGCTGCAGCGAATTGCAGAAAGCGTCAACGTGCGCGCCACCCGATTGATATACGAACGGAGCGAAGTCCGGATCGATGTCGATGTTCTCCGGGTGCTCGTAAGACGCGCGGCATCCAGTGACGTCGGTTGCGTGATAGTTGCGGCAAGTCTGCGGCCGCGCCTCGTAGATCGAGCAGCGTCCTTCAGCCAGGAATGGGCACTTGACGTTGCGTCGCATGCGCTCGAGCTCGCTCACACCTTGCAGCATCGCGCTGTTTGCTGCGATCTCACGTCGCACGCGCGCCTGCTGTTCCGGACTGAGCTCGCGCTCCATGAAGTCGAGAATACTGAAGACCTCGACCGCGCGGACATCGACCGTGAAGTAACAGCACCAGAAGCAGCCGTTCTTGCACGCGAGCGTGTGTACATCCGCTGCGGCGCTCAGTCGTGCGTCATGCCTGCGGCGCGAGTTCTCGTAGGCCGCGACAGGGCCGAGCTGCTCGATTTCTGCCCGCGCCAGCGCGGTTTCCTCGGCGATGATTCCGCGCACCAGAGCTTCGTCGACCGTGATTTCCAACGTTACGCTCCGCAGCGACCTCTACACGAGGCAGCCGCTCAAAGGGTTCCAAGGCCGCGTGCGCGGCGTCGCATCTTGCATTTATTCGGTTTTCCCGGCGATTTTAGCCTTGACGCGCGCAGTGCGGCGCCGGAAACATGCGCAGGCGTTGCCAGGTGGGAAAAAACATATGAATGCGCCTCCGCGGGTTGATCGTCGGGGTCCCGTCGACGTGGATTCCACGCAGACGATGCGTGCCCTCTCCGACTCCGAGCTCTACGACTCTCAGCAGCCGCGATGGTACGCCGTCCAGCTGGTGATTTCGGACCGTCCGATCAACCTGGAGATGATGCCGCGCCTCGAATCCTTCGCCGCGCACCAGCTCTACGCCCTCGCAGCGAAGCACGAGACCGGCACCTGGCATGCGCTGCGCCTGGGATTCTTCCCCGACGAACAGTCGGCGGAAGGGCCTTGCGAGCATCTGCGAACGTACTTTTCGGCTGCGACTGTCGTGCGCGTAAGCGTCGCTGAGCAGACTCGCTTCGTGCCGCGGACCGCCGCGGCCGCCCCGGTGCAGAAACCCGCAGCGACGTCCGTCACGACACCTGCAGCGTCGCCGGCGGTTCCACGTTCGCAGGTCGCAGATGCGACGGTCGAAACGCCGGCGCCTCACTTGCAGACCAGGAGAAACAAGACGCTCGCTCAGGAGCTTCTCGAGGAAGCGCGCGAGGTTCAGCTCGCTCGCAGCGGCAGGAAGCAAGCTCCGGAGCAGAGCAGCTCGTGGATCACGCGGCTGTTTGGCCGGCCGAGTGAGCGGCCGCGAGCAGCAAGCCGCCGATGAGCGCGAAGTTGGTCTTCCACGTGCCGATTGCGCCGGCGCGCGCCTCGCCTTCCTTGTTCCAGAAATCGAGAAACACGATCGACGCGACGATCGTGAACAGCACCAGCCCCAACGCAGCCCAGCCCGGTTGGAATCCGAGAATCAGCGCGATTCCGCACACAGCCTGAAAGGCAGAGCCGATCAGCAGCACCCAGCGCGCAGCCGGGACACCCCGGGCAGTCATCGCCTGCGTAAGCCGATCGAGCTCGGTGAAGTGATGAATGCCGGCCCAGGCGAAGTGCAGCCCGAGCAGCAAGCGGCCAAGAATCCAGAGTGGGTTGGAAACATCGAGGTGCATGTTCGTCATTCCTTGTAGAGCCGATGCGTCACCTCCGCGTAACAAGACGCCTTGCGCACGGGTTCCATGCGCGGGTCGAGTTGCAACCAATTCAAGGTCGGCGAGTGATCGGCGAGCGCGTCGCGTAGAGCAACGCACGCTTCATCCGTCTGCCCCAGCGCTGCGTGGATGATCGCAATTTCATAAGAGACGCCGTAACCCTCGCGCTTGTGACGCTCGAGTCGCTCCAATTGTCTCACAGCATCGTCGCGGCGGCCTGCACGCGCATACGTCAATCCGTCATCGCTCAGCATGGGCATCTCTGAATAGCGCAGCGGTAGTTGCTCCAGCGCGCCCTTGACGTCTCCCGTCTCGATCAGTGCCCGAATCAGTACGCTGCGCAGCTGATCGAATCGCAGCTGCGACGCGAGCACCGGACGAACGTACTCGATCGCCTCTGCATACTTGCGCGTGTAATAGAGCAGATTGGCGTAGCCAGCGGTATACAGCAGAGTCATCGGTTCGAGCTCGCGCGCGCGACCGATATAGTCGAGCGCGTCATCGGTCCGGCCTTGAAACGCGCGCAGCAAACCGTACCCGTACCAAAGACGCGCGTAGCGCTCATCCGCGGCGCGCGCTTCGATGAACTGCTTCTCCGCGGCGGCGTAGTCGAAGTCGTAATACATGATGATCGTGCCGAGCGCCGAGTGCCCGGCGGCGAGCTTCGGCTCGAGCTCGATCGCTCGCAACGCCGCGCTGCGTGCCTGCTCCATGGCCTGAGCAAGCGGCATCTGCTGCTGAGTCCCCGTTCCGACGTATGTTTCCGAGAGTGCGGCCCACGCTTCGGCGAAGTACGGATCCTCGCGCAGCGCAGCCTGGAATCTTTCGATCGCCAGGGGATTGCCGTTCACATCGCGTCGTGAGCGATGAAACCTGCCGTCGAGGTAGAGCTCGTACGCACGCTGATTGGTCGTGCGGGCGCCGACCTCGGTGTGCACAGCCGACGGCGCCAGAGAAGAAGGAGCGCGATGCGTCTGCCACCAGGCAGCCGCGGCTGCAGCCAGCACGACAGCGGCGACCAGCGGAATGATCATCCACCGCGCTCGACTGCGCGCAGCAACGGGCTGCTTCGCTTCCACCGATCCGATGAATCGATAGCCGATGCGCGGCAGCGTTTCTATGTACCGCGGCGTTTCCGAATCGTCTTCGAGCGCAACACGGAGCTTGCGCACGATCGAGTTCAGGTTGTTGTCGAAATCGACCACGCCCTTCGGCCAGAGCACCTGCACCAGCCGCTCGCGTGTCACGACTTGCCCCGGCTGCGCCAGCAGCTCGAGCAGGACCCGCAGCGGCTGTTGCGGCAGGCGCTGCGTCTGACCATCGTGCAGCAGCTCGCCGGAGCGCACCCGGACGATCCAACCGTCGAAGTTAATCTCAGTCGGGTCAGTCACTTACGCGAGACCAGAAAAAAGTAAGCTCGAAACCAGCACGCGCCCATTGAGACCAAAGTTACCGCAGCGGAGCGTCGCCGACACCTCGGAGGTCTCGATGATGCTGCATGCGTGGATTCTGGTTGCCGCGTCGACCCTCGGCGAAGCCCATTTCAATGACACGCAGCTCGCCGGCCTTGGCGCGAACGGCCGGGCGTGCTCGACCTGTCACGTTCCGGAAGAAGCGTTTCAGCTCTCGCCCAAAAACGTCGAGCGCCGGTACGCCGCTCATGACGACGATCCGTTGTTTCGTCCGATCGACGCCGACGACTTCAGGACCCACGGGCTGGCCGCTCACGACTACACGAACCTGCGCCGCGGCTTGATCCGCGTCTCGATCCCCTTGCCGCCGAAGCTTCGACTGATCGATCCGCAAACGGACCTGCCCTCGAACGAGATGGTTGCGGACGTCTGGCGGGCAGTACCCTCCATATTAAATGTAGCGATCTCGGGCGCCGACGGGGTCCAGCCGACCTGGCAGCTCGGGCCGAATCCCAATGGCGGATATCAGCGCGACGCTCGCATCGACAGTCTGCAGAACCAAGCGATCGCAGCGCTGCAGAGTCACGCCGGCGCACAGCAGCTCCCTGGTGCGCGATGGCTCGACGAACTTGCCGCTTTCGAGAGCGCGCAGTTTTCTTCTCCGGGTGTGCAGCGACTGGCGCTCGCGATGCGCGAGGGCCGCAAGACGTTGCCCGATCCCGATCCGCCGCTCAATGCGCTGGAGCGAAGGGGAAAGAAGATCTTCGATCGCTCCTGCTCGGCGTGTCACGGCAGCGAGAAGCATCCTTCAACGTCCACCGTCACCTCGCCGCCGCTGACACATCGCTATCACACCATCCTGTCGGCGTGCCCTCGTCCCAAGCAGGCGTGGTGCACGAAGCTCGGATGCTTCACGTTTCCCCCATGCGATCCGGCACTGGAGCGCAACGTGCGCACGTACGAGTTGACGCTCGCGGACGGCACGAAGGAACGCATCGCGACGAGCGATCCAGGTCGATTGCTGCTCTCGGGGGATGTGATCGATACGGAATCGCTGGATCATTCCCATGGCGTGTTCGATATCCCGCAATTGCATGGGATTGCGTACACGGCGCCCTACTTCCATAACAACAGCGCGGCGACGCTGGAGGATGTGTTGACGCACTACCAGGCATTTCTGGCGCGCCGTGAAGTGCTCGCGCCGACCTCGTCGTTCATCAATCCGCCGTTCGGACCCTTCTCGGAGGAAGAGAAACCCGCCCTGCTCGCCTATCTGCGAAAACTTTGAGGCGCTTCGCGTAACATGTTGCGCCGAGGTTTTCGCACGCTGGGGAGGCTGCCTTGGAGAATCCGGAAGTTCATCAACCGCACGCCCAGCATGGCCGTGGCGGGCTGCCCAAGTGGCTCGAGTTGACGATCGCTGGCACGGCGCTGGTCACCTCCGTCTGCTCCATCGTCATAGCCATCCATCACGGCCACACGATGGAGAAGCTGGTGCAGGCCAACTCGATCCCGTACCTGGTCGGCGGGATCAGCACCGCTACGCCCGAAGGCGAGCGGGTGCTTTCGCTCGACTTCCTGAACCGCGGCATCGGGCCGGCGCATGAGCGGAGCCTGCGCGTGAAGGTCGATGGGCAGTACGTCAGGTCCATGAACGAGCTGATCACCCAGTCGCTCCCGCCCGATCAGGCAGCCGAGGTGTTGCAGGCACGCAAGGACAACATCCTCGGGGTGCTCAAGAACAACGTGCGCACCCGATTCGTCGCGACCAACGAGCCGCAACTCGTGTTTCGCATCGCCCGGACGCCGGAGAACGTGCGCGTCTGGGACATGCTCGAGGCAACCAACGGCAGATGGGATATCGAGTACTGCTACTGCTCGGTGTTCAACGAATGCTGGGAAGTCAAAGGCGCGTCGGGCGAGCCGGCGCCTGTCGATGAGTGCACGCGCGACGAAGCGCACGAATTCATGCCGTGAGCATCTGCAGCCAATTGGACTTCAGTGGCAGGCCCCAGTTTTCCCTCGCTGCGCTCTGCGCCTGTCGAAAGAAGCGCTCGTTTTCTCGGGATTTCGCTAGAGCGATAATCTCCCCATCCAGATCATCGGTCTGCACGAGAACACCAGTTCTCCGGTCCGCGCAAAAATTCGCGAACAGCTCCAGTTCAACTCGCGTGGTAATCACCAGCAAGATTTCCTCGTAGGTGAACCTGCTTCCAGTCGCCAGCACCTTGCGCAGCCGTGCAATCCGCTGCTGAGCCTCTTCAAGGGCTCGGTTCACTTCGGTAGTTGTGAACTGAACAGCCCGAGTCAACTCCCTCCATTCGACTGCTATGGTCGGCTCTTCCAGGCAACTCTCGATCTCTCTCAATCGCACGATGGCTGAGTAAAGCGCGCCTGCTTTCCGGAGTCGTTGATGCTCCAGCCAGCGCCTTGCGATCTCTTGCTTCAACCCGGTTGACATCGCTCAGAACCCGTCAGGGAGAGTTATACCCAAGTTTCTCAAGTACTGGGCATCCACACCCTCTATGTGCGTGAAAATTCGCTTGCCCGTTTTGGTTGCGGAAGTGAACGTAAAGCTATCTGGCCCGGTTTTAGTGATGAATGCGTTCTTGAATAGGCCATCATGGCGGAATGTAAATTTCGTCCCGACCTGCAAATGTCGCACGGCGGCGTTGTAGTAGGCGTTCGGATGCAGAGTGCTGTGTCGCGCGGCATGATCAAGCAGCTCGCCAAACTTCGGCCCATTGGGAATTCTAGCAACACGCTTGACGGCTCCAGAAGCGAGCCCCGATACAACCTTCCGTTTCGCCGCCTGCGTCGGTACAGCGAGGAGACTCGCTCCTCCAAGCAGGACTTCGCCAGCCGTGATGAGGTTTCCGCCTACATCGACCAGGTCGGCAACACCGTCCCACACTGTATAGGGTTCGATATCTGGCGGTTCGTAAACGTCATCGAGTAGGGCCTGCAGCTCAGCGATGCGCCGTTCCCCATTTGCGATCGATTCGCTGATCGAAGGTCGCTTCGCACCCGCCGTGCCGATAGTATCGCCTGGTCCCTTTTTCGGAGTGCCCGCAGGGAAGGCGATGGCAAGCGTCGGCAGTACCTGAGGACCATCGCCGAAGTCGAAGCTCGTGTCGCCCTCGCCCCAGCCGCGGCTGAGCGTCCAGAAATCCGGTCGCGGCTCCCAATTCATCTGTTCTCTGCGGAGCACCCAGAGAAAATCATTGGTGTCGCCCAAAGTTATCCAGTTGGCGTGCGGCCGCTCGCCGTCCGCCCCCGACTGGAAGCCTGACGGGTCCGTAAGGCTCAACGGATTGTTGTGCACGTACGCGTATCGGTTCCAGCCCTGTGTGTTGCCCGCGCCATCGATGAACGGGTCGGGACTGGTGAATTGACCAACGACCTGGTCGTACACACGACCGTTCATGTGCACGAGATTGAGATTGTCGAGCATCTCGTGCGAGGTGAAGCCGTGTCGCGTCGTGTTCGTGATGCCGGTCCAGTCGCCACTGGTCGGATTGCCGCTCCAAGTGGCAGCGTTGCGCCGCTGACCCAATGCGCTGAACGACAAGCGCACTTCTACTGCGCCAGCGGAGCTCGTGACGCTGTCGACGCTATCGAGATGATCCTTGGTGAGATAGTGCAAATCGTTCGTGCCGCTGCTCTTGCGCGTGTAGATTGCGACGGTTCCGCTCGCGCCCGCGATGTAGTGCTTCCATGAGATCGCAGTTCCGAGCGTTACCTTCTCGAGCAGTCCACCCACATAGATCGTTTCCTCCGTCGTGCCGGCGTAGCTGGCGGTCTGCTTCCAACGCGAGCGATCGGGCGCATAGAAGAACTGGCTGGACTGATTGCCGCTCGCGCTAAGCGTGTTCGGCAGGTTGTAGCTGTACCAGGTGATCGTGTGCGTGGCGCTGGCGCTCACGCTGCCGGTTCGCGAGGTGATGTTGCCGCGCGGATCGTAACCGACCGTAAACGCATCCGGTCCCGTCGCGCCGGTCACCCGATGCAGATTGTCGTACGTGAAGTTTTCGGTCAGGGCAAGCCGCAAGTCCTGCCGCTGAGTGAGATTGCCGACGCCGTCCCAGGCATAACCGAGGTTCTGAATTGAACCGCCGGAACCTGATTGAATGTAGTCGATGACACCCGTGGCCAGGTCGAAGCCACGAATCGTCTGCACGCCATTGCCGAGCGTTTCGTCGATGACGTTGCCGAACGGATCCGCGCTATTCACCTGCCAGAACACGGTGGTCGGGGCATTGAAGTCCTTCACGCGCAGCAGGTGGCCGCTCTGGTATTCGTACTGCAGCTTCAAGCGATAGCTCGACGTGCTGACCGGGTAGGTCAACGTGTCGAGCAAGCCTTGGTTGTTGTAGGCGTAGTCGAACGTGTATGTCGCATCGGACGTAATCGACCGCTGCTGGACACGTCCGATGCTGTCGTACGTGAATCCCTCCGAGTAGCCGGGACCAGACATGCCCGCGAGGCGGCCGATGTTCTTCGCAGCTGCAGAGGTTCCGAATGCGAAGGTGGAAGTCCCTTCAGGCTCGACGCGCGACGTCACTCGCCCGAGCAGGTCGTAACCGAACGTCGAGCTCTGGCTCTTGGCATCCGTCTGCGAGGTAACCTCGCCGAGCGCATTGGGCGTGAACGACCAGCTGCCCGCATAAATGTCCGTCTGCGCCGTACGCATGCCGCGGATGTTGAATGTGTTCGACTGCAGCGTATTGCTCACGCTGTCCGTTACCCGAACGAGGTTGCCGAAGCCATCGTAGTCGAAGCTCTGGTAGTAACCGTCGTGGTCGATGGAGCGCGCCAACCCACCGGCCACGTTGGCGACCTTCGTGCTCTGCTTACCCAATGGATCGACGATGCGTGTCGTCAGGCCTTCGTAGTAGCTGAAGGTGGTCTGCAGTGCCGGGTTGCTGTCGGACGTCGGCTGCGAAGCTTGCTTGACTCGATTCCGCAAGTCGTACTGGAACTCGTTCCAATACAATGTGCCTACGTAGAATCGTGGTGCACTTCTCTTTGCGACGCGACCCAGCGCATCGTACTGAGTCTCTGTTTGTACACGAGTGCCGGTGACCACAACCGGTTCCTCGAACCTGAGCCGATCCATCAAATCGAAAAACTGCCATTCATTGCGAACGACTGCGGCCGCCGTATTCAGCAGGCTGGTGTCGATGTAGTACCTCAGGTTCGAATATCCGCAGTAACCGGGCGCGGCACAGGCGTTGAATGTGCGGGTGACTGCAGTACCGTCCGGACGGTTCTCGCGAACGAGTCGACCGAAGTCATCGTATTGCCAGCTGACGGCGATGCCGTTTGCATCCGTCTGGCTCGCCGGTGTGCCGAAGGCGTAGTTCCAGGTCCTGCTCGTCGCTTGCGACAAGGCGTTCGTGACGGATGTCGGAAACTGTCCCGTCGTGCCCCAGTTCGCAGTGGTCGTGCGCGCAGTCATGCCGCTGCCGGTCACGCTGTCGGAGTTCAGGTTACCGAAGCCGTCGTAGCCGAGCGTGCGCGTTACCTGAAGCAGCGAATTCCCTTGCTCCTGCACGATCTGCGTCGGACGACAACCCGTCGCCGTCGTATCCCAAGTGATATCCGTGGTGCGCGTGATTGAGCCGCCGCCGAACTGATCGTGGGAGTTGATGAGCTGCGTTTGTCCCGGGCGCCCCATGCACCAGGTGCTCGGATTGCTGGCGAATGACGCAGTCGGGCTATACACACGCTCCACGTACGAAGCGCCGGGCTGAACGCCATTGGCGCCCGAGGCCGGTTCGCTTACCGTCGTGGTGGTGTCGTAAGGTGTGCCGGTCGCGGAGTCCACGAGGTTCTGCTGCGTGGTCGTACGTATCAGTGCACTGTTGAAGGTGCCGCCCACTTCGCGTTCATTCGCCGTGATCGTGCTGGCGAATGGATACGAGCGCGTCTCGAACCCAGAACCATACGAGTGCGTCGAATAGGTGGTCAGGACTTCCGTGATGATCGTGCCGCTCGGCTCTTGCGTGCGGCGCGCGGCAACTTGGACGCCAATATAAGGAAAGTCCTGTCGGTAGCTGCGGCGCTGAGCAGTGCCATCGCGACTGTCTATCCAAGAGCGATAGCCGAAGCCGAGGAAGCCGCGACCCTGCAGATCGATTCTGGCGTAGCTGTAGTAGAAGCTCTGCAGGTTGTAAGTGCCGCCCGTACCGTCCGTGGCCGCGACGTTGGTGATGACGTAGAGAGGCCCTGTGTATTCCTGCATCGGGAACACGGCGCCGGTGCCCTTCGTGTACGAGACGTAGGTCGAAAGCGGCGCGTACGAGAACGTCGAGGAGTTCCCGAACCCATCGGTCGCCGTCAGCAGCAGATCCGGGTTGTTTCCGGCGTGCGTGCGGTAGGCCGCTGTACCAACGAGATCGTACTGTCCGTCACCATTGACATCCGCAACTGTCTGTCCATTCACCGGCAGTCCGGTGCTGCCTGCCACTACAAAGCTCTCACCAGTGGAGCGCACCAAATTCCAAGTGCCGCCTACCGCGCCCGAAGCGACAAGTATGTCGTCGTTGCCATCGCCGTCCCAGTCGAGAACAACCCAGCCTGCGGATCCGCCGCCGACCAAGGCCTCGCCCGTCAACCCCGATCCGGTGCTGAAGCGGGCAACCAGCTGGCCCGTTCCCGAGAGGTACAGAACGTCGCTCTTGCCGTCGCCGTTGAAGTCGCCAAAGGTCGGCGTTCCAGCAGCGTTCGGGTTTACCGTCGAGAATCCCCACGCGCTGGTGCCGATCGCGACGAGCGCGCGAAAGAACTGGTATTGGCCCGTCTCCGGATTGAAGACGCGCGTCGTGCGCCGATAGACGAAGTCGCCAACGCCGTCGCCATTGAGGTCGGGCACGAGTTTCGGGCTCGGTCTACCGATCGGCCCGAAGACGCCGGTCTCAATGCGTACGTCCACGCCCATCGGGCCGGTCAGGGTGATCGGGGTCGTGGCGAACGATCCGTTCGGGTCGCGCGGTCGATAGCGCACCATGTCGCCGCCGGCGTAACCGACCAGCTCCGCATAGACAAGATCGTCCAAACCATCGCCGTTCACGTCGAAGGCACGAGCGTCGCTGCCGCTACCCGTCACAGGAGTGCCGGTGTTGAACGGCGCGGCCAACCCGCTGACACTGCCCAACATCACCCACCAGGTGCCACCGGAGTACGGCACGAGCAGATCCTTCAGACCATCCGCGTTGTAGTCGATCGGGATGGCACCGAAGAAGTTCGTGTTGGTCACGCCGGTGGAAGTAGGAGTGTTGTAGCCACCCGAGGCGTTCGCGAACATCACCATCCAGGTCCCCGCGCCCGACGTGGTGCTCGAGGAATAGACGAGATCTTCGCGACCATCGCCGTTCACATCCATCGGCCACGGCGTATTGACCGCGCTTTGGCCGGTACTCACTTCGCTATTGAGGCCGTTCGTTCCGTTCTGATAACTGAATGTCGTCGGCGCGAAGCAGTCGGGAGTCGAGCCGGCACACTCCTGGATGGACGCCAGACGGCTCTTGGAAGTCGAAGAGAGCGCGCCTTCATAGGTGAGCTCATAGCGCCGCACGAGCGTACTGGTGTTGTATTTCACGTCGACCTTGTCGAGTCGCGTGACCTGCTTCACGAGGCTGCCGGCGATGTAGCCGCTGTCGATCTCGTTGGTGGGCTTCGTTTCCCACACGAAGTCGACCTCGTACTTGCTGGTCAATCCCTGCCCGGCGTTGCTCGTGTACTGCACCGAATCGATGCGATAGGCGCCGTTGGTCGTATCTTCGAAGTAGATGAAATTGATCGCGTTACCGGATCGGTCGCGAATCTGATTGAGCGCCCAGGTGCGTACAGTCGACTGACCCAACGATTCGATGCGCGAATCCGCGGTATTGCCGTATTCGTAGAGCAGGCCATCCTTGCCCTCGACGAGGAAATTCGTGGGTCCGTTGCCCGCGACGCCGTACGACGTGATACGCGAGAACGTCTCGAGCTCCGTCTGGTAGACCGCGCCAGCATTGCCGTAGGTGCCTGATACGAGGCGCAGCTTATTGCCATCCAGGCAGAAGCGGTCGGAGTAGTCGTTGCGAACGTTGCGGACCTGGCCGTCCGACGCGTAGATCATGGGGCAGCGCGAAATCGCCGAGAGTCCGCCTATGCTCCATCCCGCACCGAGCAAGGTGCTGCCGTTACGATGGCTGTAGACGAACGCAAGACTCGGCGTCATCCCGTGCGTGCCGGGTGGAGCGAAGATCGGGATCGAGAAGCTCCCCTCGCCGCTATCGGAGACGCTCGCACTCCCGGGCGTGTGCCCTACCGCGGCATCTGCCACGGTAGACACAAGCAAACCCGCGAACGCAAACCCACAAGCCGCTGAGACCAGGGCCGCACGGGCACTCTCGCGCATAGACCACTCCGTTGTTTTTCTCACTCATGGGAGCGCACTGGACGCTCCGTCATTGATTGCTGAATCTCGTGAAGGTCACGGTGGACGCGCCGCGCCTCATTGAGGCACGGTTCGGATGAACGTGACCCCCGCGCTGTTCTGCCCGGTGTTGCCGGCACTGTCCGTCACGATGCACACCCAGGTCGAACTGTATGTGGCGGTGACGGCCGGAACGCTGCGCGACCAGATCGTGGTGCTCGAGTTGGGGCTGTTCACGTTCGTCGCCGTGTCGCCCGAGACGTACTGCCAGTGGAAGGTATAACCGGTTCCCGTGCCACCCGTCGCCGAGCAGACGTCCGGAGGATCGACCTGCGTCGGCTGATTGTTGAACCTTCTCCATCGCCAGTTGCCATTGCTCACGGATACGGTGACTGCAGGCAAAGTCGTCGCGTTTGCCGTGTTCGACTGCGGCGAGATGTTGGGTGTGGGTGCATTGTCGTAGGCGGCAACGTTGTAGGAGTAGCTCGTGCCACCGCTCACCGTTGTATCGCTGTAGCTCGTCGAGGTGGTGGTCGCGATTTGCGAACCGCCGCGATAGATCCGATACCCTGCAAGGCCCGAGCCGCCGGAGTCAGTCGATCCGCCCCAGGAGAGATCGATCCGCGTCGGATTGATGGCGGTTGCAGACAAGCTCGTCGGCGTCGTCGGAGCGATCGTGTCTGGCGTCGTGACATTGATCGCAGCAGTGAGCGCCGAGACGTTGGGCACAGCGTCGTACGCGGCAACTTGATACGAGTACGTCGTGCTCCCCGTGCGGCCGGGATCCGAATAGCTCGTCGTGGCGCTGGTGCCGATCTGACTGCCGCCGCGATAGACGCGATAGCCGGTCACCGCGACGTTGTCCGTGGATGCGTTCCACGTGAGATTGACAGTGCTCGAATTCGGAGCCGAGCCGCTCAGGCCCGTTGGCACAGTGGGCGCGACCGTATCCGGCGTTGCGAACGTGTTTGAGCTCGCTGGGCCAAGATTGCTCGCAGCATCGCGCGCGCGCACTTGGAATGTATAGCTGGTGCCAGGAGACAAGCTAGCGAGATTGACGGACAGCACGTTACTCAACTGCACCCAAGCGCCCGCGTTGAGCTTGTAGTCATAGCCGAAGATGCCTTTGTTATCGGTCGCAGCAGTCCAGCTCGCGGTGGCCGAGGTCATCGTGAGATTGCTGAAGGTTGGCGTGCCGGGCGCCGTCGGCGGTGTCGTGTCCGGGGGAGGCTGCGTGTTGGTGCCGCCGGTGCGATTGCCGTTCGCATCGTAGGCGTAGGCGACTACTGTGCCGTCGTCGTAGGTGATCTTCGAGACACGACCCTTGACGTCGTATTCGTAGGTGGCGGAGGCGCCGTCGACGATCGCTGGCATCGCGACGAGCAGCGACCCCATCGCGAGCATCGCGATTCCGATCCGTCGAATCGAGTCCAGCAAACCCGCAAACGCGAACCCACAAGCCGCTGAGACCAGAGGCGTTCGAGCACTCTCGCGCATAGACCACTCCGTTGTTCTTCTTCACTTCTGCGGAGCACGCTCGACGCTCCGCCGTCATGTCCCCAATAACGGTTGACGCTCTACAACTACCATTACGAGATTGGTCGTCGCAGCGTCTCACCCGCGAGTAGAATTTTTTTCTACGACGTGTGGAATTTCGCTGAGTGTCTGGTGCGTGTCAAGGCGTTCCTCGCTCGATTGTCATCGAGCGTTGACCCTCACACGGTTGAAAAAATATTCGTCAGGGACTCGAGTGTCGCTCGAGCCACTTGGCCAGCGGCGCGAGTCCATCGCGTCGGATTCGATACACACGCCTGCGTCCTTCAGACACCGCGACGACGAGCTTGGCCGACTCCAGCAGCTTCAGATGCTGCACGATCGCCGTCCGCGAAACCGGCAGCTCCGCCGCGAGATCTCCCGCCGTCTGCGGCGTGCGCGCGACGCGCTGAAAGACGATCACGCGGATCGGATGACCGAACAGAGCGAACAGGCGCAGCACCTGGCGCAGCTGCGCGGCATTGGCGTGAGACTTTGCCATCCTCGAAGTGTCAGGCCCGACTAACACTTTTGACAAGCGTTGGCGGCACTTGCTCTACTCGAACGACGCAAGCAAGGGAGCGGACGATGATCAACGGTGGGCATGTCATCATCTATTCGAAAGATGCCGAAGCCGACAAGGCATTCATCAAGAACGTGCTGAAGTTTCCGTACGTCGACGTCAACCAGGGATGGTTGATCTTCAAGCTGCCGCCCGCGGAGATCGCGGTGCACCCGTCCGACGAGAACGATCTGCACGAGTTCTATCTGATGACCGACGATCTGGAGCTCGAGATCAGGAATCTCAAGAAGGCGGGCGTGAGCTGCGACGCCGTTTCACAGCAAGGCTGGGGCCGCTCGACGCGTATCCAGCTGCCCGGCGGCGGAACGCTCGGCCTGTATCAGCCGCGACATCAGCGGCCGTGAGGGACGCTCGCGACTCCACGTCTGCTGGCGCGTTCGATGAGGAAGCCGGCGACGGCTTCGTGCGCGTCTGCCTCGCTGGTGCCGGCTGGAAACTCGAAGACCTCGCTCGCGTCGAAAGGGTTCGCGACGCGGAGCGGCTCATCGAGCGTAGCGCTCTGGAGCGACGACAATTCCTGTTGCGCAATCGAGCTCGTCGCTGCGCGAGGCGTGTCGGCCGATCCGATTTCGCTGTAGAGAGCGTAGCCAGCTGCTATCGCAGCAAACGCCAATGAAAGCGCGATGGCTACTTCGCTTGGTCGCGGCATAACCCCCTCCTTATTTTGTCATCGTGGCGAGCCGGACCGGCGCCGCGGTCCCTATTGATGACAAGCAAGGATCACCGAGCAGGGTTCCTCGCCGCTGCCGATGCGCTGAATAATGAGACGTAGGTCACAGAGTGACCGCGGCGATTGAACGTAACGCCGTTGGCGATCGAACCTAACGCTTCTTCTTGGCGGACGGAGCGAGCGAGGATGGCGCGGTGACGAGGGCGAGTCCGACTGCGTTCGGATCTGGCGTGCGCTTGCCGTTCCACGGACACAGACGCATCAACAATCCTTCGACCGTCTGTTCGCTCTGCCACGGCACGCTGCGACGGCGCAGTCGCCGCCAGTTGTGCTCGCGCGGATCGAGACGGAACGCGTGATACGCCGACCACAGATCGGTATGCCGGTATTCCTCGCACAAGGCATAGATCAGCGACTTGGGCGCGGCCGGCGCCGGCTCGGACCGCCGCAGCCAACGAAACAGCCAATCGAGGGGTGACACCATTTAATAAGTATCGGAGTGTCCCGGGGCGCACGGCATGAGATGGACGCTGAATCGACGCCCCGGTCGATGCGTCAACTTGCGCGCACTCGCGCGGACTGCTTGACCGCAAAGGCCGCGCGATATTGAGCGGGCGTAACGCCGAGGCTGCGCATGAACACTCGCCACAACGTGCTGCTGTCGCCGATGCCCGTCTGCGCGGCGATCGCTTTCAGCGGTAACCCGGTCTGCTCGAGGAGCCGCCGCGCTTCTTCCAGCCGCAAGCGCCGCACGAGCTCGGCAGGCCTCTCGCCAAGCTCCCGCTCGCACCATCTGCTGAGCGTCCGCGTACCCATGCCGCTCAATTGCGCCAGCCGCTCGACCGACAATCTCTCGTCGAGATGCTCGAGGACGAGTGCCGAGAACCCGCGCATGTGCGTGGCCTCGCGTCCCTGCCGCTCGAGCACCATGCTGAACTGCGCCTGCTGACCCGACCGTCGCAGAAACAGCACCAGGCCTTTGGCAACGGTCATAGCCATCGTGTGGCCGTGGTCTTCCTCGACCAGCGCCAGCATCAGGTCGATGCCCGCCGTGATGCCCGCGGACGTCCAGATGCGGCCGTCGCGCAGGAAGATGTCGTCGTGCTCGACGCGTGCGCGCGGAAACCGTTCGCGCAGCTCGGCTCTGAATTGCCAATGAGTCGTGGCGCGACGGCCGTCGAGGAGCCCGGCCTCGCCGAGCGCGAAAGCGCCCGTGCACACCGCGACGATGCGCGAAACGCGGCGATGGTGCTCGCGCAGCCACGCCGCAAAGCGTTGCTCTGGTGTCGAGAGACCGTTGCTGCGTGCACCGCCGGAGACGACCAACGTGTCGGGCGCCCCGCGCGCGTCGATGATCGACTGAGTACCGGCCAACACCAGGCCGTGCCGCGTGCGCACGCTGCCGCCGCTCGGTGTAAACAAATGCGTCTCGTAAATTGCGCGCTGTGCGACCTCGTTCGCGTAGCCGAGCACCGACCACGGACCGCTCAGATCCAGCAACTCGGACTCTGGAAATACTACGAACCAGACTTGGCGTGTCCGTTTGCGCATCGCGGCATTGGAGGGTAGATCGGCCGAAAATGCAATAACGTTGTCCCTTGCGCCATGCAACGCTTCGCGTAACGTTGCGCCACTTTGCAACGGAGATCTCGTTCATGAAGCTGCTGCGCTGGTTGGTGGGCCTGCTCGGCACGCTCCCCCTCTTCGCGTTCGATGCACAGGCCGATCAAGACATCCCGCGCAGCTCCGGCGTCATCACGGTACGCGGCGAGCCGCACACGTACCTGGCCGAAGGAAAAGGCGAGCCGTGCATCGTCGTCGGCTTCGCTCCGCAATACCCGGCGCTGTTCTCGACGCGGCTCAAGCAGCACATCAGCCTCATCTACGTCGACTACAAGAATTCGTGGGACGCGCTCGATGAGAGCAAAGTCCAGGCGACGACGCTGGACTCGCTCGTCGAGGAGATCGATGACGTGCGCAAAGCGTTCGCGCTGGAACGCGTCTGCGTGCTGGGGCACTCCACGCCGGGCCTGGTCGCGATCGAATACGCGGCCCGGCACCCGGAGCGGACGTCGCGCCTCATCCTCGTCGCCGTCACGCCGTTCTACAACCGCGAGCTCACCGAGACCTCGCGCAGCTTCTGGGAGGCAGATGCTTCGCCGGAGCGCAAGGCGGTGTTCGCCGAGAACTTACGGCGGCTTCCCGACAGCACCTTGAGCAAGCTGTCGGCACGCGACGCCTTCGCGCTGCGTTACGCGCGCATGGGGCCGCGGCTCTTCTTCGATCCGAAGTACGACTTCTACTGGGCGTGGATCGGTCACCAGTTCTCTGCACCGATGCTCGACCGCTTCTGGAAAGTCATCGTCGCGGACTACAACCCCTGGAGCCGGCTGTCGAAGAACACCGTGCCGACGCTCGTGGTGCTCGGCCGCTACGACTACGCCGTCCCGTATCGTCTGTGGGACCGGTGCAGGAGCATTCCCGGCCTCACGTTCGTCACGCTCGAGCGCAGCGCGCACTTCCCGATGATCGAGGAGCCGCAGCGCTTCGACGCGGCCCTGACACGCTGGCTGGCTCAGCGATGAAGTTGCCGATCACTTCGGCGTTGTGCGGACAATCACGGCACGCTGTGAAATGCCGCACGAATTTGCTCGGCTGGGCAGCGCGCGCTCTACGAAGCAATGCTCGCGCGGAACTGGCGCGGCGTCACGCCGAAAGTCTGGCGGAAGGCGTGATTGAAGACCGAGAGATCCTGAAAGCCCACTTCGAATGCGACGGAGGCGATCGGCAGGTTCGGGTCGCACAGCAAGAGACCGGCCACACGCAAGCGGGCGATGCGGACGTATGCATGAGGCGTCGTGCCGACGACGCGCTTGAAGCAGCGAATGAAATGGAATGGGCTCATCGACGCCAGCGCAGCGAGCGTGCGTACCGAATGATCGCCGCTCACATCTGCATCGATCGCGCGAGCCACTGCGAGTATCGCTTGGGTTTGCGCGGGAGTCGGCATCCTGCCTCGTCCCAAACGACCCAGCGCTTCGAGGACCCACGAGACAGTAGCGAGCGCGAGCTCATGAGCACTGCCGTTGCCATGTCCGCAGGCAAACGCTTCCGTCCTGGCGAACAGCGCGGCACCGCGGGTCGAGACCGGCAAGGCGACGCGCGGGAAAGCCGTGCCTGCCTGCGACGCCCCGAGCGATGCCAGCAACTCCTCGTAGCACTGCGGCGAAAACTGGAACGCGATACACCGATCGCCGGCACCGTGCTGATGGGTGCAACTGAAACGCGTCCGGGCGCCGCCCAACAATACGGAGCCGCTGCACAGATCGCCGGACCCTGCACTGCTTCGGTACGAGAAAGCACCGGCCATGACGAGCGCGATCGACACGTAATCATGTTGCTCTTCGAACGCCGCATCGCTTGCATCCGCGTTGCAGAGGATGTCCGCGAGCCGCCACGCCTCGCCCGCGAAAATCGTGGCGACCGTTGCCGAGCCGCGCTCGCCGCGCGCGCGGCGCCTGTCTACCAGACGAGCGACGATTTCGTTCGAGGTCAGCACAGTGACCTAGCTCATTGGCCATGCCTGTCGTTTCAACTCAGACCGCGGTGCCGGCGTCGCCCTCGACGATTTCTTGCAGTAATTCCGGCTTCTCTCCCGCGCGCCACAACTTCGCGCGATGCCGGACACGATATGTCAAAGGTCCGCCGTCTTCCGACGCGCTGCGCTCGAGCGGACGCGGGATGCACACGAACTCGGTGACCAGCTCGTTCGCGCTCACGGTGACTGTCGCATAGCCATGCCCGCCGAAATCGCCGAACTTCAAGTGAGGCGCCACATCGGGATTGCGCGCCGCGCGCGCTTGCTGCAGGTCGCCCGTCTTCTTGAGGGCAAGTGCCGCGCTTACGCCATGCAGCACCGTCGTGTTCAGCGAGCACCGCATCGCCCCATCAGCACGATCGTCGACATAGAGCGCGCGCAGTGCGTCGTCCTTGCCGACGATTAATTCCGCGATCTCGGCCAGACCCTGCGCGGAGATCGATCCGGTGATGAACTCGACGCCGACCGGCTCGAACGGCTGCGGCGGCAACGACTTGCTCGGGTAGCCGGCCCAGAACGAATGCTTGTCGCCGGCGACGATCGCGAAGCCGGCGATGCGCTGATCGCGCACGAAGTCGAAAATCTCCGCATGCTCGACCGCGAAACCGGCGTTGAGTACTCCGTAGCCGGCGCCGGGCCAGCGCGCCCGCAGCGGTGCCGGCAAGTTGTGTACGTCCGCGCGCCAGGTGAGCGTGCCGAACGAATGTCCCCAGAGCTTCCAGGGTGCGCGCGAGGAGCGCAGCCGTTCCTTGAACCACGCCAGCTGCTCCACGCCGAGGTACGCCTGCGGCGGCGCGGCCGATTGCGTGTTGGGATAGACAGATTCGCCGAACTGGATACTTGCCGGCGGACGACCGGAATCGTAAGTGCGGCCGCGGTCGAGAATGTCGTTGGCCCGCTCGTCCGTCATGTACAGGCAGCTGTCGGGCGAGAACGGATCGGCATTCGCCGGCGGCGATGCATACGAGTGATTGTCCGTGATCACCATGTCCATGTTCTTGCCGAAGCGAAACGCCCGGTGAATGCGCAGCGCACGGATCGCCGCAAGATTGTTCGCTTCCTGGCCGACGCCGAGCGCATCGAACGTGGTGAGCGGCGCGTTGTCGACGCGCGGCGCCTCGAACGCATCGCCCCTGCCCGGCTTGACGACTCGCGCCGGCTGATACTCGTACCAGGCTTGGCTTGCAGCCAGCTTCACTTGCTGCGCGGGGCGCGCCGCGTTGTTGAAGAACTGCTGACTCTGATAGCCGCGCCATGAGAATTCGTGGTTGTCCCAGACCGGCACGAAGGGCCAGCGCGCACGCGCGTCCTGCAGGTCCGGATCGAGCAGATAGCTGCGATATGCAGTCCGGTAGTCATCCAGATCCGTGGGCAGATGAAAGTTCCGCATCTTCTCGCCGTGCGGATAGCGCACGACGTCGCGCAAGCGCCGCCCGCGCTCGATGCCGCCCGGACTGTCTTGCGGATACCAGACGACTTCGTAGATGAAATCGCCGAGGTGCAGTACGAAACCGAGCTGCTCGGTGCGCGGACGACGCAGATCTTCGTAGATCATACGTCGATACGCGTTGCATGCGCTTTGGGTTACGTCCTGGCAGCTGACGAATGCGAAATGAGTCGGAGCGTCGTCGGAGTCGGCGGGCGCGGTCAGCGTTCGACCGATACGGCTGGTGTAGCCCGACTCCTCGACGAATCGATACCAGTACTCGCGTCGCGGCTGCAGACCCGCTGCGAGAAATCGACAGGTCCAATCGGTCTGCGCAGTCACCGCCACTTCGCCACTCGCCACGATGTGCGAGAAGGCGGCGTCATCCGCCACTTCCACGGCGAGACGATGCCTGGTCGCGTCGCGATCCGGTTCGCGGCGCGTCCAGAGAATCACACTATCGGGCGCTGGATCGCCCGATGCCACGCCTTGCGGGTAGAGATCGCGCCGCTCGACGAGCGGCCCTCGGCGCTGGCGCGCGCTGGCCTGGCCGAATGCAAGCGCCGCACCGAGCGCGCTGGCTTGCGCGAGAAAATCGCGACGACTGACTCTGCTGTTCGATGTCATAGAGATCGCTGTGCGCTATGCCCTGCGGTGCATGCGATGGTCTTCGCGCATGCGCCAGGTCTTGCCGCCGTCGCTCGAGAGCTCCCCTTGCCAGACGAAAGCCTTGTCGGTGATGTTGCTGAAGCTCCAGCGCGTGCGGCCTTTCGGGCTGTCATTGTAGAGCGCGATCCGGCCGTCTTCCTCGCCGCCCTCGAGCACAGTTACGGCTTTAGCAATTGCCGAGACCCAGGTGACGCGCCACTTCTGTTTGTCGGGGTCATAGAAGCGCAGCGTCGTCCCGATGAAGCGGTCCTCGCCCGGCTTCGGGAACTGGATCCAGAGGTCCTGCAGCGCCCGGCCGTCGAGCACCCAGCCCACCAGCAGCTCCCCGCGAACCTGGCTGCGCGTGCCATCGTCGCCGATGTTGGTGTAGTCGACGTCCCAGGATCCGGCCACCCGATCGAACAAGCGGGCTGCGGCAGGCTCTCCGGGAACGATGCGTGGTCCCTTCGCGACGAGCTCACGGAACACGTCCTGAGTGCAGGCGCCGCCATTCGCCACGGCCTCACGACCGCCGAGCAGTGTCGCGCCCAAAGCGCCAGCGCCTCCAGCAAGCAGCAGGCGGCGATCGAGTTTCATGGCAGTCCCCTCGTTAGCAGCTTCCTCCTTGCAGGCTAACGGACGACGCACCGACAGCTAGGTGAAAATTGCTCTGCGCTGACGCGTGGAATGCTCAGAGATGCAGCCAGTCGTGGACGCCCGGAAGCGAGTGCGCGAACCACGGCCCCAGCAGCGTGACAATCGCACTGACGACGAGCACGGACCCGGCAACGCGCCGCGCGGCGCGGGTCGCGGTCAGAGCGACGAAGCGTCGCGACGCGAGCGCCGTCAGGAACAGACCGGGCAGAGTGCCGAGGCCGAATACGGCCATTGTCATTGCTCCTCGCACCGCCGACTGCTGCAGCGTTGCAACGAGCAGCACGCTGTAGACGAACCCGCACGGCATCCAGCCCCAAAGCATGCCGAAAGCGCAGGCGCGCGGCAGCGAGTTGATAGGAAGAAACCGGCGGCCGAGCGGTGCGAGCTGCCGCCACAGCGCGTGACCGAAGCGTGAGCCCGAGTTGCCCAGGTACCCGAACGCGACGAGCGCGGCGAACAGCAATGCCAGCGCCGCAAGCACACGCAGCGCCTTGCGCACCGAGTCTACGTCGAGAAACGCGACTACGCCCCCGAGCGCACCAGCGAACAGCAGGCCCGCGAGTGAATACGAAACGATCCGCCCAATCTGGCAACCAAGCAGCAGTGCCGGCCGCGGACGACCGCTGGCATCGCGCGCAGTCGCGAGCCCGAGTGCAGCAGTCACGCCTCCGCACATCGCAAGGCAATGTCCGCTGCCTGCGAGACCCAGCAGAAACGCGGCACCCATCGTCAGCATGCCGGTCATGGCGGAACATCCTCTGCGTCGACATCCTTGTCCGCCTCGTCGAGGGGCAGCAATCCCGGGGTATGCAGATCATCGAACTGACCGTGATCGACCGCCCAGAAAAACGCACCGACCGCCAATAGCAGCAGCAACAGCGCGAGTGGGATCGTGATCAGCACGGCGTTCACGCGGCGCCTGCCGCAGCGTGCTCCGGCTGCCTCGCCTGCGCCTCGACGCCCGAGGGATGGCGCCCGATGCGCAGCGCGTTGCCAATCACGCACAGCGAACTGAACGACATGCCCAGCGCTGCGAGCCACGGCGGCACGAAGCCCAGTGCCGCGAGCGGCATCGCGACGAGGTTGTAGAGCAACGCCCAGCGCTGATTCTGCTGGATCACCGCTACGGTCTGCCGAGCGATTCGGCAGGCAGTGACGAGCGCGCTGAGGCGCTCGCCCGCTAGCACGATGTCGCTGCTCGCGCGTGCAATCTCGGCGCCGCTCGCAAGCGCGACGCCAACGTCCGCGCCGGCAAGCACCGGAGCGTCGTTCACTCCATCGCCGACCGCGAGCACGCGAGCCCCCTGCGCTCGCATCGTGCCAAGCTCGCTCAGCTTGTCGGCTGGCGAAGCGCGAGCGCGCCAGCGCGCGATATCGAGTTTTGCAGCGACGTCGGCGACCTTGGCAGTCGCATCGCCACTGATGATGTGGAGCTGCAGGCCCAGCGCCTTGAGCGTATCGATGACGTCGCGCATCCCAGGGCGCAGCTGCTCGCTCACGTGGAAAGCCGCGATCACGCCTGTCTGGTCGGCAAGAAGGATGGCATCGGCGTGCCCCGGTAAACGCCGACTGGAAGCAATGAACCGACTCGAGCCGAGTTGCAGCTCGCGACCCTCGACGACACCGCTGAGGCCGAGCCCCGCCGCTGATCTCACTTGCGCAGCTGCAGGAAGTGCCGCATCGCTGCACGCCGCCGCGATCGCTCGCGCAAGCGGATGATGGCTTTCACGCGCGAGCGCCGCCGCCAGGCGCAGCGCACCCTCGGGCGATACGTCGTTGAACGTCTCCACATCCGTTAGACGTGGCATCGTGAGCGTACCTGTCTTGTCGAAGACGACGTGAGTCGTTTGCGCAAGCGCTGCGATTGCATCCGGCTTCACGACGAGCACGCCGCAGCGCGCAAGTACCGTGAGCGCACGAGTAATCGCCGCTGGCACGGCCAGCGCGAAGGCGCACGGACAGGACACGACGAGCACCGCGAGCGCAGCGGCAAATGCCCGCGACGGATCGACGACGCTCCATGCCGCAGCCGTGAGCACCGTCAGACTCAACACGCGTGCCACGAAGCGACCCGTCGTCTGCTCGCCGGCGCGAGCAAGTTGCGGCCGCTCGACCTGAGCGCGCTCGACCAACCCCGCGATCCCGGCAAGCACCGTGTCCGCTCCCACGCGCTCGACACGCAGATCCACGGGACCATCGACGAGCACGCTGCCTGCAATCAGCGCATCTCCGCAGCGTCGCAGGGTCGGCGTCGACTCACCGCTGACGAGAGCCTCGTCGACGCGACAGGCGGGACTGAGCAGCACACCGTCGGCTGGAACGAGACCGCCCTCCCCCACATGAACACGGTCGCCCGCGCGCAGCTCGTGAATGCCGATGCGTTCGAGCGAATGATCCTCGCGCCTGCGATCGGCAAACGACGGCGTGAGCCGCGCGAGCGCATCGACCAGATCGCCCGCGTGGTGACGCGCACGCATCTCCAGATAGCGGCCGGCGAGCAGGAAGAACACGAACATGGAGACGGAATCGAAATAGACGTGACCGCCGCCGCGCAGCGCCTCGACGAAGCTCGCGGCATAGATGAGCGCAATGGCCGCCGCGACCGGGACATCCATGCTGAGGTGCCGCGCCGCCAGCGATCGCGCTGCGCCCTTGAAGAACGGGGCGGCGGAATACATGACGACCGGCGTCGCCACGATGAAGCCTAGCCAGCGAAAGAGCGCTTCGGCGGAGACGTCCACTGCATCTGCGCCGCGCAAGTACAACACCGCGGCAAACATCATCGCCTGCATCGCGCCAAAGCCTGCGACTACCAGGCGCTTCAACGCGTCGCGTGCTTGCTGTCTGCGGATATCGTCGAGTGCGCGCGCGTGCAGAGGCCAGGCACGATAGCCCGTTCGCACGAGCCGCTCGAGAATCTGCGAGAGCGACACGCGCTCTTCGATCCAGGTGATCCGCGCGCGGCGCGCCAATGCGTTCACCTGCACGCTCGCCACTCCGGGCAGCGACTGCAAGGCGCGCTCGATCAACCACACGCAGGCGGTGCAACGCACGCCTTCGACGAAGAGCATCGTCTCCCGGCGCCCATCGCCGAGATCGCGTACAACGTGGCGGGCAACCTCGTCGCGTTGCCAGGCGAGGCAGCTGTCGCGCTCCGCCGCTTCGGAAAGCTCCGGCTTCGTCGCCGGCTGCGTGCGTAGCGAATAGTAGTCGGCGAGTCCGAGTTGCTCGATCCATTCGGCGGCCGCGCGGCAGCCATGACAGCACACCGCACGCAGTTCCCCGCCGACCTGTGCCTGAACGACTGTCGCCGGCAGCGGCTCCCCGCAATGCCAGCAGACGGTTTTCATTTTTTCTCGCCGGCCTGTGCGAGAACCCACGCCGTGACCACACGCAGCTCATCTTCGTTCAAGCGTTGACCCCACGCCGGCATGACGCCGGTGCGTCCCTCGCGGATGGACTCCGCGACGCGATTGAACTCACCGCCATACAACCAGACCTTGTCGGTAAGATCGGGCGCGCCGAGCGCGCGGTTGCCTTTGCCATCCGCACCGTGACAGGCAACGCACATCGTTTCGTAGCGCGCTTTGCCGGCGGTGCGCCAATCCTCAGGCGTCGCGACACCGCTGAAGCCGAGCACGTATGCAGCGACTTGCTTGACGCCATCCACGCCGAGCGCTGTGCCCCAGCCCGGCATCGTCCCGATACGCCCATCGCGGATGCTGGCCAACACGCTGTTTGGATCGGCGCCGTGCAGCGAGTCGGCATCGGTGAGGTTCGGCGCACCGACGGCGGTGTTGCCGAGCGCGCGCTCGCCGTGGCAGGCCGCGCAGTTGTCCAGGTACAAACGATGACCAATCGACGTCGCCGTGGAGTTGGCCGCCAGCTGGCTGAGGCTCATCCCGCGCAGCGGCGCGATTGTCGCTTCGAGTTTCTGCGCGTTCGCCGCGGTGTCACGCTCCAACTGCCCCACTGAAGTCCAACCGAGCGTGCCTTTGAAACCGCCGAATCCCGGGAACAGAATCAGGTAGCCAATCGCGCCCACCACGCCGATGAGCGAGTAGACAACCCACCACCACGGCAGCGTGCGTACGCCTTCACGCAGCACACCGTGAGCCCACACGTGTCCGGTCGTGCCATCGGGCTCCGTGGGGATCTTCACGATCTGCCCCCACACGAACAGGAACAGCACGAGCGCGACGTTCAGCACTACCAGGACGATGACCCAGACAGACCAGAAGCCGCTCATGGCCCGGATCTCTCTTCATCGTCGTGCATGGGGATGCGCGCCAGCTGGTCGAAGGTCGCGCGGTGCGCCGGCAGCCAGGCCCAGATCCAGATGCCGATGAAGATCAGCATCAGCACGAGCGTGATCACGCCGATCGCATGCCCCCAGATCTCGGTCATGGCGGCCCTTTCGCAGGCATGCCGAGGCCCTGCAGATACGCGACGAGCGCGTCGAGCTCAGTCTTGTTCCGGACCGTCTCGTAAGCGGCCGCGATGTCCTCGTCGGTGTACGGATCGCCGAGCCGGCGCAATACGCGCATGCGCGCCATCACGTCGGCGTAGTCGAGCTTGCGTCGCTCGAGCCATGGATAGCCCGGCATGTTCGATTCCGGCACGAGCTGGCGAGGCGCGATGAGGTGCAGGCGCTGCCACGCGTCCGAATACTTCCCACCGATGCGTGCGAGATCCGGACCGGTGCGTTTGGAGCCCCACTGGAACGGCCGGTCGTAGACCACCTCGCTCGCATCCGAAGCACTGCCGTAGCGCTGAGTCTCGAAGCGCAGCTTGCGGATCATCTGCGAATGGCACTGATAGCAGGACTCGCGCACATAGACATCGCGGCCCGCGAGGCGCAACGCATCGTACGGCTTCAGCCCCGGCGCCGGCGCAACCGTGTGCGCGTTCAAGAAGAGCGGAACGACCTCGGCGAGACCGCCCAGCGAGACGAGCGCAAGGATTACGACGCCGAGCAGGCCCGCGTTCTTCTCGATCCTCTCCATCGGTCGTGAATCGTGCGCCATGGCTCACCCGCGCGCCGGCAACGGCGGCGGCACCTGCTCGGGCACCGGCTCCGGAATCGGTTCGGGAATCGGCACGATGATCGGCTTGATCTGATTCAGGCGCGCGGCGCCAGCCGTGTGCCACAGATTCCACGCCATCACCACCATGCCGGCGAGCACGAGCATGCCGCCCGCGAAACGGACGACGTAGAACGGATGCGTCGCCACGATGCTCGAGAGGAAACTGTAGGTGAGCGAGCCGTCCGGACCGGTCTTCTGCCACATCAGTCCCTGCATCAATCCCGCTGCCCACATCGCAGCGATGTACAAGAGCAGCCCAATCGTGTGCAGCCAGTAGTGCACCTCCATCGCGCGGTGCGAATGCATCGCCGGTCGATCGAGCGCGCGCGGCGCCATCGCGTACAGCGAGCCCATCGTGATCATCGCCACCCAGCCGATCGCGCCCGAATGCACGTGCGCCACGGTCCAGTCGGTGTAATGCGAGAGCGCGTTGAGCGACTTGATCGACATCAGCGAGCCTTCCAGCGTCGCCGCGAGATAGAACACCAGCGCGGTCACCATGAACTTCGCCGCGGGGCTCTCGCGAATCCTGTCCCGCGCGCCGCTGAACGTCATGAGCCCGTTCGCGGCCGAGCCCAGGCTCGGCATCAGCAGCAGGATCGAAAACGACATGCCGACCGACTGCGTCCAGTCGGGCAGCGCGCTGTACAGCAGGTGATGCGGGCCTGCCCACATGTAAATGGAGATCAGCGCCCAGAAGTTGACGATCGAGAAGCGATAGCTCCACAGCGGCTGCTTCGCTTCGCGCGGCACGAAGTAGTACATCATTCCGAGAAAGCCGGCCGTCAGGAAGAACGCGACCGCGTTATGGCCGTACCACCACTGCACCATGGCATCGACCGCGCCCGAATAGACCGGATACGACTTGGACCACGACACCGGCACGGCGATGTTGTTGACGATGTGCAGCAGCGCGACAGCGATGATGAAGGCGCCGTAGTACCAGTTCGCTACATATATATGCTGGATGCGCCGGCGCACGAGCGTGGCGAAGAACACGATCGCGAATGCCACCCACACGACGGCGATCAGCAGATCAATGAACCACTCCGGCTCCGCGTATTCTTTGGCCTGCGTGATGCCGAACGGCATCGTCGTCATCGCGAGGAGCACGGCGAGCTGCCAGCCCCAGAACGTGAACCGCGCAAGTCCGCCAAGCGCCAGCCGCACATGACAGGTGCGCTGTACCACGTAGTAGCAGGTGCCCATCAGCGCCGATCCGCCGAACGCGAAGATCACGCCGAAAGTGTGGTTGGCACGGATGCGGCTGTAGGTCAGCCAGGAAACGTCGAAGTTGAGCGCGGGCCAGGCGAGCTGCGCAGCTGCAAGCACACCGGCGAGCATGCCCGAGACGCCCCAGACCGCAGCTGCCATCAGGAACAGACGGACGACGTGATCGTCGTAGGTTTCAGCCGACTTCGTCGCGGCAGCGGCACGAGAACTCATGCCGCCACGATATCGAGCACGCGGTCGATCGGCATCGCGGGAAGGTACGCACTAAGTACGTACGGCCGCGGAGGGCTCAGAATCGGTAACGCGCCTTCACGAGCAGCTGATCGCTGTCGCGCAACTCGGCGGCGGACTGGAACAGCCCGCCGAGGCTATCGCGCGACTCACCTTCCTCGAAGGTGAAGCCGCCCCGTCCATAGACCACGTACAGGTCCGACTGCTGCGCGAACGTCCAGCGATAGCGGATCTGCAAACCGAAATTGTTCACAGTGAACGGCAGCACCTCGTCGTTGCTCTCGATCAGCTTGCCCGCTGTACCTATACGAAACGGCTGCGGATTGTGCGCGTCGATCGCCAGCCACTGCAGCTTCACGCGCAGCTCGTGATGGTTGGCCGGGAACCAGTTGAGGTCGCTCTGCAGGATCGCGCGACGCCGTTCGAAACTCGCGAGCAGGTCGTCGTGTTGCCAGATGAGCCAGTCGCGGCTCCAGCGCATGGTGCCGCGCACGGACCAGCTGAAGTCATCACGCGTGAAGTGCTCGAGCTTGGTGTCGGCCTCGAAGGCGAAATCGTCATTGCCTTCCTGCAACAGCGAGCCAGCGGCGAACACGCGCCATTTGCCGATCCGCGCGCTCTGATAGTTGTGCGTGAGCGCGACCAGGCGTGCATCCATCTGCACATCGCCGTTGCCGCGCGAAATGAGATCGTCGACACCGGCGCCGGTGACTTCGAGGGAAGTGTTGAAGACCGACCCGGAGCGGTGCCGCGACTCGCGGAACACGCCGAGATAGTTGCCGAGATGCTCGCCAGAATCGTTGTAGCGCAGCTCGGGCCGCGCGCGCCAGAACACACCCGCGCGCGCATCGTCTTCGGCGAAGTTGCGGAAGCGGCGCGAGAGCAGATAGCTGGCGCGGTTCACGCTGGCGCGCTGCTGGAATCCCATGTCGTTGAAGTCGAGCGTGCCGCTGTAATGCGTCAGCCCGAGCTCGTGCTGCCAATCCGGTGACGGTGTATAGACCCCAAGCAGGATCTCACCGTCGCCGGAAGAGTCCTGCGCGAACTGGTCGATGGTGCTGGCGATCATCTGCCCCGACAGCATTACCTGGGAATTGGGACGCCAGATGAAATCGCCGGAGTGCACCTGCGCGCTGCGCTCGAGGAACGGACGATCGACCCAGGTGCCGAGGTAACCGAGCGTGATCGGGCCGGACGCATAGCGCAGTCGCGAGCCCGCGAACGCGCGGCCGATGTCGTCGCCATAGTCGCTCTCGACCGCCGACAGCACGCCATAGTCGAGACGGCCGACATTGCCATTGAGCTTCACCGCGCCGTCGATGTCGGCGGCCTGCGTCGGATCGTCGTCGCGCTGGCCGCCGATGCGACGCGTATAGAGCAGCCGGTCTCGCGCAGTGAGGCGCTGACTGTCGGTCTCGGGCACGCGGATGTCGAACAAGGCCTGGTTCTCCGCGAAGAACGGCCGCTTGTCGCTGAACAGCACTTCGATCGCGTCGAAGTTCACGACCAGCTCGTCCGCTTCGACCTGGCCGAAGTCCGGATTCAGTGCCGCGGTCAGCTGGAAATTGCCCGACGGCTTCCACTGGATGTCGGCGCCGAACTTCATATCGACCTCGTCGTCGACCATGTCGTTCGCGACGCTCGCGTACGGGAAGAAGTGCAGCAGCGAGCCGGGGTACTGATCGATTTCGACTTTCGGGAACTCCGATACGTAGCGTGGCTGCGAGAAGCTCACGCCCGCCAACGCGCTGCGCTCCTGCGTCGCTCCGATCACACGGTCGAACGCGATGCCGATCGTGCGCTTCGGCGCGTCGGCATTCCTCATGGGCGCCGTCGTCCACGGCAGCAGGACTTCGACGAACCATTCCTGGTCCGTCTGCGTGATCGCATAGTCGACGTCGCTGTCCCAGTCGGTGCTGTACTGGTTCTCGTTGGTGAGCGTTGCGTCCTGCAGCGAGCCGGCGAGCGCGATGGTGACGTTGTACGCGACCTGCGCGTCGGCATTGAAGTCGATGTAGATGTTGACGCGGTCGCCGTTGTTGTCGGCGTCGCGCGGAGTTTGCGCCAGTTCTCGCGGCGTGCCGGGCGGATGCGTGCAGCGGAAGCCGACGACGATGCCTTGCGGCGTGCCGAGCAGCCGTGCTTCGGTCGGATGGCGCGGCACACCCAGCGTGTACGGCTGCGTCACGCGAAAATCGGTGAAGACCTGCGCGCGCTCCCACTCCTGCTCGGTGAGCTGGCCGTCGATCTTGATCTCGGCGAATGCGCTGGCAGAGGCAAGCAGCGCGGCTGCGCCGAGCGAACTGCGCAGCAACGACGAACAGAGCTTCATATGAGAAGGGACCGATCCTACCCGCTGTTATCGGCACACAACTGTCGCGCATGCCGGGGTCTACAGCAACGCGAGTTGTTTTCGACAGCCAGCAATCCGCCTTGTGGCCGGGCACGAGGATGCCGGAGCGCGCAGTGGGCTAGAAGAGCCACATACGCCAAGTCGAACAGGGCCAAGCGCGATTGCGCTGCGGCGGATTCCTGGCAGGAATACGCATGATTATTTGTATCCATGCTTTCCGGGCTGGCCAGTGAGGGTGTCGGCGAGCTGTGCCGCCCATCTGCCGAAAGTTAGTGACGCAGATCTGCGGCTCAGAACGAACGGCAGCCTTCATTGAGATCAGAACAATTTCAGCCTTCCGCCCACCCGTTCGGCCGCTCTCATCGCAGCCTCTTCCCTTTGCATTGAAGCAACACTGTATACGTTTTTTAGCAACCGTTGCCCTCTAAAGTTTTCTGCGCTACACGTTTGTCGCACTCGGCGTCAGACCGTGAACAAGTTTGTAGCGCACCGACAACGATCGGGCGCATGGGAAGACGGACAAAGAACTCACCAAGCTGCTCAGGGAGACCCGCTAATGAGTACCAACAGACCACTTGCAGCGTTAGCTGTAGGCATCGCCGCGAGCTTGATCAATGCGCCGCAGGCGCAGGCCCAGGAATCGGAGAATGCTTCGATCCGTTCCGGCGACATCCAGGAAATCATCGTTACCGGCTCGCGCATCAAGCGCTCGTCGTTCGATTCGCCGGTCCCGCTCGCCGTGATCGATGGCGAGGCGCTGTCGCAGAGCGGCTTCACCGTGCTCGGCGACGCGCTCAACAATCTGCCGCAGGGACTCGTCAATTCGAACCTGCAGAACACCTCCGGCACGCTGTTCAACGCCGGGCAGTCGCGTGTCGACCTGCGCGGGCTCGGCTCGGCGCGCACGCTGGTCCTTGTCGACGGCCGGCGGCATCTGACGGGAGACTTCCGCACCTCCGCGGTCGATCTGAACATCATTCCCTCGACGATGATCGAGCGCATCGACGCGATCTCCGGCGGCGCCTCTGCGGTGTACGGCTCGGAGGCGATCTCCGGCGTCGTCAACGTCATCCTCAAGCACCACATGGAAGGCGTCGAATTCGACGTGCAGGGCGGGATGACCGGGGACAGCGACGGCGAGGAATGGAAGACCTCGCTCGGCTACGGCACCGGATTCGCCGAAGGCCGCGGCTCGTTCCTGGTCGGCGCCGAGTGGGGCCACGTCGACCCGATCTATCAGATCGATCGCGATTGGGCCTACCCCGGCGTTCGCCGCAACAACCTGCTCGCGCCGCAAACGATCGTGCCCGCCTCGCGCAGCAACACCATGCCGACGGCGACGTTCCAGCTGGTGAACAACAACAATCCGGCGACGGCGCGCTCGTCGTCGATTTCCCGCGACTATTCGGCGGTCAACGCGAACACCACTGAATGCCGCACGGCCACCGTGCGACCGCTGTGCCAGGACCCGTGGCTGTTCTATACCGCCGAGTACAACGCGCTCCAGGGCGAGCTGGATCGACGCGTCGCGCGCGCCTATCTGGACTTCGATATCACGGACAATCTCACTGCATTCGCCGATGTGTCGTATGCCAAGGTCGACGGCCGCGCAATCTTTCAGCCGGCGTTCTCCAGCGCTGCAGGCGGCGGATTGCTGCCGGTGGTCTTGCGCGGCGACAACGCATACCTCAACGGCAGCTCGGCATTGGCCGCGCAGTTGCGCACGCAGTGGACTGGCGCCGGGCTGGCGCTGAACCGCGCTACGACGGCCAACGTCGGCAAGTTCTGGGAAGAGCTCGGCGGCCGCGACTCGCTCATCTCGCGCGACAGCTACCGCGCGATCGTCGGGCTGAACGGCGACTTCAAAGTGTTCAACCACGATTTCTCGTGGGACACCTATGCGCAGTACAGCGAGCTCGAAGGTGCCGCGATTGCCTATAACGTGCCGAACATCGTGAAGGTGCAACAAGCGACCGACGCTGTTCTGCTCAATGGCCAGATCGTCTGCAACGACGCCGCTGCGCGTGCGGCCGGCTGCCAGCCCTGGGATCTCATCAATGGGCCTTCGCAGGGTGCCATCGATTACGTGAACGCCAGCGCGCGATCCGACGGCGAAGCCAGCCAGCAGGTGGCTGGACTGAACTTCTCCACTACGCTCTTCAACTTGCCGGCAGGACCGCTCGCGGTCGCATTCGGCGGCGAGTACCGCAAAGAGAAGAGCGATCAGATCCAGGACCCGCTGTCCGCATCCGGCGCGCTGTTCTACAACGCGATCGGTCGCACCAAAGGCGAGTTCGACACCACCGAGGCCTACGCAGAGATCGTGATCCCGATTCTCAGCGGCCTGCCGTTTGCCGAGAAGCTGACGCTCGAAGCAGCCGGCCGCGTCGGCGACTACTCGACCGTCGGCAGTGTCGACCAGTGGCGGTTGCAGGCGACCTGGTCGCCGGTCGCCGACCTGACGTTCCGCGGGAGCACGTCTGCAGCGGTCCGCGCGCCGAACATCACCGAGCTGTTCGCGCCGCAGGGCCGAAACTTCACCACTCTTGCGAACGATCCGTGCGACCGCGCTCAGGTTGCAGCCATTGCGGGCAATGCGTCGCAGCTCGCAACCCGCATCGCCAACTGCTCGGCGGACATTCCGGGCTACAACCCGGCGACCTTCGTTTCGAACATCGGCGCGGGACGTCCATCGCTGGCGCTGCTCCAGGGCGGCAATCCGGACCTGTTCGAGGAGACTGCCGACACGGAATCTGTCGGCGCAGTATTCCGGCCGCGCTGGGTGCCGAACCTGACGTTCTCCGCCGACTACTGGAAGATCAAAGTCGACGACGCCATCAACACCATTCCCATCAACACGCTGCTGACGAACCTCTGTTACGACACTCCGGGCGATCCGAACAGCAATCGCTTCTGCGACCTGATCCTGCGCGATTCGACCGGCGCAACCACCGGCGGCCTGCTCGGCGGCATCAGCGAGGTGATCCTGACGCAGCAGAACGTGCAGGCCATCGAAACCTCCGGAGTCGACGTCGCCCTTCAGCACACGCAGGATTTCGGCGGGGCCGGCGTGTGGCAGATCCGCTTGGACGGCACCAAGGTGATCCGCTGGGATCTGCAGGGCGTTCCGGGCGGGCCGACGACGCACTACGCCGGCACGTTGACCGGCGTCAACGGCGCCGTCCCCGAGTACAAGGTCAACGGCACGCTGGGCTGGACATTCCACGACCTCACCCTGCAGTGGCAGTCGCGATTCCAGGACTCGTACGCGGTGAGCGAGGTCGATCCACCCAGCTCGCGCGATCCGTTCTATACGGGAAACTATTGGGAGCACGACTTGCGCGCCACGTACAGGTGGAACGACTCCTTGTCGCTGCGCGCCGGACTGATCAATCTCACGGACGAGCATCCGCCGCTGATCCCCGAAGTGGGCGGTGCGACCGGCGCGCAGTCTTCGACGTACGACAACCGCGGCCGCTGGTTCTACATCGGCGCGAACTACTCCTTCGGCCCGACGGGGCGTTGATGACTTGAGGCCCGAGCAGGTGCCGGGAGCCAGATCGCTCCCGGCACCGCGATCGGCAGCTCACGCCGCGTGACGTTCGAACACCGCCATCTGAGCGGCCAGCGCACGCTGAAACGCGGGGCGCGCTTCACAACGCAGCCGATAGTTCTCGAGCACGGGAATCTGCGCAACGATGTCCGTGTGGCGCAGGAATCGCAGCACCGTCGTCATCAGTAGATCGGCAGCTGTGAACCGGTCTTCGAGATAGTTCCGATCGCCGAGCCACGCGGCGAGATCCTGCAGGCGCTTCTGCACGGCTTCGACAGCGCCCGGCCTGCGCGCCTTCGCCCAATCCTCCTGCGCGTAGAACAGATCGATCGCCGTGAGATTCTGGATGTGCGGCTCGATCGAGTTCATCGCCGCGAACAGCCACGCGGTGACGCGTGCACGGCCGGCCGGATCGACAGGCATCAACGCCGCGCTCCGCTGCGCGATGTGATGGACGATCGCGCCGGATTCGAACAGCACCAGATCGCCTTCCTCGTACGCGGGCACCTGGCCGAACGGCTGCAGCCGGCGATAGGCTTCGGACTTCTGGTCCTCCGGACCGATCACCTTCTCCAGGTAGGCGAGCCCCGCCTCTTCGAGCGCCCAGCGCACGCGCAGATCGCGCACCAGACCCTGGGCGAAGGGCGGAACGGCACGAAAGACACTCACTCGGATCGTCGTCATGTCGGCATACCTCGTTATGTGACCTCTATGCCAATGACGCTTCGGGCGGGCCCTGTTCTACAAATCAGGGTTCGGTGGCTCTCGCTATTCATGGTCTGCTAGCCGACAATTGCGCCCGGCTGCATAACTATACGAATCCCCGGCCTTGCGACGAAGCCGCGCCGCGCTCAAGTAGAAGAACGAGAACGTATTGGCAACTCTGGCTTCCGCGCGAGCTGCGCTGGCACTCGCGGCTGACCGTTCCACCGAATGGCCGATCCGTCGGCTCGGACCGTATTCCTGCCTGCTGGGCTTCATCGTGCTCGGCGTGCTCGCACTGGGCGTGTCGCGAGGGATGCTCATAGCGTGGCAATGGGAACGCGTCGACGTCACGGACTCCACGTTCTCGATCCTGGCGCAGGGCCTGCGCAGCGACCTCATGACGCTCGGACTCTTCGCCGCGCCCATCCTGGTGCTATTACCGCCGCTGCTCTTGATCGGGCGGGTCACGTGGTGGGTCAAGGTATGTTGTGCCTGGCTGGGCGTCAGCCTGGTCGCGATCATCTTCCTGGAGTTCGCGACGCCCCAGTTCCTGATCGAATACGACAGCCGGCCGAATCGGCTGTTCCTCGAGTATCTGGTCTATCCGCGTGAAGTGCTGGCGATGCTCTGGAACGGCTATCGCTATCTGTTGCTGCTCACGGCCGCCGGCGTTGCGGGCCTGAGCTGGGCCGTCGCCCGGCATTTCTCGCAATACGTCCGCGACAAGAATCACTGGCGCAAGCGCACCGTGCTGCTGCTGTGGCCGCTGGTGGTCGGCGTCATGTTCGTCATGGTGCGCTCGAGCTTTCAGCACCGCCCGGCCAATCTCGCCACCTTTGCATTCTGCGACGACGCGATGGTCAATAGCCTGGTCGCCAACTCGGCGTATTCGGTGCTGTCGGCCGCCTACGGCCTGAAGCACGAGACGCAATCGAGCTGGATGTACGGCGAGATGCCGATGGCAGAAGTGGTGCAGCGAGTGCGCGCCGGAATGGGTGTGCCGCCCGCGGACTTCACCTCCAACGAACTCCCGACACTCCATCGACAGGTTGCGACCGTGCGGCGCGCGAGGCCGCTCAATCTGGTCATCGTGCTGGAAGAAAGCCTCGGCGCGGGATTCGTGAAGGAGCTCGGCGGCATCCCCATCACGCCGAATCTGGATCGGCTGGCCGATCAGGGCATCTGGTTCGATCAGCTGTACGCGACCGGCACGCGCTCGGTGCGCGGCATCGAAGCGGTCGTCGCTGGTTTCCCGCCGACGCCGGCGCTGAGCGTCGTCAAGCTGTCGAAGGCGCAGCAGAACTTCGCCACGCTGGCGTCCGTGCTGCAACGTTCCGGCTATCGCAGCGAATTCGTCTACGGCGGCGAATCGCACTTCGACAACATGCGCGGCTTCTTCCTCGGCAACGGTTTCAACAGCGTCGTGGATCGCCGGGACTTCGCGACGCCGAAGTTCGTCGGCAGCTGGGGCGTATCGGACGAGGATCTGTTCGAGAAGGCGCACGAGCGCATGCGTGCATTGGACGCTGGCGACGAGCCGTTCTTCATGCTGGTGTTCTCTTCGACCAATCACACGCCGTTCGAATTTCCCGACGGACGCATCGAGCTGTTCGACGAGCAGAAGCAGACCGTGCACAACGCCGTGAAATATGCCGATCACGCGCTCGGTCAGTTCATCGAGCGCGCCCGCAGCAGCGAGCAGTGGGCGCAGACGCTGTTCCTGGTGGTCGCCGATCACGACACGCGCGTGTACGGCGATGAGCTCGTGCCAGTCAGCAAGTTCCACATCCCGGGCGTCATCCTCGGCGCGGACGTGAGTGCGCGCCGGATCGATTCGCTGGTCAGTCAGATCGATCTCGCGCCGACGCTGTTGTCGCTGATGGGCGTCGACGGCGAGCATCCTTTTCCGGGCCGCGACCTGACGCGCACGCTACCGGAGTTCGGCAACTCGCCGGCTCCGGTGCCGGCGCGGGCGATGATGCAGTTCGATCAGAACTTCGCGTGGCTCGAACGGGATCGATTGACAGTGCTGCTGCCCGACGGCAGCTCGCGCCAGTTCGCGTTCGATCGCAAAACCCGGGAGCTCGCGCCTGCGGCGACCCTGGATCGCGAGGCCGTGCGACAGGCGCTCGCGAACGTGCTGATGCCAGCCTGGCTCTATCGCGAGCAGCGCTATCGCACGGCGAACTGACGGGCACCCCTACCCGCTCACTCCTGCAAGCTGCAGTCGCCTGACGGCCGCAGGAACCGCCCCGCGCACCACAGCACCACACCGTGGATCGGCTGCGTGCCGAAGTGATTGGCTGCCGGCGTGCCGAACGTCATCGTCATGTTCGAGAATTTGACGGCGTCCCCGCCGAGAATGCACACCGTGAACGGCGTCGGATTGCCGAACGGCGCCGGCCCACCGTTGCCGGTCACGAATGCTGTGCCGGTGATCGCGAAGCCTTCCTTCACCGCCGGCGCGAACTGCGGACAGCGGGCCGGCCAATCCAGCGTCAGCACACCGTCGGTCATGCTTATGTGATGGGTATGGGCGCCGCGAGTCGTCGGATCGTCCTTGTTCACGGTGTTCTGAACGATTCCGTAGTCCGACGTCGACATATCCATCTCAGCCTTGAATTTGCCGGTGCCCCGGCGCTCGTCCAGCTCCAGTGACCACTTGCCGCGCATTTCGTATGGCCCGCCCTTGACGACCGCTGCCGATGGCGTGTGGTCGTTGAGCAAACCGCTGTAGTGCACGGGCAGCGTGTCGCGCCCCCAATCGGTCGCCCCTGCTCCGGTGACGCCGAACGCCAGCAGCACCGCCAGGCCGCAGGCCTCCCACTTCGAATCTCGATACCTCATGGACTTCTCCCTTCGCCGTTGTTGAAATCCCGGTCTCACGAGTACTAGCCCGCAGGCGCCCGCCGGTCCGGACCGAAACGCGACTGAAATACGAGAAAAAGGCGAGAAGGGGTCATGTCAGCCACGGCTGCGTCCAAGTCGGATTTCCGTCTCGGTGACTGGCTGGTCCGGCCGAGCCTGGCGGCGATCGAGCGCGGCGCCGAGGCAGTGCACGTCACGCCGAGGTCGATGGCCGTATTGGTTTACCTGGCGGACGCGCGCGGCGAGGTCGTTTCCCGCAATGACCTTCTGGATGCGGTGTGGCCGGGAATGTCCGTCACGCCCGATGCGCTGTCGCAATGCGTCGTCGAGCTGCGCAAGGCGTTTCGGGATGACCCGAAACAGCCGGCGGTCATCCAGACGATTCCGAAAATCGGGCTGAGGCTGCTCATTCCGGTGACGCCGGTGGAAGCCGCCGCCGTTGAGGTCGAACGAGCGCCGCAGCGCAGTCGGCCATCGAGAATCGCGCTGGTCACCGGCCTGATCATCGTCGCGCTCGGCGGCCTCGCTGCCCTGCTCTGGAGCGGACGGTCGGAACGCGTCTGGCAGGATCCGCTGGTCGGAGCGGACTTCACTCCCGTCACCGACTTCATCGGCTCGGAAGAGCACGCCGCGATCTCGCCGGACGGTCGCTTCATCGCTTTCGTTTCCGACCGCGATGGACAGTGGGATGTGTTCGTCGGCCAGACCGGCACCGGCGACTTCCAGAACCTGACGCGCGGACGGATTGCCGAATTGCGCAATCCCGCGGTGCGCATGCTCAACTTCTCCGCGACCGGCTCCGAGGTGACGATCTGGTCGTCGAAGAACATGAGCTGGAGCATTCCGATCGTCGGCGGCGATCTGCGCCCGGGACCTGCCGGGATCGCGGAGCTCGACTGGTCGCGGGATCGCAAGCGCGTCGTCTCTCATCCAGCGGCACCTGGCGATCCGCTGTTCGTCGCCAGTGCCGATGAAATCTCGCGCGGCCAACGCATCTACGTGGCGCCGGCAGGAATCCATTGTCACTTCCCGCTCTGGTCGCACGACGGCAAGACGATTTATTTCGTGCGGGGGTTCGTGCCGGACGAGATGGATATCTGGCAGATCGCCGCCACTGGCGGCGAACCGCAGCGGCTCACCCGGCACAACTCGCGCATCAGCTTTCCGACACTGCTCGATGCGCAAACGCTGCTGTATCTCGCGACCTCCGAGGACGGCACGGGACCCTGGATCTATGCGCTCGATCTTGCAGACCGCACCACGCATCGCGTGAAGTCCGCGAGCAACCCCTACACGTCGCTCGCCGCGACCGCGGATGGCCGGCGCCTGGTCGTCACGGAGTCGCACCCGAGCGCCAGCCTGTGGAGCGTGCAATTGACCGCTGGGATCGCGGGCCCGACTGCGGCGACCCAAATTCCCATTCGCACGCAGCGCGGAGTTTCGCCGCGGCTCGGACCCGACTCACTCATCTATAGAGCGCCGAAGGCGGGAACGGATGCACTCTGGAAGCACGAGGGATCGGCGGACGCGCGCGAGCTGTGGAGTGGTCGCGAGGGCCGCGTCATCGACGGACCGGCGCTGAGTCCCGATGGTCAGCGAGTCGCGTTCACCGTGCAGAGTCGCGGCAAGACCTGGCTCTACGTGATGATGTCGGACGGCAGCGGCGCGCATCGGGTCGCGCAACAGCTCGACGTGCGCGGCGCGCCGGCGTGGTCGCCGGATGGCAAGTGGATTGCGATCGCAGCCCTGCAGGGAACCGAGCCGCACCTGTTCAAAATACCCGAGCCTGAGGGCCCCGCCGTCAAACTGACCGATGACTACGCGCTCGATCCCGTGTGGTCGCCCTCGGGAAGTTTTCTGGCGTACAGCACGGCCGACGTCGGTACGGTGTTCGAAGTACGCGCGGTGGGCGCCGACGGCGCGCCGCACGCGATCCCCAAGCTGACGCTGACGCGCGGTTCGAGACGGCTCGCGTTCCTGGGCGCCGATGAGCAGACGCTCGTGATCCTGAAGGGCGCACAGTCGCACAAGGAATTCTGGGCGCTCGATCTGCGCAGCGGCGACGGGCGCGCGCTGACCGACCTGGGTCCCGGTCCGGTCATCGGCGATTTCGACGTCGCGGCCGATGGCCGCCGCATCGTCTTCGATCGCGCGCACGAGGAATCGGATCTCACGTTGATAGAGTTGGCGGAGCGCCCAGATTCAGCCGGCGAGCATTAAAGCACCCCACGAAATCGCGCACATGTCCATTGAGTTTGTAAGCTCAGTGGAGCGATTTCGCGGGGAACCCCGCTGCCCGTCGAGGTTATGCTTCGCCTGATGAACGACACGCTGCTCGCCGAGCTCAAGCAACGATTCGGCTTCGATTCCTTCCGTCCCGGGCAGGAAGCGATCGTCCGCGACATTCTCGACGGCCGCGACGTCCTCGCGATCATGCCGACGGGTGGCGGCAAATCGCTGTGCTTTCAGCTGCCGGCGCTGCTTCGGTCCGGCGTCTGCATCGTCGTATCGCCGCTGATTGCGCTGATGCAGGATCAAGTGCGCCAGCTGCAGGACAACGGCATCGAAGCGACGTTCATCAACTCGTCGCTCGATCGCCAGGAGATCGCGCGGCGCTTCGCCAAGCTCGAGCGTGGTGACCTGAAGCTGCTGTACGTCGCCCCGGAACGTCTGTTGCAAGCCGAGTTCGAGGGCGAGGTCATGCCCCGCCTGCAGGCGACCCACGGCATTTCCTCTCTGGTCGTGGACGAGGCGCATTGCGTCTCGGAGTGGGGTCACGATTTCCGCCCGGAATACCGCCAGCTGCATCGGCTGCGCACGCGCTTCGCCAACGTACCGATCGCCGCATTCACAGCCACTGCCACGGAACGCGTCAGGCAGGACATCGTGCGGCAACTCGCATTGCGTGAGCCGCGCATCCACGTTGCGAGCTTCAACCGGCCCAACTTGTACTACGCCGTGCGACCCAAAACTAAGGCGACCTACGCGGAGATGCTCGGGCTCGCGCGCGACAAAGGCGGCGCGGGCATCGTCTACTGCCTGTCGCGCAAGCGTGTCGACGAGCTTGCCGAGCGGCTGCAAAACGACGGCGTGCGGGCCCTGCCGTATCACGCGGGTCTCGAAGCCGACACGCGGCGCGAGAACCAGGAAGCCTTCATTCGCGACGACGCACAAGTGATGGTGGCAACCATCGCGTTCGGCATGGGCATCAACAAGCCGGACGTGCGCTGGGTGTTGCACTACGACTTGCCGAAGACACTGGAGGGCTACTACCAGGAATCCGGCCGCGCGGGCCGCGACGGCGAGCCGGCGCGCTGCATCCTGTATTTCGGCGCCGGCGACATTCGCACGGCCGAGCTCATCATCTCGCAGAAGGTCGACCCGGTGAGCTTCGAGCCGCTCGTCGACGAGCAACGCATCGCCCGCCAGCAATTGCGCAACGTATTGAACTACGCGGAATCGAGCGAGTGCCGCCGAGCAGTGCAGTTGCGCTACTTCGGCGAAGTAATCGAAGGCAAGTGCGGCGCGTGCGATAACTGTCTGGAGCCGCGCTCGCTGATCGATCGGACGACCGAGGCGAGGCAGTTCCTGTCGTGCATCGCGCGGCTGGCGCAGCGGCGCGAGCGGTATGGCGTCGCGTACGTGATCGAGATCCTGCGCGGCGGCGAAACGCAGCGCGTGATCACGCGAGACCATGGAAGCCTGAGCGTTTACGGCATCGGCAAGGATCTCGGGCTGAACGAATGGCGCGACGTCGCCCGTGCGTTACTGCATCAAGGCCTGATGACTCAATCGCAGGACGGCTACGCCGTGGTGTCGCTGAACGATGCGAGCTGGCAGGTGCTGCGCGGCGAGCGAACAGTTCAGGTCGGCGAATCGGTCAAGCCTGCTCGCAGCCGGAAGGGAGCGAAGCCCGTCGTCGCAGCAGATGGCGACGACGCGCTGTTCCAGGCACTGCGCGGATTGCGCAAGCGTCTGGCCGATGAGGCGGGAATGCCGCCGTACATCATCTTCAACGATGCGAGCTTGCGCGACATGGCGCAGCGGCAGCCGACGACCCTGGAAGAATTTGCGGGCATCGCAGGCGTAGGCCAGGCGAAGCTGGCACGCTATGGCGAACAGTTCGTGGAGCTGATCCGGACCGCACGCTAGAACCCATGACAAGACTGATCCTGCTCTACGCGCTCGCGCTCGCGGTGGCCGTCACCGCGCTCGAATGGCTCGAATACCGCTACGTGACGCGCGCCTTTTCGACGGAGATCTACATCGTCCTGCTCGCGGCGGCTTTCGCGGGCCTCGGGCTGTGGGCGGGCCAGCGCCTGACCCGCCGCCGGGCAGCAGGCCCGGCCTTCGAGCGCAACGACGCCGCGATCCGCGCGCTCGGCCTGACGCCGCGCGAGTGCGAGATCCTCGGGCTCCTCGCTTCCGGCCAGTCGAACAAGGAGATCGCGCGGCAGCTGGAGATCTCACCCAACACGGCCAAGACCCATATCGCCAGCGTATTCCAGAAGCTGGACGTCCAACGGCGCACCCAGGCGATCCACAAGGCGCGGGAACTGGCCCTGATTCCGTAAATCACCCATCCGGGTGATGGCGCCGGGGCGGCTGCCGGGGCGAACTTACGGCCATGAAATACGCACTGACCTACGGACTCCTGTCGGGCCTCGTGATCATCGTCACCCTGATCACGGGGATCGTCTTCAGCGGTCACGAGAGCTTCTTCAGCTCGGAATGGTTCGGCTACCTGGTGATGCTCGTCGCCCTGACCTTCATCTTCGTCGGCGTGAAGCGCTATCGCGACGTCGAGCGCGGCGGCGTGATCAAGTTCGTGCCGGCGTTCCTGATGGGACTGGCGATCGCCGCTGCGGCCGGCGTGGCTTATGTCGCCGTGTGGGAAATCTACCTGGCAATGACCGACTACAAGTTCATGGATCAGTACATCGCCGGCATCATGCACGCCAAGCAAACGGCAGGCCTTTCCACTGCCGCGCTGGCCGAGGAGATGGCCCAACTGGAAGCGATGCGGGTCAACTACGCCAACCCGCTGTTCCGGATCCCGATGACCTTCCTGGAGATCTTCCCCGTCGGACTGCTCGTCTCGCTCGTCTCGGCGTTGCTGCTGCGGAACCCGAAGCTTCTGCCGGCGACTTCCTGATCTCACAGCCCCTCGAACTGCGCTGCTGCGGAGGGCTGCACGATGAGCTTGTAGAACGCTTCGTTCACCGAGGCCCAGGTCGGCCGGTCCTTCATGCGCGCGATCCATCCCGCGACGTTCGGCCAGCGAGAGTAGTCGAGGCGCGCGACTTCGCCGAACGTGAGCTGCGCGATGCCCAGGTAGTCCGCGATCGTGAGGCGCTCGCCGCACACGTAGCGATTGTCGCCGAGCCAGCGGTCGTTCAGCACGCTGAGCCAGCGCGTGGCATTGCGCCGCGCCCACGCGATCGTCTGTCGCTGCGCCTGTTCATCCGGACGCTTGTGGGCCGGCAGGATCTGCGGATAAAGGAAGCCGTAACACAGCTCGCGCGACAAGCTCGTGTTGAACCAGTCCATGCGCTCGTTGACGCGTGCGCGCTGCTGCAGCTCGCGCGGATAGGCCGGCGAGCCGGCCTTTTCCGCAAGGTACTTGAGGATCGTCGAGCTTTCGGTCAGGCGAAAGTCGCCGTCTTCGAGCACCGGCACCGCCTGATTCGGATTGATGGCACCGAACGCCGGTTGCGTGTGCTCGCCAGCGAACAGATCGATGACCTGATATTCGAGCTCGATGCCGTGATCGGCGGCGAAGAGCGCGACCGGGCGGCTCGTCGTGGAAGCCGGATGAAAATAGAGTTTCACGGGCATCTCCTCAAGCGCTCGCCGCAACTGCACGCCGACGACGCACGATCGCCAGCCCGGCGATGCCCAGACCGAACAGCGCAAGCGTGCTCGGCTCGGGCACAGCAGTGGGTCGCACGGACCATTGCACCGGGCCGTAGGCCAAGCCCGCGCGCTGCGCGTCGGTGAATGCGAGGCCGCCCGAGCCGAGCGCGTCGAAGTCGGGCGCGGAGCCGCCGCTCGACGTGCATGCATAGCGCAGGAATCCGCAAGTTGCCGGCGAGTACGTGCCGCCGATCGTCCAATTGCTCAGCACGCCGCCGGTGAAGGTGAGCGTGCCGATCTTGGCGGTCGATTCGTCGAAGGACACGCCGAACCAGTTGAAGTACAAGTCGAGCGTCGCCAGTCCGAGGATGGGATTGCCGACGAGGCCGCTACCGCCGACCGGCATGAGCGCGTCGTCGAACGTGAAATAGCCGCCGCCAGTCACGCCGGTGTCGTACGACGGATTGGAGACGCTGTTGCTGGTCACTGTGAAGTCGACCGTGATCGGCCCGGCCTCGGCTGCCGTCGCGCCGAGCAGCAGCGCAAGCGCCGCCGCCAGTCCGGTCGTGGTCCGCTGAATGGTCATGGGATTCTCCGTACGTTTGAAGCTGTCATGGGGAAGGAACGCGCAAAGCGCCGGGAAACCGGCTCACTTTTCTGCAGCCGCGGCGGTTGCGCCGGGCGGAAGCGGTTCGGGCACCCGGTTCTTGAGCGGCGGAATGCTGCGCAGGTACGCGAAGATCGCGCCGAGATCCTCGTCGGTGAAGTTGCGGTACATCGCGAACGGCATCGGCGGCAGGATCTGGCGCCCGCGCCCCATGTGCCGTCCGGTGCGAATCGCCTGCATGAAGGTCGCCTGCGTCCACTTGCCGAGGCCGGTTTCGGGATCGGGCGTCAGATTCGCCGTGAAGCTGACTCCCCAGGGACCGGACCACGCGGTGTTCGTCGGAGCTGCGGCAAGCGTCCAGGGTCCGGGCGGCAACGGCGCAGGCTGCTCGATCACCAGGCTCTCGGGATGACCCGAAAGCATGCGGCTCATGTCCGGCTCGGGACCGGCCGGCCCGACATGCCACGGTGTATGGCAGTCATTGCACGCGCTGGTCGTGACGAGATATTTGCCGCGCGCGATCTTGGCTACGTCACTGTCTGCGGCGCGCGCAGGTTCGGTCGCCAAGGTGATGGCGCCCAACAGGAGCATGCCCGTCATGGGCCCTACGCAGGTCTGCTTCAATCGATTCATGGCTTCGACTCCTCTGCTGTGGATGATTTCTGCGAGATCCAGCGCTCGAGCATTGCGAGCGCTTCGACATCGATGTGGCGCGTGCCGAGCGGCGGCATCTGTTTCTGCGGATTGCGCGAGCTCACGCGCGCAAGCAAGCGCGCGCGCACGTTGATGAGTGAGTGCAGTACGCGATCGGAACTGGCAACGCGATCAGCGACGCTATGTGCAAGCGTCAGGTCGACCGGCACGCGAGTTTCGGTGTCGTTGTGGCAATGACCGCAGTTGCCGTGCAAATAGCCGAGCGATGCGCGCTCGATGACCGAGCTCGCTTCGATGCGCGGCCGCGCGGCACTCGGCGGTAGATTTCTGACGAGTCCGCGCGCGACGAGAGCGTCGAGATCGATGTCCGAGCGCGCATCCGCGTGCGGCGCGAGCGGATCGCGGTCGGAGGACAACTGCAGCGCACTGAAGCCCAGCACGGGAACTGCGGCGCTCTCATGACATGCGCGGCAATCGGACTGCGACGGAATGGAGTAGCCATCGCGCGTCGCCAGGGCAGCGATGCCGTCGGCGGGCGCCAGCGTCGCGTCGGTACCCGCCTCGTTCCATATGTAAGTTGCGTACTGCCAGGTGCCGTCGGCGAGCCGTTCGATGAATCGAGTCTCGACCGGCCCACCGAGCGAGAACTCCTTCCACAGGCGCGTGCCGGCCGGGAAGACCCAGGCGTCCGGGCGGGAAGCATCGATGGCCGTTCCGGGCGGCAGGTAGATCCAGCGCCGCTTCTGTGCGCCGTCCGACCACAGCGGGTACTGAGGCGAGAACGACAAGGTCCGCTGGTCATCGAACCCGGTGTCCCGCAAATGTTGCGGCAGCGGGTCGGCATGCACGCAGAGAGCCCACGCGAGTGCGGCGGCGGCACCGATCAGATGCAAGGGGCGCTGAGCTGGACTCGACATGCGTTATGCTCGGATCAAACAGGGCACTAGCCCGAACGCCACGCATGACACCGCTCCGCGTCCATCCAGCACAGGATCTGCAGACGACCGATCGCCGATGGATTGCCGATGAAGGCTGACGACGCGTCCCGGCCGGTCGATCTGGCGCAGGAACCCGACTTCGCGCTGGGATCTCTCCAGGTCCGACCCTCGTTGCGAGAGGTCCTGGTCAGCGGCGAGCGTGAAGTCCTGGAGCCCCGCGTCATGCAGGTGCTGGTGGCGCTGGCCCGCCGCCCCGACCAGGTCATCTCGCGCGATCAGCTGATCGATGCCTGCTGGGCAGGCCGGGTCGTCGGCGAAGACGCGATCAACCGGTGTATCGCCAGGGTGCGCCGCCTGGCCGAAACCCACGGCGGCTTTTCGGTCGAGACGATCGCCCGGGTCGGCTACCGGCTGACCGTGGAGTCAGCCGCCGAGGCGGCACCGCCCGAACCTGTCGCAGCTCCACAGGCCAGGAATCCATCGCGCTGGATTGTCCCGGTCGTCGTCGCGGCGCTGATGGTCGGGGCCGCGGTTTACGTCGGCATCCTGCAGACGCGTTCGCAGCAGCGAGCGCAGCAGGCCGTACTCCTGACGCAGATCGCGGAGCTGGTCGGCAAAGATCAATACGGCGCGGCCTTCGCACTCGCACGACCTTTGAGCCGCGACGCAAGCATGCGCGCGAATCCGGCCTTCGCTGGGCTGTGGCGTCAGATCGTCGTGCCGATGAAACCGCTGGTTGCGCCAGACGGCGCGACGGTCTCCTTCAAAGCATATGACGACCCCGGCGGCGCATGGATCGACGCGGGTACGACGCCGGTGAAAGAGTGGATCGACGCGCCACGCGGCGCGCTGCGGTTGAAGGTCGTCAAGCCGGGATTCCGGACCGGCGAGTTCGTGGTCGCAGTGCCCGGGCCTTCGGTGCAGACGCAGCTGCCGCGGCGGTTTCCGTTCGATCGGCCGAGCGTTCCGCTCGAGCTCGTTGCCGAAGGCCAGCTGCCCGCGGACATGGTGTACGTGCCGCGCACCGACGTGCCGGTCTATCTCAGCGGCTGGTCCACGAGTCTGCTGGGCAGCGATCGTCACGACATCGCCGCGTTTGCGATTGCGCGCACGGAGGTGACGAATCGCGAGTTCAAGGAGTTCATCGACGCCGGCGGCTACGACATCGAGCAGTACTGGCAGGGATTGAAGTTCATCTACCGCGCTCAGGCGCTGTCATGGCCGCAAGCGCGCAAGCTCCTGGTCGATTCGACTGGCCGGCCGGGACCCGCCGGCTGGCAACTGAGCACGTATTCGCGCGGGCAGGACGACCTGCCGGTCGTTGGCATCAGCTGGTACGAAGCCGTCGCGTACGCGCGCTTTCGCAAGCTGATGCTGCCGACGATCCACCATTGGATGCGCGCTGCATTCACCCCATACGATCCGATGTTTCCGACTGCGGCAGCGATCACGAAGCAAAGCCGCTTCTTCGCAGACGCGCCCGAGTCGGCGCGCACCGAGCACGGGCTCGGGCCGTGGGGTACGTATCACATGGCCGGCAACGCGCGCGAGTGGGTCTGGAACTTCGCCGACGGCGATGCAGTCGCGCTCGGCAGCGGCTGGCCTGAGTACGCGTCGAATTTCGCGCGAGTCTATACGGCGGACCCGATGGCGCGGCTCCCCGATCACGGCATGCGACTGATGCAGCCGCTGAGCGATGCGCCGCTCGATCCGGCGCTGCTGGAGCCGATCAAACTCGTGCGCGACACACCGTTCGCGAATCGCGCACCGGTTTCCGACGACGCGTTCGAAGCGATGCGCTTTCAGTTCACGACGCCGCGCGTCGCGCCGGCCTCGGTCGCGGTGAACCGGGTCGACGAATCGCCGCTGTGGACTGCCGACGAAGTCACGCTCACCTTCGCGGCGCAGGAGCCGACGACGCTGTACGTCGTACGACCGAAGGTGCACAAGGGACCGCTGCAGCCGATCGTGTATTCAGGCGTCGGCGACTGCTGTTACCTGAAGCGACCCAATCGCGACGCGCTCGAGCAGCTGCAGATCGCCGGATTCGTCGTGAACAGCGGCCGCGCGCTGGTGATGCCGATCTGGGCAGGCGGCTACGAACGCTATTCCCCCGAACCGCGAGAGACAGCGGAAGCCATGGACCGCGAGCGCGGCCTGTCGCTGCAATGGCAGCACGATCTCAGCACCACGATCGACTATCTCGAATCGCTGCCGGACATGGACGCAAAGAAGATCGGCTACTTCGGGATCAGCCGCGGCGCCAGCTTTGCGGGCGTCATCAATCTCGCGCTCGAGCCGCGCATCCATGCAGTCGTGCTCGCATCCGGCGGGATCTGGATTCACAGCCCGCTGCATCCGATGATCGATCTCATCAACTATGCGCCGCGCATCACCGTTCCCGTGCTGATGCTGAGCGGGCGTTACGATCACATCTATCCGTACGAGCAGTCGCAGAAGCGCACCTTCGAGCTGCTCGGCACGCCGGCAGGCAGCAAGCAGCAGATCGCGTACGACACCGGGCATTTCACGCTGCCGCCGAACCGAGTCGCCGCGGACGTCAGCGATTGGTTCGATCGCTATCTCGGACGCGTCAGTCAATAGTTACGGATTGTGTTCTTGCGGGATTGCGCGTGGTCATTCGCGACGATGCTGCTCCCACTTGCGCCGCTGCTCCTGTTCGAATTGCCGAAGCTTCTGCCGCTGCTTCCATTTCAGGTATTGCGGCCAGAGCAGAAATATGACGACCGCGCCGAGCGCTATCCATGCCATAGGGTTGGTTAGACGTCGCCGCGTTGCTGGTTGGCGCCGTACCACTCGCTCATGCCGGCGATCGTGATACTGACCATGGCGCGTTCCTCGGGGCGCACGGCGGGATTCCAGATATCGAAGATCATCACCGCGCGAGGCTCGTCGCTGTCGTTCCAGGCTTCGTGCTCTATCGTATCGTCGAACACGAACGCTTTGCCGGGCTCCCATTCCCGCGTTTCGCCGCCGACGCGGAAACCGCAGCCCGGCGGGACGATCAGCGGCAGGTGCACGATCAGGCGCGTGTTGTTGACGCCGTGATGCGGCGGAATCCGCGTCCTGGAGTCGAGGATCGAAAACACCGCGCTCGGGCTCGAGCCGGGAATCTCGCAGCGCGGCCAGCTTTCGAGCGCCGCGACCGTACGCGGACAGCGCGCCAGATGCTCGGGATACGGCACGCCTTCGCGCCAGAAGTAGTAGACGCTCCAGCGGCGCGACTGATGCAGCTCGCGCCATTTCTCGCGAATCGATTGGCCGGTGCCGTGCGTGATGTACGGCTCGAGATCGGCGCGGTCCTCAGCGAGCACGTTCACCAGCTCAGCGCGAATGTCGTCCGCGGCAGCTTCGATCGAATCCAGCCAGGGGAAGTCGGCGCGCTCGTAGAATTCGATCGCCGGCAGCTCCGGGAAGTAAAGGAACGAAGGCTGCTGCCGATAGACGCGCTTCTTCTGCATCAAGGTCGCGAGGCAGCGATCGAATCTCCGCAGCGGCACGGCTGCGTGCTTGGTCCGCAACTTCGTCAAGCGCTCTTCGAGGAACGACTCGAGCGCGCGATTGTTGGCTTCGACGACCTGCCCGGCGTGGCGCAGAACGTCGTGCATCCACACCGGCACCGGCGTCGTCGGAGTGATCGACTGCAGCGCCGTTCGATACGTGTAAGCGGCGCCGCGCGTATTGTTCTGCTGCTCCTGTATCGACGCCTTCTGCAGCAGCGCGCGCAGGTTGCCGGGCTCGATCGACAGCGCCTTGTCGAGCGCCACCAACTCGTCGTCATGGCGGTTGAGCGCACGCAAGGCGGCGGCGAGATTGATCCACAGCGAAGCAATCGATGAATCGCCGCTGACGGCCTGCGAAAAAAGCTCGCGCGCGCGCACCGCGTCCCCGGAGAGCAGCATGCGCTGCCCGATCTCGTTGAGCACCAGCGGATGCTGCGGAAATTCCCGCTCCGCCTGGCCCACGAGCCTCGTTGCTTCGTCGGCATGGCCGGCCGCGCGCGCTTGATTCGCTGCATCGATCAGCGTGTGGATGCGCTGATCGTCTCTGGCCGTGGCATTCATCTCGTCACTTGATCTTGCTGACACTCGACGGATCGACAATGAAACTTAGCATCGACGTGCGGCCGCTCCAGTTCGGAAGAACTCTTACAACTGACGCATGAATTGCAAAAAGTGCTTGGTTGTTCCCGCCGCAACGTCAAGAACAGTGAGCAGCTGTCTTTTCGTGTCACCATCGCGACAAGAAGACGTAACAACACTGAGCGCTTGCTTCAGTGCCTCGTACTCAGGGAGTTGTTCATGCCGACATTCGTACGGATGCGGATCAGCCGTCATGCGTGGACGTGCGTACTCGCAGGCGTTGTCTTAGTCGCAATCACGGCCCCGGCGAGCGCTACTGAGAAATCTGTCGATAAGCTCTGCGGATTCTCGCCGCGGGAGTGGTCGACGAACCTGGCGGTTGCAACGAAGCAGCGGCGCGGCGATCCACTGCCGTTTACGTATTGGAACCTCGCGCTCGCGATCGCCATGCTCGATCTCGCAGACCGCACGAACGATGCCGCGTTGCGCAACTACGCCGAATCCATCGTCAGTCGCTTCAGCGCCGCCGATGGATCGATCAGCGGTTTTCCGCCGGCGGGCTTCGAGCACCTGCAGACGATCCCGACCGGACTGATATTCGCGCGGATGTATCAGCGCACGGGTGACGAGCGATATCGGAAAGGCGCTGCGCTCGTCCGCGAATCGATGAACGTGTTACCCAGGACTACGACTGGCGTGTTCGCGTGGCGCCCGCATCAGGTTTGGCTGGACGGTCTGTGGTTCTCGCTGCCGTTCTACGCGCAGTACGGGCGGCGCTTCGACGAGCCGGCGATCTTCGATGATGTCCGTCGTCAATACGCTGCCGTCTTCGAGCACAGCCGCGATCCCAAGACCGGACTGGTTCACCACGGTTGGGATGAAACGCGCGAGCAGTTCTGGGCGGATCCGCGCACAGGCGCATCGAGTGCAGTCTGGTCGCGCGCCGTCGGCTGGTATGCGAGGTCGCTCGTCGATGTGCTGGACGAGATTCCAGAAGGACACGCCGCACGTCCGTATCTCATTCGCCTGCTCACGGACATCGCGCAGTCAGTCGTCCGTTTCCAGGATCGCGACTCCGGCCTGTGGTACGAAGTCGTCGATCAACCAAAGGCAGCCGGGAATTATCTGGAGAGCTCGGGCACGGCGCTGTTCGTCTATGCCCTCGCCAGAGGCGTGAACAAGGGATATCTCGACCGGCGTTTCTCCGCCAATGCCGTGCGCGGCTACGTGGGTCTGATCAGAGACAAAGTCGAGATGGACTCGCAGGGCCGATGGAGCTTGATCGACATCGTGCAGAGCGCAGGCTTGGGCGCTCCGCCACTGTGGCCGCCGGGCTCGCCGCCGCCGAGCCCGCGAGATGCCTCGCCGCGCGGCCGCGATGGCTCGCTCCAGTACTACGTCGAACAGCCGCGGGTGAAGGATCACTCGTTCGGCGTCGGACCGTTCATTCGCGCCGGCATCGAAGTGGAGGACCTGATGAAGACGACTGCGAGCTCCGGCGAGGAGCTGCACGCCGGGCAACTGCAATGCTTGTCGGAACGCGAAGTGCTCGACACGGAACGCCAGTGGCGCGAAGCCTGGGTCGCCGGCGACGCCGCCGCGTTGGATGGTATTCACGCCGACGACTACGTTGCCATACCGAACATCGGCACCACGTCCACCAAGGCAGAAGTCATGGCAGACGTGCAGCGCGGCCTATTCCGCTACACCCGAATGCAGCACTCAGAGCAGAACGTGCGGTTCTACGGAACCAGCGCAGTCGTGGTGGGACGCACGACGAACGAGGGTCACCGTGGCGACCGTGACGTCAGCGGCGACTTCCGCTACACCCGCATCTACGTCAAGCGCGACGGCCGCTGGCAGGCAGTGCTGTCGCAATACACGCGGATTCAGTAGCTCCGCATCGCATCGCTGCCACTGATACGTCAATGGCTTACCAGTAGGTCATTGACGCACTCATACGTCATTGACCTACCCATAATGGATCGCTAGGATAGCGCTGGTCGAGGATGCCATAGGACGGCACATGATCTTCATCGAATCGCCTGCTTTTACTGAGGACGTGAAGCAGCTGCTGACCGACGAGAGCTATGCGCATCTGCAGCTGCATTTAGCCGAGTATCCGTTCGCGGGCGATCTGATAAGGGGTACGGGCGGCCTTCGCAAGGTCCGCTGGGCATCGGGCGACAAGGGCAAGAGCGGCGGTGTCCGGGTGATCTATTTCCACGTTGTCGCCGACGCACAGATCCGGATGATTCTGATTTACAGGAAAGGGATCAAGGACGATTTGACGCCGAAGGAGAAGACGGTCCTTCGGAAGTTGAACGAGGAGTGGCACTGATGAAGAAGCAGTTGTTCGAGCGCTTGGTCGAGAGCATGGAGCAGCACAACGAGATCATTCGCGGCAGCCGCGCGCCGTCTCGCGAAACGCGAGTGGATGCGGTCGCTGTGCGTGCCATTCGGGCCTTGACCAAATTGAGCCAGCCCAAGTTCGCTCTGATCCTCGACGTCGACGTCGGCACCTTGCGCAATTGGGAGCAGGGTCGGCGAGAGCCGACCGGCCCCGCGCGGGCGTTGCTGCGCGCCATCCGCAACGACCCGAAGAATGTGATGAAGGCTCTCGCGCGTTAGTCACCGGCTCCGCCCTCCCTCTCTCGAGGGAGGGCGTTGCGGCGCGAGTCTCCTCGCTACGCCTCGTCGGGCTCTTCCGGCGGGATCAGATCGTCGTAGTAGGCCGGATCGCCCGCGGTGTCGTCCTGGACTTTGATGCGATTGATGTCCTCCACTTGCGGCAGTGGCTGCCCCTCCTCCACCGCTTCGCCCACCGGATTCGCGGTGAGCTCGCGCGGCAACACGGTGCCGCGGAACCATCCCGAGAACTGCGCACGCAGCAGCGGAGTCACTGTGAGGTCGAACTTGCTGCTGGTGATGGCGCCGCCGCCATCGCGGACTGCGATCGTGATGGTCGCAGTGCCGCTTTGTTCCGCAGCCGGAAAGATCGTCAGTGAACGGCCGCTGCCGCTGCCCGTCATCTCGAAGCCGTCCGCAGCCACCATGCTGCCGTTCGATGAGCTCACCGATACGGTCAGCGCGTCGGCTGGCGTTTCGGCATCGCCGATCGTGAAGGCCAGCGCATCGGTTGCGCCGCCTTCGTCGATGGTCTGACTTGCGATGGAGCTGATCGTCGGCGCGACATTCTGCGCCGCCGGCGGCGTCTGCATCGACTCTTCAGAGCCGCCTCCACCGCTACAACCCGCGGCCAGCGCTGCAGTGCCCAGCGCAATCGCGATCTTCGTTGATGTGAGTTTCATGGCTCGCCCTCCCTTACCGCGACCCGAGCGTCGAGCTCATCGGCCCGACCGCGCCGGGGATCGGCGTGGTGAGATATGGGAACTTGTTGTCGAAGTCGGCCGAACTGATCGGCGCACCGTCCGTGATCGGCTGATTGCCGACCGGCGCGTTCGCCGGCGAGCACAAGCCGAGCTTCAGATGGCAGAGCGCACCCATGGCAACGCGCAGCTCGATGTCGACGACGTCGTCGCCCGGGCGCCGGCCATTCGGGAAGCCGGCAAGATCGCCCCCGGCAACGCCGAACGTGCTCTGCTTGTCCTTGGCAGTCGGTGCGATACCGGTGTTGAGACGCTGCATCTCCGAGGCCGTCACGCGCGCGAGCTGATTGACGTTGGTGCCGTCAGGCAGCTTCAAGCCCGTCAGGAAAGCGGCCTTCAGATCCTCACGCGGAAAATTGTTCGGCGCGAGGTTGGCGATGTCCGGCTCCACGACCTTGTTGACCTCGGTTCTGAACAGCGCGTCGATCAGGAACGGCAGCGACGGGTTGGTCACATAGCTCAGGAACTGAGCGTCGTCTTTCGGCTCGCTCGCATTGAAGCGATCCTTGTCGGGCAGGCCGACCACGACCTCATTCACGAGCGGCATGCCGAGGCGCGAGACCTGCGTGAGCGCGCCGGCGTTCACATCGGGCACCTCGAACGTCGCGCGCGGATTCAGCACGCGAACCTGCGGCAGGCTCGCGGAAGTCCACACGCCGATCACGCCGTTGCCGGAGCCGACCAGGCAGCTCTTGTGCACTTCGAGCGCGAGCGTCGTGATGTTCTTGTCGGAGATGATGTCGTTGTCGGCGCTCTGCGTGATGCCGCCCGGAAAGCCCTTGCCGTCGCCGGCGCCCGGTGCGCTGTCGCCTTCGATCGGCACGAAGTTGATCAGATCGAACACCGGACCGAGGTTGACTGCGAACGGCTCGTTACGCTGACCGACGAACACGCGGCCCTGCTTCGAGCAGCCGGGAATGTCGACCGTGTAGATGAACTGGTTCGCGTAGCTGTTGTAGCCGTCGATCGAGCCGAACGTCTTGGTGCCGACGAAGTCGTACGGCTTGCCGAAGGTCTTGTCGCCGTTGCTCGCATTGCGCACGCTCGAATCGTCGCCGCGGCGGCGATCGCCGCGCACCAGCGTCAGCGTGTAGCTCTCGCGGAAGTTCAGCGTCTGCGCGTTATCGGAATTCGCTGCGACGCCGCCGATGTTCTTCAGGGGCACGGCGATGTTCTGCTCCTTGCCGGCCGGTCCGACCGGCACCTTCAGGCCACGGGCGCGGTTGCCGCCCAGGTCGTTGTCGAAGCGGAACTGGAACGTCAGGTTCTCGCGCGCATCGCCGTCGTTGTCGACGTGGATCTCGTAGACCGCGGCCTCATCGAGCGCAAAATAGTTGGGACCGCCGTACGGATCCTGCAACGGCAGGTAGTTGGCGAGCAGCGTGACGTACTCTTCACGGCCCGGCTCGTAGCTCATGAACGAATAGACGTCGGTCGAATCGACCCGCGGGTTGCCGGCGATGTTCGGTGCTTCGCGGTGACTGGACGAGAAGGCAGCTAACGGAAGTAACGCGGCGACAATCGTCGTCGCGGTCGCAGATAGATAGCGCATGACAGTAATCCCCTCAGTTGACCTCGGATGCGGGGTGAACCCCCTTGTGGCGGGAGATACGTCATGCCTGTCGAAGTGGATGCACGGATGTCTCGACGCCTGCAGCGCGAGAGAGCAGCGAGTCAGGTCGCCATGGCTCGTGCGAGCAGCAGGCGCGCCTTTTCCCAGTCGCGGCGGATTGTCCGGTCGGTGACACCGAGCGCTGCGGCGATAGCCGCCTCCGTCATGCCTGCGAAATAGCGCAGCTCGACGACCTGCACGAGTCGCGGGTCGAGCTGCGCCAGGTCGTCGAGCGCGTCGTGCACGCACAGAACTTCAGCTTCACCGGCACTCGTGGATTCGCAGATGGTCGTGCTCAGGGGCACCGGCTTGTCGCCGCTCCCCCGCTTCGCTCGCAGTGCGCCGCGGGCGATGTCGACGATGATGGAGCGCATCGCACGGCCCACGTAGCGGAAGAAGTGGACGCGATCTTCGACGGCGAGTTTCTTCGCGGTGGCGAGGCGCAGGTAGCACTCGTGCACGAGCATCGTCGTATCCAGCACGGCGGCACGCTTCGCGGTCTGGAGTCTGCTGCGAGCCAGGCGCCGCAGCTCGTCGTAGGTGAGCTCGAAAACCGATTGCAGCGCGCCGGTCTCGCCGGCGTGGACCCGGCGGATGAGGTCGGTCAATGAGGTCTGCTGCGCGCTCATCGTGATCCGATCATGACACCGCGCCGAAGCAGATACAGCGCACACAAGTCCCTTCGCGTTCCAGTACTTAAGTTAGTGCCTGCAGCGGCAAGCCGCCGCCGTGTCCGCAATTCGCCGGAGACGTCGTAGCTCAGGACATATGGGCTGTTCCCGGGGTGGATCATGACTTTGTTCGAATGCGGCAAGCGTGCATGTCTCGTGGTGTTGTTCGCGCTCTCTGCAGCGTGCGGCGGCGGAGGTGACGGCGGTGATGGCAGCGGCGGCAACAACCCGCCGCCACCGCCACCACCTGGTAATACTGGTATCGGCTCTGCGGGCGGCACGGTCACAGAGCCGAGCGGCGGCAAGGTCGTCATTCCCGCTGGTGCGTTGACGACTAACACAGCGATTGCAATTGCGCAGACCACGGCCGCGAGCCTGCCGCCACTTCCCGCTGGCGTGACCCCCTTCGGACCGATGTATGCGACGACGCCGCACGGCACGACGTTCGCAAAGCCGGTGACGATCACCATACCGTTCGACCCATCGAAGGTCCCTGCGGGCACGACACCAGTGCTCTACAAGACCAACCCGGCGATGAACGGTTGGCTCACGGTCCCCGGCGCAACGATCAACGGCTCCACGATGAGCGCCGACGTGCAGAGCTTCTCGGGCGAGTTCGTCGGACCGCTGCTGCCCCCGCCGCTGGAGAAAGGCTCGCCGTACCGCAACTGGACCGTTCTCGACGAGCGGCGTAACCGCGAGTTCGTCCAACCCAGTCGCGACTTCGGCGAACAGACCGGCAAGGAGCTGAAGAGGTCCTACGACTTCGGCCCGACCAACATGGTGGATCCCGGCGTGCCGCTCGATCTGCTGCCGCGCGAATTCCGTGCGACCGGCCTCATTTTCTCGAGCCCGGGAGGCGGCTCGTATGGCGTGTCGAACGAGGCGCCGCTCTCGACCGAGCCCACGGATCTCGCCGGCAACTTCATCGACTTCTCTCAGTCGCAGAGCTACGTCAAGAACGCCGCGGACGCCAAGCTCACGCTGCTGGTCACGCAGGCTCGCATCGAGGCTTTCGACGACGCCACCCCCAATCCCGGCCCCTGCGCGAAACCGGGCCCGAAGTGCACGGACCAGAAGTACGCACAAATCGTTTACCACGTGAAGGCCTTCAGCAAGCCCAGTGCGACCCATCCGGCCGTGCGCAAGCTCTTCGATCGCGTGGGCTTCATGAGCCTCGCCGGCTGGCGCAGACACTGGAAGCCTCAGCCGGTCACGGAATTCGACACGCCGCTGTGGACCGAACAGGATGTGCAGACCGATGTGGACGTGGATGGCAACGACGGACGCGGGGCCCGCTTGAGCCTGAAGAAGAAGCTGGCGGTGCCCATCGACATCTCGAGCATCGACGTGAACGAGGAGTTCACGCTGGAAATCCAGGTGGACAGCCATGTGTTCGATGGTCGCCCGGCTCCTGAATTCAACTTCCTCGGCGCGTCTTTCCGCGACCCGACCGTGATCGACGGCAACCCGCAGGTGATCACCGAAGGGCTGGATCCCACTGACGCTCCGACCAAGGCGCCGGTGGACGATCCCAATCTCCCAGCCGAGTGTCATGCGCTGCCGGCCGCGGGCACCCTCGCGTTTGCTTCTCCTTCTTACAACGTCCCTGAGGGCGCAGCCTCGGGCGGCATCGATTTGCTGGTGATGCGCACCGGCGGCAGCGCAGGTGAAGTGAGCGCGACGGTCACGACGAGCGACGGCACGGCCACCGCGCCCGGTGACTACCAGAGCGTGAATACCAGCATCACGTTCAAGGACGGCGAGATTGCGCCGCGGTTCATCAATGTGCCACTCGCCTACAGCACCGCGGATGAAGGCGACAAGACCTTCACGGTGACTGCGTCGGATGTAACCGGCTGCGCGACCCTCGGGCAAGCAACCAGTGAGGTCACGATCATCGACGACACTCGCCCCGCGCCGCCGCTGCAGATCTTCACGCTCGGCGGCACCGTGTCCGGCCTTGCGGGCAGCGGGCTCATCCTGCGCACGAGTGGATTCGATCAACGGCAGATCGCCGCTAACGGCCCCTATACGTTTGTCATTCAGGTGGCCGACGGCACGGCCTACAACATCAGCGTCGCGTCGCAGCCGAACAATCCGCTGCAGACGTGCACAGTGACCAACGGCACCGGCACGGTCGACGGCGCCAACGTTACGAACATCGACGTGAACTGCGTAACGCAGCAAGGCACGGCCGGTCTCGACGATACCTTCGGTTCGCACGGCAAGGTCTTCGACTCTGTCGCTGCCAATCAGGTGGCATTGCAGCCCGACGGCAAGCTGCTCGTGATCGGCGGCCTGGCACTGCGGCGCTACAACAGCGACGGTTCGCCCGACACGGGCTTTGGCGACGCGGGGCACGTCAACATCGTCACGAACGGCGGCGGTCTCGATGCGATGAAGTCAGTCGCGTTGCAGCCCGACGGCAAGATTGTCGTCGTGGGCTTCACCTCGTTCCCGACCGTGAACAACGACGACTGGATCGTGCTGCGCTTCAATGCCAATGGCAGCCCGGATCTGAATTTCGGCACCGGCGGCAGGACGCTGACCGATTTCGCCGGAATGAACGACCAGGCGAAATCCGTGCTGATCCAGCCCGACGGCAAGATCGTCGTCTCAGGCCAGGCTCAGGTCGGCACGCCGCTCACCGTCGATCAGGACTTCGCAGTCGTGCGCTACCTGGCCAACGGTACGCCGGATCCCGGCTTCGGCGGCGGGGACGGCAAGTCGACACTCAACGTCGGCGGCCACAGCGATTTCGTGAACGCCGCGGCGTTGCAGGCCGACGGCAAGATCGTGGTCGTGGGGCGCGTGTTCACCGACAACGGCTCCGGCAACTCCGACATGGGCATCGCGCGTTTCTTCGGCAGCGGCGACGTCGACACTACCTTCGGTCACCAAGGCACCCAGCGCATCGACTTCAAGGAAGGCATCGTCCCCGTGAACTTCGACGGCGGCGACTGGGACGAAGCGCTCGATGTGCTGATCCAGGGCGACGGCAAGATCCTGATCGGCGGCTACATCATCAGACCTGGAGTCTTCAGCGTTGCGCTGGTGCGCCTGGTGACATCGGGCGACATCGACACGCAGTTCGGCATGGTGAGCTCTCCGGCAATCGAGAAAGCCGCTGGCATCGCATTGCAGGCCGACGGCAAGATCGTCGCTGCCGGCCCCGCCGGCGTGGACTTCGGCATCGCGCGATTCACGAGCGATGGACAGCTCGATCAGACTTTCCAGGATGACGGGAAGTTGCTGGTCGACTTCTTCGGCGCATTCGACGCGGCGACCGATGTGGTGATCCAGCCGGACGGCAAGATCATCGCGGCAGGCTCAGCGCGCAATGGGTCGGGCGGTGGCTTGGGTATCGTGCGGGTGGTGCCGTAGCCGGTCAGCTCGGTCCTCTGCGGCACGGGCTCAAGAAGTCGCCCGTCTCGAGGCTGGTACGCCGGGCAAGCAGCTCGCGCAACGTGGGTTTCAACGCGCTACGGCTTTCGTCGAGCGCATCGACCCACGCCGCGCGCTGCTCGCTCGGCAGATCGAGCACCGTATCGAGGAGCTCGAAGATCTGCCGCCACTGCTCGGGCGCAATCTTGTTCATGCTCTCCCCTTAAGACGCAAGGGACGAACAGGAAACGCCATGGCATCCTAGCGGGAAACCGAGAGGCACCGAGCATGAAGCGTCGCACCTGCAGCCGCCGAGAGTTCATGGGCTTGACGGCGTCGAGCATCGCCGCCGCCACTGCTCTACCCCGCCGCCTGAGTGCAGCGATAGCCGAGGCGGGCGAACCGGACCTGATCGTTCGCAACGCCAACGTCTGCACAGTCGATGCTCGACTGCCGCGGGCGCAGGCCTTCGCGGTACGCGGCAGCCGCTTCATCGCCGTGGGCACGAATGCAGAGATCGCCGCGCTAGCCAGCAAGGGCGCGCAGGTGTTCGATGCGCAGGGCATGACGATCGTGCCGGGCTTCATCGACTGTCACAACCACCCGGTCGGGGAAACGTTGCTGTACGAGGTCGCGGTTGGCAACCCGTTCGACGTCGAGTTCGTGACGATCGCCAGCATCCTCGACAAGCTCAGTGCCAAAGCGCGGCAGACGCCGCCCGGCCATTGGGTCGAGGGGTTCTTCTATGACGATACCAAGGTGAAGGACAAGAGACCGCTGAACATTCACGATCTGGACAAGGTGTCGAAGGATCATCCGGTCTCCGTCCAACACCGCGGCGGGCACACGACCTTCTACAACAGCAAAGCCTTCGAGCTCGCTGGGATCACGCGAGCTACACCGGACCCTCCAGGCGGGACATTCGATCGCGACGACCAGGGAAACCTGACTGGACGCGTGACCGATAACGCGCTCGGCGTGTTCGAGAAGGTCGGCCTGCGTCCCGAGTTCTCGGCAGCGGAGCAGCAGCAGCGGCGCAGGAACGGCGCGGCACACATCTCCAAGCAGTTCGTGCGCTATGGATTGACGAGCGTGCATCACGAGGATGGCGACCTGGCGTCGCTCGAGGAGATCCGCGACAACGGCGAGCTGCTGCATCGGGTCAACTTTCAACTCGGCGACGCCGACCTGGAGACGATGATCGCCGCGGGCATTCGCAGCGGCTTCGGCGACGAGTGGCTGCGCATCGGCGCCACGCGGGAGCACACCGTGGACGGCTCATTTTCCGAGCGCACGATGTCGATCAGCACGGGCTACCCATCGCGACCCGGCTACAAAGGCAATGTCACTTCGACGCAAGAGGCACTCGATGCCTGGGTCGAACGAGTGCATCGGTCGCGTATCCAGATCAATTGTCACGCCAACGGCGATGTCGCCATCGGCATGATGATGAAAGCGGTCGAGCGCGCGCAGCAGCTGTTTCCGGTGCAGGACGCACGCCCGAAGATCACGCATTGCACGCTCATCAACGACGACCTGTTGCGACGGATCAAAGCCCTCGGCGCGGTGCCGATGCCGTTCACCAGCTACGCGTACTACAACGCCGATAAATTTCACTTCTACGGCGAGGAGTTCATGCGTCACGCCATGGCGTTCCGCTCGTTCCTCGATGCGGGCATTCCCGTGGCGGCAGGCTCGGACTTCTATCCCGGCCCGTTCGCCCCGCTGATGGGAATGCAGGGCATGGTCACGCGCACTGGCTGGAATGGCGAGAAGTGGGGATTGAATCAGCGCATCACTGTCGACGAGGCACTGCAGGTGATGACGTTGAACGGCGCACATGCTTCGCACGAGGAAGCGATCAAGGGTTCGATCACATCAGGGAAGCTTGCTGACTTCGTCGTGCTCTCCGCGGATCCGCATACGGTTTCGCCCGACACGATCAAAGACATCAAAGTGCTGCGCACCGTCACCGGTGGAGCGACGGTGTATCAGGCCTGACCGAAACCTGAGCGCCACCGCGGCACCGGATGTATAGTGCTCCAGGCTCGCGACCTTTCCTTTTATCTCTTGTGGCCGCGCTCCGCGCTTCTCGGCCAATTCAGCTAAACCGAATCGCTCTCGAACTTACGCTGCCGCGCGCACGCGTGCGGCGTTACGGATCGCAGGAGAACGGCCATGGCACTAGTCCCGCTACGGGATGAAATAGCGCACACCTATCCGCCCAGCAACGGCGGCGAGTATCGGCGCAAGATCCGGGAAGCAGAGCAGCAGCGAGCAGCTTTGCGAGCCGATGAGCTGGCCGCGCAGGTCTCACCGACGAAGGACGCCGAGGAACGCATCCGCATCTGGGAGCGGCTGCATGCGCTGCGCCTGCCGCGGAGCTCGGGTCATGTGCTCGTCAGAGTCATCGCGACGCAGACTCGCTTGACCGTCGGTCAGGTGAATGAAGAGCAACGGCGCCGCACCATAGAAGTCGCGAGCACAGGAGAGGACGTATGAGCAAAGGCATGAACCAGAAGCGAGAGCAGAAACGCAAGCCCGGCAAGACGCTCGAAGAGAAGCGTGCTGCCAAGAAGGCCAAGCGCGCCGAGCGGGCATCCGCACGCACGATCTAGTGCGATGACGGCGTGCCATCTACTGAAGGCCGTCACGCGAGATGCGGAGGGACCTGAAGTAGCGCTCAGAGTCGTTGGCACTCGCGAGCCGCCGCCACGCATGGTCGTCCAGATCGCCATTGCTGGCAGCGCCAGCGTGCAGATTCAGGGACGAATCGCGCGCGACGCGCCGTGGCAAAGCCTTGGGCCTGCACATCAGGATTGCGCGCTGATGCATCTGCAGCCAGTGCAGTTCCTGCGGGCTGTTACAACTGGCGTCGCTGTCAACACAACTGTGTCTGTCTGGGCTGTGTGGGCGTGGTAGCGCTCAACTCGAGAGCTCGCGCTGTCGGTCAGCCGTCCATGCTCTGCAGCAGCTGTGCGATGCCGACCGAGGCGAACGTGCAGAACGTGTCGGAGACCGCATACGGCAGAATGATCGTGTCGTGGTGCCGCGTCGCGCCACAGGTATAAACGACGTTCGGAACGTAACCCTCGCGCTGCGAAGGCTCGGGCCGGAGCAACGGCTCGCGCGAGCGTGCGAGGACTCTGGACGGATCCGCCTTGTCGAGCAGGACCGCGCCGATCGAGTACTTGCGGACCGGGCCGACGCCGTGAATCAGCAGCAGCCAGCCCTCGTCGAGCTCGAGCGGCGAGCCGCAGTTGCCGATCTGCACGAACTCCCAGGGATAGCGCGGCTTGAGAATCGGCACCCCGCCGTCCCATGAGTACAGATCGTCGGAGAGAATCAGATAGAGGTTCTCGTTGTCGTGCCTGGCGATCATCGCGTACTTGCCGCCGAGCATGCGGGGAAACAGCGCCATGCCCTTGTTCAGCGCCGCGATGCCCTGGAGCGGCGACATGCGGAAGGACACGAAGTCGCTGGTCTCGATCAACTCCGACCTGATCGCCCGGCCGCTGTAGGCCGTGTACGTTGCGTAGTACATGCGCTGTCCAGCCGCGGCGAATCTGACGAAGCGGGCATCTTCGATGCCGTTGGACTGCACCTGCGTGACCGGAAAGATCACCCGCTCGCTGACGTCGCCATCGGCCGGGAACACCAGCTCGATGTGCTCCCCGTGGGTCCCCGCTGTCCGACTCTGGACCTTGGGAATGGACGCCAGACGCGCGGGCGCGTCGATCGTCAGCCCGCCGTTCGCTGCGATGGTCCCGGTGCGGAACGTCAGCGACGAGATGTGACCTTCGCCGACGGCGCGCACGCTCAAGATGAAGCGACGCCCGCCTGGCGGAGCCGCGGACTGATCGGGATGATCGACGATGCTCGGATTGAACAACGCTGCCGCTTCGAAGGAATACTCGTGGAGGAAGTACGCGCCGACGAGCTGCCGCTGTTCCCTGGTGAATGTACTGTGCAACGCGAACGCCTCTTCCATCTCATCGGCGCGCGCCTCGAACGTCTCGATCAGGCTGCGGTGACGCTCCTGAAAGTGCTGCAGCACCTCCGCCAGCTGCTGCTGGACCACGTCCGGGCTCAGGGCGAGCACGCGGTCCACGATGTGATTGGCGCGCGTCTTGTCCGTCGCATTGAAGTCCCGCGGTTCGGTCGCAGGCTTGAACGGACGCACCACGACCCGCGCCGGGTCGGGCCGCAGGAACAGATTGTGTCGATTCACGAAGGTCATCCGCGCAGGACTCGCAGCGGCGGCGGACTCGTGCGATTGCCGCCTGCGCGAGCCAGCGCGCGCATTTCGGCGAGCCCCAGCAGATAAGAGACGACGGACTCGCCTCCTCTGTTCTCGTTCGCCCGCTCGGGATGCAAGCCGTCCCGGCAACTGCCCGTGTCGGCATCGACCAGCGGAATGGCCAGGTCGTTGCTGCCGAGAAACCAGGCGAACGCGCGTTCGGCATCGGCCTTCCACTTGGGATCGCCCTCGGCACGCAGCGCGGCGAGACAAGCCGAAATGGTGGCCGCGGCTTCCAGCGGCTGCTGATCGAACTGACGCGGCGCAGTGCGTATGTCACCGAAGCTCGCGGAACCGACCGGCCGGAACAGTCCCGCTGCAGTGGTCTGCAATTTCATCAACCAGCGCAGCGAGCGCAGACCGACGGTTGCATAGCCAAGCACGCCGGTCGACAACCCGGTCACGATCAGCGCCTGCGGCAAGCGCGCGTTCTCGTAGGCCAGTACTTCCTCGAACCAGACCCACTCCTTGGTCTCTACGGCCGTCAGAATGGCGATCAGTTTCTCCGCGAGCACATGGCGCAACTCGCGCGCCTGAGAATCCTGCGCAACGACGCAATATGCGTCCAAGCCGAGCAGCGTGAAGGCCCATGCACGCGGCGAATGAAAGGTACCTGTCACTGGCAGCGCTTCGCGAAACAGTGCGGTGGCCCAGCGGCGTCGTGAGGCGCTCGCATCGCTGCGAGCGCACTCGCCGAGCGCCCAAAGCGTACGGCCATGACAGTCTTCCGAACCTGTTTCCTCCAGCCAATGACGATCGAAGCTCATGAAGTTGCGAAAGCGCCGCGTGTCCGGATTCCACGCGTGCTGCACGAACGCTGCGAGGCGCATGGTCAGTGTTTCGGGTAAGCGCTGCTCGCCTGCGGAATTCAGAGCGCAGGCTACGAGCAGCGCCCGTGCGTTGTCGTCTACGCAGTAGCCGTGCGCGCGATCGGGGACGGCGTGTATCGCGTGCTGGAGCAGTCCCGTGTCGTCGCACATCGAGAGCAAGTGCCCGAGCTGCATCTGCGGCTGAGTCGGACCGTGCTGCACGACCACGCTGTCGGGGTGCGACGGTACGATCCTGAGTCGCTGCTCGCGCCGGATCTTGTCGAAGGTGGCAAGGTAACGCTCCGCTGTTCGCTCCCAAGTCATCGAGCGGCTGCTGACATAGGCGCGTCGGCGCATGCTCTGTCGCCTCGCGTCGTCGGTGAGCAGGCCGGTAATCGCAGCGCCGATTGCCTGCGAATCGCCAAACGGCACCAGGACGCCGCGATTGTCCGCAAGCAACTCGCGCGCGTGCCAGTAAGGCGTCGACACTACGGCCTTGCCGAGGCCGAAGCTGTACGCCAGCGTGCCGGAAGTCATCTGTGCTTCATTGAGATAAGGCGTCACATAGACGTCGCACATGGAGATGAACTCCAGCAGCGTCTTCTGGTCGACGAACTGATCGAGAAAGACGACCCGGTCCTGGATATCGAGCGCGCGCACGCGCGCTGCAAGACGCTCGCGATAAGCCTCGCCCTCGCGTCGAATCAGATTCGGATGCGTTGCGCCCAGCACGACATACACCGCGTCGGGGCAATGCTCGAGGATCGACGGCATCGCATCGATCATCACCTCGATACCCTTGCTCGGCGAGAGCAGGCCGAAAGTGAGGATGACCCGCCGCCCCTCGAATCCCAGCTTGCGCTTCGCCGCGTCCGGCTCGGCGAAGGCGTAATCGGGGATGCCATGCGGAATCACTTCTATTTTCTCCTTCGGCACGGCGTAGACGGTACGCAGCAGCTCTGCGCCTTTCTCGGCCATGACGACGACCTTCGTGGAAAGCTCCACGATCCGCTCCAGAACGCCGCGTTGCGCGCGGTCCGGTTTCTCCAGGACCGTGTGCAGCGTGGTGACGATCGGCATGGTCAGGCGCGCGAGCAGTTCCAGGACGTGCCCGCCCGCCGCGCCGCCGAAGATGCCGAACTCGTGCTGCAGGCAGGCGATCTGGAACTCGTTCGTGTTGAGAAAATGCGCGGCACGGGCATAGGCCGTGGGCTCGGCCTCCTCGACCTGGAACTGCACGACCGGTGCATATTCGTACGCGCGCCCCGGGTCGTTCATGGCGACGATGGCGGATTCACCGTCGCTGCGCGCTGCGATCGCTTGTTGCAGATCGGTGGTGAAGGTCGCAATTCCGCAGCGACGCGGCAGGGAATTGCCGATGAAAGCCAGACGATTCATTGGAGCCATGGGAGCGCCTTGAGTTGACCGAGTGAGACGAACGCGTCGTCGCACGGTGGAAAGCGCAACCGCGAAACAGCACGAAGTGAAAAATCTTCCAGGACGAGTGTCAATGCACTCCGTTTGCCGAGCAGCCTTCCCTGAGCTCCCAGACAAACAACGAAAGCAGCTCGACCACTCGCACGCTGTCCTGATCGTCCGCGATCAGTGCAGTTCGATACTCCATGTAACGCGCCAGAGCGGCTTCCGGCAGCGTCGCGTCTGCCACATGATCGACTACGTAGAGGTCTGCGACACGAGCACGGTGCGCGCTATTCATTCGAAGCCACGCACGCACCATCCTTCTTCAGCAAGCCGTCCTCGCAAGACCAATCGTCGCCGGAATGATTGATGTAGCCATTGTCCGGCACGCGCAGCACAGCGCAGCGCGCGCCGTCCTTGCGAAAGCCACGATCGCAACGCCATTCGTTGCCGTAGTCGTCGAGATAGGCGTTGGTGGGAACTGCGATTGCATTGCAGCGCTCGCCGACTCGGCTGAAGCCGCGCTCGCACTTCCAATCGTCGCCAGTGCGCACCAGAAACGCGTTGGCCGGAACTGCCACCGCGACGCACGCACCTTGCGACTCACGAAAGCCGCGCTCGCATTCCCAACCGGAGCCAAAGCTCGAATCGCTTGCAAAGGCATGCGGCGGGATCTCGGGTTGCACGCAGCGTTCGCCGACAGCGCGATAGCCGCGATTGCAACGCCAGCCGCGATCGTACCTGGCGTCCACAGCGTAGCCATTCGCTGGCACCTGCACCTCCTGACACTTCGCACCCTCGGTGCGAAAGCCGCGATTGCAGCTCCAGGATGAGCCGTCGGGAGACAGGTAGGCATTCGGCGGGACGGTCACTACGAGGCAACGTCCGGCGCTCTCGCGAAAGCCGCGCTTGCATTCCCAGCCGCTGCCGTAGCTGCGCTTGCGTGCGTTATCGGGAATTACGGAACTGGAGCTTTGCGATTGCGCAGCGCTTGGCGTTGGGCCGGCGAGGAGTGCTGCGGAACTGACGATCAGGCAAGTGAGTACATAAGCGCGCAACCAGTTCTCCGCCGCGGGATCCAGGTCGCATAGTGCGCGCTTCGAGCCGCATTAGATAGGAGAATCAAGTGCGCGCGCCGCCAGCGTAGGCGGTTACTCACCGCTCGCCTGCTTGATCGACTTGGCGAATCGATAATCCACCGCAGCGCCCAGGCCAAGCTCCGTGGCCTTGTCGCGAACGGACTGCGGCTCGCGATGCAACTGCGCAGCCACGTGCATCACGCTTTCGTCGGCTTGCTGCCAGCTCTTTGCAGGCCGGTCTTTCAGGAACGACGTCAAGTGCGCGATCTCGTGCTGCTGCCACTCGCCGCGAGCCAACGCGAGCGCGCGTTGCTTCAGCTCGGCGGCTTCGTCGTCGCGCACGGCTTGGGTCAGAACATCGATGAGAATCGCCTTGTGCTCGGCGCCAGTGTCGCTCGTGATCACGAAGCGAAGCGCAGCATGAAGCGCCGCCAGCCGACGTGGGTCTCGCATAGCTGCCTCCGGTTTCCGTGCGCGCAGGCCCAGTCTGCGCCAGCCAGGAATGAATAGATATGGCTGGTCATGAGGCGTCGTCGCTCCAGATTGCGAACTCGAAGGCGCCGCCGTACGCGAACGCGATGAACTCATCGATGATGCCGGGCAGCAGCTCCGAGGTTGCCTGGCCGGCGCTGGCAAGCGCCGCAGCTCGCGCTTCGATCATCGCTGCGGCGTGCGGCGATGCCTTCGCGACCTCGAGCGCGCGCGCCCATGCAATGGCGTCCTCGGCCTCGACCTGCTTGTGGTCCTGCACGCTGCCAGGTTGGTAGTTGCGTCGCGCCGGTGCTTCCACCTTGCTCTTTGCCGGCAGCACGTACGTCGTGCCCTTCGGACGCCAGCCGAACGCCTGGCCAAGCTCCCACAGCAGCTCCCAGGCCGCCATCGGGCACGAGTACCGGTTGCGTCCTTTGGGCGCAACAGCCTCGCGAAACATCTGGACAACCGTGCTCATGGTGCGCGTTCCATCATAGAGCAGTGTATAGTGCCGCCGGCTCGCGACCTTTCTCCATTTATCTTCGCTTGGCCCGCGCCGTTCGGCGCCATTGCGGCCAGTCCAACCTAAATCGGATCTGTTTCGAACCTCAGCGACAGCCTTGCTGTGCAAGCTGTCTTGTGTCACCTGCGGCCGGTGTGAAACCGGTGCGCGCATTCATTTCAGTGAGTAATCGTATGAGCAAGATTTATGTGGGCAATCTGCCCTTTTCCGCGACCGAGACTGCCATCCGCGAGTTGTTCGGACAGCACGGCACGGTCGAATCAGTGGCCCTGATCACCGACCGCGATACCGGCCAGCCGCGCGGCTTCGGCTTCGTGGAAATGCCGCGCGCCGATGCAGCGAAAGCAATCCAGAATCTCAACGGCCAGGACCTGGGCGGGCGCGCTCTCAAGGTCAACGAAGCCCAGGACAAGCCGAAAGGCGGCGGCGGCGGCGGCGGTCCACGTCGCTATTGAGCGAGCATTTCCCTGTGCGAGCCGCGTGGCTCGTGCAGGGTCTGGCTAAGGCCGCATCCGGATGTCGTTGACCACCTCGCGGACAGCGGCGATCACGGCCTCGGGACGCTCGAACTGGATGTAGTGGTGCGAGTCGTCCAGGCGAACTTGCCGACTGTGCGAGGACCAGGAAGCTTCGTCGTCGTGCAGCTCGAGCCAGACAGCCTGCAATCGCTCGCCCTGTTCACTCGTCAGTTTCAGCGTGGCCAGGTCTGCGGCCTTGAACGGAGCCGCTGCGGTGAGCACGACGAGTGGCCGCACACCCAACGAACGAAGAGCTCCAGCGTCCCTGAAGGTTTGGTCGATCGCTGCCTGTTCGTCGAGCATCGGCTGTAGCGAACGAGGCAGGTAAGCGGACATTGCCGCATTCGCTCGAGCCGGCGCCTGCGCGTGCCCGACCGAGCCCGCGAACAGTCGCGGCAATCCCGTCCACGCAAGCGCTGCGGCCAGCTTCGGTCCTGCCATCGATGGTTCGACCTGCTGACCGATAGCTTCTTTCATTCTGCGTTGCTGGTCCGGATGCGATGCGTCGACCAACACGATGCCGGCAACGTCATCGCTGAACCGCTGCGCAAACGTCATGACGTAAGGGCCGCCGAGCGAATGGCCCACCATGACATACGGTCCGCGCTCGCCAGCGGTCTGTAGCGCTGCGTGCAGATCGCTCGCGATGGCCGCGCCGTTCCGCGCACCCTTCGCGCGATCGCTCCAGAGGATTCCGGCGCGATCGTAGCTGCAGGCTCGCGTAGTACGAGCCACTTCATCCTGTACCGCGGACCAGCTCAGCGATCCGTACATGTCGAGCCCGGACTCGAAGACCACGATCGGCGCGCCGGTCCCGCGACAGTCGAGGTGAATGCGACGCCCGCCGATGTCGACCAGCATCCCCGGCGGCTGGAACTCGGCCGCAATCTGGTGCCGACTCCACATTTCATACGCGGAGCCGATGAGGATGGCTGCGGCAAGCACCGCCAGGATGCCAATGCCGATTCGCTTGAGCCAACGCATGCACGCAATGATGGCCGACGCCCGGATATCGAACAAGCTAAGCTGTTTGTCATGGCATCGCGTCTGCCGCGACCACTGCTCACTTTGAAAACACACAGCGCTTTGCAGCGCGCTGCGCGCGACGGCGTCGCGACGGTCGCCTGCTCGCTGGATCTGGACCGCTCGACCGACACTGTCGAGATCGGCGCGTCCGAGTGGCGGTGGCAGAGCCACAGCTTTCCGTACCTCGAGCGCTGCAAGGACCGGACGATCTACTACTGGACGGGCACGTCATTCGAGCCCGCAGCGAGATTCACCACATCGCTGATCAAGCTCGTGCCGACCGATTGGGGTCCGCCGACGTTCGAGATCGACGGGATCAAGATGCTGCCGACTGCGCATGTCTCGCCGTACGCGGACGCGCAGCGCAAAGTTGCGCTGGTGCATCCTCACGGGAAAACGATTCTGGATACTTGTGGCGGGCTTGGTTATTTCGCTGCGTGTTGCCTCGCGGGCGGCGCGCGGCAGGTGATCTCTTATGAGAAGAGCGCGGATGTCCTGTGGCTGCGCACTCTGAATCCCTGGTCACCGGAAAACAGCGGTGACGCCGACAACAGGCTGAGCCTGACCCAGGCAGATATCGCCACTGCGATCGCACTCCTGCCCGACGGATCAGTCGACGCAGTACTGCACGATCCACCGCGCTTCGGCATCGCCGGAGAGCTGTACTCGGCAGCGTTCTATCAGGAGCTGGCGCGAGTGATCAGGCGCAGGGGCTTGCTCTTCCACTACACCGGATCGCCGAACGCGCTCACCAGCGGACGGGATGTGCCGAGGGAAGTCGCGCGACGGCTGCAGGGCGCCGGATTCGTCGCGGAATTGCAGGGCGACGGCGTGCTGGCGCGCAGATCGTGATTCCGAAGAGGCCCTAAGTTCGATAGCGCACTGACCTGTGGACTGCAACTGCAGACACTCATGAACATGGACTATCTGTCGCCACGCAAGAGTTGGGTCATCGTCGCTGTCGTGTGTGCACTGGCAGCGGCAGCGCTGCTGGCGGGATGAGCGCGTGCGCGTGACCCTGTCTGTGCCGCGATCGGCAGCCATTCGCCGAACCGACTACCTGATCGACAGCTATCACGTGAGCTTCGAGTCCGGCGCCGGCTGGCACTGCCAATGCAGCGAATTCGAGGCAGCCGGCGACTGCAGACACACGAGGGAAGCACAGGGCCGTCATGCGGCCCAGGTGCTCATCAGCAATCGTTTGCTGATCAAACCTCGCACGGACTGACCGGCGCCCTGTCGATTTTTCCTGCGGCAGCGTGTGTAATGCGGGCCGGCTGCATTCTTTCGGGATCTCTCTATGTCGAGCTTGTCTGTCTCCGCTGTCCTCGCCGGACGCGTGCCACTGGATGAGGTGGTAACCATCAACGGCTGGGTCCGGACCCGCCGCGATTCGAAGGCGGGTTTCTCGTTTCTGGCGCTCTCGGATGGCTCATGTTTCGACAGCATCCAGATCGTTGCCGCCAACTCTTTGCCGAACTACAGCACCGAGATCCTGCAGGTCACGACCGGCTGCGCAGTGACGTGCACCGGCAAACTGGTGCGCTCCCAGGGCAAGGGGCAGGCCATCGAAATGCAGGCCGAGCGCGTGCAGGTCCTGGGCTGGGTCGAAAACCCGGATAACTATCCGGTCTCGGCGAAGCATCACACGTTCGAATACCTGCGCGAAGTGGCTCATCTTCGGCCGCGCACCAATACTTTCGGCGCGGTTACCCGCGTGCGTCACACGCTCGCGATGGCGACTCACAAGTTCTTTCACGACAACGGCTTCTACTGGATCCATACGCCGATCGTCACCGCCAGCGACGCGGAAGGCGCCGGCGCGATGTTCCGCGTTTCGACGCTCGACCTGGCAAACCTGCCCAGGACGCCAACGGGGCAAATCGATTTCGCGCAGGATTTCTTCGGCCGGCCCACGTTCCTGACGGTCTCGGGTCAATTGAACGTCGAGGCGTATTGCCTGGCGATGTCGAAGGTCTACACGTTCGGCCCGACGTTTCGCGCCGAGCAATCCTTCACGCCGCGCCATCTCGCCGAGTTCTGGATGATCGAGCCGGAGATCGCCTTTGCCGACCTCGCGGCCAACGCCGACCTCGCCGAAGCCTTGCTCAAGTCGATCTTCCGCGCGGTCCTGACCGAGCGGCCGGACGACATGAAGTTCTTCGCCGAGCGCATCGACAAGGACTGCATCGCGCGCGTGGAGAAGTTCGTCGAGTCGAGCTTCGACCGCATCACTTACACCGATGCGATCAAGATCCTCGAGCAGTCGGGCAAGAAATTCGAGTTCCCGGTGAAGTGGGGCCTCGATCTGCAATCGGAGCACGAGCGCTTCCTGACCGAGCACATCGGCCGGCCGGTGGTCGTGATGAACTATCCGAAAGACATCAAGGCGTTCTACATGCGTCTCAACGACGACGAGAAAACCGTCGCGGCGATGGACGTGCTCGCTCCGGGAATCGGCGAGATCGTCGGCGGCTCGCAGCGCGAGGAGCGCCTGGAGTTTCTCGACCGGCGCATGGATGCGATGCATCTCGATAAGCAGCACTACAGCTGGTACCGCGACCTGCGCCGCTACGGAACGGTGCCGCACGCGGGCTTCGGACTCGGCTTCGAGCGGACGATTCAGTACGCGACCGGCATGACGAACATCCGCGATGTCATTCCGTTTCCGCGCGCGCCGAAGAATGCCGACTTTTGACCGAGGGGCGGCGGCAACGCCGCTGCCCCGGGAAATCCCGCGGGATGATTTTTCGATACAGGGCGCCCTCTGCTGAAAGTGCGTCACCGGCGGTAACGATCGTCTCTGTCGACGCTGGCGGCCCTCGCTCACTCTGGCTCGCACCAAAGCGATTCGGAGGATGCGAGCTTGCTGGATCGACCACGCTATTTGCTGGCTGGCTTGGCGGCGGCGCTGCTGCTGGTTGCACACGTCGTGGGCAGCCACGACAGCGGTGCAGTTGCCAAGCGCGCCGTTCTGCCAGTCGAAGATCGTGCCTGGCATGCAGGACCTGAGGGAATGCCGGCCGGAATCAAGTTCGCAGCAGTCACGGGCGACCCTGCGCAGCCCGGCCCTTTCGTGTTACGGGCGGAGCTGCCGCCGGGCTATTCGATCGCGCCGTATCGGCGTTCGTCGGATGAAAGCATCGTGGTGCTGACGGGCGCACTGAAGATCGGGGACGGTTCGACGTTCGATCCTGAGCGGATGCGCAACTTCAATTCGGGTGCGTTCGTCAGGCTGCGGGCGGACGAGCCGCACTATGCAACGACCGACGGCGGTGCAGTCGTGCAGATCATGGGCACGGGGCCGTTCGCGCTCGAGTACGTTCGTCGCTGAACGAGCCGCTCAACGCTTGGCTTTCGGGCGGTGCTTGCCTTCGCGGCGCTCGTTGAGCCGTTCGACCATGTCGTGAACGAGCGTCGTGACTTCTGCGTGAGTACCGGCGCGCACACCCTCGATGGTGTTCGTGCCTTGCGAGATGATGTAGCGATGCCACATGCCCTCGGCGCCGCCCGGCGCCGCGGCCTTCGCAATCGATTCGAGCTTGAACGGCAACTCCACTGTGATCTCCGTGCGATCGGCTGCCTTGGCCATGTCAGGTTGCAGTGCCCTGCGGCGTGTGGGGTGCGAAGCTGCGACGCTGCACTTCCAGCACTTGCTCGAGAGAGAGCTCCGTCTGATCGGCAATGATGCGCAACAGCTTGTGCGTCGGTGACCGCGGCAAGTTGAGCGCGTGCAGCTTTTCCCAGAGGCGAATCCGTTCCTCGGGAGTGCTGAGCGGCGAAGTCAGCAGCGCGAGCTGCTGCTGGCGCTCCTGCATGCGCTGCTGCTGCTCATGCTCGGCCTGGGCGCGACGATCTGCGACCGAGCCTGGGTCCGCTACGGCGCCGTGATAGGACTTTGGATCGATCATCGCCTTCTCCTGCGAAATCCCGCACGGGCCGGTAACGACCCGTGCGGAAAACTGACTGCTTACCAGCGACGCTGACCGCCGCCGCCGCCGCCATTACGCGAGAAGCCGCCACCACCGCCGCCGTTGCGGTTGCCGCCACCGCCACCGCCGCTGCGCGGCTTGTCCTGCGCCTCGTTGACCTTCAAGGGCCGACCGCCCATGTCCTGGCCATTGAGACTCTGAATGGCGCGAGCTGCATCCGAGCTCGGCATCTCGACGAAGCCGAAGCCGCGGAACTGTCCCGTGTCGCGGTCCTTGATCAGGGCCACCGAATCGACCGTGCCGTGCTGTGCGAACAGCGTGCGAACCTGTTCTTCGTCGGCGGAAAAGGGCAGATTGCCCACATAGATCTTACTCATACGATAACTACACTCACTTGATAAATGACGCGGCCGGGCTGGGTCTCAGCCAGGAAGCGTACTGAACAACGACAGCTGCAAATGCACTGTCTCCAGGTTCGAAACGATTCGGTTTAGTTGATTTGGCCGGGAACACGCCGAACGGCGGATGGGCCAAGAACGAAAAAGGAAGGTCACGAGCCGGCGCGCACTATACACGAATTGCGGCCGGTTTGTGGAACTTCGGCGAAGTAGCGGGGGTAAAGCCATGAAGAGAGTTATGAAATATGCCGGGTTGGCGCTCGTTTCGCTGTTCTTCCTGGTCGGCGGACAGGCGCATTTCACCTCGACCCCGTTCTTCGTGAGCATCGTGCCGCCCTACGTGCCGCTGCCGCTGGCGACCGTGTACTTCACGGGCGTGCTCGAGCTCATCGGCGCAGTCGCGATCTGGTTTCCGGCGTGGCGGTCCTGGGCCGGGATCGGCCTGGTAGCGCTGACCGTGTGCGTGACTCCAGCCAACATCTATATGTGGATGAACCCGCAGCTGTTCCCGGAAGTCAGCCCGGCGTTTCTCGGGTGGCGGCTCGTTGCGCAGGTGGTGCTGCTTGCGCTCATCTGGTGGTCGACGCGGCCGGAGACTGCGGCGCGCCCGTCACCGATTCGATAAAGCTCACGCTCTGATCCAGAACGGGTGTGCGTCCACGCGCCGGTATGGACAGGCCCGCCACGGTATCGGCGTGCCCCTTGCCAGGATAGAACTGCGTTTCGACGCGCACGTGATTCGCCTGCAAGACGTCGCGCAGTTTTTCGGCGTGTTTGATCGAGACGACGTCATCGGCGGTGCCGTGCACGAGCAGCGTTGGCGGAGCTTGCGGCGTCACGAAGCGCACCGGCTGCCAGTCCGCCGGCGTGTAGGGATTCGCGAAGATCGTATTCAACACCTTCGTATCCGGCTCGAGCGCATAAGGACCCGACAGGCCGACCAGGCCCACGATCCATTCGGGATGGGCGCCGGCTTTCTGCAGCAACTGGTGGTCGTACGCCAGGAACGCGGCTTCGTGCCCGCCCGCCGAATGGCCCATCAATACGATCCGGTGCGGATCACCGCCGAACTCCTGCGCGTGTTTTTGCACCCATGCGACCGCCAGCGCTCCGTCATCGAGGAACAGCGGAAACTTCACCTGCGGGTAGAGCCGATAGTCGGGCAGTACCGTCACTATTCCTCGTTCCGCGAGCGCCGCTCCGACGAAGCGGTAGAGCCCTCGCCTGCCGGTGGTCCATGAACCGCCATAGAAGAAGACCACCACCGGCCGGGCCTGCGCGTCCTTGGGCGAATAGACGTCGAGCTTCTGTCGCGACTCGGGCCCGTAGGAGTGATCGGTCGAACGGTCGTAATGGCCGGTCAGGGTCGCAGAGTTTGCTATGAGGAAGGAGAGGCTGGTGCATCCGGCGGCGAATACGAGAACCGATGCGACGGACACCAGGGCGAGCCATTTCATGGACCCACATAGTACAAGCTCGGGCCTGTGTCGTGATCGGGCTGAAAAATCCGATGCCCTGGTAGGGCTCCCAAGCCCTGCTTTGGTGGGGATTTCCAATGAGCTCGATTCACCCGACGGTCGCGAGCACGTCGAGAGGTTCTGCTGCAACGACCGCTGCCCCGAACGCTGATCGGCGCGCGTACCGGATGTCCTCGCTGGATATCCTGCGTGGGCTGGTGATCGTGGTGATGGCGCTCGATCACGTTCGCGACTTCGTCATGACGGCGGCCGTGCAGGATCCGACGGCGGATCCAACGACCGGCCCGCTGCTGTTTGCCACGCGCTGGATCACTCACTTTTGCGCGCCGACATTCGTGTTCCTTGCCGGGACGAGTGCCGGGCTGATGGCAAGCCGCAAGACGCCGGCGGAGCTGGCGTCATTTCTGGTGACGCGAGGCGTGTGGCTGCTGGTCCTGGAAATTCTCATCATTTCGCCCAGCTGGTCGTTCGCCCCGACCGGCATCGCCGAGGCCGGCGGACGAATCTACATAGCGCTGCAGGTGATCTGGGTGATCGGCGCCAGCATGGTGATCCTGGCCGGCGCTCAATTCCTGGGACGGAGCGCGTGCCTCGTCATCGGTGCGGTGATCCTGCTGGGCCACAATCTCCTGGATGCCGTCTGGCCGGCAGCGAGCACTACCGGAAATACCGCCGGTGTGTGGGCGGCACTCCATGCGCGACAGCTCTACGAGGTCGGCGCGTTCAGGATCTTCTTCTCCTATCCGCTGCTGCCCTGGATCGGCGTCATGTTCCTCGGCTACGGCGCCGCGGGTCTGTTCGAGTTGCCGGAGAAAAAGCGCAACGAAGCGCTGGTGCGAATCGGCATCGGCCTGATCATCGCGTTCGTTCTGATCCGCGCGCTGAACGTGTACGGTGACCCGCAGCCCTGGGACTCCGACACCAGCACGGCCGCTTCGATCATGTCGTTTCTGGGTACGACCAAGTATCCGCCGAGTCTGCTGTACGTTCTGATGACGCTGGGCCCTGCCGCGATCGCTTGTGCGTACGTCGATCGACTGTACGCTCCGCTCAGGAATGCGCTGATGACGCTCGGACGCGCGCCGCTGGCGTTCTACATCGCACATCTTTACCTGATTCATGCCGCAGCCATGTTGCTTGGCATCGCGCAGGGATTTGCAGCAGAGCAGTTCCTGACGCACTACCGATTCTTTCCGAAGGGCTTCGGTGTCGGCTTGTTGGGCGTCTACCTGATCTGGATCGCGGTTGTTGTTATCCTCTATCCGCTTTGTCGCTGGGTCGCAGGCGTGAAGGCGCGGCGCAAGGACTGGTGGCTCAGCTACGTTTGAAGAGGAGCGACGTACGGACATCCCGCTGATCGAGCAGGTCAAGATCCAGGCTCAGGTCCTGGTGCCACTCGTCAAAGCTCTGCGAGCCGAGCTCGGTGAGGAGAGAGCGAATGCGATCGTGCGCAAGGCGCTCGCGGATCTCTACCGGAAGGTTGGCGAGAAGTGGTGGCGGGAACACGGCGACGACGTCGGCGCAACTGTGGCGTTGGCATTCGACGGGTTCGCAGCTGCCGACGCATTGGATCGCGAAGACATCAGAAAGACGCCGGATCACTTCGACTTCAATATCAAGAAGTGCCGCTACGCAGAGTTCTTCAAGCAGATCGGTGCGCCCGAGCTGGGCTTCCTGCTGGTTTGCAGCGCCGACTTTCATATGGCGGAAGGTTTCGGCGCGGACGTGCAGCTGACGCGCATACAAACGATCATGCAGGGCGCCAGCCACTGCGACTTTCGCTACTCGCGCAAAGAGCCGTGAAGCGCGTCCTGCTGCAAGGCCCGTAAGACCTGCAGCGCCTTCAGTGCCTGCGCCACGGGAACGAAGATGTGGTCATGAAATGCGCCGGCCACGACATTACAACTGATGCCGGCCTGACCCAGAGCGCTCGAAAACGCTGCGGTAAGACCAACCGCGTCCAGATCAGAGTGAACAGTCAGCGTGATCCATGCAGCGCGGAACAACACCGGCAGGCCAGCAGCGACTGCTTGCTCCTCTGACACGACGAGAGTCAGTCCTTCCGGCTCACGCACGGTTACGACTGACGCGACGGCGGCGATCTGAGCTTCGTGAGAGACAGTGCAGTAGGCATAGACGCCGTCGTGGAGCACCGGCTCCATGGAGCGCAACAGCGTCGTGAGGTTCGAGACCGGCGTGGTCATGCAGCCCGCACCCTATCCTCAAGGGTGCTGAGCGACAAGTAGCGACCCTCGAGCTTCCTCGACGATGCGCTGCGCGTCGCGCCCGACGCCGTGAATCATCCCCGAAGACATGGCGTACTGAAACGGCAGCCCGACGAAATACAAGCCTGGCTGCTCCGGGATCGTGCCGCAGTCGTGCCGCGGGTCGCCGGTTGCGTCGAAGATCGGAAAGTCGATCCAGTTGAAGCCCGGCTGGAAGCCGCTGCACCAGATGATGTTGCGTACGTCGAGCCTGCGCGCGTCATCGAGCAATGGCTGACCCTTGCGTACGGCAATGACACGCGGGACGCGCCGCACGCCGGCAGCGACGAGATCGCGGCGCTTCACTCGGATACGAGGCGCACCTTTCGCAAGAATGGCCGGGCGCGCCTTCCGGCCGATCGGCGTCTTCACGGTGAGCACATGCCGGAAAACGAACCCGAGCAGCAACGGACCGAGCAGGTTGCGGCCCCAAAAGCCGTCAGGACGGAAAGGCACTTCGCCGACGTCGCCCCCTGCAAGCCAGGTCTCGCGGCCGGTGCGGGCAAGCTCCAGCGCGATGTCGGCGCCTGAATTGCCGTCGCCGACGAGCAGCACACTGCCCGGCTGCAACTGACCTGGGTTGCGATAGTCGAGCGAATGCAGCTGAGTAATCTCGCTCGCGAGCAATCCGGCAAACGCGGGGATCTTCGGCTGTTGATACTTCGCCATTGCGACGATCACTTGCGCGGCTTCCAGCTCGATACCACCCTCGGCCGCCACGACGTAACGCGCGCCGCGCTTGAACAGGCGTTGCACACGAACGCCGGTGCGCACGGGCAAATTGAAGCGCCGCGCGTACGCTTCGAGGTAGTCCGCCATTTCATCCTTGGTGGGAAAGTAGTTTCGCGGCCCGGGGAACGGCATGCCGTCGAGGCTGCTGAGCTTCGCGGGCGTGAACAGCCGCAGCGAGTCCCAGCGCGTACGCCACGCATCGCCGATGCGTGCATGGGCTTCCAGAATGAGGAAGCGCGCGCCGGTGCGCGCCAGGTGATAGCCGACCGACAGCCCTGCCTGGCCGCCGCCGATCACGATCACGTCGAAGGCTGGATCAGGCCGGCGGCGCGCCAGCTGCATCGACGCAGTGCCCTCTTCAATAAAGTGCGTGGCTTCGCTGTGGGTCATCATCGCTCCGGACAAGTGGCTTCGAGAGAGCAGCCTAGCGGTGAGCTGCGGGCGCGACTTCGGGTAAATCACCCATGCCCGCGCAGAAACTGCATGGGTACTAGACCAGTTTGCGCTCGTAGGCAAACGCCGTGGCGGCGGCGCGCGAATTCACGTCAGTTTTCGCGAAGATGTTGCTGACGTGCCGATCGACAGTCTTTTCGCTCAAAGACAGCTCGCGCGCAATTGCCTTATTGGTCTTGCCGCTCGCGATGAGGCGCAGCACCTGCAGTTCGCGCTCGGTTAGCCCGTGGGTCCGCCTCGCCGCGCCCTTCCCGGAATCATCTAGATTGGCCATGAGCGATTCGACTGCCGCGACATCCGGTCGCGCACCCAGCCGCTCGAAAACTTCGAATGCACACTGCAGCTCGAGCCGCGCTCCTTCGACATCGGCGAGCGCCGCACAAGCGCGCGCCAGCAGAACGCGCAGGCGCGCAGCGAGATAAGGCGCGCCTAGCTGCTGCCAGAACTCGAACGCGCGGCGCACGGGATCCAGCACCGCTTGCGCGTTGCCGGCGGCCAGGTTCACCGATCCGACAGCGTGCGCGGCGATCGCGTGCAGCACATCGGTGTTGAGAGTCGCCGCAGCCTCCTCGAGCTCGCGGCTGGCGGCGCGTGCCTCATCGACATCGCCATTCGCCAGCATGATCTCGACGTGCGCAGGGAGGAACCGGGTGCGCGCCAAATGCTCGCGTGTCGCTGCAATCATTCGACGGCTGGCACTTGCAGCAGCGTCCACATCGTCTTGCGCGAGACGCAGCAGCGCGAGACCCGGCTGCGGTTCGAATCCGCATCGACTGGCCTCGCGATATGCACTCTCGGCCAGATCGAACTCACCTCGCACGCGATGAATCTCCGCCTGCAGATAGTGCGCACGACCCGCGGCGTCGCGCTCGATGTCGCGCACACAGCGCTGCACGGCGCGACGCGCTTCGTCGACAGCTTCGGCCCATGAGCCGGCGAGCTCCATGACTTCGGCTCGATGGACGAGACACTGGCCCGTGAACATGCCGAGCTGCGGATGCGCCGTGCACCACTCAGTGAGGGCGACGGTCCACTCGCGCACGCGATCGAGCGCGAAGACACGATGACAGCTGACAATGGAGCTGCAATAGACGATGCCGGTTACGACCGGCGAAAGCTCGCCGCTGGTCGCCGCCACCATCGACTCATCGAGCCTGGTGAGACCCTGGTCTACGCGCCCTTGAGCGATGAGCACGCGGCCTTGCAGGTTGCGAGCGAACGCAATGAGATCGCGCTCGGCAAACCGCTCGCCGATCGCGAACGCACGTTCCGCGCACTGCGACGCCTGTTCCAGCTCTCGGGAATTGATGTGTCGCTGTGCAACTGGCAGCAGCAGGTACCCCTGCTCGACGCAGTCCTGCGCATGCAGATCGATCAGATGCTGCGCGCGGGACAGCCAGCCGCTCGCGCGAGCCCCTTCGCCGCGCGCGAGCAAGCGAAAGCCGATCCAGAAGCTGGCACGCGCGGCGGCGAGATCCTGACCCGATTCGAGATACCTGTGATACAGCCGCTCCTGTGTCGCCAGCATCTGCTCGTCCCGCGCAGTGAGCCCGGCGGCCCACGCGAGCCGGTGCAAGTCATCCAGGTCCAGCGGCTGGGACTCATCCTCGAGCGCCAGCGACTCGAACGCGTCGTTCCATTCACCGCGCTCGTAGCAGGCACGTCCGCGCAACAGCGTTTCCGAAGGCCGGCCGCTTGGCGTGGCTTCGGCGCTCGGGTCGCTGATCTTCCGGGTGGGCATCGAGAGAACGATCGGGCGGCGGGCACGCATGATCGCCCAGCCGGCACGTTCCAGTCCACGGGCGCAATTGTAGTAGTCGGCTCAGAATTTGAGCGTTAACTCCGCACCCATATATCTGTGGAAATCGCGCGGAATGGCATTGGCGATCGCGCCTCCACCGGCCGGCCCTTGCGCGATGACGTTCGCGACGTACTGCTGGTCGAATGCGTTCCTCACGAACGCCGACGCTTCGTAGCGACCGCCCGCAAACGATGCGCCGACCTTGAAGTCGGCGATGCCGTAGGCCTGCTGGATGAAGCGCGGATCCTGGTCGTAGGCAAACTGAACCTCATCCTGCCAACGGTAATTCACCTGGACATAAAGCTGGGACGCAGCGGCGAGCGGCTGCGTGTAGCGGGCCAGCAGCGTGTAGCGCAGATCAGGTGCGTTGACGAACGCTCCGCCCCTCAGGTCCTGTCGGCCGCCGACGCAGCCGAGCGCGGCTGTCTGGCCCGAGTAGCAAGGACCGGTTTCGAAGTCGTATCCAGCGTCCAGATACGTCACGCCACCGGAAATTGACAGCCGTGCGGACGGCGCATAGGCAAGCTCCAGCTCGACACCGTTGGTGTGGATGTCGCCGGCATTGGTGACGACGAAGACGGCGAGCGCACGATCGAACGCCTGCTGCTGATAGTCCTGGAACTTCGTCCGGAAGCCGGTGAGATTGAGCGTGAGCCGATGCTCCAGCCACTGCGAGCGCAGGCCGATCTCCCACAGTTGCGAAGTCTCCGGGTCGAGGGGCTGCGCGGCCAGAGTGACCGGCGTAAGCGCCACCGAGTTGAAGACTCCTTCGCCCTTGTAGCCGGTCGTGTAGCTCACGTAACTGCCGAAGTCGTCCGTCCAATCGAAACGAACGGCCGCTTTCACGATCGTCGCCTGGTCGGAATATTCGGCCGCGACCGGCCCGAACGCCTGCAGACCGAAGAACGGACTGGGCAGCGGACGAAAGAAATCCAGATCCTGGTGCTCGGTAATGAAGCGTGCGCCCGCCGTGAGCGTCAATCGATCGACCGGCCGGACGTTCAACTGGCCGTAGGCCGAGATGTTGCGTGTGGCGATCGTGGTGTCGGCGACCAGCGCCAGCTCCGAGCCCGGCGGTGCCTGCACCGTGCCGTCGGGATTGATGGCCGTGATGAGGTTGAGCCGCGTGCCACGGCGATCGAGAGTTTGATCGACGTCGGTGTGAAAGTAGAACAAACCCAGAACGTAGTCCGCACGGTCGAAAATCGGCGAGGCGAGGCGCAGCTCGTGCGACAGCTGCTGCGCATCGGTGGTATTGAAGTTCGAGGTGACGATGTGCGCGGGCGTCTGATCGATGTCGAAGTCCCCGGCAGCCGTCCACTCGCGCGCGCCGCCGATGTACGTCAGAACGTACTTGCCCAAGCCGATGTTGGCAGTCAGCGCCGCACCGTAGTTCTCCTGCTTCGCAAAGACGTGCGAGCCTCCCAGCGCAACGAGGTCATTCAGCGGTCCGGCGACGATGCCTGTGCGCGGCACGATGGGATTCGTGCTGGCTGCGCGCACGGGTAGCCCGCAGCAATTCGAGTCGAAGCGCTGCGCGTCGATGCTCAGCAGCAAGTCGACCGAGTCGGCGGGCCGCCACTGCAGCTTGCCGCGAAAACCGTACGCCGCGGCGTCGTTGTAGGTTTCACCAGTGAACGCATCCTGTACCACCCCATCGTTCTGCCGATAGAACGCGGCCAGACGGAACGCAGTCGTCGCCGACAACGGCGCGGAAATCACGCCGTTTGCACGGTACTCGCCGTTGCCGGCACCGAGCACCTGCAAGCTGGTTTCGAGCCTTTCGAAGTTTGGATTGCGGGTGACGATGGCGATCGCGCCGGCCGAGGAATTCTTGCCGAACAGCGTTCCTTGCGGTCCGCGCAGCACCTCCACCCGCTGCAGATCGGCCAGGTCGTTGAAGAACGATCCCTGTTGAGCGAGCACGACGCCGTCGATGACTGTCGAGACGCTCGGCTCGATCCCTGCGGCGAACACGTCCGTGCCAATGCCGCGAATACGAATCGAGCTGTCGCGGAGCTCGCGGCCGACATTGAAGGTGACGCTCGGGACCACCGCGCCGAGATCGGCGATGCTCAGCGCATCGATCTGTTGCAAGGTCGCGCCGCTCACTACGGAAACGGCGATCGGGACGGTCTGCGCATTCTCGCTGCGCTTCTGCGCCGTCACGATCACTTCCTCGATGACAGGATCGGCCGCGCTGACAGCTCGCCCCATGGCGAGCACGGCACAGAGTGCAGCGAAGCTCGCGGGCCAGATCTTGAAACTGCCGGACATCGAGCGCCCCCCTGGCGTCGCGGAGAGGCTGCGCTACTCCCGTGAGTAGCGCAACCTGCGCTGCGGCTACAGCTTCCGCAAGTACGCCAGCAGTGCGGCCCGCTCTTCCGGTAGCGGCGCGCGGTCGAAATGCACACCGTCGGTTGAAGCGACCGGAGGCACGACGCCGGGCGGAGCGACCAGCGGTATTCGCTTGAAGAACTCGACGTAGTGGTCAACCACTTCTTCCAGCGTATCGGCGCTGTTGTTGTGGAAGTACGGCGCCGTGTTGCGCAGCCCGCGCAGGCCGGGGACGTCGAACTTGTTCCAGTCGTCCTGTGCCGCCGGTCCCACGCCCGCGAATCCGGTCAACAGCGCGCGGCCGGGATCCGAGCTGGTTCGGCGGATCTTGGCGCCCGTGGGCAATGTGATTTCGTAGGTCCGCGCGTTGCGCGCGAGGCGCGGCGGACAAGGCTTCAAGTTGAAGCGCGCGGGCGTCGCGGTGTCGACGGGGCGCGGGCACTGCGAAAAGATGTCGTGGAAGCGGATGACAGGCGCCTGCGTCGTCGACTGCCCCGGGCCGCCATGACACTGCGCGCACGATCGAGTGAAGACCGCCTTGCCTTGCTGTTCCAGTGCATTGAGGGGCGGATCGGCGCTCGGCAACGGCGTCACGCCCTGGTCGATCGCCTCTGACAGCGTTCGCACGCGTCCATTCGTGAACAGGACACGCTGAAACGAGCTCAGATCGTCGAGCAGGCGTTGGGGCGGCGGGCTCTGCACCTGCGCGTGGTGGAGCAATGCACCCAGCGCCTGCTCCTGCAGCGTGGCGATTCGTCCGTCGAGCTGATAGCCGCCCGTCGCGTTCGGGCCGCGCGGCCAGGGATTCAGGCCATCTGCACCCGTGAGCTTCACGTCCGTGACGCCGGGCACCATGCGCCAGACATCGACGCTGGTTTCATCCGAGGGTTGATTGGTGACGGGATCGATCAGCCGAATGTTCGGCGGCAGCGCGAAGACGATCCGGATCAGGCCATTCTGCCGCAGATTGCTGTAGTCGCTCGCCTGCTCGCCGTTGATGCGGAAGTCATCGGCGTCGAGCGGCCGGAACAGCGGATCGTCGGCATGGGGGTTGTAGCGTCGCCGCTTCTGCAGTAGCTGGTACCGACTCTCCGCAGCGGCCGGGGTCAGCCGGAACTGTTCGGTCACCATGTGACAGTCGTTGCAGGAGCGGCCGTTGCCGTCCAGTCCATGCAGATCGCGGTCGAAGAAGGCGAACAGCCCGCGAATGACCGCAGCGCAGGGTTCGCCACCACACCGTTGGTCGGCGGCTTCGCTCGTCGCCGGCGTGTCCGCCGTGGCCAGGGGACTTGCCAGCGACACATAGATAAGGAGTGTCCAAACAGCAGCTTGTAGCGGATTCATCGATGTCTCCCAGTCAGCCTTCCCAGTTGTGCCTTTCGGACGTGACTGTGGAGCGCGAGACATGGAAGAATCCTTGGCCAGTCGCTGAAGAAGTTGTGATTTAGTTCTGATTCGGACTTCCCTCCATGACCCGCACGGGCGCGCACTACGAGTTTGGTGATTTCGCCCTGGACGTCGGTCAGCAGTGCCTGCTGCGCCGGGACACGGGACAGACGACCCTGCTCACTGGCAAAGTTTTCGACACGCTGGTCTATTTCGTGGAGCACGCGGGCGAGACGCTCGACAAGGACCTGCTGCTGCGCTCCATCTGGCCGGGCGTGATCGTCGAGGAGAACAGCCTCACGCAGAACGTCTCGACGCTGCGTCAGATGCTGGGCGAAGCGCGTGGCGAGAATCGCTACATCGCGACCGTAGCTCGCAAGGGGTATCGCTTCGTCGCGAAGGTCACACGGCGCGATGAGCCTGCCATTTCCAGCACAGCTGCGGCGGGCGTTTCGACACCACCCAGTGCAGCGCCCGTCACCTCACGCCGACGTTTGGTACTGGGAGTCGCTGGCGCGGCTGTGTTGATTGCCGCGGCCGCAGCGGTCACCTTGTTTGCTACTGCGACGAAACCTCGCGAAGCCACTCCCCTCGCCCGGACGCTGGCGATTCTTCCCTTCAAGCCGTTGTTGCCGGCCGAGCGCAATGAATCGCTCGAGCTCGGCATGGCGGAATCGCTGATCACGCGCCTCAGTCAACATAGCCGGCAGGCGATCAGTCCCCTGAGCTCGGTGCGCCGCTACCGAGCGCTCGATCAGGATCCGATTGCGGCGGGTCGCGAGCTGGGCGTCGATACGGTACTCGACGGTTCGTTGCAGCGTAGCGGCGATCGGCTGCGAGTAGCGGCGCGACTATTGCGTGTCGCGGACGGACAGCAACTCTGGGCGCAGAGCTTCGATCAGGATTTCACGACGATCTTCGACGTGCAGGACACTATTGCGGCCCGGGTCGCGCAGGCTGTCTCGGTGCGCTGGGTCGGCGGCAGCGCAACGCGCGGCGCCCCGTATACGAAGGATCCGGAAGCGTATGCGCTGTACGCAAGCGGCCAATTTGCCTGGACGCGGCAGACTGAGCCGAGCCTGCTGCAGTCAATCACCTTCTTCGAGCAAGCCATCGCGAGAGATCCGAACTACGCCCTCGCCTACGCGAGCCTTGCCGATAGCTATGCTCTGCTTGGCATCTTCGGCATGCGGGCTCCGCATGAAGTGTTTCCCAAGGCACGCCGTGCCGTTGACAGGGCGCTGTCGATCGATCCTGATCTCGCGGCAGCCCATTCGGTATTGGGACACATCAGGATGATGTACGAGCACGATTGGGACGGTGCTGCTCGCGAGTACCAGCGCGCGCTGCAACTCGATCCCTCGTTGGCGTCGGCGTATCACCGGCTCGGCTTGCTGTACGCGATGCAGGGCGATACCAAGCGCGCTCTGGAAGCCAATGGCCGCGCGCAACAGCTCGAGCCGCTCTGGCTCGCGCCCAAGGGAGCGGCGGGCAATTTCCTCTATTTGGCGCGACGCTACGACGAGTCGATCCGGCTCATGGAACAGGTTCTCGCCCTGGACGAACGCGCGGACAACGCGCGCGGCTTTTTGATTCGCGACCTCCTCGTCACGGGAAATTACGATCGCGCGATTGCGGAGTACGACAAGCGGCCGCTGCAAATGCCCGGCAGTAACGCGCACCGCGCACAGGCACTCGCCCTGTCGGGGCGGCGCGCAGCAGCGCTCGCGGAGTTGGATCGAGTACTCAAGCTATCGAAGGAACGCTACGTCGCTGCGTACGACATCGCCATGATCTACGCGGCCCTCGCCGACACCGAGAACACATTTCTGTGGCTGGAGCGCGCGATGGAAGATCGATCGACGCTGATGGTTTTCCTCGCGCAGGACCCGATGTTCGATGCGTTCCACGCCGACCGGCGGTGGGCGCCGTTGATGCAGAGGATCGGGGTTTATGGTCGGGTGCTGCCGGATGCAGAGGCAGTCACTGCGATAGAAAGGTAAGGCAACCGCCGGTGAATCTGTCCACGATCGTCTCCTCTACGTAAGCGATTCGTAAGCGCGCAGAGCGCAGCCTGTCCCCCTGAACCCGGCGTCCGGTCGCTGTTTGGCTGTTCAGGGGGGCGTATGAAGAGACAACTACTCCACCAGTTCGCGGTCTGTGGCCTGGTGCTGGCCTCGGGCTTTGGCAGTTTGCCGGCAAGCGCCGAAGAGGACCTCCGCGAGGGAACGTGCGCCGGCGCACAAGACCTGTTCCCGGACAGCAATCCTGGTCCGGGAAGCCTGAAAGCTTTGCGTCCCCACAGAATTCCAGAGCTCGACTCTTATGTGAGAGATCGGCGCACCGCCATCGCGCTGGGCAAGGCGCTGTTCTGGGACATGCAGGTGGGCAGCGATGGCATCCAGGCCTGCGGTTCGTGCCACTTCCGTGCCGGCGCCGATCCCCGTTCGATCAACCAGGCCAATCCGGGCGGAGCGAACAATCCCGACCCGACCGTCAACGTGGGAATCAATCACCAGTTGAGCCCCGCGGATTTCCCCTTGCACCTGCTCGCGGATCCTACTTCGCGGACTTCGCAGATCCTTCGCGACAATGACGACGTCATCTCCTCGCAGGGCGTGAAGTTGAGCCGCTTCGTGCGAGCGGTGCCCGGCGCGGACCGTGACGTCACGGTTCCGGTTCCCGACGAGGTGTTCAACATCAACGGCCTCAATACCCGGCGCGCCGAGCCTCGCAATACTCCGACCGTGATCAACGCCGCGTTCAATCGCGACGCCTTCTGGGACGGCCGCGCCGAAACCATTTTCAACGGCGTCAGCGTGCACGGTGTCCGCGACCAGAATGCGCGGGTGCTGAAGGCCAGCGACGATTCGATGAGCCTCGTGAAGATCAGGATCAAGCACGCGGCGCTGGCGTCGCAGGCCGTCGGTCCGCCGCTCAGCGATCGCGAGATGGGATCGCTGGGCCGCACGTTCTATGACGTCGGCAAGCGCCTGGTGTCGGCGCGGCCGCTCGCCAAGCAAAAAGTCGACAGGCACGACAGCGTGCTCGCCGACTACCGCAACGACGACGGTCACGATGCCAGGGGACTGGAGGGCACCTACGGCGAAATGATCGAGGAGGCGTTCCACAAGACCTGGTGGCGTTCGAACAAGATCGCCATCCGGCAGCCGGACGGGTCCACGACCATTGCGAACCGACCCAACCGTCGGCTGCTCGCCAACGAGTACACGATGAAGGAATACAACTTCTCGCTGTTCTTCGGCCTCGCGGTGCAGCTGTATGAAATGACTTTGATCTCCGACGATTCGCCGGTGGATCGCTACTTCGAGGGCGACCGCCGTGCGCTGACGGCTCAGCAGATTCGCGGACTCGGCATCTTCACGGGCGAATCCGCCTGTGCCGGATGCCATTCCGGCGCGGAGACCTCGGACAACTCCAACCGCATCCTGATGGGAGCCATGGTCGACGGCGTGAAGCAGCCTGCGGAACTGGTGGAGCGCATGTTCAATGGCAACTGCGAAGTCGTGGCCTACGACCAGAGCTATTACAACCTGAGCGTCCGTCCGTTCGAAGAGGACGCCGGCCTCAGCACTCGCGACCCGTTCGGCAACCCCGGCGCGCTGATCGATGTTCTCACTTCGCCGCCAGACCAGATTGCCAGCGCCGAACTGCTGAGCCAGCCGATGCTCAACATCGCCAATCCGGCCATCGCCATCGGCGAGCGAACCTCAACGCGATCCTTCAAGACGCCGCTCCTGCGCAACATCGAACTGACTGCGCCGTACTTCCACAACGGCGGGCAAGGCACGCTGCTGCAGGTGGTGAATTTCTATAACCGAGGCGGCGACTTCCGCGAGCACAACGCGCAGTTCATCGACTTCGAGATCGGCAAGTTGAACCTGACGCCGCAGGAGCTCGATGACCTGGTCGCGTTCCTCAAGGGACTCACGGATCAGCGAGTGGTGTATCGCAAAGCGCCGTTCGATGCCCCGCAACTCTTCGTGCCCAACGGACATCGGATGGTCCACGGCGTTCCCGCCGTCGACAATGACGGGACAGTAGCGGACATCATGCTGGAAGTACCAGCAGTCGGCAGAAATGGTGGTGCACCGCTGAAGGGGTTTCTCACCAAGTAGCCCTAATCCTCAAAGCGACTCGTGGCATCACGATCGCGCTCGTAGCTTCGCGTGAGCGGAAACGGCGGCAACCAGGACTCGCGACGAACGATCCAGAGCTCGTAGGTTGGCCGCAGTTGGTCAGGCGCGTCCAACGATCCTACGTTCACGTTGATCTCGTCGTCGCTGCGCGAGAAGACGGCGGAGCCGCAGCGCGGGCAGAAAAACCGCCCGGCGTAGTCGCGTGTTTCGCCTTCGATCGTCACCGCATGCTCAGGGAACACGGCGGAGCAATGAAAGAGAGCCCCATGATGTTTGCGGCAGTCGAGACAGTGACAAATGCCGACCCGGTAGGGGCGTCCCGACGCCACGAGCCGCACGTTGCCGCACAAACAACCGCCGGTGTATCGGTCCACGATGCGTCTCCTCAATCAATCCTCCGGCACCGCTGCCGCCGAAAATTCTCCGGTGTCATGCCGTACCAGCGTTTGAACGCGCGATGAAACGGCGCGGGCTCCGAGTAGCCGACCAGGTATGCAACTTCGCAGATTGCCAGCGTCGATTCGCCGAGGTAGCGAGCTGCGGCTTCCTTCCGGGCGTCATCCAGCAGCTCTTGATACGAGACTTGCTCGGCCGCGAGCCGACGCTGCAACGTTCGAGGGGACATCGCCAGCTGACGAGCGAGCGCCTCGATGCGCATATCACTGCCGGCTCCACGCGACGCCAACGCACGCTGCACCTCGCGCGCCAAGCCAGCTCGAGCCGGCAGCCGGCCCAGCACATCGTCCGCACGTGCCTCGAGGATCTGCCGCAGTACCGGATCGCGGCGTCGAAGCGGCAGCGACCATGACGTGAGCGGCACATCGAGACCGTTCCACGACGCCGTGTGGTGAACCCGACAGCCGAGGACACTTTCCCACGCGGCGGCATCGTCCGGTTTGTGGCCGACGCTGACGCTGTCGGCAGCGAAGCGCCCGTCGGTTTCATTGCGAAGATGCAGGACCATGAGCGTCGCCAGGAACTCGACGCTGAACGCCGCGCCGCTCGTCATCTCGACACGAATCCCATCCGCGCTCTCCTGCAGTTCGATTACCACCGGATTGCCGATCAGACGGTAGTACCGCGCGAGCTGCGCAATGCCGGCGCCGACTGTGTCCGACGTCATCACCAAATAGTCGAGTAGCGGAAACGCGCCGAGCGACGTCGCGCGCGCGAGCGCCATCGCGAGGTTCGGCGTGAATCGCTGCTGCTGCGCGGCGGCAATGATCCTGCCCAGGGATTCGCTCTGGATCCGAGCATCTGGATCATTCATGTCCGCAGTCTGGATACCCGCAGACGCAAGCAGCCGTTCGGTGTCGTACCCGACGCGCTCGAAGGCGTTCATGAGCGCGCGCAGGTCGTTCGCCGGCATGCTCCATCGCCGCTTCGCCGGGCGCGTAGTGGCGCGTTCGATCAATGAATTGGCGTGGGCTGTCATCGTGCGAAGCCGGCTCAAGAGCGATTCATTGTGCCATGACGCTCACGACTTCACTCCTGTCGCTGGCCGCCGGCGCCGCACTCCTCGGCCTTGTCACGCAGCTGCCCGTCGCTCCTGCAACGTGGCTGGCGTTGCCGCTTCTGCTGCACGCCTCCCGCTCCATGCCGCCCGGCTTGGGGACGCTGTATCTCTGGATTGCCGTGTACGCGGCGTTCCTGTTCGGCAACCGCGGCATGCTGCCTTTCGGCGGCGCGCCCTACTTCGGCGCCAACGGCGCGCTGGCCACCACGCTGGTGCTGCCGTTCCTGATCGATCGACTCGTCGCATCGCGGACCGGAGGTCTGACGTCGACACTCGTCTTTCCGATGGCTTTCGTGGCAGCCGAGTTTCTGCGTTCCCGCTTCGCGCCGCCGGCCACTTGGAACTCGCTCGCATACACGCAGTACGGCTGGCTGCCGTTGATGCAAGTCGCAGCGTTCGTCGGGATCTGGGGCATCAGCTTCCTGCTCGGCTGGACTGCCTCGACATTCGAATGGGCCTGGGCCAGGAACTTCGACTGGCCGCTCATCCGCGTGCCGGTCATGACTTGTGCGGCGGTATTTGGCTGCATCATCTTCGCGGGCGGCATTCGCGTCGCGGCAGCACCGACAGATCGTCCATCGATGCGGGCGGTCGCACTCAATGCACCGCTCGACATCTTCGAGCCCGGCGAGATGACGAAGATCGCATCCGGGCGCGTGTCGCCCGCCGAACGTCCATACCTTGCGGACAAACTCGCTCGCGTGCAGTCCTGGTTTCTGGAAGGCAGCCGCCGCGAAGCGCGAGCCGGTGCGAGACTCGTGGCCTGGCCCGAGCAGAATCTGCTGGTCTTTGCCGAAGACGAACCGGCTTTTCTCGCTCGGGCGCAGCGGCTCGCGGCCGATGAGCACGTGTATCTCGTGATGGGACTCGGCACGGTTCACGTCGGCACGCCCTTACCGTTCGAGAACAAGTCAGTGGTGATCGACGCTTCCGGCAACGTACTGGCGTCGTATCTGAAGAGCCGTCCTGTCGCAGGCTGGGAAGCCAGCGTCATGCGCCGCGGCGACGGCCGTCTGCCGATCGTGGACATGCCCGAAGGTCGCCTGGTGACAGCAATCTGCTTCGACGCGGACTTTCCCGAGCTCATGCGTCAGGCGGGTCGAGGCGGTGCGGATCTGCTCGTCGTGCCTGCGAACGAATGGCGCAAGATAAAGGACGTGCACGCTCAGATGGCAGCATTTCGGGCCATCGAGAACGGCGTCTCGCTGCTGCGGCCGGCGGCGTCCGGGATTTCCAGCGCCGTCGACCCTTGGGGCCGTGTCCTCGGAATGTCGGACCACTTCAGCGGCGGCGATCGCACGCTGACCGCTCAGGTTCCGATCGGGCACACCGCGACGCTGTATGCCAAGACCGGCGATCTGTTCGCATGGCTCTGCGTCGTTGGAGTGCTGGCAGCGGTGGTCGGTCGGATATGGACC
>DATNFA010000014.1:0-42311 GCA_035606615.1 Steroidobacteraceae bacterium
CGAGCACGCGTGCTCGCCAGAACTCTCCCGCACTTCTGGCGAGTGATTCACCCAAGGAGCGAAACCGGAAGCGGCGCGGATGATACGTCGAAGGTCCCACCGGACCGCAATTCGGACCCCACGCACGTTTCCGCGGAAACGTCGCCGGCTGCGGGTGATCAAAGTCTCCAACCGCAAACCCGTTACTCGCATCGAGCGAGCTATCGAAGCACAGCGCGAGCAGCTGCTGCAGGCGCATGGCGTGCTCACATGCTTGTACGAAGTGCTGCTGTATGCGGAAGGTGACGATGCGATCAACTACGCGCAGGCGGCACACGCGGCGGCGAGGCTCGTCAACAAGAGTGTGGAGGACCTGGATTCAGTGCGGATCAGGCCGATGATCGAGGAGATCGTGTTCAAGGCGGGGGATAGGGTCGAGGATTCGGGCTGTCAGAACACCTTGCATAGCCACAGGTTGATTTGAACCTGCGCGTCCCGCTCACGGATACTCCACCCCCAAACGCATTCACCTCCGCCACATCCAACTGCGCTTCGATCTGGTGAAACGCGTCATCCCCGATCTCATCCTTCGACCGCATCTCCAACAACGCCTGACGTTGCGCAGCGACGATGCGCGCGCGTAGCGAGCTCTACTGATCTAGCTCGTTCACATCCTTGCTCTCATCATCGAGCCCCGTGAGCTGCGACTCCAGCTCCCCGCGTATTACCTGCGCCTCCTGCGACTTATCGTCCGAATTCCTAATCGAGAAGCGCCGCGGACCTCACGCTAATCGCAAAGCCCAAGCGCATTCTCCGCCGAACACTCCCTGCACGCCCGCGCCACGTCGTCCTGATTCTCGATCACACACTGCAGAAACTCGTGCGCGGTCGCCTGATCCACACGGAAGTACGGATCCTTCGATCCCTGACACCACAGTGCCCACCCAGACAGCACACCCGAAACAATCTGCTCCACCTGTCCATTCCGCTCGAGAAACAACGGTGAGCCCGAATCTCCGTAGCACACGGAGTCATCGCCCTTCTGTGGGCTCTGCCGCGGCCACAGTGCGTTCTTGTGCAGCGACTGGATGGGCCCGACGCGTGCGATTCGCTTGACGCCGCTGTCGCCACCGAAAGTGAGTGGACCGAGCCCTCGTGTCGGCTGCTGCCCCGTGATCTTCGTCCAGTTGAGCCCATAGCCAACGCTGACCGCCGGCGTTCCGACGAGACCGGCGATCGTGTTGAGCTCGCCAGGCGCTCGCAGTGGGAGCGGTGTGATATCGGTGACCGGCTCGAGGAGAATCAGCGTGCCCATGTCAGGCGCATTCTGCAGGTTAAAATCCTCCGCCTTCGCAGTGCCGTCGTTCTTCAGCACCGCACGCACGTAGTCCGGATGCGTGAGACCGTGCGCAGTTGGCACACCGTTGTTGCGCCCTGTGATCGCGGCCGCGCGGAACACCGGGAATGGACTTGTCCTCGCCGCATCGTTGCACGCGAGCTCTCCCGTCAGAAATTCCGAATGCGGAACAGCCTGGTCGCGCAGGAAGCAGCGGAAATCGTTCGCGGTCGCCACTACGTCGAACGTCACCCACGCCTGATCGTAATAGCCGGCAATACCGATATCGTCGATATAGTTGAACGCCGTGCAATGCGCGGCAGTGAGGATGACCTTCTCAGAGACCAGCGTCCCGGTGCACGACTCTTCCGCGAACGTCACCTCGGGCGGTCCGTCCGAAGGCAGCAACACGAAGTATTCATAATAGGCGCCTACCGCAGGGTACTCGCCGTTCACATCTGACGGGCCGTCGCTCGCGAGCGCGATCGACGACGAGGCGAGCCAGGAAACCACCAGAAATGCCGACAGGAGGTGAGACCGTGTCATGGGCTTCTCCCACTTGTGCGTTCGGGGTTCGAACTTAGCCACGATTCAACGAACGCGACAATGTGGATTTGCCGAGCACTTCCCGGATATCACGGATACTCCGCCCCCAACGCATTCACCTCCGCCACATCCAACTGCGCCTCGATCTGGTGAAACGCGTCATCCCCAATCTCATCCTTCGACCGCATCTCCAACAACGCATGACGTTGCGCAGCCACGATTCGCGCGCGTAGCGAGCTGTACTGATCAAGCTCGTTGACGTCCTTGCTCTCATCATCGAGCTCCGTGAGCTGTGACTCCAGCTCCCGGCGAATGACCTGCGCCTCCTGCGATTCATCTCCATCGAGCGTCTGCAAGCCGGCGCGCACGACACGGTCGCAGGCCATGCGGACCTCACGATTGACCGGGTCGTCGTCGTGCAGATTCAGCAGAAGAATCAGCGGTCGCAGCGTCATGCCTTGCAATACCAAGGTCCCGACGACGACGCAGAACGCAGTCAGCACGATGAGATCGCGATGGGGGAAGTCGGTAGGCAATGCGTACGAGGCAGCCAGCGTGACGATCCCACGCATGCCGCACCAGCTCACGACGAGCGAACCTCGCGCAGTTGGCTTGGCTGTACCCGGCCATCCGCCCGCGCCAAACCAACGCAGTTTCAGCCGCGCGACCGCCGCATAGCTGAACACCCACACGAATCGAGCAGCGATACAAATGCCCAACACAATGGCGGCAACCTGGAAATACTCGACGCGCTGTTCAGGCGCGAGCGCACCGAGAATCGGACGCAGCTGCAAGCCAATCAGCACGAACGCAAGGACGTTCAGCACAAACACTGCGAGATCCCACACCGCATAGGACGGCAGGCGATTGCGCGCCGGGATCAGCCGCGGAGCGTCGCGTGCCACTGTGATCCCGTAGACGACGACCGTCACGATCGCGGACAAGCTCAGATGCTCGGCGAGGATCCACACGCCGAAGGTGGTCGCGAACTGCACGACGATCGAGCTCGGCACATCCGTGACGCGCTGAAAGTACCGCAGTGACAAGCGCGCAAGCAGATATCCCGCGATCACACTCCCGACGAGCGCCAGCAACGACAGCGGCACGACCGTAGCGAAATCCAATCCACCCGATACAACTGCGACCACGGCGATTCGATAGATCAACAGCGCGCTTGCATCGTTCAGCAGGCTCTCGTCTTGAAGTATTACGAGCAGGCGGTACGGCAATCGCAGTTGTCTCAGAATCGCGCTGGCCGCCGCGGCGTCAGGCGGCGCCACGATCGCGCCGAGCGCGATGGCAGCCGCCCAGGACATGCCCGGCACCAACGCATGCGCCGTCCATGCGACTGCAGCCGTCGTGACACCGACCGCGGCGATCACGAGGCAGGTGATCGGAATCCAGTTCGCGCGAAGGTCGCGCACGGATGTGTCGTAAGCGGCGTCGAGCAGCACCGGCGCCACGAACAACGCAAGCATGAGCTCGGGATCGACGTCCAACTTCGGCGCAGTGGGCAGCAGGGCAAGCGCGACACCGCCCAGAGCCAGTAGCGACGGGTAAGGCACGTTGATCCGGCGTGCGATAGCAGTCAAACAAACAGCGCCGACCAACAGCAGCAGCAGCCCCTGAAAGATTTCCATCGGTGTCCCACCGAACGGCTACGGATGGCGCATGTTATCCGGTGCGCAGGACCACCGTCGCGTCGCGGCATACGCGTTACCGCTTGATCCCCCCGTAAATGCCGCAAGTGCACCGTCCTCACGACTGGCTCAAGCTCCCTCCGAGCACGGAATCCTCAGAACTCACCACAACGCGACGACGACGGAACCGTGTCTGAGAACCTCTCCACAGCGCGTTTCTCTCCCAGCGGCGGCACGATCCCCCGCTACGTCCTCGCTGTGCTACTCGCGCTCGCGGGCACGGCAATGCAGGCCGGCCTCCAAGCCTTCATTGCGATGCTCGATCCAGCGGCCAATCAATCGTTCGCTTCGTATCAGGCACTGCTCGCCGCCGTTCTGCTGAGCGCGCTGTTCTGCGGCCGCGGGCCGGCGCTGCTGTGCCTGGCTCTGTGCACGCTATTTCATCTCTACTTCTTCTTCGAGCCGATCTATTCCTTGCAGATAGAGAGTGCCGGTGTGCTGGCGCAGCTGCTGCTGTTCGCGGCGATCGGCCTGATGATCTGTTTCGTCGGCTTGCAGCGGCGGGTGGTGCGCGAACGATTGCAAGACAGCGCCCAGCGCACTCAGCTGATCATCGACACGGCGCTGGATGCCGTCATCGCAATCGACCAGCACGGCGTGATCACGGAGTGGAATCCGCAAGCCGAGATCGTCTTCGGATGGAAACGAGCCGAGGCGCTCGGGCGCGAAGCGGCAGATCTCGTCATCCCACCGCGCTATCGCGAGTCGCAGCGAGGATTGCGCGCTTTGCTCGGAACCCGCGGCGCGACAGTCCTTGGCAGGAGACTGGAGCTGATCGCGATCCGCCGCGATGGCAGCGAATTTCCCGTCGAGCTCTCGATCACGCGCTTCCACTCCGCGGACAGCGAATACTTCAGCGGCTTCATCCGCGACATCTCCGAGCGCAAGGCCGCGGAAGTCGAGTTGCGGACCAGTGAAGAACGGCTGCGTACTCTCGCTGAGTCGCTGCCGAATCTGGTGTGGACGTGCCGGCCGGATGGCTGGTGCGATTACCTCAGCCGTCAATGGGTCGAATACACCGGCCGGCCCGTTGCAGAGCAACTCGGCGCTGGCTGGGCAGACCATGTGCATCCGGAAGATCGTGCAAGTGTCGAGCGTGAGTGGGCTCTCGCGGTCATCGGCAAGAGCGCGTACGACGTCGAATTCCGGCTGAGGCGGCACGACGGCGTGTACCGCTGGTTCAAGACTCGGGCCATCCCCTTGCTGGACAGCCGCGGTCAGGTCGTCAAATGGTTCGGCTCGAACACGGACATCGAGGACTACAAGTTCGCAGAGATCAAGATGCGCACGCAACTCGAGCGCCTCGACCTGCTGGATCGCACGACGCGCGCCATCGGCAACCGGCTCGACGCGCACAGCATTCTGCAAATCGTCGTGCGCAGCCTGGAGGATCACCTGGGAGCCGACCTCGCTTGCGTCTGCTTGGCCAATGCGGACAAATCCATCCTGCGGGTGAGCTGCGTCGGCGAGCGCGGCCTGCGCACAGCAAGGCAGCTTGGAATGCTCGCGGACGCGGGCATCGACGTGGCGGAGGACGGCTTGGCCCGCTGCATCCGCGGCGCAGTCGTATATGAACCCAGCCTCGCGCGCGTCGAGTCGCCATTCGCGCAGCGCCTTGCGAGCGCCGGGCTGAATAGCGCTGTTTTGGCGCCGATCGCTATCGAAAGCTTCGTGTTCGGTGTGCTGATTGCAGCGTCACGCAAGCCCGAACAGTTCACCAGCAGTGACTGCGAGTTTCTGCGTCAACTCAGCGAGCACCTCGCGCTTGCAACTCAACAGGCAGAGTTGTACTCGTCGTTGGAGCGTGCATACGAAGACATCCGCAGCACGCAGAAGAGCATGCTGCAGCATGAGCGTCTTCGCGCGCTTGGTCAGCTCGCGAGCGGGATCGCGCACGACATCAACAATGCACTCTCGCCCGCCGCGCTCTACGTCCAGCTGCTGCTGGAGCGCGAGCAGGGGCTGAGCGAGCAGTCACGGCAACAACTAGGTGTAGTCGAACGCGCGATGCAAGACGTATCGCATACCGTCGCGCGCATGCGCGAGTTCTACCGTCCCCAGGAATCGACGAGCGAAGAAGCGCCGGTGAGCATCAATCGCCTGCTGGAGCAGGTCATCCAGCTGACGCGGGCGCGCTGGCTCGATATCCCGCAGGAGCGCGGCATCGTGATTCACGTGCGACGGGAGTTCTCCACCGTCGCGCCCGACATCATCGGCGTGGAAAGCGAGATTCGCGATGCTGTCACCAATCTGATCCTCAATGCAGTGGATGCCATGCCCGAGGGTGGAACAGTCACCGTGCGCTCGCGCGCGATCGAACTGCACGGACGAGTTCCAGGCAGCAGCGCCGTTGCCGTGGCTGTCGAGGTGAGCGATACGGGCGTGGGCATGGACGAGCAAGCACGCGCTCACTGCCTCGAGCCGTTTTTCACGACGAAGGGCGAGCGCGGCACGGGCCTCGGCCTGGCGATGGTCTACGGCATGGTGCAACGACATCGCGGCGAGATCGAGATCGAAAGCGCGCCCGGTCAGGGCACGACGGTTCGACTGTTGTTCCATGCTCTGAGCAAGCCTGGAGCACAGACCGCTGTCGCGCGCGAAACGGAGCCTGCTGAGCCGCTGCACATCCTGTTGGTCGATGACGATCCGCTCGTGCTCGAGGCCTGCAGGAGCGTGCTCGAGAAGGACGGCCACACGATCGTCACGGCGGAGGGAGGCGAGGCTGGCATCGATAGCTTCCGTCAGTCCAGCAAGAGCACGAAGCCCTTCGATCTGGTGATCACGGACCTCGGAATGCCGTATGTCGATGGCAGGCAGGTCGCGGCCGCAGTCAAGGCTGCTGAGCCGCAGCGTCCCGTGATCCTGATGACCGGCTGGGGCCACCGCTTGCGGGCGGAGGATGAGATTCCCGAGTTCGTCGACCGGGTTCTCGGCAAGCCGCCAAAACTGCCGGAGTTGCGCTCGGCGCTCGCCGAGCTGACGAGCGGATCGAAGCGGACGAGGGCGTGACGACTAACGGATCAACCAGTTTCCAGTCTGCGTCCACATCTCGCTTCCGCCAACCACGCGCCTCGTCGCCTGCAACGCGATCAACAGCATGCCGCCGCACAACAGCACCCAGTGCAGCCGACGTCGCGTCTGCCAATGGTGGAACAACGCTGACACCACGAGCGCGGATTCCACAGGTATGTGAGAGTCGCGAATCCCAATTCCGAGAATGAGCACGACGGCACGCGTCACAGCCGGTCCGATGGCGGCGATCATCGCCAAGAGCATGAACGCCTTGTGCAGCTCGGGTCGTTTACGAAACGCCGTGCCGAGCCCGACGAAGAACGCGAAGAGCGTAAGGACCAGGACGTTGCTATACAGGCGATCGATGCCGAATCCACCACGCTCCGCCCCCAGCCTGGCCGCTTCGATCCCGGCCGCGTAGGTCGTCGCAATAGCGAACGCTGCGAGAGCGACACCAGCGATGCCGAGGCTCATGTGAAGTCTGCGTCGCCCGACAGCAATGAGCCTCGTCTGCACCACGAACAATACGACCCAGAGCGTCAGGGCCATCCCATGCAAGTGCAGCCGCAGCGTCAGAGGCGCAACGTCGAACCACGAGCGTAGGTAGAAGGTCCGTGAGAAGCCGACGATCACGATTGCGGCCATCGCGAGGCCGATGAAAGTGTAGAAGCGGCGACTTCCACCGGGCTGCATCGTAGTTTTCATGGCACCAGTGTCCCGATCGCCGCTGGCAGAGCGATACCGGGCGCATTCCATCTATGTACCCGCCGTCTCCACGGCTAGACTTTCCGCATGTCAGTGCCTGTTCCGCCGAGCACGGAGCGTTTCATTCGCTTCGACACGTTCGAAGTGGACGTGCGTACCGGTGAGCTGCGCAAGGACGGCGTCAAGGTCAAGCTCGCCGAACAGCCTTTTTCCGTCCTCGCCCTGCTGCTTGCTCAGCCAGGTGAGGTCGTCACGCGTGACGAGCTGCAGCAGAAGCTCTGGCCGCGCGACACGTTCGTCGACTTCGATCGCGGCCTCAACAAGGCGATCAACCGGTTGCGCGACGCGCTGGGCGATTCAGCCGATGCCCCGCGGTTCATTGAGACGCTGCCCAAACGCGGGTATCGGTTCGTTGGCAGCAGCACGCTGCCATCTTCCCCGGCAACGCCCGATTCGGCGGAACCTCCGCCTGCGTCCAAGCGGCCCCGGCTCGCGTCGGCTGGAGCCCTGGCCGTCGTCCTGCTGGCGATTCTCTCGGCATGGTGGTGGACGGCTCACCGGGCAGTACCGGCCGGTGCGGAACCGCTGATTCTGTCCTCGCTGCTACCGCCGAAGGACAGAGCGTTCGTTCCGTACAGCCTTGCGCTGTCTCGGGATGGCGCGCATCTGGCGTTCGTCGCCGAGGCCCGGGACGGTTCGAGATCGTTGTGGATTCGTGCGATGGCAACGACGACGGCAATTCCGATCGCAGGTACCGACGGCGCGAGCTTCCCCTTCTGGTCCCCAGACGCGCGGCAAATCGCCTTTTTCGCCGATCGCAAACTGAAAGTGGTCGAGGTCGCCGGTGGAGCGATTCGTATCGTCGCAGACGCGCGCAGAGCTAGCGGCGGCGCCTGGAACAGCGACGATGTCATCGTCTTCGCGCCAGACGTGAATGGACCGCTGTATCGCGTTGCTGCGGCTGGAGGATCGCCAGCACCGGTCAGTCGAGTGCCCGACAGCGACGATCTGTCCGGCCATCGCTGGCCCGTGTTCCTGCCGGATAACACTCACTTTCTATATGTGGCTGTGAGCGCTGCCGCCCGCAGCGACAATTCGCCGGAATTGCACCTCGGCTCGCTCGACTCGTTCGAATCCACTCGGATCGATTGGGACGGAGCGCGATCGGTGACTTACGCTCTGGATCACCTTCTATACGTGCGCAGCGGCACGCTATACGCGCAGTCGTTCAGCAGCACGGAACGGCGTACCACCGGTCGACCGGTTCCCATTGCTTCGGTCGATCTGGCGGCAATGCCAGCGTTCTTCCCATCGGCGCTCGCGGTCTCGACGAACGGCGTTCTGGTCTTTCAATCATCCATGGACCAGCCGTCGCAGGTGGTCTGGCTCGACGCGCATGGAAGCGAGCAGACGGCACAGCCAGGAATCAAATACAGCGCGCCGGCCTTCTCGCCGGACGGGCGGCGTCTGGCCGGATCTTGCGAAGGCCCGCGCGACGGCACATCGGCGATCTGCGTGCGCGATCTGGAGCGCGGTGTCACGAGTCGAATCACCGAGGGCCCGCGCGATCGCTACCCGGTGTGGTCGGCCGATGGACAGCAGATCGCCTATTCCTCGGCCGACGGTATCTATCGCACGCAGGCGGATGGTTCGGGCGCGCCACAGATCGTATCGCGACGTGGCATTCCGACCAGCTGGTCGCCCGACGGAAAGATCCTTTCCTTTGGCAGTCGGCATGGTGAAGTGTCGCTCGCGCTTTCTTCGCCGAAGACGAAAGAAGTGAAGGAGTTGGGAATCGGAGCCGAAGGCCAGCTGTCTCGCGACGGTGCGTGGCTCGCCTATGTCGCTCGGGATGGACTCGTAGTTGAGCGCTTTCCAACGAGAGGGTCACGTGTCACGGTCGCGGCTGCAGGTGCCGCGCAACCGCGTTGGAGCGCGGATGGCCGACAGCTCTTCTTCATCAGCGCGGACAAGAAATTGATGGCTGCCGATTTCGATCCCGCTGCAGCCACGGCAAGCGCACCGCGGCTACTAGCGCAAACGCGGATCATCGGTGCGGCCTTCGTGGGTCATCAGTATGACGTTGCGCCCGATGGCAGATTCGTCGTCAGCGTCAGCGCGAACGACGGCGCACCGCTGACGCTGCTGAGCGGTTGGACTTCGAAACTGCACACCGCTCAGGCGGATTAAAGAAGATCGCGCTCGTCGCGCTTCGAGCAGGAAGACGACGCAGGCGACGCAAACCATGAGCCAGTAGTCCAGGCGATTCATAAAGCACCGTGATCTCGAGACGAGGAGACGAGAGCGGGGACTCCCGCCTCCCCGACCCCTCCCACGCTATTTGCGCGTCGGAGGCAGGCTCGCACTGATTCCGGAAACCTCATCCACACCCGCCTTCTTGCAGATCGGATGCGAGAAGTCGGCCTGCGGGCTCGGCACCGCGACGATGCCCTGGTAGTTGATGTTGTCGTCGCCTCTCACGCTGACACCGCCCGGCACGAAGTCGTACGCCAGGCGCGCACGCGTGCGCCACGCGATGTTGTGATCGGCGCACGAGCTGTCACCGCTCACGCCGATCGCACCGACGAGCCGGTGTTGCGCGTTGTACAGCGGCAGGCCGCCGCCGAACACGTTCACGCCGCCGATGCGCTGACCCACCATCGGATCGTCCGGCTGACCGAATGAGTACGCCGGACCTTCGTACGCAGCGTCCGTGTTCACCGGATTGCTGTGCTGCAGGCCATACAGTGAGCCGCCCGGCTGCACGGCAGCCCAGAGATTCGCGGTCGAGAGCGCCAGCCCGGGCAGGCTGAATGCGTTCGCAGTGTTCGCCTTTTGCGCGGCGATCACGCGGCTGCCCGGCCATTGAGCACCGCGGTCGGTGCCGGTGAAGGCAACCGCGCAGACGATGCCGTCGCGATTGACGATCGCGCCCCACATGTCGAGGTCGTAGCCGCCGTTCTCCTGACCGCGCGCATTCACGAGCGCGGCGCGCAGAGCGGCATGTCCGGGAAGGCCCGCGCACGAGCCGGTCGCGGCGACAGCGGAAGCGTCGCTCGGACGGTCGCCAGCGAATGCTGCGGCGATGCCCAGCGACGCGACCGTCGCGAGCACGACTAAACCAACAATTCCTCGACTCATAATGAAATCTCCGGGGGGTGGGTATGAAGGTTGTCTCGTCATCATGAAACTGCGGGGCAGACCGTCGGTCATGGTTCGATCCTCGGTGGTGAAGCCAACACCGAACTAGAACGGAGAGGCGTGGGCGGGACTGACAGGTGGTGAAGGCCGTGCGGCAGGGCGCAACCTCGTTGCGAGATCAAGCGTCGAACCTGTCACCTTCACAACTGCCTTTCCGTTCGTATGAAAGAGACTCACGGGGATTCCATGGCATCGGTATCGACAGAGTGGCGGGCGCCGAGCGGCGACCGCGCTTCCCTCTTTCACCCTGCGGGCGCAAACTGCACACCAGCGCAGTTGAGCAGTCCGCGGGTGGCTCACTTGACCGCTAGCAGCGATCTCTTCACTGACCTCTACGGGCAGCTCCGCCAGATCGCACAGAGCGCGCTCCGCCGCAGCGGGCCGCAGCTCACCGTCAGTCCCACCACTCTGCTGCACGAGGCTTATCTCAAGATCTCGGGACGCGACGAGGTCAGCTTTCCGAATCGCGCGCATTTCATGGCCTACGCATCCCGCGCGATGCGCAGGCTCGTCATCGACTTCGTCCGCGAGCGCCGCGCGCTGAAGCGAGGCGCGGGCTTCGAGATCACCTCGACGCCGATCGAGACGGCCGACCTGGCCGGCGAGTCGCTCGATCTCCAGCGCATCAGCGATGCGATCGACGAGCTCGCGACCGTGAATGCCACGCTCGCAGAACTGGTCGACCTGCACTTCTTCTGCGGCTTTTCGTTCGCCGAGATCGCAGCGCTGCTGGATCTTTCGGAGCGCACGGTGATGCGCGACTGGAACAAAGCTCGCCTGTATCTGCACGACCTGTTGCGCGAGTCGTGAAGAGTCGCTTCGACAAGGCGCGCTGGGACGCACTCAGTCCTTTACTCGATGAGCTGATGGCGCTCGACGCGCCCGCGCGTGCGGAGCGGATCGCGCAGCTCCGCCGCGAGGGTCACGCCGACGCCAACGACCTCGCCGACCTGGTTGTGCAATACGCCGAGATGGAGCGCGAAGGATTTCTGGAAGGTCCTTTGGTGCGGCCTGTGCAGGAGCCCGGCCTGCAAGGCCAAGTCGTCGGCAGCTACACGCTCGACAGCCTGCTCGGACAGGGCGGCATGGGCACCGTGTGGCTCGCCCATCGCAGCGACGGGCGCTACGACGCACGCGTCGCAGTGAAGCTCCTCAATCCTGCCTTGCTCGGACCCGGTGGCATCGAACGCTTTCGTCGCGAAGGCCAGGCGCTGGGCCGCCTAACGCATCCGAACATCGCGCGACTGATCGATGCCGGCGTTACGCAGACGGGCCAGCCGTATCTCGTGATCGAGTACGTCGAAGGCGAGACGATCACCAAGTGGTGCGATTCGCGTCGACTCGACGTGAGGGCGAGCGTGCGGCTGTTCCTCGATGTCCTCGCTGCGGTCGCTCATGCGCATGCGAAGTTCATTCTTCACCGCGACTTGAAGCCGTCGAACATCATGGTGACCGCGGAAGGCCAGGTGAAGCTGCTCGACTTCGGCATCGCCAAGCTGCTCGACGACGGGGCCGACGCCACGCCGATGTCGGACCTCACGCGTCTGGGTGGCTATGCCTTTACGCCCGAGTACGCGGCGCCGGAACAGGTCCAGGGCGACGAGGTGTCGAGCGCGACGGATGTCTATTCGCTCGGCGCATTGCTCTACGTCCTCCTCACCGGCCGCCATCCGACAGTCGGGTCGGGACGCACGCCGCTCGAGCGTATGCGTGCAATCGTCGACACGGAGCCCGTCCGCCCGAGTGAGGCTGCGCGAGCGCTGCGCGGCGACCTCGACAACATCATTCTCAAGGCGCTGAAGAAATCGCCGGCGGAACGCTATCCCACTGTCGAAGCGTTCGCCGAGGACTTGCGGCGCCATCTGAATCACGAGCCGGTGAGCGCGCGTGCCGATTCGTTCGCTTATCGCACTGGAAAATTCGTGGTGCGCAACAGGCTGGCAGTCGGCGCCGCTGCGATCGTTCTGCTCACAATCATTGCAGGCGCAGCGGTCTCCGTCTGGGAAGCGATCGAGGCAACACGACAGCGCGACCGCGCACTCTCGCTCGTCGCGCGCAATGACGCCGTCATCGAGTTCGTAAAGGGAATGCTCACGGAAGTGGCACCGGCGGATCAGCCCGTTCGCGTCGCCGATCTCATCGAACGCAGCCGGTCGATTCTGATCCGAGAGGATGACATCCCGGAGCACCGCGCCGCCATTCTCTCGATGCTCTCGTCCTACTACCTCAGCTCGGGCAATCCTGCGCAGGCGCAGGACATGCTCGCGCGCGCGCGCGAGCTGACAGAGGCGACGACGGACCGCGACTTGCGAGCGCTGCTTCTGTGCGAGAGCGCATATGCGGCTTCGTTGCTCGGCCGGCCCGACGACGCAAAGCTGCTCATCGAGCAGGGCCTCGCCGCGAGCGTGCACACGACATCCGAAGTCCAGTGCGTTCGCAATCGCGGTTTCATCGCACAGAACACCAACGACCCGCAGGCAGCGCTCGAATACGCCTTGCGCGCGCAGACTCTTCTTCGAGCCTCGCCGATTCCGAAGCCCGATATCGAAGCGTTCGTGCTCGCCGATATCGCCGCCGCACACTACCTCGCCGGCCGCAATGGCGAAGCCGAACGTTTCTATGCGCAAGCCCTCGCCAAGATGACCGAAATCGGTCGCGGCGAAAGTCCGAGCGTTTTCTTCCTGCGCAACAACTGGGGCCTTGCGAGCAATTCGGCCGGCGACACGCGCCGCGCGCTCGAGCAATACGATGAAGCGTTGCGTATCGCCGTGCAGCGCTCGGTCGGCGGTGAGCCTCCGCCCTATCTGCTCGTCAATCGCGCTTCTGCACTTTCGAGCCTCGCACGCTATCCGGAAGCGCTCGAAGCCTATCGTGTAGCGATCGAATCGGCGACGCGCGCCGGGCACACGAACGTGCGCGTCGGCGCACTCGCATATCGCGCAGGCACATTTCTACTGATGGGCGATACCCAACGTGCCGAGCGGGAGCTGGCCGACATCGCACCACTGGTCGGCAACAGCGTTCCGGCAGACAGCGTGCCCGCGATGCTGATCATGCAGGTGCAAGCGCGCATCGATGCAGCGCACGGTCGTTTCGCTGAGGCAATCGCAGGGTTGACGAAGATCGTCGAGTTCTACGACGGCCGCAGCATGGCCGTGGCACCGCTCGTTCGTGCGCTGAACTTCCGTGCGGATGCGCATCTGGGCAAAGGCGAGACGGATGCGGCGATCGCGGACGCACGTCGCGCGCTTGAAATCTCGCGCCGACTGCAAGGCGACAAGCCCTGGTCGAGTCTCACCGGTCTCTCACTGCTGACGATCGCTCGTATGGACGAAAGTCGCAGCGATAACGAAGCCGCGCGGCTTGCTGCGAAGGAAGCGCTGCCGCATCTGCGCGAAACGCTCGGGCCGGAGCATCCCGACGCGCGCCGCGCCGCACAGTTCGGCGTGGACTGAAGGGCAGATCTGTCTGATGGGCAATACCCGTGGGATTTCTACAAAAGTAATTTCGATGGCACTCCATCCGAACCGACGCGCCGGGATGTGCGTTCGGATGATTGACGACAGGTGCCATCATGAGACTCCAGCTCTGCATTTTGTTCATCCTGGCAGCACTCTCCAGCGCGCAGGCCGGCGCCGCCGACCAGCCACCCAAGCCGGGTAGCTGCCCTCACGCCCTCAAGCCGCTGCCGCGAAACGTAAACCGGGTGGTGGATCGAATCGTCAAGAACATCGAACCGGAATTCCGCGAGAAGTTGCTCGAGACCAAACGCGAGAACCTGGTTCAATTCCTGGAATGGAAAACGGGCATCCGCGATTCGTTGTGCCTTGAGGCCGGCAACAACGATCAGCTCATTCGCTCGGCCTGCAATGGCGCGCTGTGCCATCCCGAGACAGCATCGACGGTCATCATGGAAGCGGTTTGGGATCGGCTCGAATCGGTGCAGCAGGTGCTGCGACCCGAGCAACGCCTCAGTGCGAAGCGATAGGAGTGAGAGGAGAGATAGGAGTCCACGGACTCTGGCCGAGCTGCCGCATCAAGCCGTAGTCATCGCGGGTCGCCCACTGCTGCACGATCTTGCCCTCGCGCAACGTGTACCAGCGAATGTGCGCGACCTGATTGCGATGGCCGGCTTCCCGATGCGTCCCGCTGAGGTTGCAGCGAACGACCACGACATCGGCCGCAGCGACCATCTCGACGATGTCCATGTGATAGTCGGGAACCGTCTCGAGGATGTCTTCGAGCACGCTCTGCACACCCGCCGGGCCCACGTAGCGACCGAAACTCTGCGCGTCGTCCGCCCAGTCTGCAGCCGCGCCCTTCGCATCGCCTCGATTGATCTTCTCGAGGTTCTCGCGAATCACCGTTTCGTTACGTGACATAACGTCAGCCGGCTCGCTGTGCGCGAGAGTCGGCAGGATCGTGCGTGCGACCAAGGTGACGTGGAGGACTTTGCTCATTGGGATGCCCCGGCCCAATGTCGAGTCCACGTTTTGCGCCCTTACGGCCGCCGGGTCAATAGACCCGAGGTGCAAAGCACGCCGATTTTGTAGGTGGATTGTCAGCTGCCGGGGAAGACTGCGCGCAGGTGCTCCAGCAATCCACGGCCGAACCAGGCTGTCGGCTTCGATGCCTGCTTTCCCTCGACTCCTTCCCGCGCTGCGATCGCATCCGAAGCATGCTGGAAAGCCGCTTGCAGATCGGCAGTGGCCGGCAGCGCATCTCGATAGAAAGCTTCCCCGAAGTAGGTGAGGTCGCGATCGTCCGAGCATCCGAACGAGGTGCGATCGGCAGCGGCTGCCGCGATGATGATGGTGTCGTCGTCCCGCAGCGGGTCGATGAACTTCCCGGCATAGCAGGCCGACACGATGATGACCTTCCACTTGATCCCGGACTCGCGCAGCGCTGTCGCCAGATCGTCGGCGGACAGGTCATTCAAGGCAATCATGCCATTGCTCACCGAGAGCTCACCATTTTTGGAACCGTGCGACGAAAGCGACAGAAAGAGCACGTCGCTGTCGAGCCGCATGTGTGCAGCGACACCCTTGAGCGCGTAACGCAGCGCTGTTGGGTTTGCGAGCGGTAGCGTTTCCAGATCGCGTCGATCGTTGACCAGCAACACCGACCGCTGGGCGCTGCCGAACTTGGCTGCAACGACTTTGCGAGCGAGAGCGATCTCACCGGCGAATACGCGTTGGTCGCCCTGGCCGGCGAAGCCGACGAAGAATGCAGCTGCCGGCAGTTCCTCGGGGCGCTGCAAGGCGCTCACCGCTGAGTCGATGCGCTCGGGCTGCGCATACATGAGCGCCTCGGAGCGCTTCATGTCGGCCCAGTAGTCCGAACCTGCTTCGTCGAACTCTTCGTTCGCGTACCAGAAGGTCCCATCGAGCTCGAAGGAATGCGTCAGCAGGACGGCCGCGCAAGAAATCACTGCGAGGACTCGCATGACTTGCGACTGTGGACGACCCGTCAAGGAGCGCAGCATGCGCGTCACATAAATGACGGCATAGATTGCAATGGCGAGCGAGGTCACGAACGCCCAGTTGGAGCTGATCCATAGATCCCGCGCGAGCTCCAGTACCAGCACCACCGGAATGAACGCAGCGGTAAGCACCAGGACTCGCCCGTACGGCACCGTTGGCCGCGCAAGCCCGCTGGCAACCCCGACCGCAGCGAGCACAATCATCGTGTACCAGGACCACGTGAGTACCGAGTACGGCACGAACTCTGCGTCCGCACCCGCTCGCCACTTATCGACAATCAACCATATCGCCAGGCTCAAGACCGGGGCCAGCAATACCAGCCGGGACACACTCATCAAGTCGTCGGCAGCGGGCGTGCGGCCGAGCAGGAGCGTGCCGTAGGAACGCATGAAGCGTTTGAAACGACCCGCCGTGTCCGGCGGAGACTCTTGCACGGACGGCAGTGCTTCCTGTGAAAGCGCGGGAGGCGATTCTTCCAGCGGAAGCAACGCAGGCTCCGCCGCGCCTGCACCCGCGCTCTGCAACGCACGAATTTCCTCGCGCAGTTGCGCGGCAGCCAGTCCGGTCGGCAGATCGCGCAACGGCACGATGATGGCTGCCACGGGGTCGAGCCACACGAACAAATGCTGCTCGGTCCAATCGAGGTCCCGGACGATGCTCCAGGTGTAGTGCGCACGCGCGCCAGTCTTCACGGTCTCGATGCCCCTGGCGCTGAATGCGATCGTGAAGGGCCCGAGCAGGTAGCCATCGGGATCGGGACGGGCGGCGTGCCGCGCGCGGAATGCGTGGTAGTAGGACCCTGCAGCGCAGAGGAGGATGCCGGCTATCAGGCTCGGCATGGACAGCGGTCGTCCGAAATAGTCGGCGAGCAACGCGGCAGCGACCACGATCAGAGCGCCGAGCAGCATGGCAATGAGCCCGTGCTTGTTCTGATCGCCCAGGTTGCGCCGGGCCCAGCTGGTTTGATACGCGAGCCAATCGGCCTGCGTCAGCGAAGTCTTGATCTCAATTCGTTCCATCGACCCGATCCGTCGTCCGGTCCTCCGTCCGTTGTACGCCGGGCACTCTGCCCGCGCTGCAGGCAGGCAGCCGTGATGCATGTCGCAGGGATTTGGCAGAAGCGGGCGTCGGTGGCAGGCTATCCGTCCATGAGCCGACTGATCTATAGCTTGCTCATTCTTGCGGCGCTTGCGCCTGCGCTGGCCGGGGCCGCGGACCCCGTTCCAGAACCCGGCCGGTGTCCGTATGCGATCAAACCGCTGCCGCGCAACGTACCCCGGGCGGTGGATCGAATCGTCGCGGACATGTATCCGGAATTGCGGGAGAAGTTGCTGACTACGAAGCGCGAGGACCTGGTCCAGTTCCAGTCGGACTGGGGCAAGGGAATCCGCACCCAGTTGTGCCTGGTGGCCGGCGGTAACGATCAGCTGACGCGATCGGCCTGCAAAGGCGAGCTCTGCCATCCTGAAGAAGCGTCACAGGTCATCATGGAAGCCGTCTGGGATCGCCTGCAGACGGTCAAAAAAGTACTACGGCCGGGACAACCGATTCCCAAGCTCGCGCCGACTTCTCGAGCCGAGCCGCGATTCAGAATGTAACCGCGCCCTTCGGGCAGGCGAGCGCAAGCCGCATCGATGTGATCTTGGCATCGGCAACATCGACGCGCAATTCCAGCGCGCTGCGCAATTGTTCGAGATTCTTCCGATGCGGGCCAGCAATGCGCCACTGCTGCAGCTTGCATCCGCCCGGTGAGGTCGTCGACGGGTGAGCGGTCTGCGCCGACCACACGATGAAGAACGGCGCTTCCTCGAAATTGTCTTTGAGGCCGAAGGTCTGCCACGACAACGTCTTTCCCGCCGGCGTGGTGCGCGAGCCGGGAGACGATTCAGTCACGGCCATACCGGCGGCCTCGAGTCGGCTACGCAGCTGAGCGCTGTCCTTGGACGACACCGCCCAACCAATTGGTGTGAGCGTATGCAGCTGTGCGAGTCCGGTGAAATCGTCCGGGGGCGTGACGCCCTTCTGGACCGCGATGATCTCGACGTACGTTCCATCGCCGAGCGACGCGAGCGCGTTGTGAGTGCCGCGCGGATGCTTGCCACCGACAACCGGTTTGACACCCGTGGCCTCTTCGAATGCCTTCATGCCCCGATCGAGATCGTCGATACCGAGCAGGATGTGATCGATCTGCGCCGGCGGTGTCGCTGCTGCGGTCGGGAGTGAAACGGCAGCGAGCAGCGCGAGAGCCGGCAGTAATTTCGTTGCGAGCCTTCGAGTCGTCACGATACGGTCCCCGCTTTCGCCCAGCGACATTCTAGAGGAAGTTAGCAGCTCATAGTTTCGTGACTACGCCGATCAGCAGCTCGTTGCTGACCAATGCGTGCAGCGGCGAGTCGAACTCTTTGTCGGAGTTCGATCGAATGTGCTCTACTCGCGCCATGCGAGTTGCATGGCCGCTCTTGTTCGTTCTCGCACTGCTTTCCGCCTGCATGCATCCGCGCGCGATTCAGGCGCCGGAAGAAGTGCGGCTGACGCCGCTGAAAACGATCTCGACTCTGAAGGCACGCGTACTGCTGACGTTTGCAGGCGTGGACGGAATTCCGGTGGAGAACTCCGTCGACTGTTATCGAATGCAGTACTCGGTCGGCAGCGGCAGCGAGGTCATTCAATTGAGTGGGCTGCTCGCCCTGCCTCGTAACGTCGCGCCGCGCCGCTTGGTGAGCTTCCAGCATGGGACGAGCACGACGCGCACGGCGGTGCCTTCGCAACTCGATGGCACCGGGCTTGCGGCCGCCATCGCATTTGCAGGCAACGGCTATGCGCTCATCGCGCCGGATTATCCCGGCCTTGGCGATTCAAGCGGACGACATCCCTATTACGTCGCCGCTGCGATCGGGCCTGCAGTCGCCGGCATGATCGAGGCGAGTCAACGGGTGCCGGGCGTACCGAACGGTCCGGTGTTTCTCTCGGGATTCTCGGAAGGCGGCTGGGCGAGCCTCGCGGCGCTTCGCGTGCTCGAAAGCAAGGGCCGACCCGTCCTTGGCTCAGCGCAGGTCGCCGGAGCCTACGACCTTCGACACGTGTCGCTGCCTGCCGCGCTGAAAGGTGGCGCGCCCTCGCACTCGCTCTATCTTGCGTACGCGGCATGGGGACAAGCTGCGTATTACAGCCAGCCGCTAGACAGCGTGCTCACGCCTGAATACGCAGCCGTCGTCGAGCGTGTGTTCGCTGGCGCAAAGCCGCAGGAGATCGTCAGCTCGCTGCCGACGGATCCGCGCCGGATGTTCAACCAGAATTTCCTCGACGCTTTCGATCGCAACCAGGCTCACTGGTATCTCGACTCATTCGCGGCCAACAGCCTCGTCGATGTCACTCCGCGTGCACCGGTTCGGCTGTACTACGGATCGAAGGATCTGGACGTAACGCCGGAGGAAGCGTTGGCCGCTGCTCGTTCGATGCGAGCGCGCAACGTCGATGTCGCTGCGATCGACGTTGGTCCGGTGGGACACGACCCGTCGATGTTGGCCGCCGCCCCGTTGATTCTCGCGTGGCTGCGCGAGCTGGATACCGCTGCGACGGTGCCCGGGGAAAGAAACGTTCCATAACTTCGCGGTGCTGCAGTTCATGTTGCACTGCTGAGTTATCCTCGATTTCTTCTCCCGGCACCGACTATCCTGTGCGCCTCACAAGGGGGATGCATGAATAACAAGTCGCCGCTCGCCGCCGCATGCCTGACCATTTCCTTGACGACCCTCTCGGCTGCACAGGCAGAAGGACTGCGGCCCGATCAAGCCGCATTTCGCGAAATCTATCGCGAGCTGGTGGAGACCAATACCACGCTGTCGGCGGGTAACTGCACCGAGGCTGCGCAGAAGATGGCCGCGCGCCTGCGCGCCGCGGGCTATCCGGAAAGCGACTTGCATCTGTTCTCGACCACCGATCATCCAAAGGAAGGCGGCCTGGTCGCGATCCTCCCCGGCACCGACGCGAAGGCGCGGCCGATACTGCTGCTCGCCCACATCGACGTCGTCGAAGCACGCCGCGAGGACTGGGAGCGTGATCCGTTCAAGTTGATCGAGGAAGGCGGTTACTTCTATGCGCGCGGCTCGCTCGACGACAAGTCCATGGCCGCGACCTGGGTCGACACCCTGATTCGCCTGCGCGGCGAGCGCCCCAAGCCGCGACGCACGGTGAAGATGGCGTTGACTTGCGGCGAGGAAACCAGCGGCGCTTTCAATGGCGCGGAGTATCTGGTCAAGGAAAAGCGCGACCTCATCGACGCCGCGTTCGCGCTCAACGAGGGCTCGTGGGGCATGCTCGACGCGTCGGGCAAGCGCGTGATGATGGGCGTGCAGGCGGGCGAGAAGACTTCGCAGAATTTCCGGCTCGAAGTCACGAACCCGGGCGGTCACAGCTCGCGGCCGGTGAAGGACAATGCGATCTATCACCTGGCCGGCGCGCTCACGCGCATCGAGCACTACGAGTTTCCGATCAAGGTCAACGACACGACGCGCATCTACTTCTCGCGCATGGCGGGGATCGTCGGCGGCGAGGTCGGAGCGGCGATGACGAAGCTGGTCGCGGATCCGGCCGACGCCGCGGCCGCTGCGAAGGTGACCGAAGATCCGACGTGGAACGGCATGCTGCACACGACCTGCGTCGCGACGATGCTGGACGCCGGGCATGCGACCAACGCACTGCCTCAGCGCGCGCGTGCGAACGTCAATTGCCGCGTCTATCCGGGCGAGTCCCCCGAGAGCGTTCGCCAGGTGCTGGAGAAAGTCGCCGCAGATTCGGCAGTCAAAGTCACGACGTTGGAGACGCGCGGCCCGCCGTCGGTCGTACCGCCGCTGACGCGCGAGATCATGGCGCCGATCGAGAAGGTGTCTGCCCGCTTCTATCCGGGAGTGCCGGTGCTGCCGATCCTGCAGCCAGGCGCGACGGACGGGCAGTTCCTCAGCCCGGCAGGGATTCCGACCTACGGCATCAACGGCCTGTTCCTGGATCCGGATCTCGGCGGTATCCACGGCCTCAACGAGCGGGTGCGGGTGCAGTCGCTGTACGACGGGCGCGATTTTCTATACGAGCTGGTCAAAATCTACGCGGCCCAACGCTGAAATCAGAACCAGTAGTCGGCGACGCAACGGCCATCGCGCGGCAGGTCTTCGAAGGTATCGAAGCCGTCGAAGTGGTCGATCGGAATCTTCGCGACAGCGTCCGGCTCTGCGAGCCGCAGGTTGACGGCAATCCGCCGGCGGCCCTCTTTGTCGACGTCCTGCCCGCGCCAGAACGCGACGCAGCCGCAGGTCGGGCAGAAATTGAAGCTGAGCGCCTTGCCGCGGATGAACGCCTGCGCCGGCCCCGATACCTTGATTCCCAGGCCTTCGAAGTCATACGCCCACAGCGCGCCGTAACGGCGGCAAGCCGTGCAATTACACGCCGTCGCGCCGTCGGGAATGCCCTGGAAAGTCCATCGAACTGCGCCACAAATACACGCACCCTGGATCATCTGTGCCCTCCGATGGAGACTGACATATGTTAACGAAAGGCGAGCGAATCCGCGGCTCGCACGGTATAGTGGCGCCGGCTCGTAACCTTTCTCTTTATCTCCTTCTGGCCGCCCTGCACGGTTGCACTGGCGCCAATTCAGCTAAACCGAATCGTTCTCGAACCGAGGAAGCCGCGCTGGCCGCGCGGTAGGCTTAATCAAGACGTGTTCGGGCTGAACCCTCAGCTCATCTGCGTCGCCAACAACGAGAGAGCTTCATCGATGAGCAAGATCTATGTGGGCAATCTGCCTTTCAGCGCAACTGAAGAGGCCGTCCGTGCCCTGTTCTCGCAGCACGGAACGGTCGAATCGGTCTCCCTGATCAATGACCGCGAAACCGGGCGTCCACGTGGCTTCGGCTTCGTGGAAATGTCACGCGCCGATGCCGCCAAGGCGATCCAAAGCCTGAACGGCTATGACATGGGCGGCCGGCCGCTCAAGGTCAACGAGGCGCAGGACAAGCCGCGCGGTGGTGGCGGTGGTGGCGGCGGACACCGCGGTGGTGGCGGTGGTGGTGGCGGCGGCGGCCGCTGGTAAGACCCTGCTGAAAAACCTAGTGCCCCGATGCCAAGCTTTCCCGCTTCTTCGGGGCACTCGGCTGAAACTCCGTTCTGTCTCGAATCGGTCGACGAAGTAGCAGCACCAGAAGGCCAGGAAGGCGTCTGGCAGCGCTATGTGATCACGCAAGGCGCGAACACGATAGTCGGCATGCGCGCCGGCGTGCACAGCGAAGTCTCCGCGCTGCTCGCGCAGTACGTCGAACGCCTCAACTTGCGATTTTCCAAGCAGCAGAGCAAAGCGAAAGGCTGACGGCTGCCCCGCGGTAACCGGCGTTGAATCCGCAACGCACAGACTCGCGAGTGTCGGCTGCCTTCGGCGCTCTCGTACTCGCGCAGGCTGCGCACTCCATTGAGGAATCCATCTGGCGGCTGTGGGACTCGTTCCCTCCCGCTCGCTTCGTTGCGGGACTCGTGTCCAACGATCTCGAGCGCGGCTTCGTCTCCCTGAACATCTGCATCGTCGCTTTCGGCGCCTGGTGTTATTTCTGGCCTGTCCGCCGGCAATGGCGGGGCGCAGCGGCAATCCTGTGGGGTTGGATCGTCGTCGAGACGATCAACGGCATCGTGCACCCGGTCTGGTCAGTGATCCAGGGCGGCTATACGCCAGGTGTGGTTACAGCCCTCATGCTCGCGCCTCTGGCGCTGTATCTGGCAAAGCAGGTGCTTGCATCATCCGCGCATGCAGAATCACCACGCCCAGGATGATTGCGACGCCGACGTAGAACGGCCACGCGAGCTCGCGTTGCTCATCGAGTAACAGGATCGCGAGCACGATCGCGTACACCGGTTCGAGATTCAGCGCGAGCGCTGTCGCGAACGCGCTCAAGTGTCGCATCGCGACCAGGCCGAGCGTGAACGGCAACAGCGTGCAGCCCATCGCAAGCGCGAGCAGCAGCAAGCCATCGCGCAACGATGGCATTGCAAACAATGCCTCACCGCCGGGCAGCAGCGGCCCGAGGCACGTCAGGAACAGCGCGCCGGCGCACATCTCCACACCTGTGACTGTCAGCGCCTCGGCGTGGCTGATGTAGCGCTTGTTCAGCGCGCCGAACACGCAAAGGATCAGCACGGAAAGCACTCCGACCGCGATGCCCAGCCGCATGGCTACGGGCGTGCCACCGATGACGAACAACACGCCAGGAATCACCGCGAGGCCGAACAACAACTCGCGCGGATCGAACTTCCGCCGAACGATGAGCGGCTCGACGAAGGCCATCAGCACCGACATCAGCGCCATGCACGTCGCGCCGACGGAAGCGTTAGAAAGCTTGATCGAGCCGTAGAACGTGAGCCAATGCAGCGCAACCAGCACGCCGATGCCGGCGTAGATCGCGAGCTGTCGCGCCGACAAGCTACGCACGCCGCGCCAGAACTTAGCGACTGCGAGGAGCGCGATGGCTACCAGCGTCATGCGCCACCACACCAGGGGCAGCGCGGGAAGAGAAATGAGCCGGCCGAAGATCGCTGTGAAGCCCCACAGCACGACGCAGAAGTGCAGCTGCAGCCAGGCGCGTGTCCGCGCCGCACGCTCGGCGGGATCGATCAATAGGCTTTCGCCCACACGACCCGCTGCGGGCTCGGCTGACCGGTGAACGGACAAGTGCCCGGCTCGCTCTTCTCCAGCGGAATGCAGCGCACGGTGACGCCCAGATCGTTCTTGATCTGCTGCTCGACTTTCACATCGCCGCTGAAATGCGTCAGCGCGAAACCGCCGTGGATCGGCGTCGGTGCGTTCTCTGGAACCTTCGGCGCCGTGAACCAGGCGTAGAACTCGTCCTTGGAGTCGATGCGACGCGTGTTCTTCTCGCGAAGATCCTTGGCGCGTGCGTAGAGATTGTCCTGGATCGATTGCAGCGTCGCTGCGATCGAGGCGACGAACTCGGCGCGCGGGATGCTCTGCTTGTCCTTCGGCGCGCGATCGCGACGGCCGACGAACAGCGCGTCCTTCTCCATATCGCGCGGGCCGATCTCCAGCCGCACTGGCACGCCCTTCTTGATCCAGTTCCACACCTTGTCGCCGCCACGTTCGTCGCGTTCATCGACCATGGCGCTGACTGGCCGATCCACGTACCGCTGCGCGCGCAGCTCGGTCGCGACCTTGCGGCAATACTCGAGCACGCGCGGCTTGTCTTCGTCCGTGCGCCAGATGGGAATGATCGCGACTTGGAGCGGCGCGACCTTCGGCGGCGCGACGAAGCCGTCGTCATCGGAGTGAGTCATGAGCATAGCGCCGATCAGGCGCGTCGAGCTGCCCCAGCTCGTGGTCCACGCGTACTGCTGCGCGCCGTTCTGATCGAGGAACTTGATCTCGCTCGCCTTGGCGAAGTTCTGACCGAGGAAGTGGCTGGTGCCGGCCTGCAGCGCTTTGCGATCCTGCATCATCGCTTCGATGCTGAAGGTCTGGACGGCGCCGGGGAAGCGCTCACCCGCAGTCTTCTCACCCTTGATCACGGGTACTGCGAGCCAGTTCTCGACGAACTCTGCATAGACGCCGAGCATGCGCATCGTCTCTTCCACCGCCTCTTCGGAGGTGGCGTGCGCGGTATGCCCTTCCTGCCACAGGAACTCGGTGGTGCGCAGGAACATGCGCGTACGCATCTCCCAGCGGACGATGTTGCACCATTGATTGATCAGCAGCGGCAGATCGCGATAGCTCTGCACCCAGCGCGCGAACGCGTCGCCGATGATCGTCTCGGAGGTCGGCCGCACGATCAGCGGCTCTTCGAGCTCGCCTGCCGGGCGCAGTTTGCCGTCCGGACCCGCTTCCAGCCGATGATGGGTGACGACAGCGCATTCCTTGGCGAAGCCCTCGACATGGGCAGCTTCCTTCTGCATGAAGGACAGCGGGATGAACAGCGGGAAGTAGGCGTTCTGATGGCCGGTGGCCTTGAACATATCGTCCAGCGCCCGCTGCATGTTCTCCCACAGCGAGAAGCCCCACGGCTTGATGACCATGCAGCCGCGCACCGGCGAGTTCTCGGCCATGTCGGCGCCGCGCACGACCTGCTGATACCACTCGGCGTAGTTCTCCTCGCGGGTCGGGGAAATGGCGGTTTTGGGCTTGGCGGGCGTGTTCATCAGTCGCGGTCCGGCTTGCGGCGGACGGCGATTAGAGCACGAGGCCAGAAGCGCGGGCTAGATCAGCTTCGTCTGCAGCCAGGCCTTGGCGAACCGCAGGTCCCGGACGACGACCTCGGGCGACAGGCGCAGAGCGGCGGCGGTCTGCTTGGCGCTGAGGCCTGCGAAGTAGTGCAGGTCGATCATCGCGGCGCACATGGGGTCGAAGCGGTCGAGCCAGCCGAGCCACTCGACCAGGTCCTGGACCTTGACGTCACTGTCGCCGATGCGATCGCCGCGGTTCGCCAACCCGATGGCGATCTTGCGCGCGATTGGCGCGGCGAAAATCAGGAAGCGGGTCTCGTCTTGCGGGCTGCAGTCGGGGCCGAACAGCCGCTGGCAAACGCGCTTGAGCGATGCGCCGGTCGGCAGAGAGCCGGCATCCGCCAGTTGCAGCAGCTCCTTGGTGATGCGTGGCCGCAAGCGCAGCCACGCGGGATAGTCGACCGGCGGCACGATCGGCAGTTGCTCCGCGACGGGGTTCGAATCCGTGTCTTCGTCCGTGACCATGACTGCGTATGCTAGCAACTTCGGACGCCCACAGCGTATCCTAAATTGGGATAATCGCAAAGCGGGATTACAGATACGGGCCCGGACACGGAGCCCGCCACCTTGAAGTCCTTGCGCTCGGCTGAACATGTGCGCCTGACCCAGTACCTGGTCAATGCCCGCGAACGAGCAGGCATGACCCAACAACAACTGGCAGACAAACTAGGCAAACACCAAAGTTTCGTCGCGAAATACGAAGGCGGCGAACGCCGCATCGACGTCATCGAGTTCCTGCATATCGCCCGCGCGTTGGGATTCGACGCGTCGCGGGCGATCAGGTTTATCGAGAAGCGATAGCCGTTTTCGCGATTTCCAGGGCCAAGCGATAAGGCTCTGGTTCGTTGCGGTTGGTCAGGACGACCACCGTCAGGTGGCGCTTTGGGTAACGCACGATCACGTTGCGGAAGCCGACCGTCTCGCCGGAGTGCCAGAGGGTCTCGCCCGTGATACGCCAGCCGAAGCCGTATTCCACCTCTGGATCGTCGGTGTGCGTTGCGGGAGTGAAGGCCGCCTGCAAGGAGCTCGGGCGCAGCAGCCGTCCGTCGTACAGCGCGGCATCCCATTTCGCCAGGTCGTCGATCGAGGAGTAGATCCCACCGTCGCCGAGCACCGCACTCGTCTGGCTCTGATCCGTCCGGTTCCAGCGGCCCTGTTCCTGCGTGTGGCCGAAGGCGCGGTTGCTCACGGTCGAGATGCCTTCCTCGTAAGCCACCGTGTTGCTCATGCCCAGCGGCTGAAAGATGCGCTCGCGCAGGACAGTCGCGAAGGTCCGGCCGGAGGCTCGCTCGACGATCAGCGCCAGCAAGGCATAGCCGCTGTTGCTGTAGCGGTAGCTGCTGCCGGGCTTGAAGTAGGTTCGATCTTGCGATTCCAGCAACCGCAGCACGTCGGCGTCGTGCAGCTGGGGCTTGAAGGTTTCGGGGATCACATCCTCGTAGTCGATCAGGCCGGAAGTGTGCGTCAGGAGGTGGCGAATCGTGATCGGCTCCGCTGCCTTCGGCAGTGACGGCAGCCATTTGCGCACGCGATCGTCGAGCTTCAGGCGACCGTCCTCGGCCAGCAGCAGGATGGACGCGGCCGTGAATTGTTTCGTCACCGAGGCGAGACGGTAGTTCGTCGTCGCTGTCGCCGGGGTGTGCGCTTCCATGTCCGACATACCGTAGCCGGCGCGCACGACGGGTTCGCCGTCGCGAAGCACGAGCACGGATGCACCCGGCACGTCGCCGGTGTAGTCCCGCATCAACGCATCGACTTGCGGCTTCATCGAACAATCGCCCACGCGCATGAACGCCAGATCCTCGTAGTCATAGCTGAAATCCGCCTCCGGATCGACTTTACTCAGCCGCAAGGTCCCAGGCGCTGTGAAGTCGAGCCACGCCTCCGCATCGATGCTGTCATCACGCCAATCGACGAGCAACCGCTCGCCCGATTGCATCACCTCGCCCGTGAGCTGCGGCGACTTCGCTGAAGTGAAACCGATCGCGCCATCGCGTTCGCAAATGGCGACTTCGCCGAACCAGGGGTCTCGATAGATCCCGAGCTGCTTAGCTAGACCGGTTATCACCGGCCTCGTACGCGCGGGCGCCGGCGGCTTCGACTCCTGCGGTGGCTGCTGCCTCTCTCGCGCCAGCTCCGCCGCATAGTCAGCCGCACGCCGGCGCTCGCCCGGGGCCGTGAAAAGCTTGACCAGAATTTCGTTCAGAACGATGCGGGCTTCTGAACCCTCGCCGTTGATCATGAGAACGTAGCCGCTCTTCTTCTCTGGCAGCAGCGTCACCGCCGAGTACCAGCCTGACAGCGTGCCGGTATGCGCGACGCGCAGCACACCGTCCACATCCGAAATTCGCCAACCGTAACCGTATGCATTGAAGCGGCTGACGTCCCAGCGACGCTGCCGCTCCGACAGCGGCATTGGCATGTGCGGCGTCCAGACCGCCTCGCGCTGCGCGGGCGTCAGCCATTTCGAATCCGGATCCAGCCACATCCGCACCCACTTCAGCATGTCGTCGAGACTGCAGCGGATGCCGCCAGCAGCCGCGTACATACTCTCGACTCGGCAACCGCTCATCTGCAGCGGCTCGAACAGCTCCCGTCGCACGAGCTCTTCGTACGTCGTGCTGGCTGCTGCAGCGGCGACCTCGCCCGCGACGACATACATCGTGTTGTCGTAGTCGTAGTGCGAGCGAAAGCTGTGCTCGGGTTTGTGATGCGCTACCCCCGCAATGACATCCGCTCGCGTGAACAGATTCGGCTCGGGCCAGAACATCAGATCGCCCGCGCCTTCGCGCAGCCCGCTGTTGTGGAGGAGCAGGTCGCGCACCTGCATCTGCTGCGTGACCCACGAGTCGTACATGCGGAACTGCGGCAAGTAACGCGTGACAGGATCTTCCCATCGCAACTTGCCCGCATCGACGAGGCGAGCGAGAACGCCGGTCGTCATCGCCTTGCTGTTGGATGCGATCTTGAACAGCGCTTGGCTGCCGGCCGTGCGCGTGTAGATGACCTTGCCGTCGCGCACGACGCCCAGCGCGAGCCCTGCCAATCGATAGCGCGAATTGACGTCGTCGAACGCAGCGTCGATGGATTTCTCCATCGACGACTGCGTTGGAAGAGACTCCCTGTCAGCTGTCGGTGTCGTGCACGCGCCGATCCCGACGGCAAGTAGTGCGATCAGAATGGGTGCAATCAGGATCGTGCGTGCCTTCATCCATTAAAAGTCCAGCTTCAAGGTCAGCAGAGCGTAGCGCGGCGACTGGTAACCCGTCCCGATCAGGTAGTCCGGGTTGCCGTTCGGCACCGAGCCGAGGAAGTCGTCGACTTCGGTCTTGCGCTGCTGGTTCAGCACGTTGTTGACCTGCAGCTTCACCTGCAGGTCCGCCGCCGAGAACGAGTGCTTAAATTTCACGTTGGCACCCAGGTCGTAGATCCACGGCGTACGGCCCCCGCTCGCGCGCTTGTGGAGATCCCACTGGCCGGTGGTCTCGTTGAAGACGAAGAAGCTGTCGAACACGGTGTCGTCGAACGGGTTGCCCTCGCCGAACGCGCCGATCGGCGCGCCGGATTGCACAGCGAGCGTCGCGCCGAACTCCCAGCTCTCGGTCAGTGCGTAGGCACCGCGCAGCTTGAGCGAGTGCCGGCGATCGTTCGGCAGGTAGCCCACGCCGCCGAAGTTCACCCACGGATTATCGAAGTTCTCCGTCCGGCCGGTATCGCCGAAGTCGGTATCCGAGTTGATCGGGCCTTCGGCGTTGCCTTCGCTGAAGGACAGCGTGTACGTGGCATTGAACGACCACTGGTCGTCCCACGCGCGGTCGACCTCGAGCTCGAGGGCCTTGTAGTCGCGCTGCGGCTTCGGATAGCCGACCTCGCGCACGAAGTTGCCGTCCTCGTCGAAGATCGCCCAGCCGGCCTTCGCGGTGTCGATCGTCACCATCGCGTCGTTCTCGCCGTCGCAGTTCGTGTCGGTGAACACCGTGAGCGGCCGTCCCGGGTTGCCCATGACGAAGCCGACTTCCGTGGGCTCGCCGCCGCACAGAGTGCCGTTGGAAGTGATCTCCATGTCGTCGATGGCGTCGTGGAGCTTGCGGTAGATGCCGCGCACGCCCCACGACCACTTGTCGTCGATCATCGACTGGAAGCCGAGGATCAGCTCGTCCTGGTACACCGGATCCATGTCCTGGTCGACCTCGCCGCGCAGGTCGCCGACGCTGCCGTCGCCCTGCGAGTCGTCGACCGGACCCAGTTGCGCGCCGAGAATCGGCCGCTGGCGGGTCGTGCCGTTGTACTGGAACGGCTCGAACCCGAGGAACTGGTAGAACGTGCGCCGATCGAGGAAGCCGCCGGCCTGCTTGATGTTGATGACGTTCGCCACCGGCAGGAAGTAACGGCCGGCGTTGCCGAACAGCTTGCTGCGCTTGTCGCCCTTCAGGTCCCAGGAGAACCCGAAGCGCGGCGCGATCATGTCGTCGATCTTGATGTAGCTGTCGCCGTCGGAGTTCCTGTTGTCGAAGCCCTCCCAGCGCACGCCGGCATTGAGGACCAGGGCGTCGGTGATCGACCAGTTGTCTTCGGCATAGAACGCCTGGTTGATCGTCTCGAACTCGCCGTTCACCTCGTTGCGACGCGTGCGCACGTACTCCGTGCCGATCGGCACCGTGGCGCCGTTCTCGAGCGTCGGGAGCGTCGTGCGGCGTACTTCGTACAGCAGGCGTTCCGGTCCGGGATAGAACTGCTCGTGCTCCGAGGTGTTGCTTTCATGGTCCATGCCGAAGCGAACCTGGTGTACGCCGAGATCCCACTCGAAGTCGATGCGCGCTGCCTCGCGTGTGTCGGTGCGCTCAGTCACGTTGGAACTGGCGGTACAGCCGACGTCGCCGCCGCCGCCGGGACGCAGGTCGCGGACGCGGGCGCACTCGACATCGTTGTTGCTGAAGCGCGAGAACTCGCGCTCGTTCTCGCCATACAGCACTTTCATCGACAAGGCGTCCGTGAGGTAGCCGGTGTACGTCGCCGACCAGCTCAAGCCGCCGCTGTTGGTGAAACGCGTGTTCACGAACGAGCCCTTGGCGCCCGAGTCGAAGTCGAACCCGAAGCCGTCGCGCACTTCTTCGTTCTTGTCCGAGAAGGCCAGCAGCTCCAGCAGGTGCTCATCGCTGATCTGCCAATCGATCTTCGCGCCCCAGAAGCCGTTGTCTTCCTGGGCTTCGAAGAAGTTGGTGGCCTCATCGTCGGTGTGTACGGGCTGGTAGTCGCGTGCCTCGTACATGGCGAAGAAGAACAGCTTATCCTTGACGATCGGACCCGACGCATACACCGACGCAGTGGTGCGGTCGTACTCGTCGTAGCTGCCGATGATGTATGGGGCGCCGGTGCTGTCGAAGTGATTCTTCTTGTTCGACTGCAGCGAGCTCGGCTCCCACACGACTTCGGTGCCGTACTCGAACTCGTTGGTGCCGGAGCGCGTGACCGCATTGATCACGCCGCCCGTGGTGCGGCCGAACTCGACCGAGTAGCCGCCGGTCTTGACCTGGAATTCCTTGTAGAACGAGTACGGCGCGCTGGAGAAACCGACGCGGTTGTAGAAGTCGGTGACGTTCAGGCCGTTGATGTAGACGGTGTTCTCCGCGATCGAGGAGCCGCCGAACGACACGCCGCAGTTGCCGCCCGAGCACAGGCCGCTGTCGCCTTTGTTCAGGCCGGGGGCGAGCAGCGCAACCGCGAGAATGTCGCGCTCGACCGGCAGGCGCTCGAGATCTTCGCGCGTGATGTTGGTCGCGGACTCGGTCGACTTCACGTCAACCGCAGTGACGATGCGAGTTCCGAGCACCTGAATCTCTTCCAGCGTGATCGCGCCGACCGTCACGTCGGCAGTCGTCGCAGTGCCGAGAGAAACGGTCACTTGGGCGAGCTTGCCCAGCACCGCGCCGTTCTTGGTCGCGTTGACCTGGTACTTGCCTACCGGCAGGTACGGGAAGCGGTAGTTGCCGTCGGCATCCGCCTTGACCGTGCGACTGAATCCGGTTTCGGGATTGGTCACGGTCACCTCGGCGTCAGCCAGCGGCTTGTTGCTCGCGTCTGCGAGCCGGCCGACCAGTGAGCCGTCGCCGCTGGCGGCGTGCGCAACCGTTGCAGGCAGCGCAGCAGCGAGCGACATCCCCATCGCGACATACATCGCGCTCTTCAAGATCTTGTTCGTCATGTGACCTCCCGGCCGTTATCCCGATTTATTGCTGACTAGTGCGGATGTTTTGTGGAGTGCTGTGTGCCTGGAACGTGTAGTCCCATTTGTCGAAGTACAAATTGCCGCCGCGCCACTCGACCTCCCCGCGCTGCAGGTCGACGGTCTCGGAGCGGAAATGCTGCTTCGGCGGCGCGAACGGCTGGCTGTAGTCGTCGTTGAAGGCGATGCGGTACGCGTCGAGGCCGCCGAGATAGAACATGTCGAGCTGCGGGTCGCCGGCGTCGAGCTTGCCGAACGTCACGTCCATCGGAACCCAGCCGTAAGGCGCGAGGTACAACCAGCCCCAGTCGTGCAGGTTGTCGTAGTCGCCGTCGGAGAAAACCATTCCGGATTGCCAGCGCGCCGGAATGCCGTTGAGACGCAGCAGCGTCATCAACAGCAGAGTCTGTTGGCCACAGTCGGCGTGGCCGGCGTGCAGCGCGTAGTCGCTGATGTTTCGCAGCGTCGAATATTCGAGAGCGCCGGCCCACGGAATGCGATCGACGGCGAGGAACAGTTTCTGCGCTATGCGATACGGGTTGCGCTCGTCGCCGACTGCTTCGCGCGAGAACTTGCGCAGATCGTCGGTGAACACGATGTGCGGCGGCCGCTCGCCGAGGTACGGCGCGAGCTCACGCGACGGCTCGATGCGCGTCACCTTGTCGGGATCGATCGGATGGTACTGGCCGAAGGTCGTCAGCTCGTAGGTGACGGAGAACGTCGTCGGCTTTCCCGCACTGGCAGCGCGCTCGAAATAGACCGTTCGCTGCAGCGTCGATTCGGGCGCGATCGTGTGCTGCGCGGGCTCGCTCGTGACGTAGCGAATGTCTTCCTGCTGCCCCGGCAACGCGCGCGGAAACGGTATCCATGCGCGAATGGTTTCGCCCGCCGGCACGGCGTCGGGCTCGACCGTGAGTGTTTGCGTAACGCGCACGCGTCGGGGCGCGACGCTGGTGTGATTGCTCGCGAGCACTGCATCGCGAATCTCCCGATGATGGGGATGAGCTTTCTCGAGCGGCCCGTCATTGAACGGAGTCTGCTGCGCACGCCGCGCGCGGGCCTGCGCACTGAGACGGAAGAGATTGGAAGGCGCGCGATTGAAATAGCGCTTGTTGCCGTCGATGACGCGATGTTCGAGCAGGCCGGATGCATCCCAGGCCGCGAATTCTTCCGGTCGCAGGTCAGGGATCCTCTCGCGGACCTTGTCGCGCGCCTGCTGCTCGCTCAGCGAGAAATCCAGCTCGATCCGATGCATGCGTTCGGCCTCGAATTCGAGTGCGCTGCGGTTGTCCGCCGTCAGTCCACTGCTCGCGAGCACCTTGTCGACGGAGGCGCGTGCGGCTTTGAACTCGCCGGCGTCGACGTGCGCGATGACGTCGTCGAGCAGCACCGCATTAAGTCCGGATTGCGACGTGCCGCCCGCCGAGCACGCCATGCTGAACAGCAGCGGCGCCAGCAATAAGCGACGAAACGGCGCTCCTAACGAGGTGTGCACGTCGGTTCTCACGCGCGGCCAGGTGAGCGCTGTGTAACATGGGCGGAAGACGGCCGTCAATAATTTATTCTTGCCAGATTCAAAGTAAGAAGCGAATATTCTCAGGCCTGCAGAAGAGCCTGCTCAAGCGCCGCGCGCGGGGGGATGGATGATCGAGACGCTATGGCCCTACCTGGCAATCATGCTGATTGCCGCGGGGCTGTTTCCGTCGCTGGAGAAGCGCTATCGCTGGCGTTTCTTCTCGGTCCTCCCGCCGATCGTGCTCACGTATCTGTTCGTGACGGCGCTGGCGGTGGGCGGCCTGTGGTCGCCGACGGGCGAAGTGCAATCCGCGCAGCGCGTGTTGACTGCGCATCTGCTGCCGACGCTGCTGTTTCTGTTGATGGTGACCTGCGATCTGCGCGCGATCATCAAAGTCGGCCCGCGCGTGCTGCTGGTTTACGCATGCGCGATGGGCAGCATCCTGGTGGCGATCGTCGTCGTGTACGCGCTGTTTCGCGGCGTGCTGCCGCAGGACGGCTGGAAGATGCTCGCCTCGCTCAGCGCGACGTGGACCGGCGGCTCTGCGAATCTGGTCGCGGTGAAACAGTCGATCGGCCTTTCCGACAACTTGTTACCGCCGGTGCTGCTTGCCGACGCGCTCTGCTATTCGCTGTGGGTGCTTGCTCTGTTGTCGAGCGGGCCGTTCGTCGCACGCTTCAATCGCTGGACGCGCGCTGATGCTCGGCCGTATCCGGAGCTCACGGCTCCTACCAAGGAACCGGCAGATGCAGGTGGCATCCTCCTGTGGCTCGGACTCGCGTTGGTTGTCGGTCTTGGCGCTGCGCGACTCGCAACGTCGTTGCCGGTCTCGACGATGCTGACGACTACTTCGTGGACCGTGCTGCTCGCGACGCTCGCGGGCCTGGTCGTCGCACGCACACCGCTCGCGCGCATTCCGGGGCCGGGACCGCTTGCCAGCGCGCTGCTCGCGATGCTGGTCGCCGTGCTCGCGTCGCAAAGCAATTTCCAGGGTATGGCGACCGCACCGCTATTCGTACTCTGCGGATTGCTGACGATGCTGATCCACATCGGGCTGCTCGCGCTTGCCGCGCGCACGTTTCGTTTCGACCTGCAACTGTGCGGGATTTCTTCGCTCGCCGGCATCGGCGGCGTTGCGTCCGCACCGGTTCTTGCCGCCACGTATACGCCGGTTCTCGTGCCGATCGCGGTGCTGTTGTGCATGCTCGGCTTTGTCCTCGGTACGGGTATCGGTCTATTCATGGCGAGCGTACTGTCGACGATGGCACCATGAAGCATTCGATCTTCATCGCAGTCATAGCTACGTTGCTCACAGCGTGTGCGACAACCCCGCGTGAGCCGCAGATTCCTGCGCACGGCGTGATCGGTGTGACGGAAGCGCAGCTCGATCCGGAGTTCTGGATCCGCCGCGGCGCGGGCTCGCGCCTCGTGCTCGACGAAGCTGCTATCGAAGCGCAGAACGCCAAACTGAAGCAGCTCGATCATTCGATACACGACATCGAAGCGCTGCCAGCCACGCTTGCGGCTGGCGATGTGCACACGTGGGTCTATCGGATGTCGGAGCGGCCGGATGACGCGCTCTATGACGAGCACGGCAACGCCGTGGAGGCGGCGACGATCGACGCGATCGTCGCGAATGCGAATGTCGCTGCGATACCGGCCACTCAGCCTGCGCGCTTCGGCATGGTCGTGCGACGTTCCGACCTGCGCACGTTCCCAACGCGCATGCGGGTCTTCGACGATCCCGACGACGGTACGGACATCGACCGCTTCCAAGAGGACGCACTGTTCCCCGGCACACCGGTCGCGATCGTGCACGAGAGCCGCGACGGTGAGTGGTGGCTCGTCGTCAGCCCGCGGTACGCAGCTTGGATCTCGCGCAACGATGTAGCTCAAGGCTCGCGCGATGAAGTGCTGGCTTACACGCACAAGGAGCCGTACGTCGTCGTCACCGGCGCGGCCGCTCGCACGGTGTTCACGCCCGAAAAGCCGGAGGTTTCGGACCTGCGGCTCGAGATGGGTCAGCGCATTCCGGTCCTGAGCGATTGGCCGGCGGAGAAGCCGGTGAATGGTCAGCATCCTTACACCGCGCACGTCGTCGAGTTGCCGATTCGTGCCGCCGACGGCTCGCTGCATTTCGCGCCGGCGCTGCTGCCGCGAACTGCCGATGTTGCGGCGGACTATCTGCCGCTGACCCGTGCGAACCTGATCCACCAAAGCTTCAAGTTCCTGGGCGAGCGCTACGGTTGGGGTCACTCCTACAACGCGCGCGACTGCAGCGGCTTCGTCTCCGAGGTCTATCGCAGCTTCGGCGTGCAGTTGCCGCGTAACACGCGCGATCAAGGCGTGAGCCCAGCACTGAATCGCATCGCCTTCACCGCCGACGACAATCACGAGCAGCGGCTCGCGGTGCTGCGCCAGCTGCAGGTCGGCGATCTGGTCTACATTCCCGGCCACGTGATGATGGTGATCGGACAGGACGGCGGCGGGCCGTACGTCATCCACGACACCACTGGCATCACGTATCGCGACGCCGAAGGTGTGGTCACCCGCGTGCATTTGAACGGCGTGTCGGTCACGCCGCTCTTACCGCTGCTGGACGGCAAAGAGCAGGTGTCCCGGGTCGATCGCATCTACAGCATCCAACGTATCCGCAAATAGAATTGAGAGATCCATGAAAATCACGGATATCCGCTTCAACATGCTGCGCGTCCCCTTGAAGACGCCTTTCAAGACCGCGCTGCGCACTGTCGACTCGATCGAAGACGTCATCGTGCAGGTCCACACGGATACCGGGCACGTCGGCTACGGCGAAGCGCCTGCGACGGCCGTGATCACCGGCGACACGCACGGCTCGATCGTCGAGGCGATCAAGAAATACATCGGGCCGCGGATCGTTGGGGAGGAGATTGCGAACCTGAATCGGATCACGCAGCTGATCCAGGGCTCGCTCGAGAAGAATTCCAGCGCCAAGGCCGCGGTGGAGATCGCAATCTATGACTTGTTCGGTCAGCTATATAACGCGCCGCTCTACAAGATGCTGGGCGGCGGCGATCCCGTGATCACGACGGACATCACGATCAGCGTCGATTACATCGACAAGATGGTGGCGGACTCGATCAATGCCGTGGAGCGCGGGTTCGAGTCGTTGAAGATCAAGGTGGGCAAGGATATCGGCGTCGACATCGAGCGCGTGAAGGCGATCTACGCGGCTGTCGAGGGCCGTGCGCTGATGAGACTGGATGCGAACCAGGGCTGGACTGCGAAGCAAGCCGTGTTCGCGCTGCAGACGCTGGAGGATGCCGGCGTGCGACTGGAGCTGGTCGAGCAGCCGGTGAAAGCGCAGGACCTCGAAGGCATGAAGTTCGTCACCGAGCGCGTCCACACGCCGATCATGGCGGACGAAAGCGTGTTCGGCCCGACCGAGGTGATCGAGCTGATCCGCATGCGCGCCGCCGACATCATCAACATCAAGCTCATGAAGACCGGCGGGCTGTCGAACGCGATTCACATCGCCGACATCTGCGGGATGTATGAGATGGAGTGCATGATCGGCTGCATGGTCGAGACCAGCGTCAGCGTTTCGGCCGCAGTGCACCTCGCGGTCGCAAAGGCGAACGTGATCACGAAGGTGGACCTGGACGGGCCGTCGCTGTGCCAGTTCAACCCGGTCGTGGGTGGCGTGATCTTCAATGAGTCGGAAATTTCCGTGACGCAGGCGCCCGGCCTCGGCATTCGCGAGATCCGCGGACTGCAAGCCCTTGCCGCCGCGTGATCTCATGAGCTCGCTGCTCAAAATCCGATCGGAGCGTGATCAGATGAGCGCGATCGAGCGCCGCATAGCGGACTTCCTGCTGGAAAACGCGCACCTGCTGCGCGACTACTCGTCGCAGCAACTCGCGGATGCGCTGCGCATCAGCCAGTCGAGCGTGGTGAAATTCAGCCAGAAGCTGGGGTTCAAGGGATACCCGGACCTGAAGCTGTCGGTCGGTGAGGAAATCGCGCGCGCCAACGGCGGGAATAGCGGCGCGGCTGCGCAATCGACGAAGGTGGACCCGCACGTAGCGCTGGCCGAAAGCTTGTGGGCTGCGAAGGCGAAGGCCGAGGAAGAGACGCGTCTGATCAACACGCCGGACAAGATCGACGAGATCGCGTCGCTGATCGGCGCGGCGGGCAAGGTGTTCCTGATCGGCTTGGGCGAGGACAGTGTTTCCGCTCAGGCGTTCGCGACGAAGCTTTCGCTGTTGGGTTGCATCGCCGTGTATCACGCGGACCCGGTGCTGATGAGCTCGAGCATCTCGACGGTTGCAGCGAAGGATGTGCTGCTCATGTTCTCGGAGCAGGGCAAGCAGCCGACGCTGTATCAGATCTGTCGTCAGTTCCGCGAACGGCGTGGGAAAGTGATTTCGGTGACGCGCCACACTGCGAATCCGCTGCGCGCGCATGCCGATGCCTCGCTACTCGTGTCAGCGCACGACGAACGCACGCATATCGAACCGCTGTTGTATCAGTCCGCGCTTCAGCACTTGCTGGACTTGATCTTCGTGCTGTTGTGCGAAGACGGCGACGGTCGCCTCAAGCAACTCGACGCCAACCTCGCCCGCATCCGCCACATCCAAGAACCTTGAGCTCGCGGGCGTTGCAGCGTTGAACGACGCTGCAACGCCCTCTCGCGTTATGGGTTCACTCGCGCCAAGCCGTATCCGTCGACGTCGTCGCGTGCCAGCCCGCCGAGCACGATCTTGCCGTCCGGTGCGATGGCCACGTTCTCGGCAACATCCGTAGAGCCGAAGAAGTCGACCGTCAGCATGCTCGCCGTGGCGAAGCTCGCGTCCAACGTGCCGTTCGTGTTGTAGCGCACGGCTGCGAAGTTGCGATTGAGCTGATTCGCACTACTGCCTGCGACGACGATCTTGCCGTCCGCTTGCAGCGCGACCGCCTTCGCGGTGTCGCTTTGCGCCGTGATGGCGGTATTCACTCTGCCATCCGTACCGAAGGAGCTATCCGGCGTGCCGTTGGTGTTCAGCCGCATCGTCGAGAATTGCGACACGCCGAGCGTGGCGGTACCGGCCTCTCCGACCAGCACGATGCGGCCGTCGCTTTGCACGGCGAGTCCGTCGCTGACTTTCCTGTTGTCGACGACGAGCACACCAGCAGTGCCGAAGCTCGCATCGGGGTCACCGCCCGAGTCCAAACGCACGACGGCGGTGTGCTGCTCGCGCACCGATTCGCCGGGCTTGGTGTGCGGCCCCGACAGGACGATCGCGCCGTTCGACTGCACGACCACGTTCTCCGCCACCTCGGCGCCGAGGGGACCCAGGTCGAACAACCTGAAGCCGCCCAGGCCGAAATTGAGGTCGAGATTGCCGTTGGCGTTATAGCGCGCAACCATCATGTCCTCGGGCTGAGGCGCATCGCCCACTACGATGATCCCGCCGTCCGGCTGCAGCGCCATCGCGAAGATGCGACCGATGAGGCTGCTCGCAACGCCGCCAGCGCCGAACGTCGTATCCACACTGCCGTTCGCGTTGTAGCGCACGACGGCGTGGTCGAAGCGGTTGTTCGCGGGCCGGCCCGGACGTCCGAACTGACCCGTGTGACCAGCAACGACGATCTTGCCATCCGGCTGGATCGCGACCGCGCGTGCGATTTCCTCGGAGCTGCCGGTCAGCATGCTGTGAGTCACCTTGCCGTTCGTGCCGAACGTAGTGTCCAAGCTGCCATTCGGGTTGTAGCGCGCCAGCACGAAGTCAGAGAGAGAGCCGCCGACCATGACGATCTTGCCGTCCGGCTGAATCGCCATGCCGGTGTCGTCGCCGCCGAACTCAGTGGTCACCTTGCCGCCCGTGCCGAAGGTCGGATCGAGGCCGCTCGGCTGGTTCGGCGTGTTCACTCGGTTGTCGAGGATCGTCATCACTGCTGTGGTACGCGCACCGAGGGCGCCGCAACCGCCGGGCTCGGACAGTGTCATGTTCACTGTTTCGTCGAGCTCAGCGAGCAGGTCTGGCGTGACCGGGATCGGCACGATCTGCACACCTTCCTGGCCGTCGGCGAAGAACACCGTCGTGTTCAGCGCCTGGTAGTCGCTACCCGCAGTCGCCGTGCCATCGCTCGTCGTGAACGTGGCGCTGATCGCGCCGGTGGAGCCGCCGGTACGAGTGACCGCAACTGTCGGCACTGCGCCGTCGAACTCGTCGACCGTGAACGTCGCAGCTTCGAACTGCAGCGTGCCTGCTTCCGGATTGGGACTGGGCCCCGCTTCGCAGACTTCAGGCTCCAGTCGCGGCGATTCTTCGAAATTGTCCTCTGCGGACGTCTCGATGGCCTCCAGCCCCGTGAACTCCCACTCGACGCCGCCAACCTCCAGCGGGTCGCGAATGAACGCACTCGCGGATGACCCGGCACAATCGAGCGGCGAACCGCCGCCCCTGCGGTTGTACGTGTCCGCAGTGACTTCGGAGCGCAGCGTGAGCACGTCGCCCTCAATGAAAGTCGATATCGGAATCTCGATCGGAATCGTCGCCTTCAGTTCCATCAGGCCGAAGGTGCCCGGGCACGAGCCCGGCGCTACTGTGCCGAGCGGGTCGAGCGTCGGCGCGCCGTTGACTATGGAGAAGCCCACGACGCCGGTTTGACGGTTGAATTTGTCATCGTTCCACAGGCCTCCAACGATGTTGGAGGGTGCGAGGTTGACCGCGCGGCGGAGAAAGTTGTTGTCGGCGCCGGACACGTACGCTCGACCCTTCGCGAGCAGGAACGGCGCTGCGATCCCCTTGGACGCGCTCAGGTCGAAGATCACCTCGCCCTTGATCGCATCGGTCTCGTCGGACGGGCCGTTGAAGTCCGTCACCAGGATGCGCACCTTCGTGAGCTTGACGCGCAGCGACGGATTCGCGGCGGTCACTTTGAAAGTCTGCCGCTGGATGAGGTTCGTCTTGCTGCCGATCGGGTCCGCTCCGCCGAGCTCACCGTCCGGCGCTTCGGCCAGCACGCCGTAGGTCACGCCGTTGGCCGATCCGAACGCGTGGCCGTTCGCAATCTGGTCGGGAAGGAGCGATGCCGCCAGGTCCGTCACGGGCTCATCGAACAGCGCCGGGCCGAACTCGACGATGTCGGAGACGGAGCGACCGGACGGAACATCCTCCGGCTGTTTGCCGCCGTGATTGGGCGGAGCGAGCGGTACGGCCTCGCCATGGTCCCCCGGAACCTGGAAGAACGCCCATTCGCGTCGCGGTGCAAAGATCAGTAGCCCCGTCATGAGATCGGAAAAGCTCGTGACTTGGCCGCTGACGCTGGTCGCGCCGAACACCGGATTCGCGATGTCCTGCCACTGGTTCTGCGCGTTCGTCTTCATGAACTGCGGCAGCGCTCCCGCGGGAACGCTGGCCGGATCGAACGGCAGTGTCACGGTCACCGGCACGGCGAACGTCGTCCCGTGCGGAGTGAATGCGAACGTTGCGCCGATTGGCGTGATCCCGCTGGGCAGCGGTATCGCACTCGCTGCGATCTGCGTAATTGCGATCGGCGTGTTGGCCGCCAGCGCGCCCGGCGGGATTACGACTTTCGTCCCGTTCGGGCCATTGACCGTACCGCCAGCGGGCCCGATGCCACTCGCCGGTGGTGGCGGCGGCGTATTCGCAGCGCCGCTGCCATCGTCTCCATCACCTCCGCCACCGCACGCGCTGAGCAGCAGCGCGCAGCCGATGACGACATATCGAACGACTATCCCCTGAATCCCCATTTGCGCCTCCGAGAACTATGTTGGCCCGGTGCGCGTAAGAATGGCGATTCGTCAAGGGTGGGTCTGTCAATGGATTGACAGAGCAACGAGGGGTAATGCGGGTAATCAGGGAGGTTGAGCGGGTGGTGTGCATTTCTGCGGGAACGCCGAACCTGTGTGGATATACAGAAGGCGCGGACGTCGTAAGATCTGATCGCGCGTTACGAGCGCGAGAGAAGCGACGCCCGACGCCTTCCCTCGTCCGCTCCCACACCATTCTTTTTACCCCACTCCGCACCACCGACATCGAGTGGTAACTGAGCAAGGGCCGGCTGCGACAGCAGGTCTGGGGGTTAGTCGGGGAAAAGATTGAACGGAATGTATTGCTCAGTGACGTCAATCCCTTTGTGTTTTCGATTGATCGAGGGAGAATCCGCTCGATGGACATGCACGGAGCTGAACCATGTCGAACCGAACTGGCAGGACGATAGGATTAGTTGTGCTCGCGTTGCTAATGATCGCCGGCTGCGCGTCCAACAGCTGGCAGGTGCGCGAGCGAAGCGCGCAGGACCTCAATTGCGACGCTGCGAATGTGCACGTCGAGTTGACTGAGCGCCCGCGCGTCGGAGTGACTCGGTACGAAGCGACGGGATGCGGCGAAAGTCGATCCTATGAATGTCGCGCTCGCGCGTATGTGGCGGGAGTGCCGATGGGGGAGAGGACGTGCAGAAGGACGGGGGATGCGGACGGGCCGGTGTTTTCGCCGCAGAGCGTGACGTTCTGAAGAGTCAGGCTAAAGCCTGACCCACAGGAAGCGCGACGACAATCACTGTCTGGCGGCGTCGACGACTGGCGCGTACTTCTCGTAGTAGACGCTCGCTTCCTGCAAGCCTTTTGCCGCTGCACGACGGCGCTCGGCGTCGTCTCCGGCCATTTCCAGTCGAGCATCGGCGACGCGCTTCAGGCGCGTCACGGCTTCGCGATTGCGCGGGTGAATGCCATAGGCCAGCCCGTAGTAGGTCGCAGCATCGAGCAGCGCAGCTTCATTCTTCTCAGTCTGGAAGAACTGCCACGCCGCATCGCCTTCCTTGATGTCGTCCGTGAATTTCGCCTGCAGCTCCGGCGTCAGCGCGCTGAACGGAATCGCCGGGCTGGTCTCGACGTAGTACTGGTAGTACTGATATCCGGCCACCAACGCGAGCACGGCAGCCGCGGCGAGCGTTGCCTTCTGCAGCGCCGTGACACCACGGAACAACTTGAGGAAGTCGCCGGCGTTCTGCGGCCGCCGCTTTCTATCGAACGATAAACAGCGTTCGATCGCCCGCGCTTCCTTGCGCTTGAGGCCTTTCAGCGCCTCCGGCTTCAACCCCAGCTTGCGTGCGGCCGGCGCGCTGTGGCGCTGATACGGGTGGAACCCAGTCAGCAACTCGTACGCGATGATACCGAGTGCGTACATGTCGTCCGCGGGATGCGGATCGACGCCGTCGATCATTTCATCCGTCGCATACGCCTCTGTGTACGCTCCGAGACTGCCGGCATCGAACACATCGCGGCTCGCTTCCGTATTCATGCTCGGCACCGCGCGCGCGATGCCGAAGTCGAGGATCTTCGCCGCACCCT